>JBAWZB010000002.1:0-270002 GCA_037143275.1 Chitinophagia bacterium
TGAGAATCCCGCTCCTCTAGGACGGGATTTTTTATGGCAGCCCCGGTGGTGGAACTGGTAGACACGCAGGACTTAAAATCCTGTTCGCCGCAACGCGAGTGCGGGTTCGATTCCCGCCTGAGGCACAAAGCCTCTCACGAAAGTGAGAGGCTTTTTTTATGCAAGCAGCGTCAAGAGCTTGCTCTTGTAAGCGAGCGAGTATAAAAAAAGCCAACTGAACACGAAGCGTTCAGTTGAAAGGCTTTGAGTAAGACCGATACACGAGTAAGACGTTTTGAGCAAAGCGAAAAACGGCAGTCCCGAAGCAAGCTTTCAGTCCCGAAGTTTGTCTATCTTCACATTAATTATTGAATCATGCCCCAAGACAATTTATCAAAAGCATTTTTAGGACTTGTTGAAATCATGGACACCCTTCGTGAAAAATGTCCATGGGATAAAAAGCAAACCATTCAAAGTTTAAGAAGCAATACCATCGAAGAATTGTATGAGTTAATTGATGCCATCATTGAGGAAGATTGGGAAGGCATCAAAGAAGAGCTTGGAGACATATTGTTACATGTATTGTTTTATGCTAAGATTGGCACGGAACAAGGGCATTTTACTTTACAAGACTCCATTGAGACCATTTCAAAAAAATTAATCCATCGTCATCCTCATATTTACGGTGATGTGAAGGTGCAAGACGAAGAAGATGTAAAACGCAATTGGGAGCAACTTAAATTAAAGGAAGGGGATGGTACTAAAACTATTTTAAGTGGCGTGCCTAATAGTTTACCAGCGATGGTGAAAGCATTTAGAATTCAGCAAAAAGTAAAACAAGTAGGTTTTGAATGGGAAAATAAAGAACAGGTTTGGGAGAAAGTGGAAGAGGAAATAGGAGAATTAAAAGCAGAAATAGCAGCGAATGATCAAGAAAAAATGGAAGCAGAATTTGGAGATGTTTTATTTAGTTTAATCAACTATGCAAGATTCTTACAAATAGATCCGGAAACTGCTTTAGAAAAAACGAACAAGAAGTTTAAGCATCGTTTTGAATTAATGGAAAATTATGCTAAAGAAAATGGATTGGATTTAGCTGAGTTGACCTTAGCTGAAAAAGAAGCCATTTGGCAATCAATGAAATTGAAATAAATAGTTTAAACATAAAAAAAAGCACTCAATCGAGTGCCTTTTTTTATAATAGATTTAAGATTAATCATTCAAATTCAACATAAACGCATAGTTGCCAAAGAACCCAGGATACACACCTGAAAGTTTAACAGTCGAGCCTGTTAATTTCTTTAAAGCTTCATAAAATTCTTCAGTATTTTTTACAGGCTGATCATTCACATGGGTAATCACAAATCCTTTTTCAACCCTGCTCTTTCCAAGAATACCGTTGCCTAATTCTTTTACCACCACACCTCCATCTATTTCATTTTTTTCGGCAGTGGCTTTATCAACTGTTTCCAATTTTCCACCCAATTTTTCAGCTGCTTTACTGCTACTAGCTAAATCTGTATTGCCTAGTTTAGCTTTCAATGTAGCGTTAAGTGTAAGGTCTTTATTATCTCTTTTTACAGTGATGGTAATTTTATCGTTGGGCTTGTATTTTGCAATTTGCTCTTGTAATTCTGGAGATGATGTAACAGTAACTCCATTTATTTTAGTCAAAATATCACCCACTTTGATTCCAGCTGCTTTAGCTGCACCGCCTTCCAAAACATCTGTTACCACTATACCTTGAACATCCCCAATTTTTACTTTATAGTCGGATTCTAACTTTTTAATTTGTTCTTCATTCAAATCCTGTTGTGGATAGGAGATACCTAAATAAGCTCTTTGAACTGTGCCATATTTTACAATATCTGTCACTACTTTTTTTACAAGGTTCACTGGGATCGCATAGGAATAACCAGCATAAGAACCCGTCGGGGAAGCAATGGCTGAGTTGATGCCCACTAGTTCACCACTGGTGTTCACTAAGGCGCCACCACTATTACCTTGGTTCACTGCCGCATCTGTTTGTAAAAAAGATTCTATAGGTTTATCACTCTGTCTTGAATTAATATCAATAGACCTATTTTTTGCACTGATAATACCTGCTGTAATGGTTACATCCAAACTTAAAGGGTATCCAATAGCCAATACCCATTGGCCTAATTTAATTTCATCACTGTTGCCATAAACTAAATAAGGTAAGCTACTTGCATCAATTTTAATCACTGCAATATCACTACTCGCATCGGTGCCAATCACTTTTGCTTTGTAGGTTTTCTTGTTTGTTAAGGTCACATTGATTTCATCTGCACCATTCACCACATGATTATTGGTCACAATATAACCATCTGCAGTAATCAATACACCGCTACCACTTGCTCTTTGTTCTGGTTGCATTCTTGGGCCGCCAAAAAAATCACCCAACATATCATCCTCTCCAAAAAAATCGGAAAAAGGATTTCTTTGTCTTTTTTGTACACTTGGCTCTACTTTTTTTGCATTGGTCTTTGTCTTAATATGCACTACTGCAGGAGAGGCTGCATTGGCAGCAGGGGTAAAGTCTACAGTTGTGGCTGGGGCACTGCCATTAAAAAAACTGGCATAATTTGCTGGCAGTTTGCCATCTGTTTCAAAACTTGAATTGGATGCTGAAATTTTACCATAAGCCCACATACTTGCTACGGTAGTCACTGCGCTAATACCAATAATGGCTGCTACATTTTTTAAGTTCATATTCATGCTTTTATGATTTAAAGTAAAAGAATCGGATCTGGTTAAATTTTTACAAATTCTGTACCAATTTAAATGCAATTTAATACAGCTGAAATTATGGCACAAATTCCATAATTGGGTTTAACAAAAAATAAAGAAAAGAGTTTGTTAATCGTGACAATTTTACACAATCAACTAAATATAATTTAATTTTATTTTATAGCTTTTATTTTAAGCTAGTCAAAAAGGCTAAGCTATCCACTCCGTCTGCGTATTGGGCTAAAAGGGGTTTTTGTAAACTCCCAAAAGGAAGCTGATTTTTACCCACCACGCATTGAATTTCCTCCAAATTAAATGTAGGTAAAGACCCTAATTGATACTGCTGATAATGAATTTGACTAATGGCTGCAAATGGGGAAGGGTTTTCACTCATTAACACCCCGCCGGAATCCATATACAATTTTTTACCCATCATTAACAAGGCCAATTGATAATCATAATTGTGCTTGTATTTATGTTGGTCTAGTAAGTAGTTGTATTTTTTAAGGGCGGTTAAAAATGGTATAAAATCATAATTTTCCGGCACCCAAATTTGGGTCACATTCCTACAGCCCATGCCGTAATACAACATACAATCATCTGCTAGGGCAGCTAATTCTGCCAAAGTTTCAGTCCCATCTAAAACGGCAATGGAAGTTTTATTCTTGCGGATAATATGTGGGAATTTACCAAAATAGTATTCAAAATAATTGCCTGCGGTATTGCCCCCAGTGGCGATATAGGCATCGCAATTTTTGAGTTGTTCTTGTACGATGATTTGTGCTTCAAATGCAGGATTAATTTCAATTAAACGCGCAATGATAAAGTCCATTAATACCTGGTCTTTCGAGGACCTTTTTACAACTGCCGTATGTCCTGCAATGAGCGTGCTTAAGAGATCATGAAAACCTACCAAAGGGATATTCCCAGCCATGACAATACCCACTTTTAAATGGGTAGCTTGGTCTGCAATTGTTGGATACGCAGCAGTCCATGCTTCAAGGGCTTTTTGCTCCAAAAACTGCTCCCTGATTTGTTGAATCGCCTGGTCAATGAATTCGGGTAAAAACCATGCATTTTGGCGATAAGCTTCTGATTTTGCTTCAATTAATAAGGTATTATTGGGATCTGAGAGCTGTTGTCCTAGAGTGACAAAACCTTTAATTCTTGCTTGTAAGTTCATGCTTGTGTTATATCTTTGTTAGCAAAAGTACGTTACTAAAATTTAAATATTTTTTATGGCAATCAAAATTACAGATGAATGTATTAATTGTGGCGCATGTGAGCCAGAATGTCCAAATAACGCAATCTATGAAGGTGGAGTAGAATGGGCCATGGCCGATGGTACTTCATTAAAAGGTGCTTACACTTTAATGGATGGCACAGCGGTGGATGCAGGAGCTAGAATTGCACCCGTTGCGATGGATACCTATTACATTTCACATAATAAATGTACAGAATGTCAAGGTTTTCATGAAGAGCCTCAATGTGCTGCTGTTTGCCCAGTTGACTGCTGTGTACCAGATGAGTTGTACAAAGAAACTGTGGATGAATTATTAGCTAAGAAAGAAAAATTACATTTATAATTGAATGGTTTAAAAAGGGAATCATTTCCCTTTTTTTATTGTCAAAAATGTTGGTGTATCATTGACCCAATACAAAGTGGATACTATGAAAATTAAAGTAGCATTGGTTACAGGAGGATACAGTTCTGAAGCCGAGATTAGTTATAAAAGTGCAAAGACGGTGTTCAATGCATTGGATAAATCTAAATATGAAGTGTATCAAATTGATATTCATCCTACTGGTTGGTGGTATGAGAATGTAGTTGGAGATAAAGTAGTGGTAGACAAAGCAGATTTTAGTATTCATAATGATGGTGAAAAAATTAAATTCGATGTGGCTTTAATGTGTATACATGGTACACCAGGGGAAGACGGCAAAATGCAAGGTTATTTTGATTTGATTGGCTTGCCTTATACAAGTTGTGACACCGCTACATCTGCACTGACTTTCAATAAAAGATATACGGTTGCCGTGGCAGGATTCGGTGGGATAGGTGTGGCTAAATCCTTGCATTTATTTAAAGAACAAGCTTTAAGCCCTGAGCAAATTTTATCCAATCTTTCTTTGCCAGTATTTGTGAAACCAAATAATGGGGGAAGTAGTTTTGGAATAAGCAAAGTGAATCAAGCCAGTGAACTACCTAATGCATTAGAAAAAGCCTTTAAAGAAGATACACAGATTTTAGTGGAGGAATTTATTAGTGGAAGAGAATTCACCATTGGCGTATTTAAATCTAAAGGCAAGATCACAGTATTGCCTATCACAGAAATCAAAACAGAAAATGAGTTCTTTGATTATGAAGCAAAATACCAAGGTAAGAGTCAAGAAATTACACCTGCAGATATCACTACAAAAATGTTTGATAGTCTAACTACTGCTGCTCAAAAAGTATATGCTATTTTAAATTGTAGAGGTGTGGTTAGAATTGATTTCATTTATGATGAAGCTGCCGAAAAGGCATACATGCTAGAAGTGAATACAGTGCCTGGTCAAAGTGAAGCAAGTGTGATTCCTCAGCAAGTAAAAGCAATGGGCTGGAACTTAACAGATTTTTATGGTTGGATTATTGAAGATAGTTTGGAACAAAAATAAAATCAAGCAATTTGAAACTCATTGACGACATATTAAAAAAGCCATTGTGGATGAATGTGCTCATTGGCTTTGGAGTAGCCCTTTGCTTATTCGTTATTTTCTTTTTCTCTTTGGGATGGATCACTGGTAATGGCGAAACTGAAAAAGTACCTGCAGTGATTGGATTAGATGTGTTAGCTGCAGAGAAAAATTTAACTGCTTTGGGTTTTGATGTCGTATTGCAAGACTCTATTTATGTAGACACACTTGCTAGAACTTCAGTGTTAAGACAAACACCAGAGGCAGATGAGGTTGTGAAAAAAGGAAGAACTGTCTATTTAACTATCAATCGAGTGATTGCGCCACAAGTGGATATGCCGAACCTTGTTGGGTTTTCTATCAAGAGTGCTGAGACTTATTTAAAAGTATTGGGATTAAGATTGGGATCTATTCAAATGGTACCAGATCAAAATAAAAATGTAGTCATTGATCAATTAGTCAATGGCCAACCTATTGCACCAGGTTCAAAAATCCCTTCTGGTACATTGATTCATTTTTTAGTGGGAGATGGAGGTGCTTCTGCAGGTTTGTTGATGCCAGATTTAGTGGGCTTAACCTATGAACAAGCTAAAGCACAGTTGATGAGTTTAGGACTCAACCTTGGTGTGGTTTCAGTGAATGGTTCTATTGTTGATAGTGCTACTGCATTCGTATTTGAACAAAATCCAAGTGCTTACGGTAGTCAAATAGATTCATTAGGCATGCCCATTCAAAATTCAGTCTCCAAAGGCGCTACAATTAATTTAGTATTGGATAAAGTCGCTCCGGTAAAACCTATTCGAGATTCTATCCAACAATAAAAATAAATACATCGTTTCTTATATTACAATTTCAAAAATCAACCTATGCATACAATAACAGTAGAGGCTTTAAAGGCAAAAATAGACGCAGGCGAAAAACTTAATTTATTAGATGTTCGTGAACCTCATGAGCATGCTGCGTTTAATATTGGAGGACAATTATTACCTCTTGGTTTAGTGCAAGCCTTAATGTTAGACGAAGTAGAACACTTAAAAGAGGAGACTGTTTATGTGTATTGTAGAAGTGGAAACAGGAGCGGACAGGCTTGTATGATGATGGAGCCATATGGTTTCAAAAATGTAGTCAACGTGGTAGGTGGTATGTTAGCATGGCAGGAAAAATTCCCAGGATAATCTTTTTTAACACTATAAATGATTTAAAATGAAAAAACTAATCGCAATATTGTCAATAGTTACGCTAGCATTGAGTGCTTGTAATGTTGATAACAATAAACCATCTACTTATCTTGACAATGCTAACAGAGCGGATTCACTTTCTGGTGGCGTTCAATTAATACCTATTACAACAAGTAAGGGTGTATTCAATGTATGGACAAAAAGAGTCGGGAACAATCCTAAAATAAAAGTTTTATTGTTACATGGGGGCCCTGGTTCTACCCACGAATATTTTGAATGTTTCGATTCCTATTTTCCTAAAGCAGAAATTGAATATTATTACTACGATCAACTAGGTTCGGCTTATTCAGATAATCCTAACGATACTAGTTTATGGAATTTACCAAGATTTGTAGAAGAAGTAGAAACAGTTAGAAAGGCATTAGGTATGGATTCTTCTAATTTCTTTTTATTAGGTCATTCTTGGGGTGGTATATTGGCCACCGAGTATGCACTTAAGTATCAAAAGAATTTAAAGGGGCTTATTATTTCGAATATGGTGCCTTCTATTCCTGATTATGTAAAATATGCCAACGAGGTATTGGGTCCAAAATTACCAGCCGATGTGCTTGCAAAAATTCGTGCATTTGAAGCTAAGGGCGAGTACACCAATCCTGAATATTTAAAAATTATTACAGACTATTATTATCCAGAACATATTTTAAGAATGCCTCCTGCGAATTGGCCAGATCCTGTGAAGCGTGCTTTTGCAAGGATGAACTATCCTTTGTATTTAAGAATGCAGGGTCCTTCTGAATTTGGTGTGGTAGGAGATGCTGTATTAAAGAATTGGGATCGCAAAGCGGATTTAAATACAATAACAGTGCCTACTTTAAGTATTGGTGGAGAATTTGATACCATGGACCCAAAAGCGATGGAAGCCCTTTCTAAATTAGTGAAAGATGGGCAATATTTATATTGTCCAAAAGGATCACATATGTCGATGTATGACGACCAGTTTACTTATTTCACTGGTTTAGTTAAGTTCATTAAAGGGGTTGATGCAAGAAAGTAAAATTATTTAAGATCTATCTTCAAACTAATCCAGTAATTTCTTCCTGCCATAGGGTAGTAATTATTGGATATAGTTATTTTACGATCATAGATAAAACTATAAGTATACCCATTGGGTGCATATTGTACATCTAAAAAATTGTTGGCATAAACCTGCAATAGCATGGTGAATTTTGCTTTATTCAAGATGGTCCAATGTGCATTGATATCATTGATTAAATAAGCATCTAAAATTATATCCTTATTCTGAGTATTGTCCAGGAACTGCTTAGAAGTGTATTTGGTTGTCCAAAAAAAACTGAACTTATCATTTGGTTTCCAATGCAATGTTCGGTTATAAGTCAAATTAGGGGATAGTGCTATATTGGTATTTTTATGTTGTATCGCCACTTGCGTGTAGGCATCATAATCATCCATATATTCGGTAAAGGCTTTAATCTTATTCTGACTTAAGGTGAGTGTATACGAAGAACTAATTTTTGTATTCAGTGCATATTTAAGTTGCAATTCTATTCCTGCTCGATAGCTTTTTGGCACATTGATTCTAGTATAAGCGCCTACATCATTGATTTTTCCTGCCAATACCAATTGGTCTTTGTAATCCATAAAGTAGAAATTGGCATTGAAGGCATATTTAGGTTGTTTAAATTCCAATCCTGTTTCCCAATCGATCAATTGCTCTTTTCTTGGTTGCTCCGTGGCACTAGCTTCAAAATCTTCTCTAATAGGTTCTTTATTGGCCACTGCAACACTTGTGAAATAAAAAATATTTTTTGTTTGATAGGAGAATCCCATTTTAGGATTAAAGAAATCAAATTTTCTTTCAATGACTAAGTCCTTATTTTGAGTAAATCCGTTCATTTGATGGTTTACAAATCTGTATTGTAAGTCAATAAAACTTTTAAACTGTTTAGTTAATTTCCTTTCCCATTTTACATAGGTATTCATTTCCTTTTTGAACGCATCATTGTCATAATATTTATAATTTGCTGGTGCAAGGGCCAGATTCAAATAGGGCAGTGTACCAAAATGCAATCCATTATACCTACTCCAACCTCCACCTATAGTTACATCATTTAAACTATCCACATAAGAAAGTGCAGCAATCTGTCCATAAAACTGATTGTCCAACCATCTTCTTCTAACTAAGTCAGAGGGTATATTTTTTTTACCTGTGGTATCGATATTGTAATCTGCAAAATTGACGCCAGCTTTATACTCTTCGTAATACCCTCTCCCAGTTGTTATATACAATGCAGTATTCCATTTCCACTGACGATTGATGTTCTTATTGTAAAATAATTGGTAATGTGTTTGTTGATAATTATCTGTTTGATTGTCATAAGGTGCGTCTGCTTTTTCAGTTCCTGCTGGATTGTAGGTTCTATTGGTCGCAATTAATTCCTGTGGTACGCCATACCATGCTTGATAGGTTTTTTCTTTTCCACTAAAAATATTCAACCTTAAAGAAGATTGATTGCCCCAATAAGTGCTACTCACAAAAAAGCTTTTTAAATTACTATTTGCCCTGTCAATAAATCCGTCGCTTTGAATGGAACTCATCCTGCCATCAATGGTGAATTTATCTTGAATTAATCCAGATCCAAATACAAGGTTATTTTTAAAACTATTAAAAGATCCAGCCGTATTTTGCAAGGATACATAGGAGGCAGGATGATAGTCGTTGGTCATTAAATTCACACTAGCACCAAAAGCGCCAGCACCATTGGTGGAAGTACCAACACCTCTTTGAACTTGTATGCTATTCACACTAGATCCAAAGTCTGGTATATTCACAAAAAAAGTACCCATACTTTCTGGGTCGTTATAAGGAATGCCATTTAATGTAAAGTTAATTCTAGTGGCATCCGTCCCCCTGATTCGTATACCTGTATAACCCACACCAATGCCCGCATCCGCATTGACAACTACAGAAGGGGTGTTCTCAAGTAAAAAGGGTAGGTCTTGTCCAACATTGTTCATAGCAATTTGTGCTTTGCTGATATTTGTTTTCGCAAAAGGTGCTTGCTCACTCAATCTAATAGCTTTAATTTCTAGAGGAGGTAAGCTTCTAATACTGTCAGTGAATTGATTAGAACTATCTTTTTTAGTAAAAATTTGTTTTGGTTTTTGCGCTAACAAAGAAGTAATACATAAAATAGATACCAAAGTGCTCAATAACTTGATCATAGCTAATTGTTAGTTGAATAATAGCGGGAACAGGGAATAGCTATGAGAAGAAGCGCAGAAATTGCGGTGACCTTCCCTTCGCAGGCATTACCCTGTTCAGGTTCAACGGGTTTTATCTCAGCTTTTTACAGCACCCCGGGACGGTACAAAAATAGGACGCTTTTTTAAGACGAACAACTGTAACTTTATTCTAAGCCTTTCGTTATAAGGTATAAATTACCCTTCCTATGAAAAAAATAGCCTTATTCGCTTGCCTTTTAATGGCCTTTGTTGCTCAAGCTCAAAACAAAATGGGCGTGATTTATGACGAAAATGTACAAGTAAGAAAACTGCCTAATTTCACATCTATTCGTATATCCAATGCCATAGAGTTATTCATAAGTCAGTCCAATAAGACAGAAGTGGCAGTGAGTGCAAAATCGGATGAGTACAGAAATAGAATCATCACAGAAGTTGTAGGAGGTACTTTAATTATTAGAATGGCTGATAATTATAATAAATGGTGGAAATGGGGGAATGAAGATTATAGAATCAAAGCCTATGTGAGTGTAAATGAATTGTATGCCTTAACAGCCTCAGGTGCAACCAATATTAAAATTGTGAATGGCTTAAGCGCTGAAAAATTAAAAATTAATCTTTCAGGAGCGAGTGATCTAAAAGGGGATATTAAAGCAAGTACTTTAATGACAGAATTATCAGGCGCCTCCAATTTTAAAGCAACTGTTCATGCTGGTGCGTTTTCAGTAAAAGGGTCTGGCGCATGTGATATTGAAGTGTCAGGCTCAGGAGATGATTTAATAGTGGAAGTATCAGGTGCGTCTAGCGTGAAAATGTATGACTATTTGGTGAAGGGTGCATCTGTAGAAGCTTCCGGTGCTAGCAATATTAAAGTACATGTTTCTGACATGCTTAAAGCACAGGCTTCCGGTGCCAGCAGCATCGATTACAAGGGAACAGCATCTATTAAAGAGCAACGAAGTACAGGCGCATCTAGCATTAGGCATAGGGATTGATTAGTTGAATGCTGTTTATCTTCCTAATAAACTTGGTTTACTGGTAATATTGGCGTAACTTTGCCGTCCAAACATCGCGAGGTAGAGCAGCGGTAGCTCGTCGGGCTCATAACCCGAAGGTCGGAGGTTCGATCCCTTCCCTCGCAACATCTAATCCCGCTCCCGATTCTTATCGAGAGCGGATTTTTTTTGTCGTAAGTTTGTACAATTAAAGAAAAGGAATGAAAGTTGGTTTTGTTAACATATTTGGTAAGCCTAACGCAGGCAAGAGCACGCTTTTAAACGCCATTATGGGCGAGAAGATGGCTATTGTATCCTCTAAGGTCCAAACAACAAGACATAGAATCAAGGCCTTTTTAAACAAGGAGGACGAGTATCAAATCATCTTCTCCGATACGCCGGGAATCATTGATCCTAAGTACAAGCTGCATGAAAAGATGATGGGGGCAGTTAAATCCGCTTTGGAAGATGCAGATCTTGGTCTTTTAATGGTGGATGTAAGGGACGATTTTGACGAAATTGATGCTATGTTCATTGCATTGAAGTTAAAAGTGCCTTGTATTGTGGTGATGAATAAGTCGGATTTAGCCGAAGGCGGCAGGGTAAAAGAGGCAAATGCCTACTTTAGCAATAAGCCTTATTGTTCTAAAATTATCTCTATTAGTGCATTGAATATCAGTGATATAGATAGGCTATTGAAAGTTATTTTACAATTAATACCAGAAGGTGGGCATCCTTTCTTTGACCAGTCAGACTTAAGTGACTTGCCGACTAAGTTCTTTGTGAGTGAAATTATAAGGGAGAAAATATACCATTTGTTTGGGGAAGAAATCCCATACCATACAGCGGTATTGGTGAATTCTTTTAAGGAGCAGCCCCTTTTAGTAAAGATTCAAGCAGACATTGTGGTGAACAGAGAATCACAAAAGGCCATCATCATTGGCGAGAAGGGTAAGTTGATTAAGGAGATAGGCACTTTAGCAAGAAAGGATATTGAAGCTTTCATTGGATCCAAGGTCTACTTGGAGTTGCTTGTTAAAGTGAAACCAAAGTGGAGAGACAATGAGTTGAAGCTAAAAGAGTTTGGGTATTAATATAATTAGTACTAAGTATTTAATATATTGTATTTTAAGATAGTTTATTTGATTATTAAATTTAAGTTTTATGAGTTTTACAGTCGCGATAGTAGGTAGGCCCAATGTGGGCAAAAGTACCCTGTTTAATCGCTTGTTAGAAGAGCGTAAGGCCATTGTCGATGATGTTAGTGGTGTTACAAGAGATCGTCAATATGGTGTGACAGAATGGAATGGTAAAAATTTCAATGTAATTGATACGGGCGGTTTTGTGCCTGATTCAAGTGATATGTTTGAGACTGAAATCAGAAAGCAGGTTAGGATTGCCATTGACGAAGCCAACTGTATTATCTTTATGGTGGATGCTGCGGTTGGTATGACCGATTTAGATACAGCCATGGCGGATATGTTAAGAAGAACGACCAAGCCAGTTTTAGTGGTGGCCAATAAAGTAGACAATTCAAATAGGGCATTAGACGCGACTGAATTTTATAGTATGGGCTTTGAACATAACTATTTTGTGAGTTCAATTTCAGGAAGTGGCACTGGTGAGTTATTAGACGCAGTCACCACTTTCATAACAGAAGTGCAACCTACAGACGAGGAATTGGAAGCGGCAGACAATGTGCCTAAAATTGCCATCATAGGCCAACCAAATGTGGGCAAGTCCTCTTTACTAAATGCTTTCATAGGTCAAGATAGAACCATTGTGAGTGATATCGCTGGCACTACCAGAGATACCATCCATACCCATTACAATATGTTCCAAAAGGAGTTTATATTGATTGATACTGCAGGAATTAGAAGAAAGAATAAGGAAAAAGACGATTTAGAGTTTTATTCTGTGATTCGTGCGATTAAAGCCATGGATGAGGCAGATGTTTGTTTAATGGTAATTGACGCAGTAAAGGGCATCACAGCGCAGGATCTAAGTATCTTTAGTCTTGCTGCTAAAAAGGGGAAGGGTATCGTGTTCTTAGTGAATAAATGGGATTTAGTCCCTAAGGAAACCAATACGGCTAGAGACTATGAAAAAAGGCTAAAAGACAAACTGGCACCTTTTACAGATGTGCCTATTTTGTTTATCTCAGCAGTTGAAAAGACGCGTATTTTCAAAGCCATCGAGATGGCATTGGATGTCTATGAGAATAAGCATCGTAAAATCCCAACTTCTAAGTTGAATGACATCATGTTAAAGGCAATTGAGAAATACCAAGCTCCAGTAGTTAGGGGACACGTCATCAAGATCAAATTTGTGCAGCAATTACCAACTAGGGTGCCAAGTTTTGCTTTTTTCACTAATTTTCCAGATGATGTCAAAACGCCTTACAGGAATTACCTTGAAAATCAGGTGAGAGCAAATTTCAATTTTACAGGGGTACCTGTTCGTATCTACTTCAGAAAGAAGTAGTTAGGTTAAAAAAACTATGAATTTGCTGTTAATTATAAAATAACATGAATTTAATTAGTTAAATTTTGGTGAATGTATTGTTAAACCTTATCTTCGCTCTCGTATTTTTTATACTAAACTTAAAACATTAAAAATGAAAAAAGTATTCGCAATTTTCGCTATCGCGGCTTTAACTGCTTGTGGTGGTGCTTCTACTGAAGCTAAGACTGATTCTGCTGCTGCAACTGTTGATACAGCTGTAGTTGCTGTTGATTCTGCTGCTATGCCAATGGATTCAACTGCTACTGATTCTGCTGCTAAAAAGTAGTTCTAGAAGTTTTTAAATAACTTCTTGCAAGAAGGTCCTTTCCGAAATTTCGGAAAGGATTTTTTTTGTGCCTAACTCAAGGGGCTTTCTTACATTTGATTCCTTTTGGCATCAATATTGCCTATATATAACCAGACTGATATAGCCTACATAGCTTCAAAGGTTTATGTCATTTTGACTAGAATTATAAAACTAAAGACATTGGATAAACAATTTTTATTTAAAACAGAAGAAGACAACGAGTTCATTCCCTTATTCACTTTTAACGAGCAGGATATGGAAAATGAACCTGCACTTGTGATAGAAGAAATGATCCCAATCCTTCCTTTAAGAAACACCGTCCTGTTTCCTGGGGTAGTGATTCCAATTACAGTGGGAAGAGACAAGAGCATCCAAGCAGTTAAAGCAGCTTATGCTAAAGATAAATTAGTAGGGGTCTTAGCACAAAAAGATGGGATTATAGAAGATCCCAATCCAGCAGATTTATGTGCGATTGGAACGGTGGCAAAGATCATTAAAATGATCAAGATGCAAGACGGGGGCACCACCATTATCATTCAAGGTAAAAAGCGTTTTGAGTTAATTGAGATGGTGGAGGAAGATCCATTTTTTAAAGGGAAAGTAAAGTTGATTGATGATGTACCAGTTCAAAAAGAGGACAATCATTTTGAAGCTTTGTTATCGACCATTAAAGACTTGGCCGCACAGATTATTCAGTTGTCTCCAAATTTTCCTTCCGAGGCAACTATGATTTTAAAAAATATTGAAAGCCCACTTTTCTTGGTCAATTTTGTTGGAAGCAACCTCAACATTGAATTACAAGAAAAACAGGGTTTATTAGAAATCAATGGTGTCAAAGAGAAAGCCGAAAAACTAGTTGAGTTCTTACAAAAAGAATTACAGTTTGTAGAATTGAAGAATAAAGTGGCCAATAAGACCAGAACAGAAATAGACAAACAACAAAGAGATTATTTTTTACAGCAACAACTTAAAAGTATTAAGGATGAGTTAGGCGGAGATCCTAATGAAAGAGAAGTGGCTGAAATGAAAAAGAAGGCAGAACATAAAAAATGGCCTGAGGCTGCTAAGAAATTATTTCAGAATGGGTTAGAAAAATTGGAGCGTATGCATCCAAGTACACCAGATTATTCTGTGGTGTACAATCACCTAGATTTATTACTAGACCTTCCATGGGACGAATATACCGATGACAACTATGATTTAAAGCACGCCAAAAAAGTGTTAGATGACGATCATTATGGCATGGGCAAAATCAAAAATCGTATTTTAGAATACTTAGCTGTTTTAAAATTAAAGGGAGACATGAAAAGTCCAATCCTTTGCTTCTTAGGCCCTCCAGGAATTGGAAAAACATCTTTGGGCAGGTCCATTGCGCATGCCATTGGCAGAAAATATACCCGTGTTAGTTTAGGTGGGCTGCATGATGAAAGTGAAATTAGAGGACATCGTAAAACTTATATTGGTGCTATGCCTGGAAGAATCATTCAAAGCATCCGCAAGGTAAAGACGTCTAATCCTGTCATGATATTAGATGAGATTGATAAAATAGGAAAAGACCAAAGAGGAGATCCTTCTTCTGCTTTATTGGAAGTCTTAGATCCAGAGCAAAATCATAGCTTTTACGATAATTACTTAGAATCTGAATATGATTTAAGCAAGACTTTATTTATTGCCACTGCAAATGATATCAGTCAAATTCAACCTGCTTTAAGAGATCGTTTAGAAATCATTGATCTGAGTGGTTATGCCGTAGAGGAAAAAGTGGAGATTGCAAAAAGACATTTATTCCCTAAACAAAAAGCATTGCATGGTCTTGAGAAATACAATTTCAAAATACAAGATAATGTATTGGAAAAAGTAATTGAGGATTATACGAGAGAAAGTGGTGTGCGAGAATTAGATCGTCAGTTAGCATCGATCATGCGCTACCAAGCAAAACAAATTGCGAATAAAATAAAAATTAAACCAACAGTCAGTAAATTAGATCTACTTAAAATTTTAGGACAACCAAGGTATAGTAATGAGCTTTATAAAACAGTGAATATGCCCGGTGTAGCTGTTGGTTTAGCTTGGACTTATGTTGGGGGTGATATCTTATTTATTGAAACTTTACTTTCTGAAGGAAAAGGTGAATTAAAACTAACTGGTAATTTAGGCAATGTGATGAAAGAAAGTGCAACAACTGCAATGACCTACTTACAAGCCAACGCTAAAAAAATTGGAGTTGATCCAACCCTATTTAATACAAAGTCAGTGCACATGCACGTACCAGAAGGTGCGGTTCCAAAGGATGGTCCTAGTGCAGGCATCACTATTTTAACAGCTTTAAGTTCTGCTTATACAGGAAGAAAAGTAAAGCCATTCTTAGCCATGACAGGAGAGATCACATTGAGGGGACAGGTTTTGCCTGTAGGCGGTATCAAAGAAAAAATCTTAGCTGCTAAAAGAGCGGGCATGAAAGAAATTATTCTTTGTTGGCAAAACGAAAAAGATGTGCATGAAATTGAGCAATCTTTTATCAAAGGCGTGAAGTTTTATTATGTGAAAAATATGCAACAGGTGCTAGATTTAGCCCTTGTTTAAGTGATTTTTAAATTCCAAACCCTAGCTTTGTTATATGAGTGTGCTTCAATTCATTTATAGGCTAGGGTTTTTTATTGCCTGCTATTTTAATAGTGCTTGGTTTTTAGGGGGTGCTACGCTTCATGCACAGTCTACTGCTGGGAATGCAGTCTACCAGTTTTTAAAATTACCCTATGCTGCTAAAGCCACAAGTTTAGGCGGACTTAATATTAGTTCAATTGGGAATGATCTTGGCTTAGCAATGATGCAACCAGCTTTATTATCGACCAACTTAGATGGTGCATTTCAATTGAGTGTGAAGCCTTATTTTGCTGGCATACAACAATATGATTTAAACGGTGCAAATAAATTAAAATCTGATTGGATGATTGGATGGGGGGTGCATTATATGGACTATGGAAGTATTGCACAAACGGACATTTTAGGCAACGAATATGGGAACATACATCCCAATGAATATGCGGTTCAGGTAGGTATCGCAAAAACTTATCAGGAGTATTTTCATTTTGGCACACAAATCAAATTCATACAATCTAATTATGGCGCTTATAAATCCAATGGCATTGCAATGGATGTTGGAGTAAGTTATTTTGCACCAAATGGATTGTCACAATGGAGCATTTTGTTACAAAATGTAGGAACTCAGTTAAAATATTTTCAAGTGAAGGAGGAACTGCCATTGAATTTAATACTTGGCTGGTCCAAAAAATTAGCCAACGCCCCTTTACAATTTTCTTTGACAGCAGAGCGATTATCTGTTTGGAACGATAACTACTATGACCTCAATTTTTACAATGCAGAGGGCTATAAAAAACCTGGTTCACTTCAAAATCTATTCAATCATCTTGTTTTGGGAACACAATTGTATATCGGAGAAAATTTTGAATTAGATCTTGGCTATCATTTTGCACGAAGGTTCGAATTAAACCTTCCCAATCAACCCAATAGTCTAAACGGATTGAGTGCAGGTTTTGGATTCCCCTACAAAAGAATTCAGTTTCAATACGGAACAGGTTTCTTCCAGAAAAACAATTACCATCATTTTACTTTGCAATACGCTTTAAGGCAAAAAGAATAGGCTGAATTTTATTTCAGCCTATTTAGATCTTTGTTATTGAATCAACATTTTATTTTTGTTTCTTAGGCATCACCGCTTTTGGTTTATTAGCAGGTGTAGTTGCTTGCTTAGGCTCTGTGGTTGGCTTTTTGGGTAATGCAGGTTTATTGGCCGGTGGATTGTTTACAGCAGGGGTTTCAACAGTTGGTTCGTTATTTGAAATTAAACTGTAATCTGATTCTGCTGCGATGCCCTCTGCATCTTCATCTGGTAATGTTAAATCTACACTTGAATCCTTGCCAACAAAATTCACATTAAAGTCGGTGCTTAAATTATCAGGTCTAACAAAACTAGCGTTTCTATCTAAATTACATGCAGGGTCGTTTGCCACCTTGTTCATAAAATAGGCCCAAATTGGTAAGGAACCATGTGCGCCTTGTCCAAAATAATTATCTGTAAAACGAATATAACGATCATCCGCACCCACCCATGCTCCAGCAAGAATTTGCGGGGTGTAGCCCATAAACCATAAATCACTATTGTCGTTGGTTGTTCCAGTTTTACCTGCAACAGACTGCGCTCCAATATCGTAGGAATACATGCTCCTACCTGTGCCTTTTGAAATAACACCCTCCATCATACTCACAACAGAGTAGGCCGTTAATTCACTAATCACTTTTCTTCTTTGTGGTGAATAACTCTCTAATACATTGCCATTTTTATCTTCGATACGATTAATGAAAAATGGTTGGGCATTGTATCCTCCGCCTGGGAACATGGTATAAGCTTGAACCATTTCAAATAAGGATACTTCACATGCACCTAAAGCAATAGAAGGGTAGGCTGGAATTTCTGCTTGAATATTGGCTTTTTTTAAATAGGTAACTAATTCTTTTGCAGCTTCATTTCCGTTTCCATTTATTTGCTTCATGATATAAGCGGTGGCACAGTTTCTGGATTCAGCTAAAGCCTGCGCCATTGGCATAGACTGTCCTGTACAAGATTTTGGTGTATTGGGTACCATGCCATAACCTTCAAAATTCTGTTGTTGGTCTTGAACAATACTAAATGGGGTAAAACCAGATTTTTCAATGGCTAAAGAATACAATAAAGGTTTCATGGTGGAGCCAACTTGTCTTTTAGTATTGATATTTACATGGTCGTATTTGAATGTTTTAAAATCAATGCCACCCACCCATGCTTTAACTTCACCGGTAAATGGGTCCACTGCTAAGAAACCTGTTTGTAGCATTTGCTTATGGTATTTTAAAGAGTCCATCGGCGTCATGATGGTATCGATAAATCTATTTTTATTCCATGCAAACACATGCATTGGTAAAGACTCGTCAAAAGTCTTTCTAATGTCAGTCTCATCCATCTCCTCACGTTTCAAATTTCTCCAACGGTCGGTTTGTTTAATGGCTAATTCTAATTGATTATTAAAGTCTTTCCAAACACTACCAGTTTTAATATTGGATTGTTTGTTAAATTCTTTTTGTAAATAGGTCATATGTCTTGCAACTGCCTCCTCTGCATACAATTGCATACGAGGGTTGATGGTGGTGTAAATTTTTAAACCATCTCTGTATAAGTTATAGGGATCGCCATTATTCTTTTTGTGCTCTTTACACCATTTTTTCATGTACTCTCCAAGGTAACTTCTAAAGTAGGGACCTAATCCATTGTTTTCGTCTAGCTTCTTAAAATTAGTTACCAACGGCAAAGCTTTTAATTGAGTAGCTTGATCATTAGTGATGTATTTTTCACCAGCCATTCTATTCAAAACTAAATTTCTTCTTTCAATGGCTAATTTAGGATTCCTATTGGGATTGTATTTGGTAGGGGCATTGATCATACCAATAAGCAAAGCAGCTTCTTCGATGGTTAAACGGTCTGGTTCTTTTTGAAAAAAGGATCTAGAGGCATTGCTGACACCAAATAGGTTTTCACTAAATGGGACGGTATTTAAATATAACGTAATGATTTCTTGCTTAGTGAAATTTCGTTCTAACTTGATGGCAATGATACTCTCTTTGATTTTTTGAATGACTCTTAATAGTTTATTTTTGGTGCCCCAGTTATCTGTAAATAAGTTTTTTGCAGTCTGCATGGTGATGGTAGAAGCACCACCTTGGCTTCCAAGAAAAGCAACCGCTCTTAATAAGCCTTCGCCATCAATACCATAGTGGTCATAAAATCTTTTATCTTCTGTTGCAACCAGTGCTTGTAACAAATAGGGGCTAATATCTCTGTACTTCACACTAATCCGATCTTCTAAATAAAACTTTCCCATGGGTGTACCATCTTGAGCATACACTTGACTTGCTAAAGAGGCTGTTGGATTTTCAATGTCATTTAAATCGGGCATATCACCAATCCATCCAAAATTGAGCATCAAGATGAATAGGAAAAAGATACCTGCTCCAATTAAATAGTATTTCCAAAATAGCCTAGCCCAATTTTTTGGTCCCTTTTTAACTTCTTTTGTGGTTGTTTTATTTTCTGGGTTCACATTTTACCATTTAAGGTTTAAAATAATAGTTTGATTTATCGCGCTTATATTGGTTCAATTGCTCTTGATTATTAATTAGAATGATATTTGATTTTCCAATTAATGTGAGGTCGTATTGATTTTTAGCAACGAAAGAAATAATTTCTGTACTTAATCTAGGCTTCACTTGTTTCAAATAGGTTAGACCTTCTGATGCATTTGTAAATGGTCCAATCCATACGATATGACTTTGATCTGTAAACTGTACAAAAGTAACTGCAAGGTTTAATTTTCTGAAATCTTCTGCATTGACATCTTTAAAAGCATTTTGAATCTCTTTTACAAATACAGTAGAAACATTCATTGTTTGCAAAGCAATATAATGTTGTTCTAAGCTATCGTTGGTGAAAGTAATTTGATTTGCATTTTCAGAAGCCATAGCATTGATTTTACCAGTGCTATTTAAACTACTGTCATGCTTGATTGCAATTGAAGGCCCTTTGGTTTTTTCGATTGCTTCTTGAGCCATATTCACTATTTTTTTTGGCTTTTCAATTTTTAATGCAGCAAGATAGGCTTCGGTTGCCTTTCGGTTATTGATCTCGGTGATAATATCCTTCGCTCTTGCCTTAATAGCCTCACTCTTGTTTTGTGTAATAATCTGATTTAACAGATCAATTGCTAAGCTGTCTTTTCCTTGTTGCGCATTCATTTTTACTTTTAAAAACTGGTAGGGGGTGTTCCACTTAGTCCCCTTAAATAGTTGTTGTGCAGTCTCCATTTGTGCACTAAATTGATCCCAATCTCCAATTTGC
The DNA here is from genome assembly GCA_037143275.1 of Chitinophagia bacterium. Taxonomy (GTDB): domain Bacteria; phylum Bacteroidota; class Bacteroidia; order Chitinophagales; family Chitinophagaceae; genus Sediminibacterium. Next base: position 20,599 of record JBAWZB010000002.1, read on the forward strand.
GCAGTAAAATAAGCTGCCGAATAGGCTTCTGAACTATTTTTATTGATGTTTTCAATATTTTCTTTAGCCTTCTTTTTTTGAAGATAGCTACCCTCAGGAAACGCTTGCGTGATGATTTGTATAATACTATCAGACCTAGTTGGTTGTCCAATATGTAAATAATGGCTTGCCAAATCAAGTAGTGCACTTTCTGTGGCATTGGGGTCAATATTATGTTGAATGACTTCCTGGTATCTTGGCAATGCTTTTTCAAAATCATTCAGCTCATATAAAAATAATTTCGCAATGGATAAACTATTCTTATTTCTTTTGGCTTTAGATTGATTGAGGTCTGCATTATTTTGAATCAATTGGATTGCAAGTGAATCAGTATTGTCTTTTTGTAGAAGGGGGGTAGGATTGATAGCCTCAACGATATTTGTAGTTGATTGCCCGCTAAGTTGTATCGGATCTAAATTGTTATTGTTAGGATTCGTTGTTGTTAATTGGATGGTTGTTTTTCTACGCCAATTGTCCACATTTGGTCTATCACCCCATTTTTTAATGTAATTACTAACACCCATGCTTACATTTTGTGGATTGTCAAAGTAGAAGTCTGATTTCACAACTTGATTTGGGGATGTATTTGTAAAAGCATTGCTGAAACTATAACCTTGGTTATTATTTTGATTGTTTTTATTCTTCGTTGCAGCTTCTGTTGTTTTTTTGCTTGGATCAGCTAATAAATCTTTTTGCAATGACTTCATGATAGCTACATTTTTTTGCCATTGTTTGGCCATTTGAGGCTGATTCATTTTTGGAGCAGCAAAAATCATTTGCAAACTATCCTCATTAGCAATCAATTCATTTAAGTCGGCTATTTGATCGATCCATTTTTTTCTTAAAGTGATTTGGTCATAATTTGGATTTGTTTTTAATACATCATTCAAATTATTATAGGCAATCTTAGCAATGTTGAATTGATCCTCTTTATAATTCAAAGCACCTAATTGAACCAAAGCTTTTTGTTTAAGCCTATTATTTTTTTCGTTTTTCTGAATCGATTTTATAAGCCATTGATTCGCCTTTGATGATACTTTATTTCGCATGGCCAGTTGGGCCATTTCATAGTAGATGATGTCAGCAAAGCCAATGTATTTATCTTTCTTTAACATGCGCTCTAATGCATTTGCTAAACTTTCCCATGATTTTTCTCCTCTATTTGCATCGATGCTTGCCATATAAATATTGGCATAGACCGATATGACTGGATTGGATAAAATTACTCCAGCTTTTTTGTACCAATTATACGCAAGGTCAATTTTTTGTTCCTTTTCATATAATTGCGCAATTAAAAAAGACCATCTTGCTTTTGTTAATAGATCTTCTGCGTTATCCAAACCTTTGATAAGATAAGTTGCTGCACTATCATTCATGCTCGATAAATAATAGCCATAGGCTAATTGTTCAAATAAAAATGGGTGTAAGCGTTTTGGAAAACCGGCGTCAGTTTTTAACAATTGCAGTAAGCTTATTCCTTCATTGATTTCACCAGCTTCGAAATAGTTTCTTGCTTGCCATATCATGCTTTCATTTCGGATATTCTTATTTTCCCAAGCTCGATTGTTCTCAACAGAGGCAATACTAAATTTACCAGATTTATTTAAATTACTACCGATGGGTTGATCTGCACCAGCTTCTTTGTCATAAAAGGAATAGTTGATGAATTGTAAAATGCTTGCAGCAGTGTCAAAGTCTTTATGAAAAAGATAAGCCTTAGCCAACAGCAAATAAGCGTCATCTACATAATTACTTCTTAAGTCATGCAATACGATATTGGCATTGCATCTATAAATAATGGAATCAATTGATTCTTTTGCTGTGTTACTTAAATCATAATCATAAAAAGGGAGTAATTCTGTATAATCATCTTCATGAATCGCTCGCGCCTTTTGGATGATTTCGTCTAAAGTAATTTCAGCATTGAATAAATAATTGAACTGGGAAACGGTATTTTGATAAGCGCGACGTCCTAGGGTGTATTTTTTATCCAATAACCGCTCATAGGGTAAGGGCTTTTCAATTTCATTGATGCCCGTTTTATCTATGAGGTCATTTGTTTTTTTATTCAAGCTATCCTTAAGTCGATCAATTTTTTTGAAAATAAAATTATTAATCTTTTTTTGAGTGGTATCTATAAATTGGTTGGCTTTTTTTACAATTTTTGAGTTATTAATATCCAAGATAGGTTTTGTTGTATCCTGTGCATAGGTGGAACCGCCAATAAGGAATTGCAGGGACATTGCAATCAAGCAAATGAAGCGTATGAACTTAGTATTTGTATAAACTTGTTGCATAGGGTTAAAAACACCTTAAAAATACGGCATATTCTGTTTAAATAAAGCAAAGGTTGTACCTTTATACAGATTAAAGATTATGGCAAACTTAGATATTAACAATACTTTTAAGAGACGTAGCAGTACCTATCGTTTGGTGGTGACCAACGATGACACTTATGACGAGGTGATTGCTTTTAGATTGTCTAGAAAATCAGTGTATTTTGGAATCAGTATTGCATTCATGTTTTTAGTTGGATTAACAATTGCTTTGATTGCTTTTACACCCTTAAAATATTATATCCCTGGGTATGGTACTAAAGAAAGCCGATCAGCTTTAGAATTGCTTAAAATTCGCACAGATTCTTTAGAACAAGCCGTTCATTTTAAAGAACAATATATTGAGGGTATTAAAAAAGTATTATCAGAAGGGAACCCACAACAATTGGATACAATACCGCTTGCACTTCCAGAGAGTTTACCTTCTTTAGACTAATTGAGTGAGATGAAAAATAATAGTAATTTTAATATTCAATGGGGGAAGTTCGCAGGTCTTGCCAGCCAATGGGCAATTGTGTTAACCATTTTGATTTTTTTAGGACGATTTATTGATCGAAAAATGGCAAGGATAACACCCCTTTTTTTATGGATATTACCTTCATTATTTATTGTATTTTCATTATTCAAAATCGTAAAAGACACCCAGCTTAAATCAAAAAATAAATGAATTTATATTTTCAAAAAAAGTTCCTTCCAATAGTTGCTTTATTTTTTGCAGTACTTTCTTTGACCCTCATCTTGCAACAAACAAATCTTACTCGTATCAATAGCAATTTTGTTCTCATTGTTAATGGGATCTTATTATTTATGGCCTTATTTAATTTTAAAAGAATTAGTCAAGTAGACCTAAGTAAACCCAATGCCATGGTAAGATCTGTGATGACAGGTACTATGTTTAAGTTTATTATTTTTGGAGGTGCAGCATTGTGGTATGCTACTCAAAAAAAAGCACCCATTGGAAACCTCAACTTAATGATTGCAATGGGTTTATATATAATGTATAGCTGGATAGAAATTGGGTGGACTAAAATAAAAAAAGACGCTTAAATTAAATCGATTGTCAAAAGTTGAACATCCACTTCAAGCATTAAAAGCTTATTTACCTGAGGGTGCTTTTGAGCCTGTCTTAGCATTGATTCATCAATATAAAGTGCACTTAACAGTGACTAAAGCTAGGAAATCTGTTTTGGGAGATTATCGACATCCTATGATGGGGGCCAATCATAAAATTTCGGTGAACGGAAATTTAAATCAGTATGAGTTTTTAATTACGCTCTTACATGAATTGGGTCATTTACTTTGTTTTGAACAATATAAAAATAGGGTAGAGGCACACGGTAAAGAATGGAAACAATTGTATGGGTTACTACTTGCAGATTTTATCCAAAGAGATATCTTTCCTATGGATATTAAAAAATCACTCCAAAAAACAGTATTAAATCCAGCTGCAACTGCGAATGGAGAAACGGCATTATTATTGGTTTTGAGGCGATATGACAAAGTTAAAAAAGAAGGTATGGCATTCTTAGCGCATTTGCCAGATGGGGTATTATTTGAAACTGAAAAAGGAAAGCGCTTTAAGAAAATAAAAAAACGCCGTATTCGTATTGAATGTGTAGAACTTGCAACAGGTCATGTCTATTCTTTTAGTGGACTTTCTGAGGTAAGAATAGTACAAGGCTAGTTTTATTGACCATACTATTTTTCAAAATCGAATATAAAAAAATCTAGGATATAGGGTAGGCTAAAAAATAATGCCCCGAAAATCGAGGCATTACTATAAATCTTAAAAGTATTTTATAAACTACGCTACAGCTTGCTTCACCAAATCTGCCGCTTCACTCAATAAAATAGCAGATTGAACTTTCAATCCACTTTCATCAATTAATTTTTTTGCTTCAAGCGCATTGGTGCCTTGTAAACGTACAATGATTGGAATATCGATATTGCCTAATTTGTTGAATGCTTCAATCACACCAGCAGCAACACGATCACAACGAACGATACCGCCGAATATATTGATCAAAATAGCTTTTACATTTGGATCTTTCATGATAATTCTAAATCCTGCTTCCACTGTTTGTGCATTCGCTGAACCGCCTACGTCTAAGAAATTAGCAGGCTCACCACCACTTAACTTAATCATATCCATGGTTGCCATTGCTAAACCAGCTCCGTTCACCATACAACCCACATTACCATCTAATTTTACAAAGTTTAAATTGAATTCACCAGCTTCTACTTCTGTAGGATCTTCCTCAGTCACATCTCTCATTGCTAATAAATCTGGATGACGCATTAATGCGCTATCATCGATATTCATTTTACAATCCACTGCAATGATTTTATCATCGGCAGTTTTGAATAATGGATTGATCTCTAACATGCCACAGTCTAATCCAACATAAGCGTTGTATAAATTAGTGACAAATTTTACGCAACTTTTAAACGCTTCTCCACTTAAACCTAAGTTGAAAGCAATTTTTCTTGCTTGGAAACCTTGTAATCCACCACCAGGGTGTACCCACTCCTTGAATATTTTTTCTGGGGTATTGTGTGCTACTTCTTCAATATCCATTCCTCCTTCAGTGCTATACATCACTACATTCATGCCCTTAGCACGATCTAATAAGATAGATAAGTATAATTCCTTCGTTGGCTGAGGACCTTCATAATACACGTCTTGAGCCACTAAAATTTTGCTTACTAATTTTCCAGCTGGGCCAGTTTGGATGGTTACCAATGTGCCACCAAGTATATTTTTTGCAAAGTTTTCGATATCCTCTGCAGATTTACCAACAGCAACACCTCTTTGTTCAGATCCATTGATTTTACCCTTACCACGACCACCAGCGTGAATTTGAGCTTTCACTACAGCAAATTTATTATTGGTTTCTGTAGCAATTTTTTGGTAGGCAGCAACTGCGTCTTGAACGTTATCAACTGCTACTCCTTCTTGAACAGGAACATTGTATTTTTTAAGCAATTCTTTTGCTTGATATTCATGCAGGTTCATAATGGGAAATTTTGGCGAAGATAATAGATAAAACGCAGATTATTAAGTCAGAATAGGTTGAAAAATAGATTAGTATATTTTTTTGTTGTTTAAACATTGATTCGTATCTTTGGAAAACAATAAACAATCAAAAAAAGTAAGATTGTTTTTAATTTGATAATAAACTAAACTAAAACTGTCCTAATTTGTTATCACTTATCAATTGCAAATTAAAAATTTAAAAAACAACAAATATGAAAAAAATCATTCTTTCTTCTGCATTCGCATTGGCCACAGTGGCATTGTTCTCATTTAAAAATTCAACTTCTGTAAAACCAGTTGACACATTTACAGTTACAGCTCAAAAGAGTAAGGTAGATTTCACAGGTTCTAAAAAATCCGATTTCCATACAGGTTTCTTCCCAGTGAAGTCCGGTTCTGTAAAAGTGGATGGTGGTAAATTAGTTGGTGGATCTTTTGTAGTAGATGTTGCTGGTATGAAAGTAACAGACCCTGCTGGCGATAAATTAGCTGGTCATTTATCTTCTGCTGACTTTTTTGACATCGCTAAATTTGGTGAAGCGACTTTCAATATCAGTTCTGTAAAGTATTCAACTGGTGAGAAAGCAACTTTGACTGGTTCAGTAACATTAAAGGGGATCACTAAAGACATCAGTTTTGAAGCAATCATCAGAAATGCAGATGAGAAAGGTTTTTTTGCAGAAGCATTTTTCCCAATTGATAGAACTTTATTTGGCATCAACTATGGTGTGGGTGCAATTGATACGCAAGTTCAATTAGCTGTACATATCTATGCAACTAAATAATTTGATAATAGAATTTAAGTCACACTATGTGCGACTCATTCATATTTAAGGTTGAATGTGCGACTCATTCATATTTAAGGTTGATCTCCCCTTCAAAAAATGAGTATGGCCGAAAGGCAAAAAAGAACCCCTAATTTTTATTTAGGGGTTCTTTTTTTATTCGAATTTTTAGAATGCTTTAATTGAGTTACACCTGTAACTCAATTTCAATTATACATCGTAACGCTCTTTTAATACATGCAAATGATGCAGTGCATGACCAAATAGGATGAATCCTAAAGCATTCACAGTCACATCATGTCCATTGCAATTGCCTTTTGTTTTCATTTGTTCAGGCGTAAATGATGCAAATAATAAATTGGTAGCTTGTCTAACAGTTCTCCATTCAATCAACATATCCTTCCAATTACGGTGACTTGCATCTGCGCTTGCTGCATAGCTATTTTCATCAAAACCAGGTAAAGCGGTCTTGTCCTGCCTTGCAATTGCTAGGGCACGATAAGCAAAAATTCTTTCAGTATCAATTACATGTTGAAACATTTGCTGTATTGTCCACTTTTCTGGACCATAGGCATAATTTATTTTTTCCAAAGGGATCGCGTTCCACGAATCCACCAATCGGTCATGGTATTGTTTTACAAGAATCTCATAGTCTTTCCCACTTGTATAATTAATATAGGTTTGAAAAAAGCTGGCGTACTCTGTGGTGCTTGGTCTAGACATGTATAGTTGTTGTTATTTTTTAAAATTTATGGAAGGTTATTACTTTGAATTCGGAGTGCATTTTCAATACTTTTTGCTGCATTTATAATTCCACCCACAGTACATATTTCATTCAAGTTTGTTGTTCCTTCTTTTGGCACCCAACAACTTTGTAATAGAATGTCTTTGACTTGGACAGCGCTAAGCTTTGGAAAATAAGCACGAACCAATGCAGCAATATGACTCAGAATTGGTGCAGACATACTAGTGCCGTCTAAAAAACCGTATTGTTGATTGGGTAAGCTTGAAAATATTTTATTTCCAGGACTCATTAGATCAACTATTTTATTTCCGTAATTACTAAAGTCAGTTAATAAACTTTCAGCAATCAATGGATCACTACTAGCTCCAACGGTAATTAGATTCACCGCTCGGTCTTTATATACATTCGAATATGGGCTAGGGTAGACCGATTTGTCATTTAAGTCATAAGACTCGTTGCCTGCAGAGTGAATCATTAAGACATCTTTGGATGCAGCATATCGAATGGCACTATCTACCCAAGGTTGTTCTGGAGAGAAGGATTTACCAAAACTCATATTAATTACTTTAGCTCCATTGTTAACAGCATATCGAATACCCAATGCAACATCCTTATCATACTCATCTCCATCTGGTACCACTCGAACACCCATAATTTGAATGGGATTGATAAAGTTGATTTTATTAAAAGTCGTGTCTACAATACCTGCAGCCAATCCTGCAACATGTGTCCCATGTTTTGCATTGGGCCCAGTGATATTATTGTTACCATAATATTGATCATTTAAATTTTCGTATTGGTCATGGGTTATTTTTTTTCTAAGATCCTCAGGTGGCGTATCTATGGAGATGGCAGATTGCTCTTTACCTGAAATGTATTCATTAAGATCTTCTACAATAGATTGATGGCCATTTGAACGATCAATGCCTAAAGCCTGCATTGTTCTTAGGTAAGAAATTTTTGTGTCCGTTGTTAATTTCCCAATTGGTTGAAAGGTCTCCAATTTTTCTGTTGTAAAATTACTATCATTTATCTCTCTGATTAAAATAGCACCCATCTTAACCACCGCATTTCTTGCCATTTTAATGAAAGCTAAATTGGCTGCGTCTTCTTCTGTAAAAACAATTTCAGCTGCGGCTTGCTGCCATGTTTTATAAGTTCGTTGCTTAGTTAAATCCCAGTGAGTGCTATCTAGATTGTCTTTTTTGAATTCATTTTTATAGCGATGGTAAAGCCTTGATTTTTCATCCGATGCTTTGTTGATGTTTTCACCTGCAGCATTGCCTAAAAAATTCCATCCATGTACATCATCAATATATCCATTATGGTCATCATCCAATGCATTCCCAGGTATTTCTTTTGTGTTGTTCCAGAGAATCGGTTTGATTTGAGGATGTGTTGTATCAATCCCGCCATCTAAAACGGCAATGATAATAGGCGTGGGCTTTATTTTTAAATCTATTAAAAGTTGTTGGGCTTTAATAAGACTTACGCCATGCACGCCATCTTTTTCAAGGTCTTTCCAATGCCAGAATGTTACATCCTGTCCCCAAGCAAATAGGGAACAGGTATACAAAAAAAATGTTAGGATGAATTTATACATATTGGCTATTAAAAATCAAATTTGATACCCTGTGCTAGTGGTAATTGTGTGCTCCAATTGATGGTATTGGTTTGTCTACGCATATAGGCTTTCCATGCATCTGATCCACTTTCTCTTCCGCCACCAGTTTCTTTCTCACCACCAAATGCACCGCCAATTTCAGCACCGCTGGTTCCAATATTCACGTTCGCAATACCACAATCACTTCCTTTCGCAGAAAGAAATAATTCTGATTCTCTCATATTCAATGTCATGATAGCCGATGATAGACCTTGAGGCACATTGTTTTGAATCGCGATGGCTTCTTCGATCGTTTGATATTTTAAAAGGTATAATATGGGCGCAAAAGTTTCGTGTTGTACAATCTTATATTGCGGTTTTGCTTCTGCTATACATGGTTTTACATAACAGCCACTTGCATAGTCTGCTCCTTCAAGTACGCCACCTTCTACTATAAAATGGCCACCTTCTTTTTTACATGCTTCAATTGAATTTAAATACATTTCTACCGCGGCTTGATCAATCAATGGACCCATATGGTTATTGCTATCCAAAGGATTACCAATTTTAATTTGTTGATAAGCTTTGACTAATTTTTCTACAAATTGGTCATAAATTTTTTCATGTATAATCAATCTTCTTGTGCTAGTACATCTTTGTCCTGCAGTACCAACAGCTCCAAACACCGCGCCAATTAAAGACATATCTAAATCGGCGTGTTCTGTAATGATGATGGCATTATTACCTCCTAATTCTAAAATAGTTTTACCTAAACGGCTAGCAACTTCTTTATTCAATTCTTTACCCATGCGCGTAGAACCTGTTGCCGAAACCAATGGGATATTGGTATCCTGACTCATCCATTCTCCCACTTCACGTCCTCCTTGAATTAAATTATTGACACCTTCTGGAACATCATTGTTTGCAAATACTTTTTCTACAATCTTTTGAATGGCATTTCCACATAATGGTGTTTTCTCACTAGGCTTCCAAATTGTTACATTACCACAAACCCATGCCAATGCTGCATTCCAGCTCCATACGGCTACTGGAAAGTTAAAGGCAGAAATGATTCCAACGATGCCCATGGGATGCCATTGTTCATACATTCTGTGAGATGGTCTTTCACTGTGCATGGTCAAGCCATACAATTGTCTTGATAAACCCACTGCAAAATCACAGATATCAATCATCTCTTGGACTTCTCCTAATCCCTCTTGTAAACTCTTTCCCATTTCATAGCTCACCAATTGACCAAGTGCTGCTTTGTCTTTTCTTAAAGCTTCACCTAATTGTCTCACCACTTCACCTCTTTTAGGTGCTGGCCAATTGCGCCATGCTACAAAAGCATTTTGTGCTGTTGCAATGACTTGGTCATACGCAGCTCTATCAGTGGTGGTTACTGCACCAATCAATTGATTATCGACTGGAGAAAAAGAGGAGATGGTTGCTCCACTACTTTGAATCCACTTTGCACCTGTAGAACTGCCTTCGTTTTCTTTTTGAATTTGTAATTGCTTTAAAAATTCCATATTTATTTTTTTATTTTTTCAATCATATTCGTGGTGGAAAATCCTTCCACAATTGGGTTAATAATGACCTTGCCTCCGTTCGCTATCACTTCTTTTGCACCAACGATGGTCTCGATGGTATAGTCTCCACCTTTTACAAGTACATCTGGTAGAAGGGTTTGAATTAAATGAAGCGGGGTGTCTTCTTCAAAAATAACCACCACATCCACCAATACTAAATTGGCCAATATTGATGCCCTGCTTGATTCAGAATGGATAGGACGTTCAGGACCTTTTAGCTTTTTAACACTTGCGTCACTATTTAAACCTACTAACAAATAATCTGCCTCTTTAGCAGATTGAGCTAGAGAAAATAAATGACCTGGGTGCAAAATATCAAAACAACCATTGGTGAAAGCGACTGTCTTTCCTTTTATTTTACAAGCTTGCATGAAAGCTTTTGCTTGATCAAGGGACATGATTTTTTGTGCTATTTGTTCCACTGCGCGCATCTTACTTTACTTGTTTATTGATGATAGGTAATAAAATTAAACTTAATCCACCCAATACAATGACGATTAAGAACTGTGAAAACCATTGTAAAGTACCATTGGCAAGACCTAAGGTATAATCAACCCCATTGAGTTCTAACACTTTCGCCATAAAATAAGCATAAGCTCCTATGCCACCTGGTGTAAGAATCATACCTATGCTTGCATAGGCCAAACAACTAATTGCAGTGGCAAAACTACTTTCAGTTCCTGCAGTAGCGTACAATCCTACATAAGTGGCTAATAAATACAAAAACCAAATACCAAAGGAGTATAGGAAAAATAATTTCTGTTGTTTTAATTTAGTTGCACTCATCACACCTTCCCATATCCCACTGATAATTTTTTGAATGGAGGCAATCAATTTTGGAATACGTTTTCTAAGCACAAAAAATAGTGCGATCAATACAATACCAATGCCAATAAGTACATATATTTTCCAGTCACCCTTATGCGCATCGATCACTGGCGCTGTCGTTTGACTTTTTAGTTGGTTCCATCCAGCTTCAATGACATTGAATTGTAAGCCAAGGGCCATTAAAAACACAATACCAAGACTCAACACATCAAATGCTCTTTCAGCCACAATGGTACCTACAATTTTCTCTGCAGGCACATGCTCATATTTTGCCAAGATTGTACACTTTAATACCTCTCCAAGTCGGGGAACGGCTAAGTTGGCAAGGTACCCAATTAAAACGGCAAGGTAGGTATTCGCCATACTTGGTTGATAACCCAATGGTTCCATAATGAGGCGCCATCTTAATGCGCGTAAAAAATGAGAAAGGCCAAGTATTATAAAGACAGGGAATACAATCCAAAGTTTTGAGTGCTTAAGGGCAAGGGTGAATTTTGTCCATTCTTTGGCTGGAATTTGATGTAAACTCCACCATATCAAAGCGATACCTAAAAGAAAAAAGAACCCGATTTTAAGAAACTTTCCCATTTTTGCAAGGTTTCAGTTGCCCCGCAATTTACAACCAAATGTCTATAATACCCTTGAGAAAGCGTTAATAATTAGCCTTTTTTAGGGTTTTATAAAGTCCTTTAAAATCCGTACCTTCGCCAACTCGAAGCGGTTACTGAGTTAAACTATAAACGGAATGTTAGAAAAAAAACGAATCTTATACATTGCTACAGAAATGTCACCTTATTTGGAGATGACAGAATTTGCAGAGGTGATTAATAAACTCGCAATTAAAAGCAATGACAGTGGATTAGAAGTACGTTGTATTATGCCAAGATTTGGCGTAATCAATGAGCGAAGACACCGTTTACACGAAGTGGTTCGATTATCTGGAATCAATGTTCAAGTGGAAAATGATGATTATCCTTTACAAATTAAGGTGGCATCCTTACCGAATGCAAGACTTCAGGTCTATTTTTTAGAAAACGAAGATTTTTTTAAACGCAAGCATATCTTTCATGATGAAAATGAAACATGGTACGATGACAATGCCATGAGAACTATTTTCTTCTGTCGCGGCGCTTTAGAGACCGTAAAGAAATTTGGTTGGCCTCCAGACATTATTCACTGTAGTGGATGGATGACAGGTTTAATCCCAGCTTATATTAAAACTGCTTTTAAGAAAGAACCCGTATTCTCCAATGCAAAAGTGGTGTACACCATTGGACAAAATACATTCGAAGAGCTGTTTCCAAAAGATTTTTTGACCAAGGCTTTGATTAATACGAATATAAAAGAGAAGGAATTAGAAGCATTTAAAGAATTATCCAACTCAGCGATGTTTAGAGGTGGTGCGACTTATGCAGATGCAATCTCTTTTGGATCAGATGTGATTGATAAAAAATTGGTTTCAGAATTTGCATCCGTGAAAGGGAAAAAAGTGGTGCCTTTTAATGGGTGGGATTCTGATTTAACAGAGTATTTAGATTTATACAACGAACTTGCAGGCAAGTAAAGCAATTATACATGGCATTCATCAATATAGTTAGAAGGGTCACTTATTTTACAATCTTAGCTACATTCCTTTTTTCTTGTACTAGAATTAGCACTTCAGAACTTGGAATAGATTTCCTGTCTAAGGATGCTATTGAGACCAAAGACACCATTTTGGATGTCGAAACAGAAACCATTGTTTTACAAGATTCATTAAGAATTTATCCTTCAGACCAACAAGTGATTGGTGATATTACCAATGATCCTATTTTTGGGAATACCAGCGCTTCATTATTTTTTCAATTAAAGCCTAGTTTTTATCCTTTCTTTATTAAGGGAACAAAAGATAGTATCATTGTAGATTCTGCCGTTTTAGTTTTAAGTTATAAAGGCTTTTATGGAGATTCCTCTAAGCCAGTTAAAATCTATGTCAATAAAATTGATCCGACCACACCTTTAGAAGTTGGTAAATATTATGCAAGCAATTATGCCAATGCATATGGCATTAGAAAAGGGGTTGCTGCAGGTAATAGCAAACTATTTAATTTCGAAAGTGCAAAAGATTCTATCAATGATCGTTTTGAAAATGCTTCAAATCAAATCCGTTTAAGGTTGAACCAATCTATAGGCGTTGAATTATTAAAAACATATGATTCTAATGGAGTCTATAGAAGCGATACAACTTTCCGTAATACTTTTTCAGGTTTTGCTTTAACGACAAATGCTGCCGATGGTCATAATGCACTTATTAAATTATCCTTGTTAGATTCAAATACCAAATTGGCTTTATATTATTCTACCAGTGCAACTGGAAGTGTAACAAGAGATACTTTAGTCACCTATTTAAGGTTTAGTTATTACACTGCACAAAATGCCAACTTTATCCAAAGAAACAGAGCTGCTTCAGAAATTGCGAGTCATTTAAATGGGTTCGCTAAAGATTCTTTGGTGTATGTTCAAACAAGTCCTGGTACGATGGTGAAAATTAAAGTGCCTGGATTAAAGACCTTTAAAAATAAAATCATTCATAGAGCAGAACTCATTGCAGAACAAGTACCAGATGCTGCTCGATTAATGACTACAGACAGTTATATGACTGCACCTAACTTTTTATTCTTAGGCGTGTACGATACTGCAACCAAGCAATTAAGGTCAGTGCCAAATGATTATCAAGGTGTTGCTAATCCTCAAGCATTAGCACAATTTGGTGGGTATAAAGTATCAAAATCTTTGAATGGGTATAGCAATGTAGCAACTTATAATTTCAATGTGAGTAGGTATGTTCAAGGGTTAATCTCAAGAACAGATTCATTATTTGATTTTAGATTGTATGCACCTGTGAATGATTCAATAAAATTCGTTCAGCCTTATCCTTATAATAAAATCCAAACCACCGATTATTTCTCGACTGCTTTGGGAAATCAACCTGCAATAGGTCGTGTAAGATTAGGTGGGGGATCACATTCTAAATTCAGAATGAGGTTGCGTATTTATTATACGAACCTGTAAGCCAGCTTTAATTCAATAGTATTAATTAGTATTATTTAATATATTTACACCTTATAATAAACATCTAAATAAAACAATATGCCTTATTTATTTACATCTGAGAGTGTTTCTGAAGGACATCCAGACAAAGTAGCGGATCAGATTTCTGACGCATTGATCGACAACTTTTTAGCATTTGATCCACAATCAAAAGTGGCATGTGAAACTTTAGTAACCACAGGTCAAGTGATCTTGGCTGGTGAGGTAAAATCTAAAGCTTATTTAGATGTTCAAACAATTGCACGTGATGTGATCAAGAAAATTGGTTACACCAAGAGTGAATATATGTTTGAAGCAGATAGCTGTGGTGTTTTAAGTGCCATCCACGAACAATCTGCAGATATCAACCAAGGCGTTGATAAAAAGAAAAAAGAAGAGCAAGGTGCTGGTGACCAAGGGATGATGTTTGGTTATGCCACCAACGAGACAGAAGACTTAATGCCGCTAGCTTTAGACTTAGCGCACAAAATTTTGATTGAATTAGCTGCATTAAGAAGAGAGAACAAGGCCATTAAATATTTACGTCCTGATGCAAAATCTCAGGTAACATTAGAGTATAACGACAAAAACGAGCCAGTAAGAATTGACGCGATTGTGGTATCTACTCAACATGATGATTTTGATAAGGAAGGCAAGATGTTGGAGAAAATCAAAAAGGATATCATTCAAATTTTGATCCCAAGAGTGCAAGCCAAGTATAAGAAATACGCTAAATTATTTAATAAGGATATCAAGTACCATATTAACCCAACAGGTAAGTTCGTTATTGGAGGTCCACATGGTGATACTGGATTAACTGGTCGTAAGATCATCGTTGATACTTATGGTGGAAAGGGTGCACACGGTGGTGGTGCTTTCTCTGGTAAAGATCCAAGCAAGGTAGACCGTTCTGCTGCTTATGCAACGCGTCATATTGCAAAGAACTTAGTAGCTGCTGGTGTGGCTTCTGAAGTATTGGTACAAGTATCTTACGCGATTGGTGTGGCTAAGCCAACATCTATCAACGTCAATACTTACGGTACTGCTAAAGTGAAAATGACAGATGGTCAAATTGGTAAGTTAGTAGAAGGCATTTTTGATATGCGTCCTTACTTTATCGAGCAAAGATTAAAGTTAAGAACGCCAATGTACAGTGAGACTGCTGCTTATGGCCACATGGGTCGTAAGAACGAGACAGTGACTAAAACATTCACTACACCAGATGGCAAAAAGAAGGTGATGAAAGTGGAGTTATTCACTTGGGAGAAATTAGATTATGTTGCCAAGGTTAAAAAAGCCTTTGGTTTAAAATAAATCATTGATTGAATGAAGATCCCGTCTCTACACAAATTGGGACGGGATTTTTATTTTAATCCATAACTTTGAAGCATGCAGGAAAGAAACAATAGACCAGAAAGACCAGAGCGATCAGATAGATCTGGCCGGCCCGAAAGAAAATTCACGGGACAGAGAAGATTTAGCCCGAGGCCAAGTATTACTACCGAACGTAAATTTATCATTGGTCGTCAGCCATTAATTGAGTCATTGAATTCTGGTGCGAATATTGAAAAAATATTATTACAAAAAAATGCACAAGGGGAAGGATTAGACGAGATCAAACAATTTGCAAAAACGCATACTATACCTGTTCAATTAGTACCCATTGAAAAACTCAATGGCATGACCAAAGCAAATCACCAAGGGGTGCTTGCATTTATATCCAATGTAAAATATTTAGACCTACAAGAAGTCATTGACTTTGTCGTTGCAAAAGGGGAAGTCCCTTTATTTATGATGCTGGATGGAGTGACAGATGTACGTAATATTGGTGCAATCAGTAGAAGTATACATTGTTGTGGTGCACAAGCTTTGATCATTCCAGACAAAGGGGTTGGCGCATTGAACGAAGAAGCATTTAAAAGCAGTGCAGGTGCATTGGAACATATACATGTTGTTCGTGTTACTAGTTTATTGAAAGCGGTGGATGATTTACACATGAACGGTATTCAAGTTTTCACAAGCGAAATGCGTGCCGATAAAAATGTGCATGAATTGGATTTAACCATTCCAAGTTGTATCATCATGGGTGATGAAGGGAAAGGCGTTCAGCCTTATTTAGCCAAGGCCGCAGATTATTTTTTCAAGATTCCAATGGCGACTAATTTTGATTCATTTAATGTATCTGTTGCTGCTGGTATTGTCTTATACGAATCAATGAAGCAAAGATTGTTTAAATGAAATTCAAATTAACATTAGACGCAAAGCCTTCGAACCATACCATAGCCTATGGGGATAAGCTTATGTTGATTGGTTCATGTTTCACAGAAAATATTGGTGCAAAATTTAAGACACATTTATTTGAACTCTCTGAGAACCCATATGGTATTCTATTTAATCCGGTAAGTGTTATAAATACATTGACCGAAATCATGGATAGGAGGGTGTATCAGGCAAATGATTTATTTCAGCACAATGAACTTTGGCATAGTTGGAATCATCATAGTCGTTTTTCCGCGATTGAACAAAAGGACGCCTTGGAAAATATCAATACTAGCATTGTAGCAGCCCATGATTTTTTAAAATCAGCCAATCGATTGGTGATTACCCTAGGGTCTGCATGGTTATATCATTTGACCGATGAAGCACCTTTGGGACAAGGACAAGTGGTTGCTAACAATCACAAAGGGCCATCCAATTGGTTTTATAAATCCTTAATGCAACCCAATACTTTATTAGAAAGTCTACAAAATTTAGTAGCGCGTTTGCATGCTTTTAATCCAAACTTACATACCACATGCACCATTAGTCCAGTTCGACATTTGAGGGAAGGATTAATAGAAAACAATAGAAGTAAAGCAGTTTTAATTCAAGCGGTTCATGAATTAGTCAATCTATCTAAACAGGTAGATTATTTCCCATCTTATGAATACGTAATAGACGATTTAAGGGATTACAGATTCTATGCAGAAGACCTAGTCCATCCTAATTTTGCAGCTTCTGGTTATGTTTGGGATAAATTGGTCGAGACTTATATGGATCATAAAACGCAAGCCATCATGAAACAAGTTGCTGAACTTCAATTAGCAATGAGCCATAAGCCTTTTTTTACAGGTTCAGCAGAACACCAAAAATTCCTTCAATCCTGTATCCAGAAAACAGAAGCTTTGTTGGATCAACATCCATCACTATCCCTTCAAGACCATTTAGCCTTTTTTAAGGCCGGCATTAGCAAATAATTACTATATTAGAATTCTAAATTATTGCCATGCGCATCCTACCATTTTTAGTGTCAGCGACTGTAACAGCTGGACTTGTATTTACGCTTAATATCCAATTAAAATTAGGAGGTACGAAAGCACCAAGATTGGGTTATTTTTTATCTCCACAACATGGATTTTGGAAAAATGCAGAAAGTATCAATACGAATTTTGATGCTTCCATTCTTGCCAACGATTTGAAAGGAGATGTGGATGTGTATATGGATGACCGATTGGTGCCACATATTTATGCTGACAACGATGAAGACGCTTATTATGTTCAAGGCTATTTACATGCAAAATACAGACTATGGCAAATGGACTTTCAAACACGTGTGGCTGCAGGAAGATTAAGCGAAGTAGCAGGCGCAGATAAATTACCGATAGATCGTTTTTTTAGAAGATTAGGCATGGTCTATGGTGCTGAGCAAACAGAAACCTATATCAATGAAAAAAATCCAGTAATGAAAGCGACCGTAGATGCTTACACTGCTGGTGTGAATGCCTATTTAAAACAATTAGCTCCAGAGGATTTACCCTTTGAATATAAGTTGATGAATTTTGAGCCAGAAAGCTGGACACCAAAGAAGACCTATTTGTTTTTAATGTTTATGTCTTATGATTTGACTGGAAGATCTGCAAGTACAGATTTACAATTGACCAACACAAGAGATTATTTAGGCTATGATTTATTTGATCAATTATACACCAATCAACAAGATTCATTGGATCCAATTATTCCAAAAGGAACTGTGTTTGCTGATCCAAGTATTGTGCCAGTAAAACCAGTACAATCAGATATGGTGTATTTGAAAAAAACACCTCATGTAGATATTGCAAAAGTGGTTGAAACACCAGAAGCACCAGATCCTAACAATGGTAGTAATAACTGGGCAGTAGGAGGAGCTATGACAAAGTCAGGAAGACCAATTTTATGTAGTGATCCACATTTAGGTTTGAATTTACCATCATTATGGTACGAGGTTCAAATCACCACGCCAACACATAGTACTTATGGTGCAAGTTTCCCAGGTTCTCCAGCTGTCATTATTGGATTCAATGATAGTTTAGCTTGGGGTGTAACCAATGCAGGACGCGATGTATTGGATTATTATGAATTGAAATTTAAGGATACAACACAAAATGAATATTGGTTCAACGGTGCTTGGAAGTCGGTGACTAAAAGGGTAGAAGTCATTAAAGTAAAAGACAGTGCAGATGTGATTGAAAATATTGCCATGAGTCATTATGGACCAGTAATGTTTGATGCTTATTATCAAAATCCTCAGTCCAATGGCAGAACCCTTGCAGTTAAATGGACGGCACACAATGCTTCAACTGGGGTAGAAACTTTTTACCAGTTAAATCGTGCAAAAAATATGGACGACTATTCCAAAGCAATTCAATTATGGAAATGTCCTGGGCAAAATTTTGTAGTCGCCACAAAATCTGGCGATATCGCTATTAAACAACAAGGAGATTTTGTTGCAAGATGGGATAGACAAGGCGACTTTATCATGCCTGGTGGAGATAGTGCATACGATTGGCAAGGTATCATTCCATTCAATGAAAATCCAATGATCCTTAATCCTACACGTGGATTCGTGAGCAGTGCCAACCAAAAACCAACGGATGCAAGCTATCCTTACTATTTAGGAACAGCAAGTTCTTTTCCTTTGTATAGAGGAATTAGTGTGAATCAACAATTGACTGGTAGGACAAAATTGACAGCTCAAGATATGCAAGCCTTGCAAACCAGTAATTTTAATGTATTTGCAGAGCGAGCAAGACCTGCGCTAATGAAGTTTGTGGAAATGAATAGCTTAAGTAAGGATGCGCAGCGCATGGTGACAACCATGACTCAGTGGAACTTGTACAATAATCCTACAGAAAAAGGGATCACTATTTTTAAATTAATTTGGGATAGTGTAGAGCATGCTGTTTGGGGGGATGAGTTAGCTGGTTCAATTATTCCATTGACCAAGCCTGAATCCTTTGTTTTGTTAGAACAAATGAATCGTGATTCTAATTTTAGAATAGCAGATGATATCCGAACCAAAGACAAAGTAGAAACCTTAAAAGATCAAGTGCGTTTAGGGATTGAAAAAGCCACATTAAAATGTCTTGAATTAGAAAAAGAAGATAAATTAATTTGGGTTGCATTCAAAGCAACAAGGGTTTTACACCTCACTAAAATACCTGCATTGAGCAGGTTAAATTTACCTATTGGAGGAGGCATGAATATCATCAATGCCACTGGTGAAAACAATGGACCAAGTTGGAGAATGGTGGTGCATTTAACCGATGAAATTGAAGCATATGGATTGTACCCAGGAGGGCAGAGTGGAAATCCTGGTAGTCCATATTATGACAGCTTTGTAGATTATTGGGCAGCAGGTAAATATTATAGATTACTATTCTTGCCAAAAGAAAAGTTAATGCAACATGAAAGAACAAAATGGCATATTCAATTTAAAAAAGCAGTTGCATAATTTAATTTAACTTTTAGATCAACTTTAAAAACATTCAAATGAAATTTATTCTTTCAATAGTATTAGTAGCATTAACAACTTATGCAATCGGAATCTATGGCAGCTTGCCTTGGTGGAGTTTTGTTGTAACTAATTTAATCATTGCCATTGCATTACCAATTAAACCGGTGCAATCATTTATAGCAGGTGCACTAGGTGTTGGTGCTTTGTGGGCTGGTTTAGCATTTGGAATTGACTTGGCGAACAACCATATCTTATCCACTAAAGTAGCAAAGATCCTTCCACTTGGCGGTGCTTACATTGCTTTAATTATTGTTACAGCATTGGTAGGTGCATTATTAGGAGGTCTTGCTTCCCTGACTGGGTCATTTGTTAGGAAACCTGAATAAGTTTACCTTTGGGGTCAATTTGCTTAATCTGTAATTGAGCTTAAATTAAATCCATATGGCACAACTGCACAACCGTGTTTCAAATAAAGAATTGAAACAAAAACTCTATCAAGAGACTTTCGATAGAACAACGATTAGTTTTTACCAGTATTTTCCAATTCCAGATCCGGCTCAATTTAGAGATCAAATGTACCAAGCATTGCATGCGATGCAGGTCTTTGGCCGAATCTATATTGCTACTGAAGGGATCAATGCACAAGTGAGTGTACCTACTCATTTATTTGAAGGTTTTAAATCCTATCTTTTTTCTATTCAAGCATTGAATGGCATTCGATTGAATAAAGCGGTGAATGACAATGGTAAAAGTTTTTGGGTATTGAAAATTAAAGTTAGAGACAAAGTGGTGGCAGACGGTATTGAGGATCCTAATTTTAGCATGGTGAATAAAGGGAAATATGTGAATGCAGCACAAATGAATGAATTGATTGCTTCGCCTGAAACCATTGTAATTGACATGCGCAATCATTATGAATACGAAGTAGGGCATTTTGAAAATGCCATTGAAATTCCTTCGGATACTTTTAGAGATCAATTGCCGATGGCAGCTAAAATGATGCAGCCTCATAAGGAAAAAAATATTATCATGTATTGTACTGGAGGCATTCGTTGCGAGAAAGCAAGTGCTTATATGTTACATGAAGGGTTTAAAAATGTATATCACTTAGAAGGCGGGGTGATACACTATGCCAATGAAATAAAATCGGCAGGATTAGAAAGTAAATTCAAAGGTAAAAATTTCGTCTTTGATGATCGCTTAGGTGAAAAAATAACCGAAGATATTATTGCAAGTTGTCATCAGTGCGGCAAGCCTGCAGATACCCATACCAATTGCAAAAATGATGCCTGTCATTTGCTTTTTATCCAATGTGAAACATGTGCCAAAGCATCTGATGGATGTTGCACAAGTGCATGCAAAGAGGTTTATCATTTACCTTTAGAAGCACAAGAAGCTTTGAGAAAAGGAGTTAAAAAAGGCATGCAGGTATTTAACAAATCCAAAGAAAGATTAAGACCTAGACTAGGGATTGATATTGAAGTGAAATAATTGTACAAAAAAATCCCGACCAAAGCCGGGATTTTTTTTATTGTATTCCTAAACTGTTCAATGTAGTTCGAATGAATTGTATTGTCTCTGTTTCGGTTTTGGATTCAGGTTTGAATGCTTCGCCAATGATTTGTTCGTATAATTCAATGTATCTTTTTGAAATGGTTTGTATCCATGCTTCAGACATGTTTGGGACTGTCTGTCCTTCTTTGCCCATAAAATTATTTTCAATTAACCATTCTCTTACAAATTCCTTACTCAATTGTTTTTGTTTTTCTTGATTGGCTTGTCTTGCTTCAAATCCATCTGCATAAAAATACCTAGAAGAATCAGGGGTATGAATTTCATCCATTAAATAAATGGTATCTCCAATCTTTCCAAACTCGTATTTCGTATCCACTAGAATTAAGCCTCTTTTAGCAGCTATGTCCTTTCCTCTAGCAAATAGGGCAAGGGCATACTTTTCTAAAATGGCCCAATCTTCCGCGGAAGCTAAACCTTGCTCAATGATGGCTTCTTTTGAAATATCTTCATCATGCCCCTCGCTAGCTTTGGTGGATGGTGTGATAATAGGGGTTGGGAAAAAGTCATTTTCTTTTAATCCCTCAGGTAGTGAGACCCCACAAAGTATCCTGCTTCCACTTTGGTAAGTACGCCAAGCATGCCCAACTAAATTACCTCTAACCACCATTTCAATCTTAAATGGGGTACATTTTTTACCAATGGCCACATTGGGCGCCGGAGTGCTAATGAGCCAATTTGGACAAATATCCTTGGTGGCATCCAGCATATAGGCGGCAATTTGATTTAAAACCTGTCCTTTAAAGGGAATGGGTTCCGGTAAAATGACATCAAATGCCGAGATTCGGTCACTAGCT
Source organism: Chitinophagia bacterium (assembly GCA_037143275.1). Taxonomy (GTDB): domain Bacteria; phylum Bacteroidota; class Bacteroidia; order Chitinophagales; family Chitinophagaceae; genus Sediminibacterium. The sequence goes on from JBAWZB010000002.1 coordinate 42,754, forward strand.
ATCATCACAAGTAGCTCATTTTCAATATAATAGACATCTCTTACCTTGCCATGGTAGGTATTCAATAGGCCTGGGATAGTAGTTGGGTTCATGGTACGAAAATAAAAACTTTAACAGTATTTTGATAATTTTTTCTGATTTGCTAACAATTTGGTATTTTGAGATACAATTCAATTTAAAAACAATTTATTATGACAAGATTATTAACTCGTTTTAGTCTTTTTTGTGCATTTGCTTTTACAGCAATTAGTGCGATGGCTCAAAATGCAGGAACAATCACAGGAACTGTAAAAAATGGATCTAGTGGCGAAACCATTGCTGCCGTATCTGTTACAGTGAAAGGATCATCAGTTGGAACCTATACAGATGATAAAGGAACTTTCAGATTAAATGTGGCTCAAAAAGCGCCTTATACATTGGTTTTTAGCTCTGTAGGTTTTGAAAACCAAGAGCAGGTGGTCAATGCTGGTACAACTAAAGTGGATGTGAGTTTAAAACAAGCTTTCACATTAGGTACTGAAGTTGTTGTTGCGGCATCAAGAGTTGCGGAGCGTATTTTAGAATCTCCAGTAACCATTGAAAGAATCAACAATAACACCATTAAGAACGCACCAGTTTCTAACTATTATGATTTATTAGGTACTTTAAAAGGGGTAGACGTGAATGCGGCTAGTTTAAATTTCAAAAGTATTAGCACAAGAGGTTTTAATGGTAGTGGTAATACCCGTTTAAATCAATTAATTGATGGAATGGACAACCAAGCCCCAGGTTTAAACTTCTCAGTAGGAAGCATTGTAGGTTTAACAGAATTAGATGTGGACAATATAGAATTATTACCTGGTGCCTCTTCTGCATTGTATGGTGCAGGTGCCATGAATGGTACTGTATTAATTAACAGTAAGAATCCATTTAAATACCAAGGCTTAAGTTTCCAAGTAAAACAAGGTATCAACCATATAGATGGCAAGCAACGTCCTTTAGCGCCTTTTAAAGATTGGACAGTACGTTATGCTAAAAAAATTGGGGATCGTTTTGCATACAAATTCAGCATGCAATATACAGAAGCTGAAGACTGGAGAGCCAATAGTACTCAAAACTACTCAAGAACCACTGGTACTCAAAATGGTCAAATGATTCCTGGCACAAGAGAATCTGACCCTAACTATGACGGTGTGAACTTTTATGGTGATGAAACAACTAGTAATTTAGCTGGTGTTGGATCTGCAGTAAAAAGTGGGGTGTTAGGTTCTTTAGTAGGTGCTTATGGCTCTGCAATTGGAACAGCGACTTTTAATAGTTTATACGATGCAGCTGCTTTATACCCTACATTGGCTTCTTACCAAGCATTCTTAACAGCTGCTGGTGGTGCTGCCTTAGGTGCAAATGCTGCATTCTTATGGGGTGATAAAAGAGGTTATTTTAACAATGTGAATGTTAGTAGAACAGGATATGCTGAACAAGATATCGTAGATCCAATAGCCTTGAACGTTAAGTTCCAAGGTTCTTTACATTACAAAATCAATGACAATGTAGAAGCATCTTTCGCTGCTTATACTGGTTTTGGTAATACGATGTATACTGGTAGTGATCGTTATGCTTTGAAAGATCTTAGAATGGGTCAATATAAATTAGAATTAAAAGCTAAAAACTGGTACGTAAGAGCTTATACTACATTAGAAAATTCTGGTGCATCTTTTAACTCAACAATTGCAGCTCGTTATTTCAACGAAGCATGGAAGCCTAGTACAACATGGTATCCAACTTATGCTGCTACTTATTCTACTTTATTAAGTGCTGGATTGAATCAACAAGCTGCTCATGCTGGAGCTAGAGCAAATGCAGATGCAGGAAGACCTACTGGCTTTCTTGGAAATAATCCAATGTTCCAAGCTTTAACAAGTACACCAATTTCTCAAGGTGGTGCAATGTTCTTAGATCGTTCTTCGTTACGTGTATTTGAAGGTCAATATAATTTAACAGAAGCTTTTGGATTGGCTAAGCACAATGCTGATTTCTTAGTAGGTGCAAGTTCAAGACAATTTATCTTGAATTCTCAAGGTACTTTGTTTGCGGATACAGCTGCTAACATCAAGATCAATGAGACAGGAGCTTATGCTCAATTGTCAAAGCGTTTCTTAGATGATTTATTCAAGTTCTCATTATCTGGACGTTATGATAAAAATACCAACTTCCAAGGTCGTTTTACACCAAGAGCATCTTTGGTAATTAAATTAGAAGAAGACCATAACTTACGTTTATCTTATCAAACAGCTTACCGTTTCCCAACAACTCAAAACCAATGGATCAATTTATTAGTTGGTGGTGGAACAAGATTAATGGGTGGTTTACCTCAATTAAGAGATTACTACAAATTCAATACCAATCCTGCTTATTCTTTAGCAAGTGTGAATGCATTTGGTGCTTCGGCTGCAGCGGGTGCTCCAAACCCAGCTTTATTGAAAGTTCAAGCATTCCCAGAATTCAAGCCTGAATCTATGCGTTCTTTTGAAGTAGGTTACAAGGGTTTAGTGGCAAAAAAATTATTGATTGATTTTTATTACTATTTTGGTAAATATGAAAACTTCATTAGTGGTGTAACTGTGATACAATCTAGAAACGCAGCAGCGCCTAGTCCATTAGATGTATTATTTGCAGATAAGCGTATTGCATATTCAATCTCTACGAATGCGACTCAAGAAGTAAAAACTTCAGGATGGGGTCTTTCTTTGGACTACATCTTACCTAAGAACTTTACTGTAACTAGTAATATCTATGGCGACAAAATTGGTGGATTAGAGGAAGGATTTATTTCTTACTTCAACACCCCTAAAATGAGAGCGAATGTAGGTTTGGCTAATAGTGGTTTTGCTTTGAAGAAGCAATTAGGATTTAGCGCAACTTATCGTTATCAAGATGGCTTCACTTACGAAGGAACATTCGGAGTAGGTCAAGTTTCTTCTTATAACACAATTGATGCTGTATTAACTTACAAATTACCTGCAATCAAGTCATTGATTAAAGCAGGTGGTACCAATATCATGAACACTTATTATAACACAGCGCACGGTAGTCCAGCAATCGGTGGATTGTACTATGTAAGCTTTACTTATAACGTGTTTTAAGCTACTCGGATGGGTTAGTTAGTGATCCCTTCCCGTTTTTCGGGAGGGGATCTTTTTTTGTGCCTATTCTTACATTTTTCCTGGAGAAAACGTTATTTTTGCATTTCAAAATTAAAAATGATTTTCCATGCGATCAATAGCCTTTAGAGAAGCATTACGCGAAGCAATGAACGAAGAAATGAGAAGAGACGAGCGCGTGTTTTTAATGGGAGAGGAAGTAGCTGAATACAATGGTGCATATAAAGTTAGTCAAGGGATGTTGGCGGAATTTGGTCCCAAAAGAGTGATCGATACACCAATTTCTGAATTAGGATTTACTGCAGTTGCAGTGGGCGCAGCACAAAATGGATTAAGGCCTATTGTAGAATTCATGACTTGGAACTTTGCAGTTTTGCCACTAGACCAAATTTTAAATACAGCTAGCAAAATGTTGGCCATGAGTGGAGGTCAAATTGGCTGTCCAATTATCATGAGAGGACCCAATGGAAGTGCTGGTCAGTTGGGTGCACAACACTCTACTGCTTTTGAAAGTTATTTAGCGAATATTCCTGGCATTAAAGTTGTATCCCCTTCCAATGGATATGATGCTAAGGGTTTATTGAAACAAGCAATACGTTACGAGGAAGATCCAATCATGTTCTTAGAAAGTGAAGTCATGTATGGAGATAAGTGTGAAGTCCCGGAGGAAGAATATTATATCCCATTAGGAAAGGCCGATGTCAAGCGTCCAGGCAGAGATATTACAATTGTCTCTTACAATAAAATGATGAAAGTGGCTTTATCAACTGCAGAGGAATTAGAAAAAGAAGGCATCAGTGCAGAAGTCATTGATTTAAGAACCATTCGCCCATTAGACTGGATGACCGTATTAGAGAGCGTAAAGAAAACCAACCGTTTGGTGATCATTGAAGAACAATGGCCTTTTGCATCCGTATCATCTGAATTAAGTTACCGTATACAAAAAGAGGGCTTTGATTATTTAGATGCGCCAATCAGAAGAATCACAAGTGCTGATGCACCCATGCACTATGCACCTAATTTAACTGCATTGGCCATTCCAGATGTGATGCGTTCAGTAAAATTGGTAAAAGAAGTCTTACAGCAGTATAAGTAATTGCTAAATCCTTGTATTTGACCATTTAAACGATCGCTAAACAGCTAATAAACTTTTTATACAATATCCCTTACAAAGGGATATTTTTGTATCATCTAATTCTGTAATTATGGGCATGATATTATTTATACTTTATTGGTTAGGCTGGCATATTGGTATTTATACCATGTTGATAAAAGCAGGTGTACCTGCAAAAAAAGCAATCATTCCAATTTACAATACTTGGGAAGTCGTTCAACTTTGTAAAATTCCAAAATTTTGGTTTTGGATACAACTCATTCCCATCTTAGGTCAATTTGTTACGCTATGGATTACGATTCTTTTTGTGATGCATTTTAAAAGAGTCAATTTAATACAGCACACATTAACAGTGTTTGTTCCATTTTTATATTTACCTTACCTTGGATTGGATAAAAAAGAAAAATGGTATGGAGATGAAGCTTTAATACATTACCATAAACCAGCATCAAGAGAGTGGGTGGATGCGGGGGTCTTTGCAATTGTAGCTGCAACTTTGATTAGAACATTTTTATTTGAAGCCTATGTCATTCCAACAGAGAGTATGGAAAAGACTTTATTAGTGAATGATTTTTTATTTGTTGATAAAGTGACTTATGGTGCAAGAATTCCGCAAACGCCAATCTCTTTCCCATTTGTTCACAACACTTTGCCTGGGGCACCAACAACACCTTCTTATGTAAAGTGGATTCAACTCGATTACAATCGTTTTCCTAAATTAAGGGACGTCAATAGAAACGATGTGGTTGTTTTTAATTTTCCAGCAGGGGATACCATCATCAACCTACCAGACTTTGGTTCAAAGATTCCGTATTATGATGTTTTAAGAAGTCCTCAATACAATAATGACCGAGCAAAATTACAGGCGGATTATCCAATTTTAGTGCATCCTATGGATAAGACAGATAATTATATCAAAAGATGTGTAGGCATACCTGGTGATTTGATTGAAGTTAAAAAGAGTCAATTATATGTCAATGGTTCAACAGCACTAGTTGCGCCATTCATGCAGACAGAATATATTGTAGCAACAGATGGCAGACCACTGTCAGAGGATTTTATTAAAGACAGTTTAGGAATCAATGTGAATGAAGCAACCGCCGATTTCCAAATTGTGGAAGGACAATCCAATACCTTTAAATTGAATCTAACTGCAGCTGCTGCTGCAAGTTTAAAACGATTACCAAATATAAAATCTGTCGTTTTATTTGAAGATCAGAATGTGGGCTATACCTTCCCAAATGATATCCTTCATTTTCCTTGGACTGCAGATAATTTTGGACCAATTCGCATTCCAAAAAAAGGAGATCAAGTTCAATTAAATGATAGCACCATAGAATTATACAGAAGAGTGATTGAAGGGTATGAGCATCAACAACTCACCACTCAAAATGGTCAATATTTTATCAATGGCAAAATAGCTTCTACCTATACCATTCAACAAAATTATTATTGGATGATGGGAGACAACCGCCATCGTAGTCAGGATAGTCGTTATTGGGGTTTTGTTCCAGAGACCCATATTGTTGGTCGTGCAGCATTAATTTGGTTTAGTTATAGTCAATCCATTAGATGGAATAGGCTCTTTAATTTGATAAAATAATTTATTTAAATTTTCAAATTTGTGGTACTTCATTTTAGGTAAACAGCGTTTGAACACCTAGACCTATTCTAAATTCATGCTGAAGCAGCCATTTTTTTCTTGCTAGTCCCCATGCATAACCAGTCAAATTACTATCTGAACCAATAATTCTGTGACAAGGTACAATAATGGCAATTTTATTTTTACCATTTGCTGATGCAGCCGCTCTTATCACCTTTGAATCGCCTAATTTTTTTGCAAGTTCGGCATAACTCATCGTTTTTGCATAAGGTACTTCATATAATTCTTTCCATACCTTTTGCTGGAAATCAGTTCCTGATTGATGTATGGGTACTGTAAATTGAGTTCTACTGCCATTAAAGTAGTCCATTAATTCATCAATACATTGGTGAATGACTGCTGGACTTTCTATTCCTTCTGTATTTGATACCGTCTCTGTATCTTCAATAAATGTAATTGCTTGTATACAATCGATATCCGCAACAATTTTAATTCGACCAATCGGGCTGCTATAAAAATGTTGGAATTGTGGATGCATCCTTTAGTTTATTTTGAAACTTAATCCAGTAATTTAGCCAATTCAATTAAATCTTCTTGTTTGAATTGTAGTGTAGGACTCTGAAAACATTTTGCAAATTCAAGAATCATTTTCTTAATCACTCTTTGATTGGAAAGACGTTTGTAATAAATTGTTTTTGGCTCAATATTGTGTCTTAGAAAATATTGGTCCATATCTTTTTGTGAAAAGGGATGCCCAGAAGTGCCTTCTATATAAAATTGAATAAACTCTTGAGGGTTTGGAACAATTTCATCTGGTTCCCAATCTGCACTAAAATAGGCCAGAATACACTGTTTAGGAATATTGATCCATTCTGCGTGAATCTCTAATTGTTGGCATAATTCTGCATAGATTAAGGAATTCGCAAAAGCATTACCTGGTTTGGATTGGAGTGGGGAGGATACTAAAAAATCTTCTGGATGATCATAGCCTACTTCAACGCCTTTTATTTGATAATAACTAAATAAGATATTCCGAATTACATTCGCTTGTTCTAAAGGGGTCAAGTAATTATTCAGTTCTAGCCAGATATTGCGTCTAATTTTTTCTAATTGATGTCTCAATGGGTCCAATGCCAATTCTGGATATTGATATTTGACTAGTATTAATGCCCCTTCAAAAAGACTCGGTTTAGGTAATGCAGCCCAATCTGATAATTGTAGCTGAATGTCTTTAAGACGGAGTCTGTAAATCATTTTTTCAATGCGCTCCAGTGTCGTTTCCTCTAAAGTATTTTCCCATAAATTTTCTAAGTCAGGAATGATAGGAGTGCCATAGTCCAATAACCTGTTTGAAATTGTACTAAATACTTCCTCATCAGGATCGTCTATGAGGGTAAATAAGGCTTTTATTTCTTCATTTTTTGGCAACATCGGCAATAATGGCTTGCTTTTACTTGTTCAAATTGACAAAAAAAATTGCAATTAAACGATTTAAGTTATACAACCCTTGTGGATATAAAAAGTCCATTCTTTTTATACTATTTTGAATGATTCAACGTTCGTTATTTTTAGATCTAATATGCAGTATTAGGTATTATTTACCAATATTTAGGCTTATTTGAGTCATTTAATGCGTATTTTGTGTCTACTTAAATGCTAAACAAGTCTATGCAAACTCAACAAGTAGCTGTTCCTAAATTCCCAGTAGTGCAAAAATCATTACATGCCGAATTAAAGAAAAGAGTGAACCAATATCTAGAAGAACATACTATTCGTGGCACTGGTAATTATAAATTATTTACAAAAGCTGTAATTCTTATTAGCTTATTTTTTATTACCTATATCCATTTAGTTTTTTTTACACCTCCAACAACTATTGCTATAGTGGAGTGTTTGTTTTTTGGCGGTCTTATTGCAGCCATTGGATTCAATATTATGCATGATGGAAGCCATGGTAGTTTCAGTAAATACGCTTGGTTGAATAAATTAGCATCTTCATCCATTAGTATTCTAGGAGCAAGTCGTTTTATGTGGAGTATGAAGCATGTCACCATTCACCATACTTATACCAATATTGATGGGGTAGACGATGATATTGAAGTAGGGGCTTTAATGCGCATGGCACCCACACAAAAACATTTTTTAGTACACCGTTTCCAGCATATTTATTTTGTGATTCTGTACATGCTATTGTATGTATTTTGGTTGTTCTTTACAGATTATAATAAATATTTTAAGCGTAAAATTGGTTCTATTCCTTTAAAGAAAATGGCTATTGCAGATCATTTTGAATTCTGGATTGTGAAAATATACCATGCAGCTATCTTTGTTGTGATTCCGATTTTGATGCTAGGATGGCAAGCTTGGTTGGTTGGCTTCATTGTTAGTACATTTTTTGCCGGCTTTATTTTAAGTATTGTATTCCAATTGGCGCACACAGTAGAGCATACAGATTTTCCAATTGCTATTCAGCCAGAGAATAGAATGCCAGATGAGTTTGCTGCGCATCAAATTCAGACAACTGCAAATTTTGCGACTAAAAGTAAAATTATTTCTTGGTTAGTAGGTGGATTGAATTTTCAAATTGAGCACCATTTATTTCCAAAAATATCACACGTGCATTACCCTGCAATCAGCAAAATTGTAAAAGAAGCTTGTGCGGAATTTAAATTGAATTACATTGAATATCCCACTGTATTAGAGGCTGTTAAAGCGCATGTTCAATTTTTAAAATCAATGGGTAATCCAAGTCCATCTGTTGCTTAATTAAAAATTATTAGTATCTCATATAAAAGCCCTTAGAAAAAATACCATAATCATTTACTCTCTGCTCGCAAGCTCGAAAGTTCGTTCATGATTAGTATTTCTTTCTAAGGGCTTTCTTTATGCCTTAAATATTTGAGCTTTCTTTAAGCTTTCTTTTTTCTTGCAGTTTTACGTGGAGGATTCTTTTTCAGTTCTTCGATGATCTCCTTCACTTCCTCAATAGTCAAGTCTTCAACTTTTTCTTGTTGCTCTTTTGTGAGTTTGAAATTGCGTAAGCCTTGCTTGATATATGGGCCATAAGGACCTCTTAATAATTGGATTTTTTCTTTTTCAAAGACTTTAATGGTACGTTCATCTTTTGCCTTGCGCTTTTCGGCAATCATAGGGGTCAATTCCTCTAGTGTAACAGTATAAGGGTCCATCTCCTTGTTGAGAGAGTAGAACTTCTTACTATGGGCTGCATAAGGGCCAAATCGGCCAATGTTTACAGAGACTTCTTCCTCCTCAAATAAACCTAAGGTTCTAGGAAGCTTGAAAAGTTCCATGGCTTCATCATAACTGATTGTTTCAATACTTTGAGAAGCCTTTAATTTTGCAAATTTTGGTTTTTCTTCTTCATCTTGGTGGCCAATCTGAACCATTGGGCCGTATCTGCCCATACGTGCAATGACTTTTTTACCACTAATGGGGTCAAAGCCTAATTCACGTTCTCCTTTTGCACGCTCTGCTGTTTCTAAAGTGTGTTCAATGGTTTCATGAAAAGGTTGGTAGAAATTCTCCAACATCTTACTCCACTTTAATTTACCATCTGCAATTTCATCAAATTGACCCTCGATTTTTGCGGTGAACCCAAAGTCCATCACTTTTTCAAAATGCAATTTCAAAAAATCTGTCACTACCAAGCCTAAGTCGGTAGGGGATAATTTATTTTTTTCTGCTCCAGTGATTTCAGATGCAGTTTCTGTTTTTATTTCATCTTTTGTATTTAAAGAAAGAATCTGGTAGACTCTTTTTATACCTTCTTTCTCTCTTTTCTCTACATAATTACGTTTCATGATGGTCGTAATGGTAGGTGCATAGGTAGAAGGTCTGCCAATTCCTAGTTCCTCTAGTTTTTTCACCAAACTTGCTTCGGTATACCTGGAGGCTGGACGGCTAAAACGCTCTAATCCAGTCATACTAATAAATTCAAGTACCTGACCTTTTGCTAAAGGTGGCAATAAGCTTTCGTCCCCTTCGCCTAATTCTGCGTCTTCATCCATCTCATCATCATCTTTACCTTCTAAATACACTTTTAAAAAGCCATCAAATTTCATCACTTCACCACTCGCAGTTAAACTCTCTTTATTAGTAGAAATCTCAATTTTAGCAGTTGTTTTTTCAAATTGCGCATCACTCATTTGAGATGCGATTGTTCTTTTCCAAATTAATTCATATAAACGATTGGTATCTGCATCATCTACCTTGGACTCATTCATATAAGAAGGACGAATTGCTTCGTGTGCTTCTTGCGCATTTTCGTTTTTATTCTTGAATTTTCTTGGCTGATAATATTTTTCACCAAAACTTGAATGGATCTCTGCTTTGATGGCATCAACAGCAGTTTCACTTAAGCTAATGCTGTCTGTTCTCATATAAGTGATCTTACCACTCTCGTATAATTTCTGTGCAAGCAACATTGTTTTACTAACACTATAGCCCAATTTTCTAGAAGCTTCTTGTTGTAGGGTAGATGTGGTAAAAGGTGCGGATGGCGTGCGTTTGCCATCTTTTACAGTGACGTCTTTCACTGTATATTTTGCTCCTTTACATTCATTTAAAAACTTGTCAGCAGCACCCGCAGTGGTTAATTTCTGTGGTCCTTCCGCTTTGAATTTAACTTTCTTTTTATTGATGTCTAATGCAGAGAAAAGAGCGGATACCTTAAAAACGCTTTCTGGTGTAAAATGGTTGATCTCTCTTTCTCTTTCTGCAATCAATCTTACAGCGACACTTTGCACACGACCAGCACTTAAACTTTTTTGCATGCCAATTTTGCGCCACAACACTGGGCTCAATTCAAATCCAACAATTCGATCTAATATCCTTCTTGCTTGTTGTGCATCCACCAAATCCATATTGATTAAACGTGGATTAGCGACTGCTTTTTTAATGGCTGGAGCGGTGATTTCGTGGAATACAATTCGTTTTGTTTTCTTTGGGTCCAATCCCAATACTTCCGCTAAATGCCAGCTAATACTTTCTCCTTCACGGTCCTCATCCGACGCAAGCCAAACTTCTTTCGCCTTCTTGGTCATGGATTTAAGTTCCTTAACCACTTTCTCTTTTTCACTTGGTACCATATACCTTGGTGCAAAATGGTTTTTCATATCTATACCCATATCATTTTTTTCCAAGTCTCTGATATGGCCATAACAGCTTCTAACTTCAAATTCCTCGCCTAAAATCTTCTCTATCGTCTTTGCTTTTGCAGGCGACTCCACAATTAATAAGTTCTTTGACATAGTTCAAACCGCTCCTTCGGGTTGTTTATATATTGAAAATCAACTATTTATATGCTAAGATAAGGTAAGTTACTTGGCTGCACCTATCTAAATCTTCGATGCAATATTATAGCTTTCAGCGAAAAAATAAAAATGATCTACTTACAAGGGGTTAAAAAAGCCATGATTTGATCTATGACTTCTGCTGTTTTGTATACTTTATTATGACCTAATCCATTGGTTATCAAAAATTTGATATTGGATGGGGCTTTTTCTTTGAATTCAATGATATCCTCGTAAGGGCAAACAAAATCTTTTTCATCATGTACCCAAAGCAAAGGACCTTGATAATTGGTTAGCGCTCTATCGGCAGCAAAATGTTCGACGCTGAAATTTGTTCTATTACTAACTTCCTTCAAGAACGCAGCAATAGTCACTTCATTTAAATGCATCATCTTAAAAAAGTTAGCAAAAGTGGTGGTGGTTTTAGTCGCCGGGGCGATTAATATAAATTTTCTTGATTCAGCCTGATCTACTTGCTCGGCAATCATGGATAAAGTGAGGGCCCCGAGTGAATGTCCTATAAAATGATGCACTGGACCAGCTTGTTGCATGATTTGGTGTATGGCTTCTTGATAAATCACTACATGAATGTGCTTCCCTTCGCTTTGACCGTGTGCGGGAGCATCAAATGCCAAAACTCGAAAGCCCATTTTTAGCAATGGAGTGATATACTGTTCAAATTTATAGGCAAAACTGGCATAGCCATGCGCAATTAAAACAGTTTCTCCATTAGGATGATTGGGTAACCATTCAAATCCATGTATTTTGGTTTGATCCTTTAAAACCACTGTCCGCTTAGTGGCATGGTTAAAAATAGCAGGTGCTTTTCGTTTTTTGTATTTAGGATAGGGGGTGCAAAACAAGTCAAATGCCATCCTCCCTGCTGTCGCTGGCGCTAATTTACTAAGGGTCTTGAATTTTGTCCTGAGATATTGTAGGTAAATTCTTTCTGAAAAGCCCGCTGGAGACATAGGTTTGATATTAGAAAGCAAAGATAACCCAGGTCATCTGCTCTTGCTTATTTTTTTTGTATTTCGACAAATAAAAGGGTCATTGTGCTTTACCCATTGGCCCTTTAAAGCTATTTTTGCAAAAATAGTAACGACCATTTATGTATTCATTAAAAATCAATTTCGAGCAAAAAGGATTAGAAACAGTAACCCTTGAAAATGTTGCTGCCGATCAAAGTTTATTAGAAGTGTTATTGGATGCAGGTATAGAATTACACCATAATTGTGGGGCAGTTTGTGCTTGTAGTACATGCCATTTGTATGTTAAAAAAGGCATGGAGCATTTGGCAGAATTATCTGATAGGGAAGAAGACTTTATTGACCGAGCGGTAAGTCCGAGGATTGAGTCAAGACTTGGATGTCAATGTGAATTAAAAGCAGGAACCGGTGAAATCGAAGTGACTTTACCTGATCAAACACAATTTTTAGGAGAATAATTAAAAAGATATAATAATAGTATGAATCAATTTGAACCACCCATTCATTGGAATGACCACGAAGATATTGCCCAAAAGTTATATGAAAAATTTGGGGATGACTTTACTGAGTCCAAAATTTATAGAGTTCGTTTCACGGATCTTTTAGAGTGGATTTTAACCTTACCTCATTTTGAAGGTAAAAAAGAGGAGTCTAATGAAGGTCATTTGGAGATGATTCAGAGCGCATGGGTTTACGAATGGCGTGATAACCAAAAAAAATAATTCCATTGTTAACTGCCTTAGAAAAAATAACCTGCTTTGTATTTGATGTGGATGGTGTCTTAACCAACGGCACCTTAATAGTGATGCCTGATGGTCTGATGGTGCGCACAATGAATATTAAAGACGGCTACGCAATTCAATTGGCGATTAAAAAAGGTTATAAGGTATGGGTCATTTCTGGTGGTTATTCCGAAGAAGTAAAAGAAAGATTAGAAAAGTTAGGTGTGGAAGAAGTACATATGAAAGTCAAAGACAAGAAACTACTTTTAGAAACACTTTCTATGACTGAAAATGTGCCTTTGGAAACGATGTTATACATGGGGGATGATATGCCAGACTTTGAAGCGATGCAGCTTGTTGGGATTGCTGCATGTCCTGCTGATGCCTGTTTTGATATCAAAAATATTGCTAGTTATAAAGCCCTTGCAAAAGGCGGTGAAGGATGCGCAAGAGAGGTGATTGAAAAAGTACTTAAATTAAATGGCCATTGGGACTTAGTGGATCATATTCAATCTAAATAATCCTTAAGTGAATAAATTAATCCATTTTTTAAGATTAGTAAGATGGCCTAATTTGCTTTTTATTTTATTAGCAGAATCACTGTTTCATTTTTTTATTTTTAAGCCACTGTATCCAAATTTGGCTTTCACTGCTGATTATTCATTTTATTTTATTGTAGCAACGAGTATTTGTATTGCTGCAGCGGGTTATATTATCAATGACTATTTTGATGTCAATATTGACCAAGTGAATAAGCCCAAAATGGTTGTTGTGGGCGCACACATCAGTAGACGTTGGGTTATTTTTTGGCATTTAATGTTGAGCATGGGTGGAGTGTATCTTTCATTAATTGCATTTCCCTTTCAACAATATCTTCATATTCATTTTTCAAATTTAGCGACCATCTTGATTTTATGGTTCTATTCAACGAATTTTAAAAGAGATTTTTTAATTGGTAATGTAGTCATTGCAATGTTGACTGCATGGACAATCGGGGTCGTCTATTTTTCAAAATTTACACTGGTCCAGTTGGTAAATCCTACTCAAATGCATTCAGCCGATTTAAAGCTGTTTAAGCTCATGTTATTGTATAGTAGTTTTGCTTTCATTTTAACTTTAATTCGGGAGGCCTTAAAGGACATGGAGGATATGGACGGGGATGAGAAATTTGGTTGTACAACAATGCCAATTGCATGGGGCTTACAAACCACTAAGGTTTATGTGGCGGTTTGGCTAATGGTCCTAATTTTAGTTTTAATATTTATTCAATTATATGCCATACCATTTGGATGGTGGATGCCAGTCATTTACTGCATTGCTACTATCATAGTGCCACTTGTATATGTTTTATTTAAATTAAAGGATTCATTTTCCAGAACCGATTTTAATCGATTGAGCAAGTGGATCAAATTTGCGATGTTGATGGGTATTTTATCCATGAGCTTTTTTTACTTTCTGCTTTAATGCTTACAAATATGAATGGATTTATTTTAGCGTCTCAGTCACCACGAAGAAAACAATTACTAGCATGGGCAGATATTAATTTTGACGTGATTGTGTCGGAGGCAGCGGAAGATTTTCCTGCAGATATGAATGTGCAAGAAGTCCCTGTGTATATCGCTCAAAAAAAAGCAATTGCTGTTCAAGAAAAAATCAAGGAGACATTTCCAATGCATCAAGGCAAGTGGATTATAGCTGCGGACACCATAGTTGTTTTAGAAAATGAAATTATTGGCAAACCTGTTGATAGGGCTGATGCCATTGTTATACTGCAAAAACTATCTGGTAAAACGCACCGCGTAATTACAGGCGTATATTTAATCAATGATAGGGAGTCGCGCTATTTTAGTGAAACTACATTGGTGCATTTTCATCCTTTGACAATGTCACAGATCGAATATTATGTGGATCAATATCAACCCTATGACAAAGCGGGTGCATATGGTATACAAGACTGGATAGGCGTTGTAGGCATCCAAGGCATCGAAGGGGATTTCTACAATGTGATGGGATTACCAGTAAGTAAACTGTTAAGTTATCTTCCTACTACCAACACTACAACCAAGTAAAGCTAATATCCAACTCCATGTCTGGATGAAGGCTTCTTTCAACTGGACAAGTTCTACCAACCTTCTCTAATATTTCCTTTGTATGGTCATCTAAATTTAAGGATGGCATCGTCACTGCTATAATAATTTTACCTATTCTTCTTGGTTCAGCCATCATGACTTTAGTCACTTCTACTTTAGCACCATCTAATTTGATTTCCATACTTTCGGCCTTGATGCCCATGGTGGTAATTAAACAAGCGCCCAATCCTGTTGCAATTAAATCTGTTGGAGAGAAACGAGCACCTTGGCCTTTGTTATCCGAAGGAGCATCTGTTTCAAAACTAGAACCGCTTTGAAGGTGAAGGCATGTTGTTCTTAAATTGGAGTTATAGGTTACTGTGGCTGTCATATCTGTTGAATTGAAGGATTTGTGATTTTGGTAAATTTACAACGAAAGGCTTAATTTAAGCGCAAGTCTTGTATTTTTGCATCCGATAACAGAAAAGCATGCAAGAACTACCGATTGTCCCAGCTGAACAACACATAAAAAAGCCAGATTGGTTGAGGGTGAAATTACCTATTGGGGAAAGCTACAAACACGTAAGAGGCTTAGTAGACAAACATAAATTACATACCATTTGCGAGAGTGGCAATTGTCCAAATATGGGGGAGTGTTGGGGAGAAGGCACAGCTACCTTCATGATACTTGGTAATATTTGTACAAGGAGTTGTCAATTTTGCGCAGTGGCTACAGGAAGACCAAAACCAGTAGAATGGGACGAGCCGCAACGTGTTGCAGAAGCCATTTTTTTAATGAAAGTGAAGCATGCAGTTTTAACAAGTGTGGATAGAGATGAATTACCAGATGGAGGATCTATTATTTGGTCGAACACGATTAAAGCGATTAAAGCGCTAACACCAGATACCACATTGGAAACATTGATTCCCGATTTTAGAGGCATCAAAGAACAAATAGAGAGAATCATAGAAGCTGCACCAGAAGTAGTGAGTCACAATATGGAAACTGTGGAGCGCAACACAAAACGCGTGCGTGTACAAGCAAAATACAGAAGAAGTTTAGAAGTGCTTGAAACTTTAAAGAAGGGTGGCATGCGCACAAAGACTGGTATCATGTTGGGCATTGGTGAAGAAAAAGAAGAAGTGATCCAAACCATGAAAGACTTAGTAGGTGTTGGATGCGATGTGTTGACTATTGGTCAATATTTACAACCAACTAAAAAACATCTACCAGTTCAAAGGTTCGTTCACCCAAATGAATTCGCTGAACTAAGAAGGATCGGCTATGAATTAGGCTTTGACTATGTTGAGAGTGGACCATTGGTAAGATCGTCTTATCATTCAGAAAAGCACGTCATTCAAGGCTGGGGTAGAAATAAGTATTTAGAAGAATTAGCAGCTACTCCCACATAAGTGCGGAAGCGCCAAGAATGGCGGCGTCAGATTCTTTTAAATGACTGATTAATATTTTTACTTTATTCTGAAAGATCTCAATTAAGTTGGCTTCCATGTGTTCCCTTGTTGGCTTTAAAATCATATCACCTGCTTTTGTCAATCCGCCAAATAAAATGATGGCTTCTGGACTAGAAAACATGACAAAGTTTGCTAATGACATCCCTAATATTTTTCCAGTAAATTCAAACACTTCTTTTGCAATTTCATCTCCCTTAACAGCAGCTTCAAATACATCTTTTGAGGTAATACTATCAATATCAATTGACCTTAAAACACTTGGTCGGTCAGATTGAATTAAGATTTCTCTTGCAGATTCAGCTACGCCTGTTGCAGATGCATAACTTTCTAAAGAGCCTTTTTTACCTGTTCCAAGGTGCATTCTACCATCTGGTATAATTACAGTGTGACCTAATTCTCCAGCAAATCCGTCATGACCATATATCAATTGACCATTCGCAACTATACCACTTCCTACACCAGTACCTAAAGTGATCATAATAAAATCCTTCATATCTTTTGCTGCACCATACATCATTTCACCTACAGCCGCTGCGTTGGCGTCATTGGTTAATTTAACAGGGATTTTAAATTTATCCTGTACCATCCTAGCAAAGGGAATAATACCTTTCCATGGAAGGTTGGGGGCGTATTCAATATTGCCCGTATAAATATTACCATTTGGTGCACCAATACCAATGCCTTTAATGCGACCAAAGCCACCCACTTTCTCAATCATGTCAGATAAGTGCACATACAATTCATCTATGAATGCATGCACTTGAAGATGTGTTTTAGTGGACATTTCGCTAGAGAATAAAACATTTCCATCTTTATCTACTATCCCAAATTTTGTACCTGTTCCGCCGATATCGACGCCTACAACATATGAATCCATAATTTCTTTTTTTATTTTTTAGTGTCCACCACTTGTTTCAGTTTCTTCGTAATTGATGCCTTGCTTTTTTAAGATGCCTTTTACTGCAATGGCAAAAAAGACTAAATAAGCAAAACACATTGCAGGTAACCAAAATGAATTATGAATACCGTATCCAGGTTGGTCTAAATGTGAAGATTGCAAGTAGTCTGCAATTTTACCTTGAATTGGTGGGATGATACCACCACCTAGTATCATCATAATTAAAAATGCAGATCCTTGTGGTGTATATTTTCCAAGCCCAGCAACAGATAAAGAGAAGATAGAAGGCCACATGATGGAACAGGCTAATCCACCAGTTAAAAACGCATAAGTTGCAACTGTACCCTTTGTAAAAATTCCTAAAACCATCGCTGTTACACCTACTAAACTAAATATTAATAAAGTCTTTGCTGGTTTATTTTGACTTAAATAAAATGCAATAATTTGAATGAAGACACAAATAATATACCAATACAAAGGGCTCATATCATATTGTGCGATACTATTCAATGCAATCACAATACCAAATGCTATGATTGGCACAATGAAAGTTAAATATTGTTGGGTTTTCTTTTTAAAATCAAATGCACTGATGGCACCTGCCCAACGTCCAATCATCATACTACCCCAATACATAGAAACATAGGGTGCAATGGAAGAAGATGCGATACTTCCAAAATCTGCTTGTTTTAATAATTCACCCAAGTTGGAGCCAATAGCCACTTCAACGCCAACGTATACAAAGATGGCTAACATGCCTAAAACCAATTGAGGGTACTTCATAGCGCCCCAACCTTTTTCATTTTTTTGAGCGGTAAAATTTGCAGCTAATAAGCCCACAACTACAGTGGCTAAGGCGCCTAGAAGCCATTTCATTCTATAGGTTTCTAAATCATGACGACCAATATCAGATAATGTAGTTGGATCAATTTTATAACTATCAAAAATTGGGACGAACAAGGCAATTAAAACGCCCGTCATAATCACCAATAAAGACAAAGCTTTTCCTGCTGGTTCCATTGGTTCATTTGAAATACCTGCAGGTACTTTTTTAGAAAAATGAAAAAGTGCAGCTGCTGCAATAAATAGACCACCCACTGCAGTATATAAAATAATGACTTTATCTAAACTTAATTGTTTGATTTGTTCGTCTGTAATGGCGGCAGCAGATCCAAATAACGCAAGTGCCACCACAATTGGTCCAATGGATGTTCCAAATGAATTAATACCACCACCTAGGTTAACACGACTACTTCCTGTAGATGGGTCACCTAGCGCAATAGCGAAGGGTTGGGCAGCAGTTTGTTGTAAGGAGAATCCAAGTGCTACGATAAATAAACCAACCAACATGCCTGTGAAAGTATTGGCATTCACAGCAACAATCATTGCTGCAGCACCAATAGCCGAAAACAATAAACCGTATACAATACTTTTTTTATAACCCCATTTTCCAACAAGGTCTTTTCCTCCTAAAGCACCATAAGCAAAAAGGCCAAGTGCACCAATATAATAAGCTAGATAAAATGCAAAATCAATCAATTGACTTTGAAACTGATCTAGTGCAAAATAGTTTTTACAAAAAGGAATAAAGACGCTGTTTCCAGCTGCAATAAATCCCCAGAAAAAGAAAACCACAATAAGGGTGGTGAGTGCACCGGTATTTGTTGGTTGTTTTGTTTGGCTCATAAGATTCATTTGTTTAATCAAACCTCAAAATACTCAATTTTATTTAATCCTTGTCTACAAAAAACGAATATTTACAGCTAGTTTTAGTAAATTGAAATCAAATATAAAAGCAACAATGAGTACAGCATATACAGGCGAGAAAGTAAAGTTGAGTTTCTGGCAAATTTGGAACATGTGTTTTGGATTTTTTGGTATCCAATTTGGATGGAGTTTGCAAATGGGCAACATGAGTGCGATTTATGAATTTTTAGGCGCATCCCCAGATGAGATTCCGGGTTTGTGGTTGGCGGCACCAATGACTGGTTTGATTATACAACCCATAGTAGGCTATTTGAGTGATAGAACATGGCATCCAAAATTAGGAAGACGACGTCCGTTTTTTTTAATCGGAGCCATTTTAAGCTCTGCATTGTTATTTGTAATGCCCAATTCTCCTACAGTTTGGATGGCAGCAGGGGTGCTATGGATTTTGGATTCCAGCATCAATATCACTATGGAGCCATTTAGGGCTTTTGTAGCAGATAATTTAAATGAAAAACAACGTTCATTTGGGTTTGCGATGCAGAGTATGTTTATTGGATTGGCTTCCTTTATAGCATTATACTTGCCTCAGTTATTAGCAAATTGGTTTGATGTCTCTAGAGAAAAAATCAATGGATCAATTCCACAGAATATTTTAATGTCATTTTATATTGGTGGGGCAGTTTTCTTTGTTTCCGTTTTATACACCATCCTCACTAGTAAAGAATATCCTCCTTCTAATCCCTCTAAAACAAATGATACAGCAAAGCCTCAATTAGGTATCCTACAAGAAATAGTGCATTCAATCAAACATATGCCAATACAAATGAAAAGATTGGCATTGGTTAATTTCATCACTTGGCCTGGTTTATTTTTAATGTGGTTTTATTATAGTACAGGTGTTGCAACCCAAATATTTCATGGAGATCCAGCAACCAATAGTAAAGTATTTACATTGGGTTTAGAACATGCCAATACTACATCAGCGATTTTAAATTTAGTGACTTTCGGTTTTTCTTTTTCATTACCATTTTGGGTAGGTCGTTTAGGTAAAAAATATACCCACACCATTTGTTTAATGATTGGTGGCTTTGGATTGATATCTGTTTATTTTGTAGACCAGCCTAATCTTTTGTATGTAAGTATGGGATTGGTAGGTATTGCATGGGCCTCTATTTTATCCATGCCTTATTCTATGTTAGCAGGTTTCATTCCTGAACAAAAAATGGGGATGTATATGGGGATCTTTAATTTCTTTATTGTATTGCCCGAAATTATTGCTTCTTTATTTTTTGGAAAAATCATGTCAACGTATTTAAACAATGATCGACTAATGGCAGTGCTGATTGGTGGATGCTTGTTAATTACAGCAGGTATTGTATGCGCTGTTATTATCAAAGAAGAGAAGAACGACGCATAGTCAATAGATAGCAATTCAAGAATTATTTAAATCAACATGTCAAAATACGAAGCAATACATTTTGTAGATACTGCGCAAGCAGTGTGGAATTATTCGCTCTTTACAGACGAAGACATTCATGCTTTTCAACATGGAACCCATAGCACCTTGTACCAATTATTTGGGAATAAACAAATAGAAGTACTGGCTGTGCATGGAACTTATTTTAGTGTCTGGGCTCCAAATGCGACTGCCGTATTTGTTACAGGCAATTTTAATGATTGGAACAATGAGGCTCATCCATTAAAAGTGAGATTAGATGCCTCTGGAATTTGGGAAGGCTTTATACCTTATGTTGGACAAGGAGAAGTCTACAAATACCATATACATGGCTATAAGGGCTTGAAATTAGACAAGGGGGATCCTTATGCAAACTATTGGGAATTAAGACCAGAAACTGCTTCTATCACTTGGCCGACCTCCTACAATTGGAAGGATCAACAATGGATGGAAGATAGAAAGATAAAAAATAGAACAGACCAACCTTATTCTGTTTATGAAGTGCATCTTGCAAGTTGGATGCGGCCAGATAAAACCAATCCAGATTGTTACAATAGTTATTTGCAGCTAATTAATTTAATGGTACCCTATGTAAAAGATATGGGTTTCACGCATGTCGAATTCATGCCAGTCATGGAACATCCATTTGATGGCAGTTGGGGGTATCAGGGAGCTGGTTTTTTTGCACCGACATCTAGGTATGGTCATCCACAAGAATTTGCTGCTTTAGTAGATGCTTTTCATCAAGCAGGCATTGGCGTGATTTTGGACTGGGTACCATCGCATTTTCCATACGATAGCCACGGCTTATTCATGTTTGATGGTGCCAATACTTATGAATATGCAGACATGCGCAAAGGCTATCATCCCGATTGGAATTCTTATATTTTTAATTATAAAAGAGGGGAGGTTAAGTCCTTCTTAATTAGTAGTGCTAAATTTTGGTGCGATCAATTTCATATTGACGCCATAAGAGTAGATGCCGTGAGTTCCATGTTAAGATTGGATTATAGTAGATCAGAAGGCCAGTGGGAACCAAACGAATTTGGTGGCAACGGCAACATAGAAGCCATTGAGTTTATCAAAGATTTAAACATCACTTTATATCGAGATTTTCCAGCTATACAAACCATCGCAGAGGAAGCTTCAGATTGGCCGGGCATCAGTCAGCCAGTATTTATGGATGGACTAGGATTTGGAATGAAATGGATGATGGGTTGGATGCACGATACCTTGGATTATTTTAAATTAGATCATATCATGCGCTCTGGAGCTCAGGATAAATTTACTTTTTCAATGATGTACTATTATGACGAACATTTTATGTTGCCTTTAAGTCATGACGAAGTGGTACACGGAAAAAGCCCCATGTTGTATAAAATGCCAGGTGATTCATGGCAAAAATTTGCAAACCTTAGATTGCTTTATGCGTATATGTTTTTGCACCCTGGTGCAAAATTGATGTTCATGGGAAATGAGTTCGCCGCAACCAAAGAATGGGATTTTAAATCAGAGTTACAATGGGACTTATTGCAATATCCAAATCATAGTGGCATGAAATATTGTGTGCAGGAACTAAATGCATTGTACAAAGCACACCCGGCTTTGTACGAACTACAATATGAATCAGGCGGATTTGAATGGGTGGAATTGAATCAACGTCAAGAGGGTATTATTGCTTTTAAAAGAAACGGGAAAGACCCTGACCAAGCTATTTTAGTGGTCTTGAATATGACACCAGTACCAAGGCATCAATTCCCAATTCATGTTCGGGGAAAATCGAATTGGAAGGAGGTGTTTAATAGTGATGCAAAAGCTTATTGGGGAACTGGGGAGGTGAACAATCAGACTTTGCAAGGCGTTTCTGTCGATGCATCCAGTGATTGGTATGCTTTTTATCTAACTTTGCCTCCATTGGCGGCTGTTGTTTTTAAATAAGTCACATTTTTTTACAAGTTTTGCACATTGTTAATAAGTTCAGCATCCTTAACAATTAGTTTAAATAAGGGTTAGAACTTTATGTCATAATCAAACCCTATGTTATGAAAACAAATAACAAAGCTTTATTGCATGATGCTGTATCAGAATTGATTCAATTACATGCTTTTGATCATTTATTAGATTACGAATTAGCTAATTTTAAAAATGTTTTAAATCTTTGGGCGCAAGAAGAAAATGATGCACTATTGAAAGAAAAATTGGTTTTGTTTTTAAATAAAGTCAATTTTTTTGTTGAAAGTATATCTCCTGCTGCCATTCAATTATGGTTTTATGCATTGTCTTACAATAATATATCCATAGTGAATGTTGGTAGTGAATTACAAGATTTAAATAATATAGAATTAGTGAATTAATTAGATTGGTTATGTAGTATAAAAAAAGCCACTCAACTTTGAGTGGCTTTTTTTATGAGTATGTTTTAAGGCCTAGAACAATCCACCTTTTCTCAAAGTCGTTTTTCCTTCACCAATTTTGAAGCCATTGTTATAGACTTCTACTAGGTATTCGCCTTCAACCAATTTAGAACTTTGTTTTACATCATAGCTAATTGGTAATACAGCATTTTGAACATATTGTACCGAAATTTTATTTGAATAGGCTTTAGTCCCATCTTCTCTTGTATTGATTTTGCCACCTTCGGTAAAACTTACACCATTT
Source organism: Chitinophagia bacterium (assembly GCA_037143275.1). Classification (GTDB taxonomy): domain Bacteria; phylum Bacteroidota; class Bacteroidia; order Chitinophagales; family Chitinophagaceae; genus Sediminibacterium. The sequence goes on from JBAWZB010000002.1 coordinate 65,898, forward strand.
GGTGCAGTGATACAAATGTATAAATCTTGAGCACCTGATGGGGTAATTTTATTTTTATCAATTTGAAAAGACAAACGAAGCGTATTAGCACGTTTTGCAGAGGTAGTCATTTTTTCAGAGCCATCTTCTTTTACTCTTACAGCTTGGATGCTAAATGCAGAAGCATGTAAAGTTGAACCTAGGTCTTGTAATCTTTCTTTTTCCTTTGTAGTTGAAGTTAAATTCGTATTTAGGTTGGTATTCTCAGTGGTTAATACTTCGTTCTTCACTGTCAATACTTTATTTTCTTCTTGTGCTTTTGCTAAATCTGCAAATAAGCCTGCCACTTTTCCGTTTAATTCTGCAATCATAGATTTCGCTTCTGCTAACTCTTTATCTGTTGCATTCTTTTTTTGTAAGACAGTGCTGATAGTAGATTTTAATTTATTGATGTCATTCGACTTAGCCAATAAATCACCTTGTAATTGGGTGTTTTGCTGTGTCAAAGAATCCGCTTTTGCTGAAACTGCAATAAAATCTGCTTGTAAAAGATTCTTAGCACTATCTAAGTTATTTACTTGAGTCGTGTAATTGTTGATAATTTCAGTCTTAGATGTACTAAAGTAGATCCAAGAACCAATAAGGGCTATAGCCAATAATGCAATAATAATTTTGCCTCCGTTGCCTGAATTTTCGTTACTCATAATAAAAATTGTTTATTTATTTTGCACAAGATATAAAAAAAACACCATTCCTGTATATCTTTGGGGATGCCTATTTCCAAAATTTTATCGAATTGGAAAAATAACGTCTTTGATGCAGTCTATTGGCTGGAAGGAGAAGAGTCATTTTATATAGATCAGCTGGTGCAGTTTGCAGAACACAAATTATTACCCGAAGCTGAGCAAGCATTTAATTTAACTATTTTTTACGGCAAAGATGCCGATTGGACAGAGGTGGTCAATGCTTGCAAACGATATCCAGTTTTTGCAGAAAAGCAAGTGGTGATCATTAAAGAGGCGCAACATATGAATTCACTGGAGAAATTGGTTTCCTATATCGAAAATCCTTTGTCCTCAACCATTTTAATTGTAGCCCATAAAGATAAGAATGTAGATGGACGATCTGCATTGGCAAAATTACTCAAAACAAAAGCTGTTGTTGTTAGTACCAAAAAAATGTACGACAATAAATTACCTGATTGGGTGAACCAATGGGTGGCAGATAATGGATACCAAATTAATCCCAAGGCAGTTCAAATTATTGTAGATCATATTGGGAATGACTTAAGTAGGATTAAAAATGAACTAGAAAAATTAATGGTGAACTTGGGAGATCGAAAAAAAATCACAGAAGATGATATTGAAAAATACATAGGCATTAGTAAAGAGTTCAATGCCTTTGAATTTCAAGACGCCATTGCAAACAAAAAATTCTCCCGCGCCATACAAATGATTCAATACTTTGAATCCAATCAAAAAGCCGCACCCATTCAATTGATTTTGCCAACACTCTATGGATTTTTTAGTAAACTCTATGCTGTCTATGGCTTAGGCACCAATGACGAAAAAAGAATCATGGCGGAAGTGGGGTTGAATTTCTTTTCAATTAAGACAACAATGGCAGCAACCAGGCATTATAATTATGCCAAAGTGGAACAAATTTTATTGTTAATTCATGAATACAATCTTAGGGTATTAGGCATCAATGATGCAAGCAATACAGATGCAGATTTGTTAAAAGAATTGGTCGTTAAAATAATGTCTTAATCCAACTTAGTTTCGTATTACTCCAACATCGCTGAGGCCGTGATCTTGTCTTGGTGTAGTTGGTTTTTCAAAGCATCTAATCCATTGAATTTCACTTCTCCTCTAATAAACTCATATACTAATACCGTTAAGTATTGTTCGTAAATATCTTGGTCAAAATTAAAAATGTTGACTTCAATCACTTTTTTCTGTCCATCTACAGTAGGGCGAATCCCAATATTCATCATACCTTCCAAAAGTTCATGGTTGGTGCAAGCACCCTTTACTTTGACCGCATACACACCATTTGCAGGAATTAATTTTTCTTCGTCATTAATGTGCAAATTAGCTGTTGGGTACCCAATTGTTCTTCCTAGTTGATTGCCCCTAACTACAAATCCCTCAAATTGGTATGCATAGCCTAATAAATCATTGGCTTTTTTGATTTGTTGATCTGAAATATAATTCCTGATTAAGGTGGAGCTTATAATTTCATTTTGAACCAGCTGTTCATTGATTTCTTCCACTTTAAAATGCAGTCTTGCACCCATCGTTTTTAATAATTCTATATTGCCATTTCTACCTTTGCCAAAATGATGATCATATCCTACAATCACCGTATTAGGCTTGAAATATTGGTATAAAAAATCTTCTACATACTGCTCTGCAGTCCTATTGGAAAATTGATAATCAAAATTGATGATCACTAGATGGTCTATCCCAGCTACTTCTAATAATTGAATCCTTTCTTTAATATTGGTTAATTGCTTGATTTCTCCTGGCACAGATGAAATCACCTTTCTTGGGTGTGGATGAAACGTAATGATGATGGTTTCGCCTTGTTCATTCAGGGCCAATTGCTTCATCCTTTGAATGATTTGCTGGTGACCTTTATGCACACCATCGAAAGCGCCCATTGTGACAATGGCGTTCTTGAAATGGGGTAGGGAACTTAAATCGTTGTGAACCTTCATCTTTATCTTGTAAATAGGGTACAAATGTAAAACAATTGTACCTTTGTCGTGAAATCAATTTATTGCTATGTCATTGTATGCTCAGCGCGGCGTATCCGCTCAAAAAGAAGAAGTTCATGCCGCCATTCAGGATTTAGACCAAGGCTTGTATCCAAATGCTTTTTGTAAATTATACGCCGATTTTTTAGGAGGAAGTCAAGACCATATCAATATCATGCATGCAGATGGTGCAGGCACAAAAAGTATTTTAGCCTATTTATATTGGAAAGAAACGGGCGATGCGTCTGTTTGGAAAGGCATTGCTCAGGATGCCATTGCAATGAATTTGGATGACTTATTGTGCGTGGGTATATATGATCAAATTTTATTTTCTTCCACGATTGATCGGAATAAGTTATTAATTACTGGCGAAGTGATAAGTCAAGTCATCAATGGGACACAGGATTTCTTTAATACACTTAAAACATTTGGAGTCGAAATTGCATTCTTGGGAGGTGAAACCGCAGACGTGGGAGATGTGGTAAGAACGATTGCTGTTAACGGCACCATGACTGCTAGATGGCCTAAATCAAAATTAATCACCAACGATTTAATTGCACCTGGTCAAGTGATTGTGGGCTTCTCGAGTTATGGAAAAGCCAATTACGAAACCGAATACAATAGCGGATTAGGAAGTAATGGATTAACCAGTGCAAGACATGATGTATTATCGCATCATTATGCGACTTCATTTCCAGAATCTTTTGAACCCACTTTAAAGGATGAAGTAGTTTATTTAGGAAAAAATAGGATGACGGATATGCTTGCTATAGAAGGGTTTGGCGAGATCAGTGTTGGCAAATTATTATTAAGTCCTACGCGTACTTATGCGCCACTAGTGAAAGCTATTTTAACAGAACATTTTGATGCAGTTAAAGGCATGATTCATTGTAGTGGTGGAGGTCAGACAAAGTGTATGAAATATTTACCTGGCAATATGCGTATAGTAAAAAATAATTTATTTGAGGCACCACCTATATTCAAATTAATACAAACTAATTCTGGTGCAAATACAAAAGAGATGTACCAAGTCTTTAATATGGGCCATCGTTTAGAAATTTTCACGGATGCTGCTGCTGCCGACAATTTAATTGCAATTGCAAAAGGATTAGGGATAGATGCGCAAGTGGTGGGCTATGTGGAAGCTTCAGATAATAAGGAATTGGTTTTAGAAGGAAGTTTTGGAAAGGAAGTATTTAGCTATTAATTTTAATCTATTAACACGAACCCTATGAGTGAAATTGTTGTACAAATTGAACATGCAAATATTTACCAAAGTGGTAATCTTATTTTACAAGATGTTAACCTGAATGTACAAAAAGGTGAATTCGTTTACCTTGTTGGAAAAACAGGTACTGGGAAAAGTAGCTTATTGAAAACTTTATACGGCGAATTGACTTTGACTGAAGGTGTTGGGAATGTGGTAGGATTTAATTTAAAAGAGATGGATTGGAAAAAATTACCTTTTTTAAGAAGGAATTTAGGCGTGGTTTTCCAAGACTTCCAATTGCTATCAGACCGAAATGTGAATGAGAACTTAAGTTTTGTATTGAAAGCGACTGGCTGGCAGGACGAGCAATTGATTCAACAAAAAATTGATGATGTTTTACGCAAAGTAGGGCTTCAAAATAAGGGTTTTAAAATGACCTATGAAATGAGTGGTGGGGAGCAACAAAGGGTCGATATTGCTCGAGCCATGTTAAACGCGCCAAAATTGATTTTGGCAGATGAGCCAACTGGAAGTTTAGACCCTGAAACCAGTGATGAAATCATGCATTTATTATTTCAAATAGCCAAAGAAGATGGCACATCAATTATCATGGCCACCCATGATTATATGGTGGTAAACAAGTTCCCAGCACGTACCTTGACCACAGAGGGAGGTCGCCTTGTTGATAAGGGGTAGATTTGTCCACATTTGAACCTAAATAGACCCAATTCCCTTGACTTTTTGACTGATTTTTCTTATGTTCGCAGACAATTTAAAGCGTTACAAAAGTGAGATTAAAGTCATTAGAAATCAAGGGGTTCAAGAGTTTTGCTGATAAAACCATTGTCAGTTTTGACGAGGGTATAACGGGTATTATTGGGCCAAACGGTTGCGGTAAAAGTAATATCATTGATAGTATTAGATGGGTGATTGGAGAATCTAAGATTTCAGCGCTAAGATCAGAGAATTTAGACTCATTGGTTTTCAATGGTTCTAAGACAAGAAATGCAAGTAGCATGGCGGAAGTGAGTTTGACTTTCGAGAATACTAAAAATTTATTACCTACAGAATTCAGCACCATTACGGTGACGCGTCGTTATTATAAAAATGGGGAAAGTGAATACCGTTTAAATGACGTGTCTTGTCGTTTAAAAGACATCCATAATTTATTCATGGATACTGGGGTGAGCACAGACAGTTACGCCATTATTGAATTAGGTATGGTAGATGACATTATCAAGGATAAGGATAATAGTCGTCGTAAAATGTTAGAACAAGCTGCTGGAATCACTATCTACAAGACAAGAAAGAAAGAAGCGAAGAATAAGTTAGATGCAACAGAGCAAGATTTATCTCGTATCGAGGATTTGTTGTTTGAAATCAACAACCAATTAAAGACTTTAGAAAATCAAGCGAAGAAAGCAGAGAAGTATTTTGAGATAAAGAAAGATTACAAGGAAACTGCAATTGAATTAGCGATTGCATCATTGGAAGGTTTCAATTTAACCTATAAGGAATTAACAGAACAACAAGAAACTGAAACCGATAAGAAGTTTCAATTAGAAGCGACTATTGCTTTAGAAGAAGCCGCACTTGAACAAGAGCGTGTGGTGTTTATTGAGAAAGAGAAGGGCTTACAAAGCATGCAACATGAGTTCAATGAAATGTTGCAGCATTTAAGAACCAAAGAGAATGATAAAAGCTTAGCAGCGCAACGTTTAAATTATTTAAACGATAAAGAAAAAGGGTTACAAGAATTTTTAGAGCGTGCAGAAGGACAATTAAAAACGATTGGTGATTCGATAGAGTATACCAAATTACAAGTTGTTGAGGAAGAAAAAATATACAATGACTTTAAAAACAGGGTAGACCAATCGCATATTGAATTAACCAATAAGCGCACTCAATTTGATGATCAACGTGGTGTATTGGATGGATTGCGTCAACAGTTTGGCCAAATTCAAAGAAATCAATTTGAGGCGGAGAAAAAAGTGGCTGTATCGGATACTTCAGTTCAAAATATTCAAAGAAGCCAACATCAATTGGATGAGGAACAATTGCAAAGAGCTGAACAAGTTGCAGAGCTGACTACTCAATTGGCAACAAAAGAATCAGAATTAGCAGCAAGCAAAGCGCATTTGACGGAATTACTTGCACAAAATGAGACAGCTAAAGCAAGTATTTTTGAAACGCAAGAAGCACTTGAACTACTAAGATCAAAATTAGCAGAACAATCAAGAATCTTAGATGCTAAGAAAAACGAATACGATTTATTAAAAAGCTTGGTAGACTCAATGGATGGTTATCCTGAGAGCGTTAAGTTCTTACACAAGAATACTGGATGGAACCACAATGCGCCAATCCTTTCTGATATACTGTATGTGAAAGAAGCCTATCGAACTGCAGTTGAAAATGTATTAGAGCCTTATTTAAATTATTATGTAGTGAATGATTTAAAAGAAGGGATGCAAGCAGTTCAGTTATTGGATGAAAACAAAAAAGGCAAGGCGAACTTCTTTTTATTAGATCAATTAAATGGTGCCAAAGCAGAAGCCGCACCATCTAATACCATAGCTGCATTATCTGTAATTGAGATTGATCCAAAATATGCAGCATTAGCGAATCATTTATTAGGGAATGTATTTATTGCTGAAAATGAAGCAGCTTTAGAAGCAGTTGCTTCTGGAATTATTTTAGAGAAGTCAGGTAAATATGTAAAAGGCAAGTATACTTTAACTGGAGGCAGCGTTGGATTGTTTGAAGGAAAGAAAATTGGACGTGCTAAGAATTTAGAAAAGTTATTAGAAGACATCCAATCACAAGAAACGGTGGTGAATGAATTAAAAGTACAAATACAAGTAAAGCACGAGTCCGTATTACAATACAATGAATTGCTGAAGGAACAAGAAATTAGAACGACAGAACAAAATGTAAATCGTTTAATCAACGATGTGTTTGCCAATAAGAATAGATTAGAGAACTTGCAATCTGCACAAGTTGCTGCAGTGGCTAAACTAGCTGAATTGGCAGAGAAAATTGCACAGGAACATGCTTTAATTGGTGATACAAGAATACAATTGACTGAATTGAATGCTTCATTGCAAACAACTCAAGCGCAATTGGGTGACATTGAATTGGCTTACCAAGCTGCAGAGCAAGCGTATCATTTGGCATCTGGAGAATTCAATGAGATGAATCTACAATTAACCAAGCAGCAAAGTAAAATTGAAGCATTACAACAAGAAGTCATCTTCAAGGACAATCAATTAAATGACTTACATACACAAATACAATCCAATACTGCTCAGTTAACCGAAGCATCATCTGCAATTGTTGAAAGCAATACTGAACTTGCTACAATTGAAGCTGCATTGGTTGAGTTATTGAGAAATAAGGAAGCAGAAGAATTGAAATTGAACAAAGCGGATCAAGCTTATTATTCTTTAAGAACTGCTTTACAAGAAAAGGAAAGTATTTTAAGACTTAAAGTGAAGTCTAAAGAGTTAATGGATCAGTTGATCAATGAGATTAAGGATAAATTAAACAACTTAAAACTACAATTAGCTGGAACGAAGGAAAGATTAAGTGTAGAGTTCAAAGTGGAGTTGGAAGAAATTTTAGATTTAGGAAGACAAACTGAAGCGACTTTAGAAGAACTTCAGTCTGATGTGGAAAAAATGAAGAAGCGTTTAGAGAATATGGGTGAAGTCAATCCTACAGCGATTGCGGCTTACACCGAAATGAAAAAACGTTATGACTTTATTTTAGAGCAGAAGAATGACTTAGTTACAGCGAAAGAAAGTTTATTATTAACGATTCAAGAAGTTGAAGCAACTGCCAATCAAGCCTTCTTAGAAACCTACAATACTGCTAGAGAGAATTTCCAAAAAGTTTTCAAAGCATTGTTTACTGAAGAAGATTCTTGTGACTTAATACTTGTTGATCCTACGAATCTTTCAGAGACTGCAGTAGAGATTGTCGCGAAACCTAAAGGTAAGCGTCCATCTTCTATCACACAGTTGAGTGGAGGAGAACGTACTTTAACTGCAACAGCGATGTTATTTGCTATTTACTTAATTAAGCCAGCACCATTCTGTATCTTGGATGAGGTGGATGCGCCATTGGATGATGCCAATGTGGGCAAATTCACACAAATGATTCAGAAATTCTCGGACAACTCTCAGTTCATTATTGTAACACACAATAAGCAAACGATGAGTGCAGTGGATGTGATTTACGGTGTAACCATGCAAGAGCCTGGAGTTAGTAAATTAGTGCCTGTAGATTTCAGGAGCTTAACAGCTTAGTTGATTAAATCTGTACTTATATTATTTGTTGCCTGCTTCATGGTTTACCTGCCTTTTAGCAGAACACCCGACTATTTTGATAGTGATATTACACCAGCCTTGATTGAATCAAAAGGAGATAGTGTATTTGCTATTTTTAAAGAAGCTGGAAAGTCCTATCAAATCGGATTAGATCCATCCATCTACCAATCAAAGATTGGCTCTAGAATCGAAATTAGGTATGAGCTAAGCGCACCTCAACATGCAAAATTGAATCAAGTATTTGGCTATTGGCTGGAGCCTAAAGAATTACTCGGCGCTGTTTGTATTTTAATAGTCTTACTCATCGCAGCATACGCCACCACGAATCGTCCAGATGCTGCATCTTTAAAGGAGCAGATAGAATTCAAGAAAGAAGATACAGGAAAGTATGTATAAAAAAATACACGAAAATCTTTTTAAAGAATAGATACAAATTTTTTTATAAGAAAGCATATGAGCATAAATACCTATCCCTAGGCTCTCGCTCGCTTTGCTCGAACGATCGCTACGGAATAGTATTTATACTCATTACATTTTGTAAATAGAAATTTAGAAAGAAATACTAATGCTCGCCGAACGTTCGAACTTGTGAGACAAGAGGCGAGGATTCCAGTATTTTTTCTAAATCAATTAGAAGCAGGAGGATTACTTAGCGAGGATGCGCTTGATGTCTTTATCGATATCGCGGTTCTTGATGGTTTCGCGTTTGTCGTATTCTTTTTTACCGCGGCCAATTCCAATCTCCATTTTAGCATAATGCTTATCGTTAAAAAAGATGCGAAGTGGCACAATGGTAAATCCTTTTTCTTTGGTTTGGGCTTCTATCTTTTTTAGCTCTCTTGCTGTTAACAACAATTTTCGATCGTGTACTTCTATGTGGTTATTCTTATTTCCGTGTGAGTAGGCATTGATGAATAAAGACCTTACCCAGAGTTCGCCCTTGTCAAAAAAACAGAATGAATCATTGAAACTCACTTTGCCTGCTCGAATAGACTTGACTTCGGTACCCATCAATACAAGGCCTGCCACATATTTATCTTCTATCTGGTAGTTGAAATAGGCCTGCCTATTGTTTAATTCTATTGATTTGGGTGCTTTCGCCATAAAAAAATCCCGGTACCAACTAAATGTTACCGGGAAACAAAAATAAGCTAAAAATAGGGATTAGCTTCTAAACATAAAAGCAACTTCTGATAATTTCTGCTTCAATTCTTTTCTATCCACTATAAAATCAAGGAATCCATGTTCTAATAAGAACTCAGAACGTTGGAAACCTAGAGGTAAATCTTTCTTGATTGTTTCTTTAATCACCCTTGGACCCGCAAAACCAATCAATGCTCCTGGTTCTGCAATATTCAGATCACCCAACATACCAAAGCTGGCAGAAATGCCACCAAATGTAGGGTCTGTTAACAAGGATATGAAGGGTAATTTAGCATCACTTAATTGAGATAATTTTCCACTTGTTTTTGCTAATTGCATCAAACTAAATGCACTTTCCATCATACGTGCACCACCACTTTTACTAATCACTAAAAAGGGGAGTCGATGTGCAATACAATAATCTACTGCACGACTAAATTTTTCTCCCATGACACTTCCTAAAGATCCTCCAATGAATTCAAAATCCATACAAGCCACCACATAGCCTTCGCCATGCATCTTGCCAACACCTACACGCATAGAATCTTTCAAATCTGTTTTAGAATGAATTTCATCTAAACGTTTTTGGTAATTTTTAAGATCGGTAAAATTAAGTGCATCCTTGCTTTTTATTTCATCAAAAAGTACAATACATTCTTGGTTGTCAAATAGGATGTTAAAATATTCATCACTACCAATACGATGGTGATAATTACATTTATCACATGCGTACAAATTTTCTTTTAATTCAGAACTTGTACAAATATGGTTGCAGGTAGGACATTTTGTCCATAATCCTTCTGGTATTTCTTTCTTATCTGCAGTTGAAGTATGAATGCCTTTTCGGATTCTTTTAAACCATCTTGATCTATCAGCAGCATCTGAATGGTTTGATTCTTCTCCTGTTAAGTTAACTTCAATGTCTTCTAATTTTTCACGCATAGGGAACAGATTTAAGCGTTTCTATTGATACAATTTAAGTCGTCAAATGATTGCTCTAAACGTTTGATGAAAGACTCTTCGCCTTTTCTTAACCAAACTCTAGGGTCATAATATTTTTTATTTGGCTTATCAGCACCTTCTGGGTTACCCAACTGAGTTTGAAGGTAAGCTTCATGCTTTTTATAATAGCCTAAAACACCTTCCCAGAAAGCCCATTGCAAATCGGTGTCTAAGTTCATTTTAATTGCACCATATCCAATCGCTTCTCTAATTTGATTTTGAGGAGAACCAGATCCACCATGAAATACAAAATAAACTGGTTTAGGTGCAGTACCCAATGTCTTTTCAATATGTATTTGACTATTGTGTAAGATTTCAGGTTTTAATTCAACATTGCCTGGACTATATACACCATGTACATTTCCAAAAGCAGCAGCAACTGTAAATAAGTTACCCACTTTACCTAATTCGGTATATGCATAGGCAACATGTTCTGGTTGTGTATATAATTTATCATTCTCAATGCCGCTATTATCAACACCATCTTCCTCACCACCTGTCACACCTAATTCAATTTCGATACTCATACCCAAAGGCGCCATACGTTTAAAAAATTCAACTGAGGTTTGTATATTTTCTTCAATTGGCTCTTCAGATAAATCTAACATATGAGAACTGAACAAGGGTTGTCCATGCAATTTGTGGTATTTTTCACTCTCGTCAATTAAAGCACTGATCCATGGCAACCATTTTTTTGAAGCATGGTCGGTATGTAAAATAACAGGTACATCATAAAATTTAGCCACCTGATGCACATGTAATGCACCTGCAATAGCGCCTTGAATATTGGCTTGTAAGTTATCATTTGGCATGCCTTTTCCTGCTATAAATTGTGCACCACCGTTAGAGAACTGTATTATAATGGGAGACTTCACTTTAGCTGCAGTTTCAATGGCTGCATTGATGGTATCTGTTCCAGTGGTATTGACTGCAGGAATCGCAAAATTGTTTGATTTTGCATCGTTGTATAATGCCTCTAATTCTTTTCCATATAAAACGCCAGACCTGTACTTGTTCATAATTAAAATATTGAAGTTCAAAGATACAAATTAAGCAGCTAACATCCGTTAGCTAGTCGATCAAAGCCAATGCAAAATACTTTAAAACTAATCTATAAATCCTTTTGATTTCATCCAATCATCATTGTAGACTTTTCCAACATACCTGCTTCCATGATCATGAAAAATACAGACAACCACATCGGTTGGTTTCAATCTATCTTTTAATTGTAATAGTCCTTGTAAACAGCCTCCAGCACTATATCCACAAAATAAACCTTCTTCTTTTGCAATTCGTCTGGTCATTAACGCGCCTTCTTTATCTGCTACTTGTTCAAAATGATCTATCACAGACATATCGTAGTTGGCAGGCACAAAATCTTCACCAAAACCTTCTGCAATATAGGGATGCACATAGGACATGTCAATCACGCCTGTCTGAAAATAATGTGTTAACAAAGAGCCTATTGGATCGATGGCCCAAATTTGAATATTAGGGTTCTGTTCTTTTAAATATTTTGCAGTTCCAGTGATGGTGCCACCAGTACCTGCAGTACAAACTAAGTGCGTGATTTTACCTTCTGTCTGACGCCAAATTTCGGGCCCAGTACTTTCGTAGTGCGCTTGTCGGTTGGCCAAATTATCATACTGATTAAAGAAGAAGGAATTAGGTATTTCCGTAGCCAACTTTCTTGCTACAGAATAATAACTAGCAGGATCTTCTGGTGCGACATTGGTAGGGCATACAATGACTTCCGCACCCACTGCTCTTAAAATATCCATCTTCTCCTTACTCTGTTTATCGGTGGTGGTGAAGATGCATTTATAGCCTTTTACAACTGCTGCTAGCGCAAGGCCCATACCAGTATTACCACTTGTACATTCTATGATTGTGCCACCAGGTTTTAATTTACCTTCTGCTTCGGCTACTTCTACCATTTTCAAAGCCATTCTATCTTTGATCGAATTTCCAGGATTAAAATAATCCACTTTTGCCAAGATGGTTCCGGGAATACCCTCACTGACTTTGTTTAATCGGATGATAGGGGTATTGCCAATGGTTTCTAACACATTATTTAACCACATAAATTGGTTGCTTTTATTGAAGATGAAATTAAGTTAAAAAAACCTAATACTAAAGGATGTTAGCAAAATTGCTTGTTATGATTTCGCAAAATTTAGAATCAATCATTTTTTCAGCCAATGCAATCATATTTGAAAATGCTTTTGCATTGCTGATACCATGACCAATGATCACTGGCTTATTGACACCTAAAACTGGTGTGCCCCCATAATTTTCAAAATGGAATCGTCCAAAAAATGGATCTTTTTCTAGATCTTGATGCGCCGCAGCTTCATACATTGCTTCTGCAGTTTTTAAAATAACATTTCCAGTAAATCCATCACAAACTATGACATCTGCTTTGTCATTAAATACATCACGACCTTCTACATTACCAACAAAGTGAATATGTGTATTTTCTTTTAAGAGTGGGTAAGTGGCTTGTGCTAATATATTACCTTTTCCCTCTTCTGCTCCAACATTCAATAAACCTACTGTTGGTGCATCGATATTTAAAATATGCTTTGCGTATAAATTGCCTAAAATGGCAAATTGATTTAATTGTTCTGGTTTACAATCGGTATTCAAACCCACATCCACTAAAATGCCTGTTTTGCCATTTAATTTTGGCAAAAGCGTAGCAATAGTTGGTCTTAAAACACCAGTGATTGGTTTGATGCTAAACATGGCACCTACTAACATAGCACCGGTATTCCCAGCGCTTAAAAAGGCGTCTATTTTTCCTTCAGCTAAATAACGAAAACCAATTGCAATAGATGAGTTAGGCTTTTCTTTTAAGGCCTTAGTGGGATGCTCATGGTATCCAATCACTTCTGGGGCATCTACTAAATGCAAAAAAGGTGAAGCAATCCCATGCTGCTGAAAGAGTGCTTTCAACTGGGTTGCATCACCTATGCAAAATAAATTGTGTTGCGTATTGGATAAATAGTGTTGAACGCCTTTAACAGCTTCAAGGGGCGCAAAATCACCACCCATCATATCTATACCAATGTTCATTGGTAAATTATGCTTTTAAAGGCGCTTTCTCAGCTACTAATTTTCCTTTATAGAATAACTTTCCTTCTTGAACGTGCGCACGATGACGTACATGAATTTCTCCAGTGCTACCATCTTTGCTTAATGTAACTTCTTGAGCAACATAGTGTGTTCTTCTTTTTGCGCTACGTTGTTGTGAGTGTCTGCGTTTAGGATTAGGCATCTCTTATTTTTTAAATTTTTACTATATTATATTTTTCTATTCTACTTATATTATTCGTCCGCTTCAGACGCATCTGCATCTTCTGCTTCTAAATCCTTGAACTGATCCAATCCTTTCCAGAGCGTTTTTGATGGCGCATCTGAAGGAGTGATTTCATTGAAAAAATTGAGCTGGTCTATGACTTTTTGGTTACAAGTTGATTGACCTTTTTCATCCAGTTTACAGATATGCTGCAAAGGAACGCTCAGGCTAATAAACTCGTAGATCCAATTCGCTATAGACATATGACTATCATTACGATCTAGGTAAAAAATGTCAGGATCTTCCTCTTCACTATTCATCTTATCGGCGTCTTCAACTAGTTTTATAATTAAGTTAAATTCGTCCCAAAGTTGAACACTAAGTGGATTCCCGCATCGGTCACATAGGGTATCAATTGTCCCGTCAATATCAAAATGCAATTGCATAAAACCTGAGTGTTTTTCCAATAGGAGCTTCACTTTGGTTTGACAATTACTGAAATCTTGTGGTCCAAAATCTAAAAAGAACTGATCCTCAATACGGTATTCGAACTCATGTTCTCCAGCTGTTAAGCCAACAAATGGAATTTCAAATGTCCTGTTATGGCCCATAACCGTACTTTAAGGGTTGCAAAGTTAGTAAAAATAGGTCAAAAGACAAAGTTTATACTAATTTTACTGGATAATTATTCTCTGCAAATGTATCGATTTAGACTGGGTTTTAGCAAGTTCATTTTACCTTCCATCTGGATAGTGCTATTTGTAGTCTGTTTATTGGCACCTGATGGGTCCCAATTCATCTCTAGTTATTACACGCAAGGATTGTTTAAGTATGGGACTTTGTACTTAAGATACCTATTTGGAAGCTTGCCTTTTGCAATAGGAGAATTAGTGTATTTTATTTTAATTATATCATTGATAATCAATATTATAAATAAAGTTACTTTACTAAAAAATTACAATCAATATTGGCAAAAGTTTGGTTTTTTTACGTTCCAATTGATTTGGCTTTGCATACGTCTATTTGTTGTCTTTATGTTCATTTGGGGGTTTAACTATATGCAGCCAGACCTTACAAGCAATTTTCAACTAACTATTCAAACTCCAAAAAACGCAGAAGTGGCCCTCTCCGAAGTGAACTCATTAACCTATGAATTGATAGAGGATTTGAACCATACAAAAAAAGAATTGGTCTTGAATAAGGGCATTGAACCCAATTTTGAGCAAGTTGTGACCAAAGTACAGCAAGCCTATAGGGAAGTTGCAATTGAATATCCTAGGTTTAAATTTCAAAATTATAGTTTGAAAAAAGCAATCTTCCCTAATTTGGGTGATTATATTGGATTTTTGGCTTATTATCAACCAATCACTGGGGAGGCGATAGTAAGATCTGACCTGCCTATGTTCATTCAGCCTTATACCATAGCGCATGAAATGGCACATCAATTAGGCTATGCTTCTGAAACAGAAGCGAATTTTATTGCATTTGTGGTTGCAACCAAATCTAAGGACCCTTATTTAAAGTATTCTATGTTGTTGCAAATGTTTACCTATGCACAGGATGCACAGTTATTATTAATTGCAGCAAACAAGGGTTTTGATTCATGGAAAGGGCAAATAGAAAAAAATAAAGCGCTATTAAGCCCAGAAGTTCTGAAAGATAGGTCCGAGATCAGAGCTTTTTTTGCCGCAAGAGCAGATAAGCAAATACAAGCATCCTCAAAGTTATATGATCAATTCTTAAAATGGAATCAACAAGCAGCTGGGCTTGATAGTTATGCAGATGTATTGAAATGGGTGAGGGCGTATCGACTTAAAACTGATTCTTCCACATCATACTCTCGATAGGCTTCTCTGGTTGTCCGCTATACTTAGCGTTTTTCTTTTGATTGTATTTTACTTCAATCTCTCCGTCCACAGGGAAGTAAATCAATTGACCAATTGGCATACCCTTGTAAACGCGCACTGGTTGTTTAACTGAAATTTCTAGGGTCCAATAGCCGCAGAAACCAACATCTCCTTTTCCTGCTGTCGCATGAATATCAATTCCTAAACGACCAGTAGAAGACTTGCCTTCTAAAAAAGGGACATGTGCATGTGTTTCTGTGTATTCTAAAGTCACACCTAAATAAAATCCAGTTGGTTCTAATACAAATCCTTCCTCAGGAATTTCAAAATAGGTAATGGTATTGTGTGCTTTGGCATCAAGAATCTCGTTGTCATAAGTTGCCAACCACTTTCCAAGATGCACATCATAACTATTGCTTCCAAGATCTTTACGATCGTAGGGTTCAATTTTAATGGTACCTTTTTCAATTTCTTGGAGTATGCGTGAATCTGTTAATATCATTTTAATCGATTTATGTTTATTTTCGGCCTTTAAAACAGACCGCAATCTAATTCAAAATGCCTTTCTTTTATCAACAAAATATTAACGAGACCGCCCATTTAGCCATCTGGTCCATTCAAGAACCAGCAGCTTTTTTTGAGACAGATGTACAACTGGCAGTTCCTATTGCCAACGAGGAAAGGAGGACACAACATTTGGCAGTAAGGTTACTATTTAAATTAATGATGCCAGAAGCAAATTTAAGCCAATTGGTGCTGGCGGATAATGGTAAGCCTTATTTATTGGGAGTACCATTTCATTTTTCATTTTCACATTGTAAGGGCTATGCAGCTTGTGCCGTGGACGATCAACCAATAGGAATAGATATTGAAATCATACACCCACGCATTTTAAAAGTGGCGCATAAATTTTTAAATGACCAGGAGAAAGCAATGATTGCTCGGTTGGACGAAAAGGATCAATTAAATCAAATGACATTTCTATGGGCAGCTAAAGAAGCGATGTATAAAAAATATGAACAATTGGGAATTGATTTTGCAAAGGATTTTAATATTCTTGAATTAACCCAAGGGGATAGGGGAATGGTGCCAGCAGAAATTGTACATAAAGAAAATAAAATCATTGTAATATTAGACTATCATTTTGGAATAGATTATGTCTGCGTTACTTGTTATAGTGAATGATGCTTTAGAAACTTATTCTTCCTCTAGCCCAAGTGCTGTATCCTCCTCCAATAAATCTAAGTGAATGGCGTCTGCGCCAGCGATGCCTTCAATGGATCCTTTAATGTGCATGGCATTGAGCAATACTTTCTCAAGTTGTTTCTCTCTTGCTTTCCAAAGTTTTTCCATGGCGTCTCTTTCCTTTTGGATACTAGAACGCATTTGTCTAAAACCTTCGCCCACCGCTTTCCATTGTTCGCTAAATTCATTGCTCGTTAAGTAGTCATACAGAAAACTCATTTTGTCGCCTTTATTGACTTGACTTTTTTTAGTATCATGAATTTTTAGAATCGCATTTCTTAATAATAAAGCGACACTTTTAACTTCTTGGAAAGAGCAGATATACACCCCGTCTTTTTCACCAAAACGATCTAATTCTTTAGGGAAGGTTTGGGTCACAATTACAGCGATATCTGCACTTTGACTGCGCATATCCGCTTTTAATTTATCAATCCACTCTTGATTAAAGTCTTTGGTTCTTTTACTTTCGTAAATAATTTTACCTGCTTCTTGACCAAGGCTATTGCGCACCAATTGAATACAATCAGCGCCTCGAACCCCTTTACCAACTTCGGATATTTGATCAAAAGGAAAACTTGTTTTAAGCAATTCCTCTAATAATAGTTCTTGCACTTCACCTTGCATTTGCATACTGCCTTGCTCTGCTTTACGTCGCATCTCTTCGGCTAATTTGCGTTGGTCTTCTAATTGTTTCTCTAGTTCTTTCACTTTCAACACATGCTCTTGGTCTTTGATAGATACTCTTTCTGCTTCTTCCTTTTGAATTTGTGCTTTTAAACTTTCTCTTTCCGTATTTAATTTTCTTTGCAATTCTAATTCAAGTTCTGCTTCTTTTGCTTGTATGGCTTGTACTTGTTTTAAGAAATCTAATTCTTTTTGTCTGAACTCAGTCACTTGCTTGCTCATATTGGCTTCGTTGTCTTGCATCAACTTAAGCTTGTGTTCATACTCTCCAGCAATATTCTTTTTTAATTGTTCAGTTAATTCGTTTTGGATTTTTGTTTTTTGTTCTGCTAATAATTGACTGGTCTCTTCTTCCTTCTTTTTTTGCCAGTCCGTCATCTTGCCGCGCAATTCTTTTTCGATCTCGTCGCGGATAGCATCGGTAGGTTCAAAGCTATGTTGACACTTGGGGCAGGTTACGTTGTAATTAGACATGGCAAGTTTTTTGTGCTATAAAATTCAGTGCTACAAAGATGCAAAAAAATATAACAGCCTCCCGAAATTTATGTAGGTTTGCGTTTCTGCGGAGGTGGCGAAATTGGTAGACGCACTACCTTGAGGTGGTAGCGCCCATACCCGGGCGTGGGAGTTCGAATCTCCTCTTCCGCACAAAGCTTGTCAGGAACTGACAAGCTTTTTTATTGCGAGACAGCGTCAAAAACTTGTTTTTGAAAGCTGGCGAGTATAAAAAAGCAAGGAAATGCATTGCATTTCCTTGAAAAGTTTTGGGTAAACGATCTAGTAGATCAGCGAACGTAGTGAGCTAATCTTTTTTATAAAGACTTCAAAATCTCATCCGCAGATCTTACATAGTCCATATTTTTTGCTTCGGTTGCCATTTGCTTGCAAGTTTCAGCACTTAGTTTAGCACCTTTTTTATCTTTCAAAGCAACTTGAATTCTTGCTTTCAATAAATGTAACCAGTATGCTTTTGCATTGGCAGCAATTGCTTTATCAGCAAATACCAATGCCTTATTGTAATCATTGTCTAATTCAAGATAAAAGGTAGCAGCAGATTGGTATACATTCGGATTCACTGTTGCAGCAGCAGTTGCAGCTTCTATTTGCGCACGAACGGCTGGTCTGATGTCTGTAGTAATTGGAATATTGACTTTGGTCTTGCCCCATTGTAAAAATATTGTTGCAGTTTGAGGGGTGATTGCATCTATGCCAATTGTGAATGTTTCTGTAGCGCTTTGAGTTGCCTCTGGTGCTACTTTAAAGCGAACCACATCTTCTGCTTCTTTGTAATCAAAACTTCCCCATCCTTTAGAATTGGTATTGATGATAATCGTCCATTCAGTAGAACCAGGGATGGTGAATAAGCCATAAGATCCTGCTGGGATTGTTTTACCCCCAATGGTGATAGGATCAGAAAAAGTCAATCTTGTTGCGCCATTCGCACCTGTTCTCCAAACATCTCCAGTAGGAGCTAATAAACTACCTGCACCAAAAACTGCACGACCTTTTAAGCTAGGTCTAGAATACACGATTTCAATTTTACCTAATCCAAATTCTTGAGTTAAAGTTTGCGTAGGACTTGGCGCTGGCATCTTTACTTGAGCCATTGTGGTTAAGCTTAGAAAGCTTCCAATTACAAAAAGTATCTTTTTCATATTTCTTTATTTTAGAAGAACAAACCTACTTTATTTTATGCGTTTTGAAGGTTATTTTTTTTGAAAGGCAGGGTGGAAACGATCCAATGTATCCCTTAAGAAATCTCTGTTTATATGGGTGTAAATCTCGGTCGTAGTAATGCTCTCGTGTCCAAGCATTTCCTGAACAGCCCTTAAATCAGCGCCTCCTTCCACTAAGTGGGTGGCAAAGCTATGGCGCAGGCTATGGGGCGAGATAGATTTCTTGATACCCGTTTTAAGTATAAGGTCTTTAATAATATAAAATATCATGACCCTGCTAAGCCCTTTTCCGCGATTGTTTAAAAACAAAATATCCTCGCAGTTTTTTGCAGGGGTTTGATGGGTTCTAATGGTATCCTTGTATAACTTAATGTATTTAATGGCATCCGATCCAATTGGGACCAATCTTTCTTTATCGCCCTTGCCAATGACCCTGATAAAACCTACATCTAAGTATAAGCAAGAAATTTTGAGCTGTATTGCTTCTGTGACCCTTAGCCCAGAACTATACATCACTTCTAATATGGCTTTATTCCTGCCTCCCTCTGGCTTACTAAGGTCTATCTCTCCAATCATTTGTTCTATCTCTTCAAAGCTCAAAACGTCAGGAAGTTTTCGGCTCGTTTTAGGACTTGGCAATAGGGTAGTAGGATTGACAGCACAGATTTGTTCAATGAGGCAATATTTGAAAAATGATTTAACGCCTGATATGATCCTGGCCTGAGATGTAGCTGCCATGCCCATTTCACCGATACTTTGAATGAAACTTTGTAAATGGCTTAATTGAATATCGGCAGGGGACTGTATTTCGTTGTAATGTTTTAAAAAACTGGCCAATTTATCAATGTCTCTTAAGTATGCCTCCACGGAATGGCCGCTCAATGATTTCTCTAGTTGTAAGAAAGCTTTAAATCCTTTTTTATAGATATCCCATTGCATTGGCTCAAAACAAGTTTAGGAAAAAATTTGATAGTTAATTGATAAAGGGTTTAATTCGTGTCTGATACATATCCCTATGCAAGTAAATTTAAGGTCATTTAAGCAGAAAGTTAGACATAACGCAAAACAATTCAGATCCTTCTTAACAAAGATAGAAAAGAAAAATCCTAAAAACCTCGATCAAGTTGCTGCAAATTTAAGTACGGAAGTTTGGGCCGAAGTAGATTGCTTGTCTTGTGCAAATTGTTGTAAATCTATGAGTCCAACTTTTACGCCAAAAGATATCAAAAGAATTGCAGCATATTTTGAGATGAAACCATCCGTGTTTAAATCAACTTGGTTAGAATATGATAAAAAAGATAAAGATTGGTTGAATGTATCTAGACCTTGTCAGTTCTTAAATCTAAGTTCAAATATGTGTTCTATCTATGAGGTAAGACCCTCTGATTGCGCAGGTTTCCCGCATTTAACAAAAAAGAAATTTGTAGATTACGTCCATGTGCACAAACAGAATGTGGAATATTGCCCAGCGACTTATAAGTTGGTAGAAAAAATGCTAGAAATAAACATCTTCGATAAAAAATAGATCCCATTTATCTTCTGCATACAATTGTATCGCAATCACATCAAATTGAATCATTTTCCAACTAGGATATTGGTATTGAAACAAAGCTGCTCCATTTTTTAAGTGTTGCATTTTTTGTGCATCGATATGTTGTTCTGGAAAACCATAAGTACTTGTTCTTCTGGTTTTCACTTCTATAATATGTAAGCATTTTCCCTTACTTGCAATGAGGTCAATTTCTAAATGTTTGTAACGCCAATTTCTAAAAAGGATGGTATAGCCCAAACTGATTAGGTAATCTGCGGCTTTATTTTCGCCTAAAAACCCAGTATATTTGTTATGTTGACTCATGGTAAGTTGAATAGATTCATTGGAAAATACATAAAAGCGGTACATGAAAACAGCGTATAAATTACATGGTATGCATAGGCATTATGACTGGGGTGGTACATCATTCATCCCTCAATTAATGCAAATAGATAATTTTAATGGTAAGCCATTCGCAGAATATTGGATGGGCGCACATCCATCTGCTCCAGCAATCGTAGAAATTGGTGCAAGTATGACGCCATTAGATCAGTTGATCCAAGACAATCAGATTCAATATTTAGGTGCAAAGACTGCGGCACAATTTGGGCGTTTACCTTATTTATTTAAAATCCTGGATGTAGAAAAAATGTTGAGTATTCAAGTGCATCCTTCAAAGGAAAATGCGGAGAAAGGTTTTCAAAAGGAAGACTTAGCTGGTATTCCAATCAATGCGCCTCATAGAAATTATAAAGACCAGAATCATAAACCAGAAGTCATGGTGGCATTGAGTGATTTTTGGTTATTACATGGTTTTATGCCGGCAATTGCGCTACAAGAAAGGTTGGCAAACTTGACCCCATTAAAAGTTTTATTGCCCATTTTTGGTAAGGAGGACTATGCTAATTTGTACAGTTATTTTATGCGATTAAATCAAGCAGCTGCAGATGCTATTTTAAAACCATTATTAGAAATTGCCATTCAAGAAGTGGCGGCTGGTAAAGTAGATAAAACACACCCACATTGGTGGGCTAATCAATATTATAAAGGTGTTGTTCCTAGTTCAAATATTGATAAAGGCATTTTTTCCATTTACATTTTAAATATAGTCAATGTACCAAAATACCATGGGGTGTTTCAGGGTGCAGGACTTTTACATGCTTATTTAGAAGGACAGAATATTGAATTGATGGCTAATAGTGACAATGTTTTAAGAGGGGGCCTAACGCCTAAGCATATCGATATTGAAGAATTGTTGCAACATGTTCAATTTGAGCCAACCTATCCTAGTATTTTAAATGGGGATCTAATCAATGCCAATGAGCTTCAATTTCCTTGTCCTGTGCCCGATTTTGGTTTAACAAAAATGCAGTTAAATCCGTCTGAAACTTACACAAAAAAGACCGATTCCTTTGAAATGTTCTTACTCATGCAAGGGGCTGTTTCCATAAATGGGATTGATTTAAAGCCTGGGGAATTGGCTGGAGTGCTTGCTGGGGAGGCTTATCAAATTCAACAAGTGGGGTTAGAGCCAGCTATTTTATTTAAATCATTTGTGCCTTAATGGATTTATACACATTTGAGGAAAATCAAAATCTTATAAAACTAGCCTTTTGTGTATATTTGTATTTTAGAAATATAATATTAAATCACAACTGATGAAACTGAATAAAGAAATTGTAATTGCCTTGATAATCATGATTGTAACAAGTGCTTTATATAGAGTGTTACCAGGAAGACCTTTCGGTTTTGCACCACAAATTGCAATTGCATTATTTAGTGGTTCATTATTTGTAAAGAACAAACAATTTGCTTTTTTGTTACCAATAGTTTCAATGTTCTTATCCGATTTAATGTACCAAGCTTTATATGTAAATCATTTAAGTCCAATACAAGGATTCTATGATGGACAATGGCAAAACTATTTGTTGATTGCTGCTACAGCCATCTTCGGATTTGGATTACAAACCAACCGAGTTAGCAAATTCGTAGGTAATTTCATTGCTGCACCAACAGTATACTTTCTTATTTCTAATTTTATGGTATGGGCTAGTTTTGGTGGTTACCAACGTCCATTGACTTTTGCTGGTTTAATACAAACAATGATTGACGGATTACCATTTTACGGATACAGTGTTGCAGGTACGATTGTATTTGGAGCTATCATGTTCGGTGGTTTCAAATTAGTACAACCAAGTTTAAAAGCGATTAAAGTTAAAAGCTAATTTTATGTAGGGTCAATCGCTTCATAAAATGCATCCACCTGCCAAGGACCAGCATCTGCTGCCATAGTGGCTAGCTCATCACATCGATTATTATAGGGGTTATTGGCATGGCCTTTTACCCAATGAAATTTTACCTGATAGACTTTTGAGAGTTCATAAAAGGCAAGCCAAAGATCTTTATTTTTCTTGCCTCCTTTAAAGTCTGTTTTTATCCAGTTGTCTAACCATTTATTCTCCACAGATTCAACGACGTATTTACTATCGGTATAAACAAGAATAGGTAATTGTTTTGTCTTTAGAATCGAAATTGCCTTGATGACTGCCAAGAGCTCCATCCGATTATTGGTGGTATGTCTATAGGCTTCAGCAATCTCTTTTACTTTCTCACCCCAGATCAAAATAGCACCAAAACCACCTGGTCCAGGATTACCTCTTGCTGAGCCGTCTGTGTAGATAATTATTTTGTCCATTCATCCATTTCTTGGTCACTAGCAAGATACAATAATTTGGTTAGTAAAGGCTATTTCATTGAATTTGTAATTACCTTTAAAGCCATTCGAAAACACTTGTATATGATTGAAAAGTTGAATTTCTATTTAAGGTTCAAGACCAATTTTGGTCAAACCATTTTTATCACTGGAAACCATCCATTGCTAGGAAATGGCGACATTGAAAAAGCTATTCCAATGGTTTATTTGAACGATGATTATTGGGTCTTGCATTTAGCAACAAAACAATTATTAAAAACAGATTCAATTTGCTATCATTATTTTATAGAAGATGCAGATGGCACAAGAAGTTTTGATTGGGGTTCAGATAAATCCATCCAAGTGGATCAATTCAATGCAAAGGAATTGGTGGTGATTGATAGTTGGAATTTTACTGGTAATGTAGAGAATACTTTTTATACTGCACCATTTGCAAACGTCTTGCTACCTGGTTTAAATAATGCAGTAAAAGCGGTGATGCCTAAAAATACAACGCATGTATTTAGGGTCAAGGCACCCTTACTAGCCCCAGATCAAACAATTTGTATGCTTGGTGAGGCCAAGGAAATTGGCGGATGGGATGCATCTAAAGCCATCCCTTTACAAAAAATAGTTGACCAACCATATTTTGAAATTGCTTTAAATTTGAGCAAATGCGATTTCCCTTTGGTCTACAAGTATGGCGTTTATGATACCGTACAAAAAATATTTATTTCATTTGAATCAGGTAATAATAGAATTTTATATGAACCAGTGAACTCAAATAAATTAGTTTTAGTACAAGATGGATTTGCACAGATGGTACATGCCCCATGGAAAGGAGCCGGAGTAGCCATTCCTGTTTTTTCCTTAAGATCCAATAAAAGTTTAGGTGTTGGAGAATTTAGTGATATTAAATTATTAGCGGATTGGTCTAGCAAAATCGGATTAAAACTAATTCAGTTATTGCCTATCAATGATACCACTGCTACCCATAGTTGGAAAGATTCTTATCCTTACGCAGCCATCTCTGCTTTTGCACTACATCCAATGTACATTCGATTAGCTGAAATCATTGACCCCGGTCAGGAGGATTTGATTCAAGATGCAGTGTCAAAGCAAGCAGCATTGAATGCATTACCAGAGATAGATTATGAAGCAGTGCTTGAAGTAAAGTGGGCGGCATTCAAAAAAGTCTATGCAACCAATGGAAAAAGAGATCTATCAACTGCAACATTCAAACAATTTTTTAAAGACAATCAAGCATGGTTAGTACCTTATAGTGTATTTTCTTATTTAAGGGATTTGTATAAATCGGTAGACTTTAATACATGGCCTAGTCATGCTACATTTAATGCTGCTCAAATAGATCAATTAATTGAACCCACATCTAAGACCTATTCAGACATCGCTTTCTTTTATTATGTGCAATTTCATTTACACTTACAATTAAAAGCAGCAACTGATTATGCACATGCACAGGGTGTGGTTCTAAAAGGAGATATACCTATTGGGGTGTACCGTTTTGGTGCAGATGCTTGGCAGCACCCTAATTTGTTCCACATGAATTTACAAGCTGGAGCCCCGCCAGATGATTTCGCTGTGTCTGGACAAAACTGGGGTTTTCCTACTTACAATTGGGAGGTCATGGCTGCAGATGGTTTTGCTTGGTGGAAGTCTAGGTTTGATCAAATGAAATACTATTTTGATGCATTTAGGATTGACCATATTTTAGGTTTTTTTAGAATTTGGAGTATTCCAATGCATGCTGTAGAAGGTATCTTGGGGCATTTTGTTCCAGCCATTCCAATTAGTATTAATGAGTTCAATGCAAAAGGCATACCCTTTGACCACTACAGATTAACGATGCCCTATATCAATGAAACAATTTTATTTCAAGAATTTGGTTATGACAATGATTATGTCAAATCTAATTTTCTAGAAGCAATAGGGAATGGGCATTACGCATTGTTGCCTGCGTATCATACCCAACGTTTAGTAGAAGCGCATTTTGCACAACAAGAGCAAACTGCATTCAATGCCAAAATCAAACAAGGTTTATACAATTTGATTTCAAATGTTATTTTACTAGAAGGAGCAGAACCACAAGCGTATCATTTTAGATTTAATATTGGACAAACAAGTTCATTCAAAAATTTTGATGCAACCACTCAATCTTTATTGAATGATTTGTATGTAGACTATTTCTTTCAACGTCAGGATGCTGCTTGGGAAAAAGAGGCAATGAAAAAATTACCTATGTTAAAGCGCTCCACTAATATGTTAATCTGTGGGGAAGATTTAGGATTGGTGCCCTCCTGTGTGCCCCATGTGATGTATCAATTAGGCATGTTAAGTTTAGAAGTGCAACGTATGCCAAAGGCGAATCAAAAAACATTCTTCCATCCTAATGATGCACCTTATTTAAGTGTAGTGACACCTTCTTCTCATGATACAAGCACCATTCGAGGCTGGTGGGAGGAAGACAAGGCAAAGACCCAGCAGTTTTACCAGTATGAAATGGGGCAACAAGGTCAAGCTCCAGCATATTGTGATGGATGGGTGAATAAAGCAATTTTATCCCAACATTTATATTCCCCAGCTATGTGGGCCATCTTCCAGTTACAAGATTTTATGGGCATTGATGCGTCCATTAGAAGATCTAATCCAAACGAAGAACGTATTAATGTACCTGCCAATCCAACCCATTATTGGAGGTATAGAATGCATATTCCTTTAGAACAATTATTGGAGGAAGAACAATTCAATCAAGAATGGTATCATTTGATTCAATCAAGTGGTAGATCATCATTAAAATAAAAAAAGTGCAATTAGATTTTTGGGAACAAAGTTTACCTTTTGAATATCCGTTTACCATTTCAAATGGTAGAACAAAAACGCATCAACATAGTTTGATGGTAAGATTGTCTTTAGGTAATTGGTCTGGCTTTGGAGAAGCCCCAGCGATTGTATATTATAATGTGACTGTGGAAGCTATGATGGAGCAATTAGAAAAGCAAAGAAAATTAATTGAAAAATTTGCCTTGATTGACCCAGAAAGATTTTGGCATTTCTTACACCATCTTTTTCCAAATGATCCATTTTTAGTCTGTGCCTTGGATATGGCAGGATGGGATTTATGGGGTCAAATGAAAAAACAACCTTTGCATCAATTGTGGCAAACGAATTGGGTAACGAATGGTGATCAACAACCACCCATTTGCGATTACACTTTAGGAATAGATCCTATCGAAAA
Organism: Chitinophagia bacterium; assembly: GCA_037143275.1. Taxonomy (GTDB): domain Bacteria; phylum Bacteroidota; class Bacteroidia; order Chitinophagales; family Chitinophagaceae; genus Sediminibacterium. The sequence goes on from JBAWZB010000002.1 coordinate 92,553, forward strand.
AATGGTGCAAAAAATGGAAGCGCATCCTTGGCCTATCTATAAAGTAAAAGTGGGTACAGACTATGATATTGAAATGATCACCGAATTAAGAAAGCATACCGACAAACCAATCCGTGTAGATGCCAATGCAGGCTGGACGACCGAAGAAGCGCTTCTAAAGATACCAGCATTGGCTACATTGGGTGTTGAATTGGTAGAACAACCATTGGCAAAAGACAATTGGGAAGGGATGGCACAATTAAAACAACAAGCTATTTTACCCTTATTTGCAGATGAATCTTGTGTATTTGAAAAAGACGTTGCTACATGTGCCAATTATTTTGATGGCATCAATATAAAACTCACAAAATGCAGTGGTTTAACGCCAGCATTACGTATGATTAAAGAAGCAAGATCATTGGGATTAAAAGTGATGATGGGTAGCATGAATGAATCTGTCATTGGTTCTGCTGCTATAGCACAATTTTTGCCTCAATTGGATTATGTGGATATGGATGGACCGCTTTTAATGACCCAATTAAATGGGGTTGGATTAAACTATAGTTATCATAATCAAAATGGAACGATTGAGCCATTATTACATCCAGGATTAGGTGTGGCCTTTAGAATACCTTTTGATAAATAAAAATACATGACACCAGAGCGTACCGAAAAATTATTAAAAGTATTACACCAACGTCAATCCAATTTGACTTTGATTATGGAGAATGTACAAGATCCTCATAATATTTCTGCAGTATTAAGAACCTGTGATGCAGTTGGAATACAAGAAGTCTATGTGCTTAGTACAGAATTACCTAGGTATAAACATTTTGGTTACAAAAGCAGTAGTAGTGCTATTAAGTGGTTAACGATTCATGAATATAATGATGTTCAAAAATGCATAGCAGATGTTCGTAAAAAATTCAAAACTATTTTAACCACACATTTATCAAGTGACGCCATTGATTTACATGCGATTGATTTCACGCAATCTGTAGCGCTTGTATTTGGTAATGAACATAGTGGTGTCTCAGAGGAATTACGAGGATTGGCAGATGGCAATTTTATTATCCCGCAAATGGGCATCATTCAAAGTTTAAATATTTCAGTGGCCTGCGCAGTGACGATTTATGAAGCGATGCGTCAAAAAAGAAACGCTGGACATTATGATGCATGTAGTTTACCTTCCGAACAGTTGACTCAATTAAAAACGGAGTGGGGGTTTGAAGAAGGAGTATAATTTCTTTACTATTTCCTAGACCTACATTTGTTCAGGTACTTCAATGCCTAAAGTTTGCATGGCTTGCTTTAAGGTAGCTGCAGTTAAAATCCCTAATTGTATTCTCAAATTTTTCTTGTCATCAGATTCCGCATTGGCAATAGACAATTCTGCATAGAAGCTATTGAACAATTTAGCCAGGTTAAATGCATAAATCGCCAATTTAGAAGGGTCTAAAGCTTCAGCCGCCTCATTCACTTCTGCAGAAAAACTAGCCAATTGCATTGCGAGTGCTTTTTCCAATGGCAATAAAGAAGTACCAAAATCATTCACCGATGTGCCCGTTTTTCTTAGGATACTTTTTATTCTTGCATGGGTATATTGAATGAATGGACCAGTGAAACCATGAAAGTCAATACTCTCTTCTGGATTAAAGATCATCTTCTTTTTAGGATCTACCCTTAATAAAAAGAATTTCAATGCACCTAACCCAATGGTATCATATAACTTTTCTAATTGCTCGGCATTAAAGTCATCCACTTTACCGAGGGATTCTGTTTTTTCTTTTGCAATTTGAATCATACCGTCTACTAAATCATCAGCATCCACCACAGTACCTTCTCTGCTTTTCATTTTACCAGTAGGTAATTCCACCATACCATAACTTAAATGATAAATACCATCTGAGGTAGGTAATTGCAATTTTTGGCAAATCAATTTCAATACTTTGAAATGGTAATTTTGTTCGTCACCCACTACATAAATACTCGCGTCTGTATTGAATTCTTTTTGTTTGAGTTCTGCTAGGCCAATGTCTTGTGTCATGTAGACAGAAGTGCCATCTTTTCTGCGCACAATTTTTTCATCTAATCCATCACTTGTTAAATCAATCCATACAGAACTATCTTCTTTTTGATAAAATACTTTTTTAGACAGTCCTTGATCCACTAAATCCTTTCCTAATAAATAAGTATTGCTCTCGTAATATGTTTTTAAAAAGTCAGATCCAATTTTTTTATAGGTTACATCAAAACCAGCATAAACCCATTCATTCATACGTTTCCAAAGATCCATCGTTTCAGCATCGCCCTCTTCCCATTTCAATAACATAGCTTGTGCGCCTTTTTGAATAGGGGCGGATTGTTCTGCGTCCTCTTTGGACATGCCGCCTGCAATGAGTTGTTCAACCTCTGCTTTATATGCATCATTGTATTTGACATAATAGTCGCCTACAAAATGATCCCCTTTCATATTGGTACTTGTAGGGGTGGCACCATTTGCAAATAATTGCCATGCAATCATACTTTTACAAATATGAATCCCTCTATCATTGACAATACATGTTTTAACAACATCGTTGCCTTGAAGTTTCAATATCTCTGCGATACTCCAACCTAAAAAATTATTTCTAAGATGTCCTAGGTGCAAAGGCTTATTGGTATTTGGGGAGGAGTACTCCACCATGATTTTTTTTGGATGCGCTGTACGTGTCACTAATTGATTGGTATCTGACTTTTGTAAATAGTCCAACCAAAATTGATCGCTAATGGTGAAGTTTAAAAATCCTTTTACAATATTAAATGCAGTGATCGTTCCTGGCATGCTAGTCATTACCGCTTCACCTAATGCATTGCCTAATTCATCGGGGCTTTTACCTAATTGTTTGACAAAAGCAAATAATACAACGGTATAATCCCCCTCAATTTCTGGCTTAGTAGCATTCACCAATACCTGTTCAGTTTTAATTTGAACTTGATAGATGGCTTGAATGGCGTCTGCAGTGGCCTGCTTTAAATGTTGGATCAATTGCATAAATTAGGATTACCGACTGCAAAAGTAATTAATTAAGATTACCTTTACGCATACATGTTGAAAGTACACGAATTTTTAAGCAAACTAATTCTAGACCTAATTGATGGGGTGTATCCATTATTTAGGCGGTTCATGCCATTGAAAACCTTTCGATATGCCGCATGTGGCGGTGGGAATACATTTTTAGATATTCTATTATTCTTTATCTCTTATAACTATATTTTAAAGACCGTTCCGGTACATTTGGGATGGTTGACCATCAGCCCCCATATTGCTTCTTTTATGATAAGCTTCACGGTGACTTTTCCGATAGGCTTTTACTTGAGCCGTTATGTGGTATTTCAAGAAACATCTGTCCGTAAGAGCAAACAGTTATTCCGATACTTTATGGTTGTTTTGGGATGTATCTTCCTAAACTATATTTTTCTTAAAGTATTTGTGGATGGTCTAGGTTGGAATGCCACGCTTGCAAAGATTGTGACTACCTTTTTTGTAGTTATTTTCAGTTACACGAGCCAAAAAAACTTCACTTTTAAAAGCCAGACTGTTTAAGATATCTGCCTTTTCTTCCCTTTTTTGAGTTTATTTATGCCAATTCAGTCTCTTTTCAAGTGCCTAAACCTAGATTTATGCCATTTTTACCTATTCGACAGAATGGCATAATGATTGAACTATGGTAGTCAATTAATCTTTGAAAATCAATCATTATGGGAAAAATTATAGGAATTGACTTAGGTACCACAAATAGTTGTGTATCAGTTATGGAAGGTGGAGAACCAGTAGTAATTGCGAATGACGAGGGAAGAAGAACCACGCCATCGGTAGTAGCGTTCTTGAAAAATGGCGAGCGTAAAGTAGGTGATCCAGCTAAAAGACAAGCCATCACGAATCCAGAAAACACGATCTCTAGTGTGAAGCGTTTTATGGGTCGTCGTTTTAACGAAGTAACAAGCGAATTAAGCTTGGCTAGTTATAAAGTAGTTAAAGGAGACAACGATACAGTGCGTGTTCAAATTGAAGACCGTATGTATACGCCTCAAGAAATCTCTGCAATGGTTTTACAAAAGATGAAAAAAACTGCAGAAGATTATTTAGGTACTGAAGTAACAGATGCAGTGATTACTGTGCCTGCTTATTTTAACGATGCACAAAGACAAGCGACTAAAGAAGCTGGTGAGATTGCAGGTTTGAACGTTCGCAGAATAGTGAACGAGCCAACTGCAGCTGCTTTGGCTTATGGTTTAGATAAAAAGAACATCGAGCAAAAAATTGCTGTATTCGATTTAGGTGGTGGAACTTTTGATATTTCTGTCCTAGATTTAGGAGATGGTGTATTCGAAGTAAAATCTACCAATGGTGATACCCATTTAGGTGGTGATGATTTTGATAAAGTAATTATGGATTTCTTAGCGGATGAATTCAAGAATCAAGAAGCAATTGATTTAAGAAAAGATCCTATGGCTTTACAACGTTTAAAAGAAGCAGCTGAAAAAGCGAAAGTTGAATTAAGTTCTTCTTCTGAAACAGAAATTAACTTGCCATATATCACTGCTGTGGACGGTGTTCCAAAGCACTTGGTATTAAAATTAACAAGAGCAAAATTTGAATCACTTGCAGATAGTTTATTTGCACGTTGTTTGAAGCCATGTGAAGCTGCATTGAAAGATGCTGGTTACACGACTTCTCAAATTGACGAAGTCATCTTGGTAGGTGGATCATCAAGAATTCCTAAAGTACAGGAGCTAGTTGAGAAATTCTTTGGTAAGAAGCCAAACCGTTCAGTAAACCCAGATGAGGTGGTTGCAATTGGTGCAGGTATCCAAGGTGGTGTATTGACTGGAGATGTGAAAGATGTATTGTTATTAGACGTGACACCTTTGAACTTAGGTATTGAAACAATGGGTGGTGTCATGACAACCATGATTGCATCAAACACAACGATTCCTACAAAGAAAACAGAGATCTATTCAACAGCGAGCGATAACCAACCTGGTGTTCAGATTCATGTAATACAAGGTGAGCGTCCAATGGCTGCTCAAAATAAAAGCTTAGGTATGTTTAACTTGGATGGTATTCCACCAGCACCAAGAGGCGTACCTCAGATTGAAGTGACTTTTGATATTGACGCGAACGGTATCTTAAACGTAAGTGCAAAAGACAAAGGAACAGGTAAAGAACAAAAAATCAGAATCGAAGCAGGTAGTGGTTTAACCAAGGAAGAAATCGAAAAGATGAAAGCTGAGGCGAAAGCAAACGAAGCTTCTGATAAAATAGAAAAAGAAAGAGTTGAAAAATTGAACGAAGCAGATAGCTTAATTTTCCAAACGGAGAAACAATTGAAGGAATTTGGTGAAAAAATCCCTGCTGATAAAAAAGCACTAATTGAATCTGCTTTAGAAACATTAAAAGTAGCACACCAAGCACAAGATGTGACTCAAGTGACTGCTGCTTTGGAAGCCATGAATGCTGCATGGACTGCTGCAAGCGAAGACATCTACAAGGCACAAGCAGAAGGCGGCGCAAATGCTGCTGGACCTGATGCTGGCGCTCAACAAGGTGAATCAGCTGCAAATGATACAGTAGAAGATGCACAATTTGAGGAAGTAAAGTAAGATTTACAACTTTGATAAAATGATTAAAGCCCTCCATTATTGGGGGGCTTTTTTTGTTGCTATCTATTTTGAGTGTAGCTTTGCGGCTGATTAATCTATATTATGAAGCGAATCGAAAGACATAGGGCAATTTTAGGGGTAGACGATAAAGCTACTTTGAGTGATTTAAAGAAAGTATATCGTAAGATTATGATGGAATGGCACCCTGATAAGTTCCAAGACAATGATGAAGCTAAAAAAGATGCCGAAGTTAAGTCGACTAAGTTAATCGCTTCTTACCATTTTTTAGTGAGTGTGCATGCAGAGACGCATGAAGCAACTAAGGAAGCCTATATCGCAACTACGACCGAATCTAGTATTAAAGATTTTGAATTTAAATCAGAAATTCTGAGAGTTGAATTCACGGACGGATCAGAATATGAATACTATGGTGTGCCAAAAGCAATCTATGTTAAATTAGTAAATGCGGATACGCCTGACCGTTTTGCAAGACGTCATATTTACACGACCTATTTATACCGAAGCACTAGTAAGATTGTTGGAGATTAATCCTACATTTATTGTATGGGAAACAAGACTAAGTCGCTTATAAAAAATGTACTATTATATGGAATGGTTACATTCTATATTTTTGGTGGGTACAATCATTTTAGAGATCCATCCTTTTATATACCATTGATCCCTCCTTATTTGGCAACTTGGGCGGTGGAAATTAACTTGATGTCTGGTGTATTTGAGATAGGTTTAGCGCTTTTATTAATTCCAACGCAGACAAGAAAGTATGCGGGTTGGGGTATTGTACTCATGCTCATTGCCTTTATTCCAAGTCATATTTATTTTATACAAAGAGGTACTTTTTCGTTAGGTACAATTACCATGAATCCAATGATTAGTTGGGTGAGGTTACTAGTATTCCAGCCATTATTAATTGTCTGGGCGCTTTGGGTTAGTAAAGGGAAATAGGGAAGGTGTGGTATTGATATACGCTTGATACTTTTCTGTATGTCCCCATTTTTCCATGCCTGAAATTTCTAATAGCCTAACGCCACTTACATATACTAGTAATAAGTAGGTAAATATTGGAGAGATTAAAGTAATATATTGCCCACTTGTTAAGGATGAAAAAGACATGATGGCGATGCCTAACCATAAAGTAATTTCTCCAAAATAGTTGGGATGTCTTGAGTAAGCCCAAAGTCCATGTTGTATAAATTGATCCTTATTATTTGGATCTTTTCTGAATTGTGACTTTTGCATATCTGCAATAATCTCTAAGACAAAACCTATAATAAATACAAGTAAGCCAATATAAAATAGTCCATTTAGGATCACTCCATTGTTACTTGCAATAGCGGTTAACGCGCACATAGAACAAATTGACACCCACATCCCTTGTAAAGTCCATGTCATGAAAAACCTGGTGGGAGAGGGTTTAATGAGTTTGAATCTTTTATCTTCTCCAGCTCTATGTATTCTAGTAAATAAGAAAGTTCCTAAACGGATTGTCCATAAAAGGATGCAAGCAGCTAATACAATGCTAGCAATGTTTACATTCATTGATGCATAACTATGGTAGCTGACATAACTCACCACGGTTAAATAAGTAATACTACCTGTTAAGTCATAAAATTTTTCGGTTTGAAAAATATAGGCAGGGATAAAGGCAATCCATTGTATCAAATAAGCAATCAATATCGCTTCTTGTATTAGTTCTAGGCCAGTTAATAATGCAATACCATAACCAATAGCAAATGCTAGAAATGAAAATATCAGATTGAGTATAGATTGTTTCATAATTATTTTTTGAATAATTGATACAGGATGAAAATAAAAAAATAAATGGCTAAATAGATTCTGTATTGATTTCTTGTTTTAAGGTAGTCTTGATTTTCGGGATACATATTGCTAAATAATCCAAGTATCTCTTTTTTAAAAAGGGGTTGTATGTTTATTTTCCAGTCTTCGGTTTGGTAGACTATCTTTCTGAACTTACTTCTAAAATAAGTGCTTGGGATGCCCCAAAGTATTAAAAGGGTTAGTAAAATTTGAGGAATGGTCATGGTTAAAGATAATTAAGTTTACCCAAACCTATTTTCAGGATTACCGGCTTCGCCGTCTTCCTGAAATGGCTCTTACAAATTCATGTATTTTATAAAATAATAGATTATTTCTATTATAAATTACTTCATTTAACGTAGTTTAGATTATAAAATAAATTAATATATGGAAAATTCTTTTGAAAAGGGTTTATCTATCTCATATGACCAAGAATATGTAGGAGTTAGAACACTCAAGGTTAAATATACTGCAGAGATTATCCATAATCAATTGCATGAGCATAAAACTTTTAGTTCTTATGATTCATATATTTTAGAAAATAAGATAAATGAATATGTTGCTAAACTAAAAATAAAATATAAATCATTTTTAGAAAAAAGAAAAATTGAAGAAGAAAAACAAACTGTTCAAAATAATATTATAAAAGCTCAAGAGTTGACTAAAGAGGCAATTGCCTATAATGATAGTGTTAAAAACATCCTTAAACACACATTAAACATTAATGATGCAGTCGATTGGGATAAGTTATATGACAAAACAGAATTTCTAGAGTCTAACCCAAATAAGTTTTTAAAGCATGAAATTTCTAAAATTGAAGTTCCAATTGAACCTAAATTAAATGAAAAAAGGCCTGCACCAATATATAATGATTTTGCGCCTAGGTATAACATATTTGATCATATTATTCCTATTTTAAAAAATAATAAGAAAATTAAGGCAGATGAAAATTTTGATATTGCATTCGAAAATTGGGAATCTGAATGCAATAAATTTGAAAAACTAAATAATGATTTAATTGATAATTTCAATGAGTCAAAATTATTTTATAATAAAAAGGTAGAGGAGGTTATAAATAGAGTTGCAGAAAAAGAGAAATTGTGGTTAAAAAGAAAAGAAGAATTTTATTCTAGTAGAGATTTTTCTAATTCCAAGGTTGATGAATTAAAAAAATTATATCAAAATGGAGACGAGGGGGCTATTGAAGAATATTTTGAAATTGTACTAAATAATTCAGTTTATCCTGAAGCTTTCCCACAAACCTTTGTTCTTAATTATACCTCAACCACTAAATTATTGTTAGTAAATTATGATTTGCCTCCAATTGATAAATTATCAAATGTAAAAGAAATTAAATTTATTAGTAATGAATTTAAAGATTACTATTATAATGATTCTCAAATGGAATCATTGTTTGATTTAACTATGTATAATATCTGCATTAGAACAATACATGAATTATTTGAAGCTGATACTAATAATTTCTTAGATTTTGTTTGTTTCAATGGTTGGGTTAATTCGATGGATAAGTCAAAAGGGCATCGTGTAAATAGTTGTATTATGTCCATACAAGTAAATAAGCAAGAATTTGAAAAAATTAATTTACAAAATATCGATGTAAAAGTATGTTTTAAGTCTTTAAAAGGTATCGGAAGTTCTAAGTTGAGTGGTATTAATCCTATTCAGCCAATAATTCAATTGAATAAAGATGATAAAAGAATTATTGATCATTATAATGTAATTGATGAAATTGATCATTCTACAAACCTAGCAGCAATGGATTGGGAAGATTTTGAAAATTTAATTCGTGAAGTTTTTGAAAGAGAATTTCAAAGTACAGGAGGAGAAGTTAAAGTTACTCAAGCATCTAGGGATGGTGGTGTAGATGCAATAGCATTTGATCCCGATCCAATTAGAGGTGGAAAAATTGTTATACAAGCTAAAAGATATACTAATACCGTTGGTGTATCTGCTGTAAGAGATCTTTATGGAACTGTTAGTCATGAGGGTGCTACTAAAGGAATTTTAGTTACTACTGCTGATTATGGACCTGATGCTTATGATTTTATTAAAGGAAAACCAATAACACTTTTAAATGGGGCAAATCTTTTATATCTTTTAGAGAAACATGGATATAATGCCAAAATTGATATTAATGAAGCAAAAAATATTTTAAATAAATAATTTTTTAACTTCTATCTGGGTTTACCCAAACCCTTTCAGGACTGCCGTTTTTCGCTTTGCTCAAAACGTCTTCCTAAAATGGTGGGTTTACCCAAACCCTTTCAACAAAATGCTGCGCATTTCGTTGGGTTTTTTGCTTCTCATCTGTTTACAAAAGCGAGCTTTTGACACAGCTTCGAAACAAAAAACCCTGTCACTTTCGTGACAGGGTTTGTGCCCAGAACAGGAATCGAACCTGCACTACCTTGCGATAACCAGATTTTGAGTCTAGCGCGTCTACCAATTCCGCCATCTGGGCAATTTACACCTGAGTGCTCGGCGGGGTGCAATATTACATTAATGATGGAAATCTTCCAAAATACGGTCAAGGTATTTTTTCTTGTAGTAGTAAGATTTTATTTGCAGCATTGCTTCTTGGGAAACAGTATCAATTTGATCCATTTCCATATAGTTTTGAATAGGTGCATATAGGTTATTTTTAATCTGTTCAATTTGAGTGATAATGGCTTGCTTTGCTGCTTCGTCTTGGGCATCCATCCAAGCTTCATTGTATTCCATCATGTCCATTAAAAAGTCGGGCTCAAGGGCGTATTTTTCATCTGGTGTTAGTATGCCAAGTAATTCAAGCACATAGGGTAGAATGTGTTCTTTTTGATTTAAAAGGGTATACCCTTTATTGGCCAAAGAAGATTGTTCTAAAGCGGCTTCTTGTTCCTCGGGATTGCCTTGGGCAAATTTATCGGGATGAGTTGCTTTTTGAATCTCCATAAAAGCGGCCCTTAATTTTTGTGTATCTACTTGAAAACCAATAGGAAGACCAAATAACTCAAAATAGTTCATGTTTAAATTTCTTATATTGTGCAAAATAACCAATATGCCGCTATTAGGACTTATTAAAGAGGGAAAAGTTCCCAGTGATAATAGGGTTGCTTTAACGCCAAAGCAATGTAAATGGCTTAAAGAGCAGCATCCAGATTGGGATATCATTGTGGAAGCATCTGCTAATAGGTGTTATAAAGATGAGGAATATAGTAGAGAAGGGATCTCAATTGTTACAGATATTCGTCAAGCAGATATATTATTAGGCATCAAAGAAGTCCCAAAGGATCAGTTAATTGCAGGCAAAACCTATTTATTCTTTTCGCATACCAAAAAAGCACAACCTTACAATCAAGCCTTGTTTCATCAAATGATGGATCTGGGTATTACGCTGATTGATTATGAATGTTTAGAACATGAAGATGGACAAAGACTCATTGGGTTTGGATTTTTTGCAGGGATTGTTGGTGCGCACAATGGAATTATGGCTTATGGCAATCGAACCAAAGCATTTCATTTAGGCAGGGTGAAGGAAGTCAAAGATTATCGTGAATTAATCCATACTTATTTTGGTTTAAAATTGCCTCCAGTTAAAATTGTTGTTACAGGTTCGGGTAGAGTTGCACATGGTATTTTAGAGATCATGAATTTAATGGATGTGCAACAAGTGGAACCAGATGAATTTGATCGTCATTATGCTTACCCCGTGTATTTGCATTTAAAAGGAAAAGATTTATACACGCATAAAATAACGAAGACCTACGAGCGCAATGATTTTCATAATAATCCTCAAAATTATGATTGTACTTTTAAACAATACTTACCGCATGCGCAGATTTTAATGAATGGTATTTATTGGGAGCCAGGGATTCCTCCTTTGTTTACACACCAAGATTTATTAGAAGAAGATTTTACTTTAAACACAATTGCAGATATTACAGATGACGCACATGGAAGTGTACCATGTAATTTAGGAGACGCGCCTTCGGAGGATCCTGTATATGGTGTCAATGTGAATAGTTTTGAAAAGACAGCTCCTTATTTACCAGGAGGGATGGATGTCATGGCAGTAGGCAATTTACCCAATGAATTACCGCGTGATGCGAGCAGATTTTTTGGTGAACAATTAATCAAATATGTTTTACCCGATTTAGTAGCTGGAGGCAATGATATTATCCAACGTGCAACCATGTTAGACAAAGGGGTGTTAAATCCTCGTTATCATAATTTAGTTTATTATTCAAAACATTAGTTCAAACTTACTTATTAAATTATATATGTAAATAGTAAGGCTTCAAAAGTGAAGTGAATTCTACTGTGTAAGATTGATCCGAATTTTTGATGATGATTTTATCCCTTTTGATGGCCACCTCTTTTTGTTTCACAAATTTCAACATTGCCCTAATGGGTAGATGCTTTGCATCATTGTACATCAAGCATTCCTCGGATAATTGTAGTCCATAATTAGATGCTAATTTTTGCATCGTGTAGGCCCTTAAAGTGGGTACTAAAACAAACCAAGTACCATGTTCTTCTAATAATGTATTTACTGAAGTTACTAAATCATTCCATGACAATGCGGTACTATGGGAAGCTACATTTTTTGCATTGTCTGGTGAAGTTAAATCTGCTTCGTAGAATGGTGGATTGGTAATGATACAATCAAATAATTGACCCTTATTTGCTGCAGCATAATCTTGTATAGATGTATGCATAACATCCATTCTTTCTTTCCAAGGACTTAAATCAAAGTTGGTTTTGGTTTGTTCAAATGCGCTTGCTTCAATTTCAATGGCAGTAATATCCGCAGCGGCTTGTTGTGCGAGCATCAAGCTTAATAAACCTGTGCCTGATCCAATATCCAAAATATGTTTTGCAGTTTGAATGCTTGAATCTGTGACAGCCCATGCACCAAATAAACATGCATCAGTACATACTTTCATTGCAGTATGTTCCTGATGCACGATAAATTGTTTACACTGGAAATAGGGATTTGCCACTATTATTCAGAGGTTAAACCAGCTACGATATACTCTTTGTTTAAACGAGCAATGTTCGCTATTGAAATTTCTTTAGGGCAAGCTGCTTCACAAGCACCAGTGTTGGTACATGCGCCAAAGCCTTCCTTATCTAATTGTGCCACCATATTGGTTACACGTGTTTTTCTTTCTGGATCTCCTTGAGGTAATAAGGCTAAGTGAGACACCTTAGCACTTAAGAATAACATAGCAGAACTATTTTTACAAGCAGCTACACAAGCACCACAACCAATACACATAGCAGCCGCAAATGCATCGTCTGCTTTTGCTTTCTCAATTGGCAATGTGTTACCATCTACTGCATTACCTGTATTCACACTAATATATCCACCGGCTTGAATGATTCTATCAAAAGCAGATCTGTCTACTGTTAAATCTTTAATCACTGGAAATGCATTCGCTCTCCATGGTTCAATCACAATTGTATCATTATCCTTGAATGCACGCATGTGTAATTGACAAGTGGTATTGGCTTGCCAAGGACCATGTGGCTTCCCATTGATATACATAGAACACATACCACAAATACCTTCTCTACAATCATGGTCAAATGCAACAGGTTCACCACCTGTAGTAATTAATTGTTCATTTAAAATATCCATCATTTCTAAGAAAGACATTTCATCTGAAATATTTTCGACACGATACATTTCAAATGCACCAGGAGTTTTCGTATTTTTTTGACGCCAAACTTTCAAATTTAAATTCATAGTTGTATGTGACATGGCAATATTATTTATAGTTTCTTTGAGATGGTTGAATCACTTCGTATTTTAATTCCTCTTTATGTAAAGCCCACTCATGTTCATTTTTCAATTCCCAAGCGGCAACATACATAAAGTTTTCATCGTCTCTTAATGCTTCTCCTTCTGGTGTTTGGTATTCTTCTCTAAAGTGTCCACCACAACTTTCTTCTCTGTTTAAAGCATCAACACACATTAATTCTCCTAGTTCAATAAAGTCAGCAACACGGTTGGCTTTATCCAATTCTGGGTTGTATTCGTTGATCTCTCCTGGGATTCTCACATCAGACCAGAATTCTTTTTTTAATGCTTGTACATCTGCAATCGCTTGCTTTAAACCAGCTGCTGTTCTTGACATACCACATTCGTTCCAGATAATTTTACCTAAACGCTTATGGAAGCTTTCTACAGTTTGAGTTCCATTGATATTTTTTAATCTTGAAATTCTATCAGCAACTATTTTTTCTGCAGCCTCAAATGCCTCATGTGAAGTAGGGATAGGTGCATTGTAAATCTCATCTGCTAAGTTATTACCTAGTGTGTATGGAATCACAAAATAACCATCTGCTAAACCTTGCATTAATGCACTTGCACCTAAACGGTTGGCACCGTGGTCGCTAAAGTTAGCTTCTCCTAATGCATACAAGCCTGGAACAGAAGTTTGTAATTCATAATCTACCCATAAACCACCCATGGTATAATGCACCGCAGGATAAATACGCATAGGTACTTCGTATGGATTTTCACCAGTGATCTTTGCGTACATATCAAATAAGTTACCGTATTTCTCTTTCACCACTTCCTTACCTAATGCAATAATTTCTTCGTGGCTCACATTACTCAAGCCTTTTTTGCTTACTTCTATTTTACCATAACGCTCAATCGCGGCAGCATAATCTAAATACACCGCTTGCTTAGAAGTACCTACACCAAATCCTGCATCACATCTTTCTTTAGCAGCACGAGAGGCCACGTCACGAGGCACTAAGTTTCCAAATGCTGGATAACGACGCTCTAAATAATAATCCCTTTCTTCTTCTGGAATCTCATTGGCTTTTCTGGTTTCGCCCATTTTTTTTGGTACCCAAATACGACCATCATTTCTTAAAGACTCTGACATTAAAGTCAATTTTGATTGGTGGTCACCACTTACTGGAATACAAGTAGGGTGGATCTGAGTGAAACAAGGGTTTGCAAAATAAGCACCTTGCTTATGCGCTTTCCATGCAGCAGTTACATTAGAACCCATTGCATTGGTTGATAAATAATAGACGTTACCATATCCACCAGTGCATAATAAAACAGCATATCCAAAATGTCTTTCTAATTCACCAGTTACTAAATTACGTGCAATAATCCCTTTTGCTTTGCCATCTACTTTCACCACATCTAACATTTCGTGACGAGCAAACATTTGCACATTACCTAAAGCTACTTGACGCTCTAGTGCTTGGTATGCGCCAATCAATAATTGTTGTCCTGTTTGACCTGCTGCATAAAATGTTCTTTGTACTTGTGTACCACCAAAAGAACGATTGCTTAATAAGCCACCATATTCACGCGCAAAAGGCACACCTTGTGCCACACATTGGTCAATAATACTAGTAGACACTTCTGCCAAACGATGAACGTTGGCTTCACGTGCACGATAGTCGCCACCTTTGATGGTGTCATAGAATAATCTAAATACGCTATCTCCATCATTCTGATAGTTTTTAGCGGCATTGATACCACCTTGTGCAGCAATCGAGTGTGCACGACGCGGTGAATCCTGAAAACAAAACGCTTTCACTTTATAGCCCATTTCTCCTAAAGAAGCTGCAGCAGATGCACCAGCTAAACCGGTACCAACCACAATCACTTCCATTTTTCTTTTATTAGCTGGGTTAACCAATTTACAATGGCCTTTATAATCTACCCATTTATTATCAAGATCACCTTTTGGAATTTTAGCGTCTATCATAGTTAATCTTTTATCAATCAGTTAATGAAATTTGTGTTTGTTGAATTGAATTATTTAATCCAATCAAAATAAAAACTTATTGGCATCAATGCAAAAAGTAGAGGAATCAAGATGGCAAAGCCGTATCCAATACTTGTGATCATGGTATGGTATCTTTTATTATGCACCCCAATTGTTTTAAAGGCACTTTGAAATCCATGTGCTAAGTGGTAACCTAAAGCGCCACAAGCTAGAACATATAAAATAACAATGAATGGGTTGGTAAACACCAAGTCCATCTCTGCATATAAATTGTGCAAGATCACGCCATTGTGTTCAACTTCCTGTAATGACTTAATACCACCTATGCCACCTAATCTACTTGGCGTCCAAAAATGATAGATATGGGCAATTAAAAATAACAAAATCAATGTTCCTAAGATAGCCATGCTACGGCTATACCACTTACTACCTTTGTCATAGCTCACTGCATAACCAATAGCTCTTTTACTTTTATTTTCAAGTGTTAATAAATAACCTTGATAAATATGTAAAAAGATGCCAAGGAATAATCCAATTTCTAAGATTCTTGGTACCACATTACTTCCCATAAAATGTCCAGCTTTATTAAACATCAATCCACCATCATTTGCAAAAATGGTGGCATTTAGTCCAGCGTGTACAATTAAAAAAAGTATCAAGAAAATACCAGTGAATCCCATTACCAATTTTTTCCCTACGGAAGAGGTAAACATTTGTTTGAAAGTCATAGTAGATGAGTTTTAAAAATCTCCGCAAAAATACGAATCAAATAGATAGGATTCGTTCTATGTTGTTTATTTTTAAGACAATAGATAAAAATCTTCTACAAACTGCTCATCTTGCTATAGGTGATTTCAGCCCTTTTATCAACCGCCCTTCAATTATTTAGGGTCAGTCAAATGAATGTCCTAATTTTACTACATGATTAAAGTTTTGAGTATTCTTTGGAATAGCTTTAAAATGGCCCTTCAAGAGCTAAAAGTAAATAAGTTAAGAACTTTTCTTTCCTTGTTTGGTATCACCATTGGTATCTTCTGTATTATTGGGGTTTTGGCCACCATCGATAGCTTAAAATCTAAAATAAAAAGTGACTTATCTAGTTTTGGTAGCAATACTATTTATATAGACAAATGGGATTACGCAGGTGGACCAGATTATCCATGGTGGAAATTTGTAAAAAGACCCTCCATGAAGATTACAGAAATGGATATGGTTAAAAAGAAAAGTAGTTTGGCTGCCAATACTGCTTTCTTTGTGTCTACCAATGCAACTTTTACCTATGAAGAAAACGTATTAAAAGGAATTAATATATATGGAGTCACCGAGGAGTTCAAAGACATTCAAGTTTTTAATATTAGTTATGGTCGTTTTTTCTCTGAATCCGATTTTCAAAGGGGCATTCCAGTTGGTGTGATTGGGTATAAAGTTTCTGAGGAATTATTTGGTAAGGCAGAGAAAGGTTTAGGAAAAGTGATTTCTTATAATGGCCGTAAATTAATGGTTGTTGGCATCATCGAAAAGCAGGGTAGTAGTATCATTGGCGGTTTTGATTATGACAGGACTTGCTTATTTACCTACAATCATTTTGCGTCTGTATACAATCCAGATAATTACAATCCCTATATTATGGTGCAGGCAAAAGCGGGTATCACTTCTAAAGCTTTACAAGAAGAATTAACTGGTGTGATGCGTCAATTGAGAAAATTAAGTCCCACCCAAGAAGATAATTTTACGTGCAATGATGTGGCACAATTTAAGGATCAAGTGGAAGGCTTCTTTGGCTCTGTGAACCAAGGTGGATGGGCTATTGCAGGATTATCCCTGTTAGTGGGTGCATTTGGTGTAGCCAATATCATGTTTGTAACTGTGAGAGAAAGAACGAGCCAGATTGGATTAAAAAAAGCCATTGGAGCAAAAAGTTCTACCATATTATACGAGTTCCTTTTAGAAAGTGCTTTTTTATGTATCGTGGGCGGATTGGTCGGATTATTCTTGGTTTGGTTATTGACCTTGGCATTGAGTTCAGTGCTGCCATTCCCAATTTCCATTGCGCCAAATATTATTTTTATGGCACTAAGTTTATGTATTGTACTGGGGGTAATTTCTGGAATTATTCCTGCAAGAATTGCAGCAAAGATGAACCCAGTAGAAGCCATAAGATCGAAATAATTACACCTATTCATTTATACTTTACCTTTGCGGGGTGTCAAAGTCTATTACAATACTAGCAATTGAGTCTTCTTGTGATGAAACCGCAGCATCTGTCATCATAGATGGTCAAATCCATTCCAATTTTATTGCCAATCAATTGGTACACGAAAAATATGGTGGCGTCGTGCCTGAGTTAGCGAGTCGTGCGCATATGGAAAATATCGTTCCAGTGGTAGAGGAAGCTTTAAAAAAAGCGTTTCCAAAATTAACACATTCGGATCGTTTGGCAGCCCTTGATGCTATTGCGTTTACACAAGCACCAGGACTCATTGGTAGTTTATTGGTGGGTGCACAATTTGCAAAATCATTGGCATTAAGTTTGAATAAACCTTTGATTGCCGTGCACCATATGCAAGCCCACGTGTTAGCGAATTTAATAGATGAACCTCGTCCTGAATTTCCATTTTTATGTTTAACAGTAAGCGGAGGTCATACACAAATAGTTCAATGTAAAAGTCCTTCTGATTTAACCATCATTGGTCAAACCATTGATGATGCAGCAGGAGAAGCATTTGATAAAATTTCTAAATTATTAGGTTTGCCTTATCCTGGTGGCCCCGTACTTGATAAATTAGCACAATTAGGCAATCCAAAAGCCTTTGAATTTGCGAAGCCAATAGTGCCCGATTTAAATTATTCTTTTAGCGGATTAAAAACAAGTGTCTTGTATTTTTTACAAAAGCAGGAGCCTGGATTCATTGAAGCGAACATCAATGACTTATGCGCTTCTGTTCAATACACGATTGTAGAAATCCTTTTGTATAAATTAAAGAAAGCCATCACGCAAACCGGCATCAAACATGTTTGCATTGCAGGTGGAGTGAGTGCGAATTCTGGTGTTCGAAACGGAATAGAAGTTTTAGGTCAGAAAATGGGCTTAAAGACCTATTTGCCTGCTTTTCAATATTGTACAGATAATGCTGCAATGATTGCCATTACAGCACATTACAAATATATCAATCAAGCTTTCGAGCCATTGTCCACATCGGCCCATGCTAGATCTAATTGGTAAGGGGAAATCACTTAACTTTGCAGCTTCAAAAACAGTTGAAAAATGATTAGTGCAAGAAACGTCACATTGGCTTACGGTAAAAGAGTTTTATTTGATGAAGTGAATATTAGCTTCACCAAAGGGAATTGTTATGGCATTATTGGAGCCAACGGTGCTGGCAAATCTACTTTCTTAAAAATATTAAGCGGAGAAATTGAGCCGAATAAAGGATCTGTGGAAATCACACCTGGTGAGCGTATGTCGTTCTTAAAGCAAAATCAATTTGAATTTGATGAGCAAACCGTGTTAAATACAGTGATGCAAGGTCATAAGCGTATGTGGGAAGTGATGCACGAAAAGGATGCTTTGTATGCGAAAGAAGATTTTACCGAAGCAGATGGATTAAGAGCCGGTGAATTAGAAGGAGAATTTGGAGAAATGGGTGGATATGAAGCAGAGAGCAATGCTGCAAGTTTATTGAGCGATTTAGGTGTGAAAGAAGATATGCATCAGTCCTTGATGAAAGACATTCCTAGTAATTTTAAATTGCGTGTGTTATTAGCGCAGTCTTTGTTTGGTAATCCTGATATTTTATTATTGGATGAGCCTACCAACGGTTTAGATATTGAAACAATTGGTTGGTTAGAAAACTTTTTAGCAGACTACGAAAATATTGTGTTGGTGGTGAGTCACGATCGTCACTTCTTAGATACAGTGTGTACGCACGTTTCGGATGTAGATCGTTCTAAAATCAAAACCTTTACAGGTAACTATTCATTTTGGTATGAGTCTTCTCAATTGATGGCACGTCAAATGTCAGATAAGAATAAAAAGAACGAAGAAAAACGTGCTGCATTATTGGACTTCATTGCACGTTTCTCTGCGAATGCAAGTAAGAGTAAGCAAGCTACTTCTCGTAAAAAAGCTTTAGAGAAATTAACAATCGAGGAAATTGAGCCATCCAATAGAAAGTACCCTGGTATTATCTTTCAGCCATTGCGTGAAGTTGGCAATCAAATATTGAATATAGAAAAACTACAAAAATCTGTAGATGGTCGTGTCTTATTTAAAGACGTGACTTTCTCTGTAAGTAAAAATGATAAAATTGCTTTTTTAAGTAAGGATGCTTTAGCGATTACTTATTTCTTTGAAATCATCAATGGAATGGGTCAAGCTGATAGTGGAACTTTTGAATGGGGAACAACCATCACAAAAGCTTATTTGCCTATGGAGCATAACGAAGATTTTGTTAAGCCATTGACCTTGATGGATTGGTTAAGACAATTTGTACCTGCACATGTGACCGATGCGGATGAACCATTTATCCGTGGTTTTTTAGGAAAGATGTTATTTAGCGGGGATGATGTAATGAAGAAATCCGATGTATTGAGTGGAGGAGAGAAAGTGCGTTGTATGGTGAGCAAAATGATGTTACAAAACCCTAATGTGGTGATTTTAGATCAGCCAACCAATCACTTGGACTTGGAAAGTATCCAAAGCTTTAACGAAGGCTGTCAAAATTTCCCTGGTATTGTTTTAATGACCTCACATGACCACACTTTTATGCAGACAGTGGCCAACCGTGTGATTGAATTAACGCCGAAAGGGATCATCGACCGACTAATGACCTTTGACGAGTATATGGAAGATAAAAGAGTCCAAGAATTAAGAACAGAATACTATTCTTAGGCCTCAAAAGCGGTTTAAAATCAACATTTTAGCAATAAAAGACCTTTTTTCTGTGTTTGACAGAAAAAAACATTAAAAAAATGGGACTGTAAGGTATAATTACTTACCTTTGCCGTCCGTAAAAAATTATTTCTCATGGCTAGAGTATGTCAGATAACTGGAAAGAAACCGATGACTGGAAACAGTGTATCGCATTCTAATATTAAAACAAAGCGTCGTTTCTTACCAAACTTACAAAAGAAGCGTTTCTACTTTGTAGAAGAAGATCGTTGGATCACTTTAAAAGTATCTGCTGATGCTTTAAGAACTATTGATAAAAATGGTTTAGCATCAGTTGTAAAAGATTTAAGAGCCGCAGGCGACAAGATCTAAGTAAAAAAATCATTAAGTATAATTTATAATATACCATCATGGCACGTAAAGGCAACAGAGTTCAAGTAATATTAGAGTGCACAGAGCATAAGACTACTGGTTTACCAGGAACTAGTCGTTATATTACTACAAAGAACAAAAAGAATACTCCAGACCGTATGGAGTTCAAAAAGTATAATCCAATTTTGAAAAAAGTAACTGTACACAAAGAAATTAAATAATCATGGCAAAAGCAGCTTCAAAAAACGCGAAAATCAAGGATCTTAAGGCTTCTGCTGAAGCAAAAAACTGGACTAAAGTTATCAAAGCAGTACGTAGCCCAAAAACAGGTGCATACACTTTTAAAGAGTCTATCGTTTACAAAGACAACGTAAAAGAATTCTTAGCAGCTAAATAATTCCTGCTATTGACATTCTAGATCAATAAGATTCAAAACCTTCATTAGCAATAGTGAAGGTTTTTTTATGCTAATTTTACAATTATGAGCTTTTTAGGAAAACTATTTGGGAAGAAAGAACAAGAAACACTAGACCAGGGCTTAGAAAAAACAAAACATGGCTTTTTTGAGCGTATTTCTAAGGTGATTGTTGGTAAGTCATCTATAGATGATGATGTTTTAGACCAATTAGAGGAAGCGCTGATTGGTGCTGATGTAGGCGTGGATACCACCTTGGCTATCATTGAACGTATTCAAGAAAGAGTGAAGAAGGATAAGTATGTATCGACTTCCGAATTAAACCAAATCTTGTACGACGAAATTGCAAATTTATTATTAGATACCCCTCAATATCTTGCTGGTTTTCAAGTACCTACAAATAAAAAGCCTTTTATAACCTTAGTTGTTGGTGTCAATGGAGTGGGCAAGACAACGACCATTGGAAAACTCGCACATCATTTTAAAGCCGCAGGCAACGAGGTCTTATTGGGTGCAGCAGACACTTTTAGGGCTGCGGCAGTAGACCAATTGACTATTTGGAGTGAAAGGGTTGGTGTACCTATTGTTAAGCAAAATATGGGTGCAGACCCAAGTTCTGTCGCTTTTGATACGGTACAATCTGCCGTTGCAAGAAAATCTGATATTGTCTTTATTGATACTGCTGGACGATTACACAATAAAGCCCATTTGATGGATGAATTGAATAAAATTAATCGTGTGATTCAAAAACAAATTCCAGATGCGCCGCACGAAGTGCTTTTAGTTTTAGATGGTTCTACAGGTCAGAATGCCTTAGAACAAGCAAAACAATTTATGGCTGTGACCAATGTAACGGCACTTGCCATCACCAAATTGGATGGTACCGCAAAGGGTGGTGTCGTACTAGCCATTGCACATCAGTGTAAAATACCAGTCAAATATATTGGTGTAGGAGAACAACTAGACGACTTGATTTTGTTTGATAAGGTCGCTTTTGTTCAAACCCTATTTAAGGGTGTAGCGAATGCCTAATCCAGCCCATCCACTTTCAAAATAACTAGATCCCACAAAATTAAAGGAAGGCTGCCAGTCGATACTTAGATTCAATGGCGCGTTTTTAATTTTGTAGTCCAATCCTAGTATACCATCTACACCTAATGCAATACCCGCTTTATGTGTAGGATTATTCTTTTTCCATTCTTCGCTCCAAATACCTAGATGACCTCCATATCCGATATACCAACTTAATTGTTCATTGTTGGCAAAGGCATTATATTTCTCCATCATGACAGTGGATCTAAAGCCATCTAAAGTGAAATAACCAAGTACTTCTAATGCCTTACTATCTGTCATGAAGGATTTATAAGAGATGGCGCTTGGATACATCTTCACACCTATTGCTTTTTTATATCCTGTGGTAAACGGACCAGATTTTTGGACTGGTTCTAAACTATAAGCTTGAGCGATTGCTTTAGATGTAAAAAGTCCAAAAAACGGAATAAGTAAAAGGGGGATTATTCGCATGATATTTGAGGGTTGAATGCTACAAATTTAGGGATCAAGGTACAAACAACTGTTTAAAAAATGGTAAAATTTGGGTAAGTTTGTAACATGCATGCTTTTCAAGAATTGATCGAAAAATTTAATCAAGATTTCGATACAACACATTTTCCTGTTCAACCGGCAACATTGTATGAGCCGAGTGAATATTTTTTAAAGATTGGCGGTAAACGTATTCGTCCAGTTTTGTGTTTATTAGGCAATGAATTATTCAGTGACCTACATCCAGATGCTTTTTTAGCAGCTAAAGCTGTCGAGTTATTTCATAATTTCTCTTTGGTACACGATGACATGATGGACGAAGCTAGTTTAAGAAGAGGTCAACCTACTGTGCATACAAAGTACGATTCAAATACTGCTTTATTGGTAGGGGATATTATGGTGATTAGAGCCTATGAATATTTGCAACCGATTCAATCCAATCATTTATCTAAAATACTTGGGCTCTTTAATCAAACCGCAAGAGAAGTTTGTGAAGGGCAACAATTGGATATGGATTATGCCAAAAAAGCAACTGTTTCTATGGAGGAATACATCCACATGATTACTTTAAAGACTTCTGTGTTGTTAGCAGCAAGTTTACAAATGGGTGCGATCATTGGTGGTGCAGGCGAACATAATTGTTCTCATTTATATGAATTTGGAAAAAAATTGGGCATCGCATTTCAAATACAAGACGATTATTTAGACGCTTTTGGAGATGCGAGTGTATTTGGAAAAGATCCTGGTGGAGATATTAAGCAAAATAAAAAAACATTCCTTTTAATACGTGCTTTAGAGACAGCAAATCCTGAACAGTTGAAGACATTAAATACTTTATTGGCATCGGACGCGTCCGATAAAGTAGATCAAGTGTTGACAATATTTAAAGCTTGTAAAGTAGATGCATGGGCAGCCGATTTAAAACAACAATACATGCAAGAAGCACTAGCACATTTAGAAGCGATTGCAGTGGTTGAAGCAAGAAAAAAGCCATTGATAGATTTGGCGAATTATTTAATGAATAGAATCCAATAATTATATGTCTTTATTTAGAAAGAAGTCAATTGAAAAAATTGTACAAGATGCAGCAGCGGGTTTAGTGGACGGACATAGTGCCAGTGGATTAAAAAAAGAATTAGGTGTACGTGACCTTACTTTAATGGGTATTGCTGCAGTAGTTGGTGCAGGTATCTTTTCAACCATTGGGACAGCAGCTTTTCATGGCGGCCCTGGTATTTCAATTTTATTTGTAATTACGGCTGTGACCTGCGGGTTTAGTGCACTTTGTTATGCAGAATTTGCAAGCAGGGTACCTATTGCTGGAAGTGCTTACACTTATGCTTACGTTACTTTTGGAGAACTCATTGCATGGATCATTGGATGGGCCTTAATTTTAGAATATGCCATTGGCAATATTGTGGTAGCAATCAGTTGGAGTGGTTATTTTATAAATTTACTAGAAGGTTTCCATATCCATTTACCAGGTTGGTTGTCAACTAATTTTGAAACTGCACAACAAGGTTATGAGGAAGCCATGAAGCATTTGGCTGCAGGCGGCAGGCCTGAAACTTTTAGCAAACTTGCAAGAATAGGCTATGATGCCATTACCAATGCACCCATGATTGGCAATACAAGAATCATTTTAAATATTCCTGCATTTGTGATTGTTGTGTTGATTACGATGCTTGTTTATAGAGGGATAAAAGAAAGTAAAAAGAGTACAAACCTCATGGTAATATTTAAAATTGCCATTATTATAATGGTGATTGTACTTGGCTTTTTTTATGTAGATACTGCGAACTGGGCGCCCTTTATGCCGAATGGTTTCAAGGGTGTTTTAGCGGGCGTATCCGCCGTTTTTTATGCCTATATTGGCTTTGATGCTATTTCCACTACTGCAGAAGAATGTAAGAATCCACAAAGGGATATGCCAAGAGGTATGATCTATTCCTTATTAATTTGTACTGTGCTGTACATTTTAATTGCATTGGTTTTAACAGGGATGGTGAACTACTCGGAATTAAAAGTAGATGATCCTTTGGCATTTGTTTTTGAAAGAATAGGCCTACATAAAATTGGGTATCTTATTTCGATCAGTGCTGTGGTCGCTACAACAAGTGTGCTCTTAGTATTTCAATTAGGCCAACCAAGAATTTGGATGAGTATGAGCCGTGATGGTTTATTGCCAAAGAAGTTTTCAGAAGTACATCCTAAATATGGCACGCCTGGTTTCGCCACCATCATTACAGGTATTTTTGTGGGCGTGCCGGCTATGTTTATGTCTATATCTAGGATGACAGATTTGACTAGTATCGGTACTTTGTTTGCCTTTGTACTAGTTTGTTTTGGCGTATTGGTGTTGCCTAGATTGTCTCCTTCCATCAAAGGTCAGGCATTTAGATTGCCTTATATCAATGGACAGTATATCATTCCAGCATTGGCATTGATCTTTTTATATTTTGGACAACATAGAATTTTGAACGCGATTACGGAGGCTGGTAACGAAGGTTATCAGGAAGTTTTATTTTTAGTTTTTTCTTTGATATTTATTGTGGTGGCTATTTTAAGTTTTTTAAGAAAGTACTCCATTATACCTGTCATTGGTGCCATGTGTTGTTTATACCTTATGATTGAGATTCCGCCAGTAAGCTGGTTATGGTTCTTTGTATGGATGTTGATTGGTTTGGTGATTTACACTTTGTATTCTAAAAAGCATAGTCTTTTAGCAAAAAATTAATTGATGAAGTATCAAGTGGGTGACGAAATATTGGTGCTGCATAGCAATGAGGAGGGACATATCATTGAGATCATGAACAATGAGATGGTGATGATTGAAGTGCGTGGGGTAAAGTTCCCTGCGTATATGGACCAGATTGATTTCCCTTATTTTAAACGTTTTACAGAGAAGAAATTATTTCCAGAAAAAAAAGCACCTCAAAAGCTTTTTGTAGATCAAATTCCAAAGGAAAAAATACAGAAGAACGCAAGTAAAGAAGATGCTGGTGTTTGGTTAAATTTAGTTCCTAAATTTAATCTAGATGATTTTAATGATGAAATAGTAGAGACACTTAAAATTTTCTTATCTAATAAAACCAGAATCGAATATAATTTTGTGTATGAACAATCTGCACTTGGTGAAGTTGACTTTTCGATTGCTTCTACCATTGCGCCTTTCACCGATTTTTATATTCATGATATTCCATTTGCAGCAGTGAATGATAGTCCTCAATTTTCATTTGATTTTTCATTAACCGAACAACACAAGAAAAAAGCAGAACATTTTGAAGCCATTGTAAAAATCAAGCCAAAGCAAATTTTTCAAAAAATTGAAGCCTTAAAAGAAGACAATAAAGTCAACTTAGATTATTTATTGTTCAATACCTATCCAGATAAAGCCGAAGACAACCATATAGCCATTGATATGTTAAGAAACGCGGGGTATAAAGTATATGATGCTTCTAGATTTAAAGAACATATCCCTAAAGCAAGATCTGTGGTAGATCTGCATATCGAAAAATTGATGGATCGACATAGTCATCTCACCAATGCTGAAATTATACATTTTCAATTAGAGGCTTTTGAAAAATGGTTTGAGCTTGCACAATTAAATCATTTGCCTTCCATGATCATCATTCATGGTATTGGATCTGGTAAACTTAAGAACGAAGTACACGATTTATTGAAAGTTAAAAAGGGCGTTAAAAGTTTTATCAATCAATACTCCGAATTCTACGGATATGGTGCCACAGAAGTCTTTTTTGAGTATTAAGCACATCCACTTTATTTTACTACCTTTGACACGACTACAATCCCGAGCTATCGTGGTAAGCAATTGCCAAGGAAAGTCCGGACAGCATAGGGTAACCCACCGGTCAATAGCCGGCATCTCAGCAATGGGATAGAGAAAGTGCCACAGAAAATAACTACCTCGCAAGAGGAAAAGGTGAAAACGTGAGGTAAGAGCTCACGAATAAGACAAGTAATTGTTTTATAGGGTAAACCTTGGGTGCTGTAATGCCATGTAAAGGAACGCTTGAGAGCAACTCGTTCGAGTTCCAGGGTAGGCAGCAAGACTTTAACAGTAATGTTAAGGCTAGATAAATGATAGTTTAGAAACAGAATCCGGCTTATGAGGTTTGTAGTTACTTTTTTAATTGAACATAAAATGAATTCATATGACCATTGAGCAGATTAAGCGTATGAAGGACCAAGTAAGTGTCCTGAGGAGGTTTCTTTGACGTTGAAAACCGTTTACAAAAAATACATTTAGACAAACAACTTTCTTTATCTCCAGGTTTTTGGGATGACAACAAGCGGGCAACTGCCACAATGAAGGAGATAAAATTAAATGAATATTGGACAGGCTTATATCAAAACGTTGAAACAAGTGTCGAAGATTTTGTGGTGCTTTTTGAATTCTGGAAAGCGGGTGATGCCACCGAAGAAGAAACTAAAACGGCCTATGAACTTGCGGTGGTTGCCATTGAAGAAGCTGAATTTAAAAGTACACTCAATCAGCCCGAAGATGAATTACCTGCCATCTTACAAATTAATCCGGGTGCTGGTGGCACTGAAAGTCAGGATTGGGCAGAAATGCTTTTAAGAATGTACACCATGTATGGTGAAAAGCAAGGTTGGACAGTGACTTCCTTAGATTATCAAGAAGGTGATGGGGCTGGAATTAAATCGGCCACCATTCAGTTTGATGGACCATTTGCTTTTGGCTTTTTGAAAGCAGAATCGGGGGTGCATCGTTTAGTAAGAATTTCTCCATTTGACAGCAATGCAAGACGTCATACCAGCTTTGCATCGGTGTATGTATATCCTTTAATAGATGACACCATCGAAATCGTAGTGAACCCAGCAGACATTGAATGGGAGTTTTATCGAAGTGGTGGAAAGGGAGGACAGAACGTTAATAAAGTAGAAACCGCTGTGCGATTAAAACACGCTTCTGGAATTATTGTAGAATGTCAACAATCAAGAACACAGGGTGAAAATAGAGAGATAGCCATGAAGATGTTGAAAAGTAGATTGTACGAAGAGGAGATGCGTAAAAAACAAGAAGCTTTAAACGCATCCAATGCCAATAAGAAAAAAATTGAATGGGGTAGTCAAATACGTTCTTATGTATTCCATCCTTATAAAATGATCAAAGACCACCGTACCGATTTTGAAGTTGGCAATGTGGGACCTGTTATGGATGGGGAGATAGATGGCTTTATTAAAGCTTATTTGATGTATGAAAAAAATGATGCTTCCTAATACATGTTTAGCACTTATTTGTTATGCTTAGGAGAGAGGATATCAAATTTTGATAAAGGTTTTAAGTCAATATGCCACTTAAAATTATTCAGTTTTAATTCAGAAGTGGGTACTTCAAACAAGGGTGTCATTTTTCCAGTCAATTGATTGATGAATACAATTTTTACTGGCTCATCGTTTTCAAAATCAATCGTGATGATTTGTGCATTGGAATGGTTGACGCCAATAAATTTTTCATCATAATCGGTAGCGAAATATATATTCTCAGCGCTGCCCTTGGTTTGCATTTGGTGCAATTTCCCATCTATAAAATCCACTACCATGGAATTGCCTTTGAGTTGATTGTAATAATCTGTGCTATCCACGGGGCTAATCGCCATTGCATTGTTTAAAATTCTTAATTGTTCTGCTTTTTTATTATTCAAAAGCATATAGATGGTATCACCTGTAATTTGATTTTGATTGACCCAAAGGATGGGTTGATGGTGAAGTCGAATAGTAGAATCTTCAAGACTATAAAATAAACTATCTGCCACCCCTTGTAAAGAATCCGAATAGACTTTTACATGGTGAAAAGCTTCAAAATATTTGTTCAAACTTGAATCCTGTATGACGCCTTCTTTTGCACGTGCTTTTGGTATTTTCCTTTTTAGGTCACTCAACCTAGCACTGTATAAAGTATCTGCGCTCACATACAAAGTGTCTTTAGGTTGTTTGATAAGTAGAATTGGTAATTCAGTTGCCAATAAAACATCTTTTTTACGATTGGTTTTAATATTATTTGCAATTAAGTCAAAGCTTAAACTATCTTTAGACTTGTACAATGCATTGCCTCTAAATTCTCCTAATCCAAGAGAATCATCAATGGCCATGTCGTCTGCAATAAAAAAATACGTACTATCGTCAATGGAAGACCTTTCGTATAAAAATCCTTTTCTTGTGCCTAAATTATAATTACCATTCTTTGTCTTAATTATTCTTGAACCACTAATGATTTTAGAGGGGCTTATGAAATTGGCAAGTTGAGAATAAGTATTGTATTCTAAGGTATCGGTGAGGATGCTGTTATCAGGATCAATCAGCGTCACTTTATTTCTAAAAATGACGTCTCTTGTAATGCCATAGTACACGCCCTCTGTACTTTTTAAAACGGTTTTATCACGGACTAATTTACCCCCTTTTTTATAGACCCCAATTTTAATAGATACATCATAATCCAATGAATCGGTTGTTAAAGTGCCACGACCATCTGTCAGCTTTACATGCTTCCTTAATTTGGCTTTTTTGGTATTGCCATCATAAATTAAGTAATCTGCATAGGTATGCACAGAATCTGCATCATTGATATGTACTTTACCAAATCCTTCTAAACTATTTTTTGTGGTATTTACGATAATGCTATCGCCATATAGTAGCGTGTTACCTTGCTTAATTTTTACATGTCCAACGAGAATCAGAAAATCTTGACTATCTAGTTTTTTGATATTGTAAGATTCGGATGATAAAAACTCGATGAGTTTACCTGTATTCTTAACAACAGTTGTTGAATCTTGGCTATTGGCTTGAAAAGAAATGAAGACACCAAAAAACAATATAATATAAGTGCAAAATTTATTCATGATCCACTGTGTCCGACAACGGTTTTGTCAAAGGCGTTCTTTTATCCTTTTTTCCAAATACAGAAATATTGATATAACGTTTTGGATGCACCTTAATGTCATCCACTAAAGTATTGACACTTTTAATGGTACTTTGAAGCTGATTGTACACGGCAGGGTCACTTAATAATTTTGCACCAGTGCCGTTGCCATGATTTAATTTATCAATGGTGGTATTTAATGCGATCAAAGTCGATTGAATGGTCTTAATTGTTTTATTTAAATCAGCATCTTTTAAAGAGGTGGTGGTGCTGTCTAAGTTGGATAAAATAGAACTAATTTTTTGATTGTTCTGATTCAAATTAGCAGTAAATGCGTTTAAATTATCTGCCGTTTTTGCAATAGATCCGTTTTGCTGATTGACCATCCCTTCAACTGATTCTAAGGATTTATTTAGATGCAGGGTAGTAGTAGAAAGATTTTCAAGAATGACTTTAAAATTTTGTCTATTCTCTTCATTCAA
The DNA here is from genome assembly GCA_037143275.1 of Chitinophagia bacterium. Classification (GTDB taxonomy): domain Bacteria; phylum Bacteroidota; class Bacteroidia; order Chitinophagales; family Chitinophagaceae; genus Sediminibacterium. Next base: position 122,389 of record JBAWZB010000002.1, read on the forward strand.
TGTTTTATTCACATTCCCTAATACTTTTTCTAATTCGGTGATGGTACTTTTAATTTGCGCTCCTAGTGGTGACAGGGTATTCATAATTTCACCTAATAAGCTTGTTGCAGGTGCAGATTGAATTGTATCTCCGGTAATAATCATTGAACTTCCTGTTCCTTGTATAATATTAATGGCATTCGTTCCTAATGGATTCTGTTGAATAGTAGCAATTGAATTTTTTGGAATTTTATACAATTGATTCAACTTGATACAAACAACTAGTTCTGATAAATCATTGTTCATGTTTTCGATCTCAAAAACAGTTCCAACTTGAAATCCATTTACAAAAACAGGATTAGATACAATCAAGCCCTTTGTATCTGTATATTTTGCATAAATGAATGTACCTGACTTGAAAAAGGTTTTTCCCTTTAGAAAATTGAATCCTAATATAATTAAGGTGACTGCAATAACAGTCAAAGCACCTACTTTCGTTTCATTTGATACACGCATAATTCAATGGCTTGATTTCGGTAAAATTAGCTAAAAAATAGCCTAATTCGCATTTGCTTTCTGTTGATTCTCTAAAGAATTCTTATAACGTTGTATGGCCTTGGTAATGGCTTCGCAGAGTTCATTTTGTCCAATTTCACTATTTAAGTAGGCTTCTTCTTCTGGATTGGAAATAAAACCAGTCTCTATGAGTACAGCAGGCATAGCAACGGCTTGTAAAACCCAAATACCAGTAGGTCTTTGTTTTGCTTCTCGACTGACTCTGCCTGATGCTTTAAACTCTTCTTCGATGGTCAATGCTAAACTTGCAGCTCTTTGAAAATATTGTTGTGCCAAGATACTTGCCATCATTTTTTTTGTGGGATCAATTTCTGATTCGTATTCTTTAATTTGTTTCAAAGAAACAGAATCCAATTGCTCTACCACTTCGTCAACCATTTCACTAGCGACTTCTTTTCTAAGGTCAGACTTACCAATATTGTAGATATAAGTTTCTGTGCCTATTGCAGTACTTGGGATATAAGTGGTCTTGTAAATAGGTACGTCTCTTGTCACTTTCCTTTTTTTACCTTTTTTCTTTACGGTATAGGTTTTCTTGGTATAACCAATGACTTCTCTGACTGCTCTTCCTCTTGCCGAATTGGTATGAATGCAAATAAACAAATCGCCCTTTGCTGCATTGGCAATTTTAGCTTTTTCCACAACAGAATGATAGATATCGGTGGTTCTAGTCAACACGACTTCAACATCTGGTATGGATTGCTTGATATATTCTTCTAATTTTAAGGCAATGGCCAAGGATACAGCGGCTTCAGTGGAATATTTACCATTCGAACCCGGATCTGTGCCGCCATGACCTGGGTCAATCACAATACGTTTTAAGGATTTTGCTGGGGTTTGAGCCAGTAGATCAGTTCCGAGACTACTAAAAAGTGCAATTAGACTAAAACTAAATGCTAAAATCATTCTATTTTGCTTCATAATCAGTTCCTTAACATTGTTTTACTTTATTTTTGCTGGAGTGAACCTAGCAGGATATAAAAATAACGCAAAAAAGCCCTTTTCTATTGTTAAAATGCTCATTTTAATGATATTAATTTCTGCTATCCAAACCAATTTATCTGCTCAAACGGATAGTTTGACCAAGAAAAAGATCCAACTCTCTAAAGATAGTATAGACGCAGTTATAAGTTACAATGCAGCTGATTCTGGGGTTATGCTGCTTAAAGCAAAGACCTTTTTTTTGTATGGGAATGCAAAAACTACCTATAAGACTGCTCAATTAGAAGCTGGGAAGATTATTTTTGACCAGGAAACACAGAACATCACTGCCTACGGCGCTAAGGATACTTCTGGAAATCTTAAAAGCAAACCAAGGTTTAAAGAAGGAGACTTAAATTCAACTAACGACTCCATCTTCTATAACCTACAATCAGGTAAAGGGTTAACAAAGAATAGCAATTTTCAACAAGGTGAAATATTTGTTCAATCCGAGGCCATGAAAAAAGTGGATCCAACGGATGCATTTGCCTGGAAAGCTAGATTCACCACTTGTAATTTAGATGAACCTCATTTTGCATTTAGAACCAATAAACTCAAAATTGTCACCAATAAAATTGGCGTTTCAGGCCCAGCATTTCCTGAATTCGAGGGGGTACCGATGCCTATTGGTATTCCATTTGGTATTTTTCCTTTGAATAAATCTGGTGGACAATCTGGATTAATAGCGCCAGCATTTACAACTAGCGAAGATTTTGGACTTGGATTTGAAGGGATAGGGTATTATAAGGTCATCAACCAACACATGGATGCAACCGTTAGGGCGAATATTTATTCTTATGGTGGATGGAATATCAACACAAATAGCAAATACATCCAACGTTATAGATACTTAGGCAATTTTAATTTAAGTCTTCAAAATACGAGGGCGTTGAATAGAAATAATAGCATTGCAGATGAATTTACTGGCGGCAGAACTTATATGTTAAATTGGTCGCATTCAATGGATCCTAAGGCAAGACCGGGTACTAGTTTTACCGCTAATGTCAATTTTGGTAGTACCAAGTACAACCGAAATTTATTGAACAATGCGACTCAAAACTTTCAGAATCAAATTAGTTCATCCGTTTCTTATAGTAAGTCTTGGAATAGTAAATACAATTTGTCTGTCAACTTAACCCATAATCAAAATAACAATCTTGGATTGGTGAATATGAGTTTGCCAAATATCAATTTCAATGCATTAACCATCTATCCTTTTCAATCAAAAAATCAAGTTGGAGCAGGAAAATGGTATGAAAAAATTGGTATTGGATACAATGGTAGTATACAAAATCAATTGTCTTTTTATGATTCGGCATTTAGTATTCGAAGAATTTTAGACACCATGCAATGGGGAGCCAATCATAGTATTCCAATTACTTTATCCCTTCCTTCTCTTGGACCAATTACCGTATCCCCAAATATTTCATTGGAAGAAAAATGGTTTGGACAGCAAAATATTAAATCTTGGAATAGCCGTCTTCAAAAAGTTGATACAACCATCAACAAAGGTTTTTACAGAGCTACGCAAATGAGTTTTGGTTTAAGTACTGCCACCAGAATATTCGGCACTTACAAATTTAAAAAAGGGAATGTCAAAGCCATTCGTCATGAAATTAGACCATCTGTTTCGATTAATTATAAGCCAGACATGGCTAAATCTTATCATTATAGTACACAAGTAGATACGAGTGGTAGAACTTATCGTTTTTCTAAATATGATGGGAATGGTTTAGGTGGTGCCTTTAGCGAAGGTCGATTTGGTGGGATGGGCTTTGGGGTGGATAATTTCTTAGAGATGAAAGTGAAAGATAAAGCAGACACTAGTGCAGATGCTTTTAAGAAATTTAAATTAATAGAAGGTTTTGGATTCAACTCTAGTTATAATTTTTTAGCAGATAGTTTTGCTTTAGGTAATTTTAGTTTTTACGCTAGAACTACCTTATTTGAAAAATTAAATATCACCACTTCATTTAGTTTAGATCCTTATCAAACAGATAACAAAGGATTTAGAGTCAATAAAATTGCAATTGATCCTACCCGTTTAAAATTTGGAAGTATTACCAATGGTGGCGTCTCTTTTTCAACTTCTTTCACAAGTAAATCAAAAGATAAAAATAAGGATGCTAAAAAGTCCATCCCATTGGATCCATTTATGACACCGGATGAACAACAAAGACAATTATTGTATGTAAAGTCTAACCCTGCTGAATTCACAGATTTTAATGTGCCATGGAATTTAAATTTGTCCTACTCATTTCAGTTTTCTAAAACAATCAAACCTGATTATTCTGGATTTAAATTACAAACTTATTCCACCCTTAATTTAACAGGTGATTTTAGTGTATCCCCAAAATGGAAAGTAGGAGGTAGTAGCTATGTAGATTTATCTCAATTTTCTGTACAACAATTGAGCATGTTTATCACCAGAGAAATGCATTGTTGGCAATTGGCCATTAATGTGATGCCAATAGGCATTTATCGATCGTTTAGTATTACAGTGAATCCTAAATCTGGTATCTTAAGAGACCTCAAAATCAATCGTAGTAGGACTTTTTCTAATTCTACTTATTAATCTAAACTTATTTAGGGTTGTTTGCTGTGTAATAGGCAGCCATTCTATTAAAACTCAATTGTTTTAAAGAAGCTACTGTATGCCCCTCAGTTGGAATAGGAGATAAGATATGTAATTGGATCTTTCCTGGTTTTAAACACATGATGGGGTAAGCAGGAAGTATCTTTTTTGTATTCAATAAAACAACTGGAATGATTGGCTTTTTTGTTTCTATCGCTAATTTAAAGGCACCATCATAAAAAGATTTTAAAGGCTCAGCGGTTTTATTTCTTGTACCTTCTGGATAAATCAACATATCTAGTCCATTCGCTAAAACTTTTTTCATAGCGTCATAACTTTGGCTTCTGCTTTGATCATTTTTTCGATCAACAATAACAGATCCAAATTGATAGATCCATCCAAACAATGGCACATAAATAAAACTCTTTTTTGCAATGGTTTTATTGGCTCTTGGTAAAAAAGGAGTACAAATAGGGACGTCAATTAAACTATTGTGATTGCAAATGACCACAGCAGCCGTTTCAATATTGAAATGATGTTTCCCTCTAACAATAAATCTGCAACCAATACTCGATAAAAATAGACCCATCCATATTCTTGAAACTGTTCTATGCCATTTTGAAATATTGGGTTCTTTTAAAAAAAAGCAAGGAAGGTAAAACCAAATAAATACAAACATGGTCGAGACAAAACTGATTAAGGCCCAAATGGCAATCATGCGACCTAATAATAGTTGTAATTTATTTTTCATGGTTAGATAGACCAGTCTATTGGGTCTTTTTTGATCGAAGTTAAAAATAAATTCGTTGCACTAAAATGTTTGCATCCAAAAAATCCATTGTAAGCACTTAAAGGCGAAGGATGTGCAGCTTTAAGAATTTTATGTTTTGTTGCGTCAATTAAAATTTGTTTTTGACTTGCAAAATTACCCCATAAAATAAAAACTAGATCTTTCTTTTCATTGGATAATAATTTAATCACATCGTCAGTAAAAGCAGTCCAACCAATTTTACTATGACTTGCAGGTTCATCTGCTCTAACTGTTAAAACACTATTGAGCAATAGAACCCCTTGTTTGGCCCAATGTGTTAAATCCCCAGTACTCGGAATTGGCATGCCAATATCTTTATTTAATTCCTTATACATATTATTTAAAGATGGAGGAATTTTACATCCAGATTGAACTGAAAAACTTAAACCCATGGCTTGACCTGGTTGATGGTAAGGATCCTGACCTAAAATAACCACTTTAACTTGCTCAAAAGGTGTTTGATTGAATGCATTAAAGATGAGATTGCCTTTTGGATAAATAGTTCTATGAAGTGCTTTCTCTGCTTTAAGGTGCGCAGTGATTTGGGTAAAATAGGGACGCTCAAAGAGTGGTGTCAATGCTTTTTTCCAACTGTCTTCTATTTTAATCTCCATAATCACTAAATTACATCTTTTAGAGATAAAACTACTTGTTCAAGATGAAAAAGACTGTCTTAGTTTTTTTATGTTTCTTTTTTTCTATTTTAATTTACGCAAAGCCATCATTGGATGACTCCATCCTTGTTAAAAAGCGTATTCAATTAGTACGAAGCTTAGAATATTTACAAGTGAATGAGGAAGCAAATTTATTGAACGGCGCTTTTCCATCTTTCAGAAAATATTATTTTTGTGCACAATATAAAAAAGAAGACAATGTTTTTTTTACAGCATTAATCTTATGGAATCTAGGACAGTTTAAAGCACAAATGACTGCTCAAGAATTCGCTTCTTTTGACCAAATTAAATACAAGGCAAGACCCTATATTGAAAGATTTAAAAATCAAACCAATCAATTAACCTATAATTTTTGGCCAAGAAATCCACCACAGATATTTCCGAATGGGGGATGGCTCAACAGGTTGAATCAAAAGTATGCATTAGCAGACGATATTGATGATGGTGCTATTATATTGTTGGCTTTAGGTGCCAATGATTCACTTGCGAAAGCTATGCAAACTAAATTTGAAGCATACCGTGTTGGAAAAATTAAGCCCAATCAAAGTTTTTACAAGCAGTTTAAAAACAGACCAGTCTATAGTACTTGGCTTGGCACCAAAATGCCTAAAGATGTGGACTTGTCTGTGCTCACAAACGTACTATTGATGCATACTATTGCTAAAATTCCATTGAATGCTACAGATACTGCTAGTCTTGATTTAATTGTGGATTTGGTAAGCGCAAATAAACATATGACCGATCCCAAATATGTTTCGCAACATTATGCCAATAGTGCTACAATCATCTATCATCTTGCTCGATTAATTGATTATTCTAACTATCCTGCCTTACTGTCATTAAAATCAATATTATTGGATGATGCATTACAATTATCAAAACGGGCTAGATTTCCATTAGAGCAACTATTATTGAATACGAGTATTTTAAGATTAGGCGGTCATGTAGATTTACCTTTGGATATAGATGAAGTATCGTTGACTGCTAACAACTATCCTTATTTCGTTGCCAATATTGCCGCTGTTTTAAATAATCCATTTAAAAGGATTGTGAATCGTTCTAATATTGTTCGTTTTGACTATTATTCCTATGCGTTTAATTTGTCATTGATGTATGAGAATTTGATGTTGAGAGCGATTAAGTCATCGCTTTAACTTTCTTCAGTTTATATACCTAATATTGTATTAAATTATCTAACTAAATGGAAACAATTGAAATTTCAGGCGTTTTAGGAATGATTGCGGCAGTTGTATTGACACTTAATATTTGTATGGGTATTTTGATGAGTACGAACTACAAGAAATTGCCAATTTGGAAAAAAATACCTCAAAAATATGAAATTTTTAAAATGGTCAACTTGCATGAATATACTAGTTATGCTGTGTTGATTATTGTGTTTTTACATATCATCATTTTGCCTCTTGATCCAGCTTCTGGTTTTAGTTTTTCAAGTATTGCATGGCCAGCTTCCAATACCCATCAAACCATTTTTGTTTGGTTGGGGTATGCTTCTTTGATTGCTTTGTTGGTAGTAATTATTACTTCTCAAAATCGCATTCGGAAAGTGTTAGGGTTTAGTCTTTGGAAAAATATCCATATTATTTCTTACTTAACTTCTGTGCTATTTATTGTACATGCCATTGTGATGGATCCCTTGTTAAAGGATAGGGAAGTAGATTTTATCGATGCAGAGAAAGTCTTTATGGAATTATGTGGGCTTGTTTTATTGGTCGCCTTTTATTGGAGGATTCGATTTAAGCGGAAATCAGTTGAATCTGGGAAATAGGACTTCCTTTTAGTGACTTTCATCAAAGGATTACCTCCCGTTGGTCGGTGATCCCTTTAGTGACTTTCATCAAAGCCTTTCAAAAGTACGCATAGCGTACTTTTGGCTTTTTTAACGCTCACCGATTTACGAAAGCGAGCTTTCGACACCGTTTCGCATTAAAAAAGCCTGTCACTTTTGTGACAGGCTTTGTGATTCGGATTGGATTCGAACCAATGGCCCTCATCTTAGAAGGATGACGCTCTATCCAGCTGAGCTACCGAACCGTTTACCCCCAGTGCAAAATATTGCCTTGGGGTTGCAAAATAAAGATAATTTGAGCGTTTTTCAAAGAAAATTTGGCTCAAATTGGTCTACATCAATCCTTTACCATTAAATCCTGAATCACTACACTGGCCACAGTACAACCAAAAATAGCAGGCATATAGCTTAATGTGCCAATGATTGATTTCTTAGGAAAGGCTTTTTCGGATACAATAATTTTATCCTGATCGGCTTTCTCTGGGCTAAAAACTACTTTTAAACCTTTTTTAATGCCCATAGATTGTAATCTTTTACGGACATATTTTGCAAGATTACAAATATAAGTTTTCGAGATATCGGTGACTTTAATTTGACTTGGATCCACTTTGCCACCAGCACCCATAGAACTTACAATCGGTAAATTTCGGTCGATACACCCTTTGATTAAAAATGTCTTGGCAGACAAGGTATCGATACAATCCACCACATAATCCCATTGTGCACTATCCAATAAATTTTTAGTCAAATCTTCCTTAATAAAAATTTCTAAAATGGTTAAATCTAATGCAGGGTTGATATCTTTTAATCTAGTACCTAACACTTGAGCTTTAGATTGTCCAGCTGTTGAATGCAATGCAGGGATTTGTCGATTGATATTACTTAAGTCGATCGTATCATTATCTACAATAGTCATTTTACCTACTCCAGCCCTGGCAATCATTTCGGCGCAAATACCACCCACACCGCCGAGTCCAATAATCAATACATTTTTACCCATCAAGGAGCTTACATTTTCTTGTCCCAACATTAGTTCAGTTCTGCTCATCCAATAAGGTATCATATTGTATCTTTATTCTGCAAAAATCATAAAACCATGTCTATTTCTAAAATCTTTTTTATCTGTGCATTTTTCATTTGTTCAGGCTTATCTGCACAATACCAAATCAAGGAATTAACTGCACAAAAAGGCGTTAGTATTAGAGCGCTATCTGTCCCATCTGAAAAAGTAATATGGGCTAGTGGATCTAAAGGGATGGTTGCAAGATCTGTCAATGAGGGGCAAAGTTTTGAATGGATACAAATAAAAGGATATGAAAAAAGAGACTTTAGAGCAATGCATGCTTGGAACGATTTAGAAGCGATCATTGTTGCAGTGGCATCTCCTGCTGTTATCTTAAAGACAAAAGACGGCGGAGTTTCTTGGAATAAAGTGTACGAAAATTCAGATAGTTCAATGTTCTTAGATGCAATTCATTTTAGTGATGCAAAACATGGCACGGTGATTGGCGATCCAATTGATGGTCAATTATTTATTTTAACAACAAACAATCAAGGTGAGACTTGGAATAAAATGTCCAATGCTTTTTTTAAATCAATCTTGAATAATGGGGAAGCTTTTTTTGCATCAAGTAATTCTAACTTAGTCAATATTGGTAAAGAAATTGTTTTTGTGACAGGAGGATTAACCAGTCGATTATGGAAGGATGGAAAAGCAGAAGCGCTTCCTATTTTACAAGGCACGAACTCAACAGGTGCAAATAGTATTGCTGTATCGCCTAATGGAAAAAATATAGTGATAGTAGGAGGGGATTTTGCAAATGATAAATTAGCAAATCAAAATATTGTAGGGTATCAAAAACAATCTAATAAAAAACAACAAAATTGGGAACCATTCACTCTTGCAAATCCGAATGGGTACAAATCATGCGTTGAATTTATTGACAACGATCTGTTAATTACTTGTGGTACTACTGGAGTAGATTTTTCAAAAGACAGAGGCACTTCATGGGGAAAAATAATTGATACCTCTTTTCATATTGTAAAAAAACATCCAACAAAAAAAGGGGCTTATTTAGCAGGTGCTGGAGGAAGGATCAGTTTTGTTGAATTATAATTGAATAGGGATAAGTTAGTTTAGACATTACAAAATTTATAATAAAAAGATGGATGTATGTAATTGAAAATTTGAAGACTTTTTAATAATTTTGTGTAGGATGAAAAAGTATCAAGCAATTATATCATTTGACATGGACGAAGCGTTTATGACGCTAGTACCTTCTCATAGAACTTATATCAACCATCTTTTAACAAAAGGGGTCATAGAAACCTATACAGTAAGCATGGAGACGCAGCAATCCTGGATTGTTGTTAATGCTAATTCTAAGAGGGATGTGGAGGAAGTATTAAAAGCCTCTCCTTTGAATAAATACTGGAGCATGGAAATTGTTGAATTATTTGTTTACGATAGCCAGTCCAATAGGCTCCCAGCTGTTCAATTAAATTAGTTTACCTTTTTTTTGGGAAATTGAAAATACCCCCTTATTTTTGCACCCCTTAGGGAGCATAGCTCAGTTGGTTTAGAGCATCTCGTTTACACCGAGAGGGTCCGCGGTTCGAGCCCGTGTGCTCCCACAAAGAATCCTCAACACATCGCTAGATTGTTGGGGATTCTTGCTTTTAGGCCTTTCGTCTTTTTTGAACTATTTTTATATTATGCAAGTATTTACCACCCGCAATAAAATCATCATCACCTGTAATAAATGGTTAGCTCCTGCTTTAAGAGCGGAAGTAATAGGTTTGGGTTTTGATGTGGACAGGGTTTTTCAAACCGGTGTGGAATTAACAGGTACTGTAAACGATTGTATCCGTTTAAATTTAAACCTGCGTTGTGCAAGTCAGGTGATGTATTCTTTAAAGACATTTATTTGCAATCATCCCGATGAGCTTCATCAAAATCTAGTGACAATTCCTTGGGAAACAATGATCAAACCTGATGGTTATTTTTCGGTGATTAGTAATGTGTTCAATGATACCATCTCCACTAATTTATTTGCTAACCTACGCGTAAAAGATGCGATAGTAGATAGAATGCGAGAAGTGAGTGGAAAGCGTCCATCTACTGGTTCAGAATTGGCTGGTGCTGTCGTGTATTTATTTTGGAAAAATGATGAAGCTGAAATTTTCTTGGATACATCGGGAGATTCTTTAGCACGACATGGTTATCGAAAATTACCTGGTAAAGCACCGATGTTAGAAGCATTGGCAGCAGCCACTATTTTATCTACCAAATGGAATAAGTTTGGTGCATTTGTGAACCCTATGTGTGGTTCTGGTACTTTGGCCATTGAAGCTGCTTTAATTGCAACTAAAAGAGCACCAGGTTTATTCAGAAACAATTATGCTTTCATGCATATCATAGGATATGATAAAACGGTGTATGAAAAAGAGCGTAGCATTATCGAAGAGCAGGTAAGATATTTACCTAATTTAGTCATCATAGCATCTGATATCAGTAAGGAAGCAATTAAGGTCGCTAAAATTAATGCATCTGTTGCAGGTGTCGAAGAACTAATAGATTTTCAGGTATGCGATTTTGAAGCGACTGAAATGCCAGAACCCGAAGAAGGTGCGATTGTAATGATTAATCCTGAATATGGTGACAGACTAGGAGAGGAAGTTGAACTAGAAACCACCTATGCACGAATGGGAGATTATATGAAGAACAAATGCAAGGGGATGACAGGTTATATTTTTACTGGTAATTTAGAATTGGCTAAAAAAATTCGTTTGAAACCAAGTCGACGAATAGAGTTTTTCAATGCTACAATTGATTGTAGATTATTAGAGTATGAATTATATGCTGGTACAAAAAGAACAGATAAAGTGAGTGAAGTGTCTTAATTAATTGTACAGTAAATAAGTTTCAATCTCTTTCTTCCATTTATCTACTTTTATTAGTACACTCATTTTTTGCAACCATTGTTGTAAGGGTAAATCAAATATTGATGCTGCATTTGGGACGCCCATTAATAAAGACAAATGATTTTCGCCTGTTGGATTAGCAGAAGTTGGATAAGGCATCCACTTGAATTCATTTGGGTGTATGTCTTTTACCAATTTCAGTAATAACAAACCATTAAGTGCAGCTGCATAATACTTAGGTTCAATAATTTTTATTCTGATGCCTTTTGTTGGTGTTGTATTCCCATCTGTTGTAATAGGTAAAGTCAAAGCTTCAATTTTAAGATCTTCCCTCAGTATATTTTGTCCAACCATCATCATAGCGGGTATATTCATCCATTCAGCCCCAATCCATTCAAAAGAATAGGGGGTACCTCTTCCTACAGAAACATTGGTGGCTTCAAAAAAACAGATGCCTGGATACAATAAAGCGGCTTCAATATTTTGTAATGCAGGTGAAGGGTTCACCCATTTTTGATGCCAATCAAAAAATAATTGTTCACGTTGCCATCCTTCACATTGAATGACCTTGAGATTGGCCTTCCAATGTTGAACTGCATTGAAATAAATCGCTAATTCTCCAAGTGTGCATTGGTGTTTTACTGGGATATTGAACCTCCCTATAAAACTTGATATGGATTCATCCAACATGGGGCCTTCGCATAATGATTGGTTACCACTTAGTGGATTAGGTCTGTCCAACACAATAACTTGTTTATTATACTTTGCCGCTGCTTCTATCCAGTAAGTCATCGACCACAAATAAGTATAAAATCTTGTGCCAGCATCTGGGATATCAAATAATAGAATATCAATGTCCTTCAAATCATCTGCAGTTGGCATGTATTTTTCTCCATATAAACTAATGACTGGAAGTCCTGTGATTTCATCTAATTCATCCAGCATTTTTGCACCATCTTTACCTATTGCTTTGATGCCATGTTCTGGAGAAAAAATGATTCTTAAATTATATCCTGCATCTTTTAATGCCAATCTACTTTTGACCCCTCTATTTGTTCTTGCTGCATCATTGGTGAGCATCGCAATTCGATCCTTTTTCCAAATTGGTTCGTTGTCTAAAATAATATCTATTCCAAATTTGAGTGGCATAGTATTCAATTAAAAATTTAGGAACCAGATGGTTTAAATCCTGAATCTACTTTCAATGTTTCCATCACATTAAAAATGATAGGACAACGATCATAGTGCATATAGGTTGTAAATAACCTTTTATTAAAATCGGGGACATGAAATGCTGGGAATTCTTTACATCCAGCAAACCGATGTGAGTAAACGCTACAGCTATTGCCGACCAAGAAATGACAGGGTATGGCATTGATCACCATTCTGCCCGATTCACCCTTATCCAGGTATTTTCGGTCAAATTCGTCCCTTGTTTGCCCTAAATGTGCAGATAAATGGTTGGCTTCATTATCATCGATATTAACCATTAAACTTTTACAGCAATTGCCACAATCGGTGCATTCAATTTTGGGTGAAATGGCTTCAGAAAGCTCAAAAACAGCTTTATCTAGGCTTAAACTGTCCAAATTCCTCAAAAAATCCTGGAATTGTACGTTTTCTGCTTCAAGTTCTACGGCCTTATTTTTGATAAAATCAAGATCGGTAATAGGATATGTTGCTTCGTTTTTGATAGGATAAAGATAATGCTTTAATCCTTTTATCCACATTTGCCCTGTTTTGCCAATATTTAGATTGCAAAACTTACTTGGAGTATTAGATTTGCAGCTTGATTAGGGCATTGAATGCTCATAAAGTATTGATAATTATGACAGAAGCAAAAATTGGTGCAGAATATAATGAAGACTCCATTAGGTCATTAGACTGGAAAGAGCATATTCGTCTGCGTCCGGGCATGTATATTGGAAAATTAGGCGATGGTACTGCAGCTGACGATGGCATTTATGTATTGATTAAGGAGGTGATTGATAACTGTATCGATGAGCATACCATGGGTTATGGTAAGCAAGTTGAAATTTCAATTGAGGATAAGACAGTCACTATTAGAGACTACGGTAGAGGTATTCCTTTGGGTAAGATTGTAGATGTGGTGAGTAAGATCAATACAGGTGCTAAATATGATAGTAAAGCGTTTCAGAAATCAGTTGGATTGAATGGGGTGGGTACAAAAGCAGTCAATGCTTTGAGTGACGATTTTGAAGTCACTGCTTACAGAGAGGGCAAACAAAAATCGGCTAGTTTTAAGAGAGGCTTATTAATAGAAGAAACCAAGGAGTCTAAAACAACCGAAGCCAATGGTACTTTGGTGGTGTTTACACCTGATGCGACCATCTTTAAAAACTACCATTTTATTTACGAATACATTGAAAGTCAGCTTTGGAACTATTGTTATTTAAATGCTGGTTTAGTCATTCATTTCAACGATAAAAAATTTGTAAGTAAGAATGGGCTTTTGGATTTATTAGAACGTAAGACCAATCCGGATGAACTAAGATACCCCATCATGCACTTGAAAGGGGAGGATATCGAAGTGGCTATTTCTCATAACAATGACTACGGTGAAGATATTTTTTCTTTTGTGAATGGTCAATTCACCACACAAGGTGGTACACACCAACAAGCATTTAGAGAAGCTTATGTAAAAGTGATTCGTGATTTTTATAAAAAAGATTATGAGGCTTCTGATATTAGAACAAGTATTGTAGCAGCTGTTTCTGTAAGAGTGCAAGAACCCGTTTTTGAAAGTCAAACCAAAACAAAACTAGGATCGCAAAATGTGGCAGATGGCGGCCCTAGCATGAAGAATTTTATCACAGAATTTTTAGCAAAAGAATTGGATAATTTTTTACATAGAAATCCAACTGTGGCAGATGCTTTAAAGAAGAGAATCGAACAAAACGAACGCGAGCGAAAAGAATTGGCTGGAATCAAAAAGTTAGCCAACGAGCGCGCTAAGAAAGCCAATTTACACAATAAGAAATTAAGAGATTGTAGAGTGCATTTAAACGATGAAGTACCCACTAAGAATAAAGAAATTTTTATTTCAACACAACAAAATAGTACGCTATTTATTACCGAGGGTGATTCTGCAAGTGGAAGTATTACCAAATCTAGAAATGTGGATACACAAGCTGTATTTAGTTTAAGAGGTAAGCCTTTAAATGCTTTTGGACTAACTAAAAAAGTGGTGTACGAGAATGAAGAGTTTAACTTACTACAACATGCACTCAATATTGAAGATGGATTAGATGGCTTACGCTATAATAATATAGTCATTGCCACCGATGCCGATGTAGATGGCATGCACATTCGATTGTTGATGTTGACTTTCTTTTTGCAGTTCTTCCCAGATTTAGTTAAAAGAGGACATGTATTCGTTTTAGAAACACCTTTATTCCGTGTTAGAAACAAGCAAAAGACCATTTATTGCTATGATGAAGCCGAAAAACAAAAGGCAATCGCTGAGTTAGGTAATAAACCTGAAATCACTCGATTCAAAGGCTTGGGTGAAATTAGTCCAGAGGAGTTTGGTAAATTCATCAATGCCGATATTAAATTGGCTCCAGTTATTTTAGAACAAGGCGATCATATTCAACATTTGTTGGAATATTATATGGGAAAGAATACCCCAGAAAGACAGGAGTTTATTATCAATAATTTAAAAGTTGAATTAGATAAAGCAAATGATACACATAGTATTTAATACCGCAGATATTGCTGCATTAGAATCGGCAATTGAGCTAGATGACTCTTTGTCTGGGAAGATCATAGAGATAAAGGACGACTATGCTGTTGGCCCTCTAATGGATATTTATGAAACTGAAGGCTATCAAGCAAGAAGAGATTGGTGGAAAAAAGTATTAGCAAATTCCCCATATGAAGATCAATTAGATATGGTGGATGATAAATTAACAGTGCATCAATTATTCAATGCATTGAACCATGATGAAAATGAAAATATTTGGTTATGGATGGGTCAAAATGCCCATGATGTTTCGGGTTATTATTGGTTGATGAGTCAGTTTAAGGAATATCAAAGCAGAATTCATGTATTGTATTTAAATAACCTGCCTTTCTTAAATGAAAAAGGACAATTGTTTTATCCAACACATTTAAGTCAAATAGAACCTAAAGAATTTTTAAAAGCTAAAAAATTAGCAAGACCAATTACCTTAAGTGAATTTGAATTGGATCCTGATGAATGGAAAAAATTATGCCAAGAAAATGAAGGTGTAAGATTCTTAGAAGGGGGTAAAAAATTAGTTAGCATGCACATTGGATGTTATGATAAAGAAATTCTATCCTTACTTACAAAGCATGCACAAAAGTTACCAAGTGCTTTGTCCAATATCATGGCTAAATTAAAAGTAAAGTTGGGCGATGCATTTATCGTATCTCGTTTAAAAGCATTAGAAGAAGCTGGAAAATTAGTCATTGCTGGTGATTGGAATAAAGGGTGGAAAGACATGGTGGTACAAATGCCTGAAGCTTAAATAAGTAATTATGTTAGTACAAGTACAATCAATAGATGTTAAAGCAGTGGATGAAAGAGGTGCATTGCATTATTTTGCGACTGATAGGACAGGTGAATTTTTATTGGTGTACAGAAATGCTGGAACGGTGAGTGGACAACATTATCATAAAGGGATTTCGGCTGGTAAAAATCCAGAAGATATGCTTTTAGTGCAAGGAAAAGCAGATTTGCATTGGAAGAATTTAGTAACAAACGAAGAAAATACAATTGAATTGATTGCACCAACAAGGGTAAAAATTCCTGCTAATATTTGGCACGAATTAACTGCAATCACCGATATTGTTTTTATTGAATTAAATAGTTTAAGTGACGGTAGTGAAGATACCCATCGGATCTAGACGTCACGAATTAGTATAGTTATGGCAAAAGAGAAAAATTTAGGTAGAGTAACAGAAAACGAATCGGGTGTTCAAGGACAGTATAAAAACTGGTTCTTAGATTACGCTTCTTATGTTATTTTAGAAAGAGCAGTACCTGCAATTGAAGATGGTTTAAAGCCAGTTCAACGAAGGATCCTTCATGCCATGAAAGAAATGGATGATGGTAGATTTAATAAAGTGGCCAATATCATAGGACAGAGTATGCAATACCATCCACATGGTGATGCTAGTATTGGAGATGCATTGGTGAATATTGGACAAAAGAATTTATTGGTCGAAACACAAGGTAACTGGGGCGATGTAAGAACAGGTGACTCAGCTGCAGCTTCTCGTTATATAGAAGCTAGATTAAGCAAATTTGCATTAGAAGTTGCTTTTAATGGAAAAACAACTGATTGGGCCCTGAGTTATGATGGACGAAAAAATGAACCTGTTACTTTACCAATGAAATTCCCATTGCTATTGGCACAAGGTGCAGATGGGATTGCAGTTGGTTTATCTACTAAGATTCTACCACATAATTTTAATGAATTATTAGACGCATCTGTTAAATATTTGAGAGGCCGAAAATTCGAATTATTGCCTGATTTTCAAACAGGGGGTATGGTGGATGCTTCGGCATACAATGACGGAAAACGTGGCGGAAAAGTAAGGGTTAGGGCACATATCGAAGAACTAGATAAGAAAACCTTAGTGATCAAAGATGTACCTTATGGCGTTACGACCACGCAATTGATGGAAAGTATCACCAAGGCCAATGACCAAGGTAAAATCAAAATCAAGAAAGTAATTGATGTCACTGCAGCTCAAGTGGAAATTCAAATTGATTTAGCGACAGGTATCTCACCAGATATTACGATTGATGCGTTGTATGCTTTTACTGATTGTGAAATTAGCTTATCACCCAATGCTTGTGTGATTGTAAATCATCGTCCACAATTTTTAGGTGCAAGTGATTTATTAAAGCATTCAGTTGACCATACTAAAACTTTATTAAAAGCAGAATTAGAAATTCATTTACAAGAGTTATTGGATAAATGGCATTTTACTAGTTTAGAAAAAATATTCTTCGAGGAAAAAATCTACCAAGAACTTGAGAAGAAACACCTTAATTGGGATAAGGTCATTGATGCCATTGACAAAGCGTTTGAACCATTTAAGAAGAAATTTAAAAAGCCAATTGAAAGAGCTGATTTAATAAAATTAACAGACAAGCCTGTAAGAAGAATTTATAAATTAGACATTGAAGATTTAATTGCACAAATAAAGTCTATTGAAGCCGAGATTAAGGAAGTGAAACACAACCTTGAAAATTTAATAGATTATGCCGTAAGTTATTACGAAAACTTACAAAAGAAATACGGTAAGGGCAAAGAACGTAAGACTGAGCTAAAAGAATTTGATACCATACAAGTAAAACAAGTTGCCATTGCAAATACAAAGCTATACATCAATAGGTCTGAAGGCTTTATTGGAACTAGCTTAAAGAAAGATGAGTTCCTTTGCGACTGCTCCGATTATGATGATATCATTGCGTTCACCAAAGGAGGCACCATGAAAGTGGTAAAAGTATCTGATAAAATTTTTATTGGTAAAGACATCCTCCATGCTGCCGTCTTTCAGAAAAATGATGAGCGTACAACCTATAATATGATTTATGTGGATGGCGCTTCTAATGTGAGTTATGCAAAACGTTTTAATGTCACTGGTGTAACTAGAGATAAAGAATATGTGTTAGCAAAGAATTTAGAAAAATCCAAAGTGCATTACCTCTCTATCAATGCAAATGGTGAAGCAGAATCGGTGAAAATTGTTTTGAGTCCAAATTGTAGTGCAAGGATTAAGGAATTTGATTTCTTTTTTGAAACCTTAGAAGTTAAAGGGAGATCTAGTGTAGGAAACCAAGTGACTAAATATCCTATTAAGGTTGTCAAATTAAAAGAAGCAGGCAAAAGCACTTTAGTTGGAAGAAAATTATGGTTTGATGATAAATTTGGAAGGTTGAATACCGAAGAAAAAGGACTGTATTTAGGCACTTTTGAAGATGAAAAAATCATTGTCATTGATAAAGATGGTAACTATGAAGTGACAGATACTGAATTGACCCAACGATTCGATCCGGAGAAAGTCATTTTTGTGGAGAAATTTAATCCATTGAAAGTCATCACTGCCGTGTATTTAGACAAAGAAAAATTACAGTTCAATATCAAGCGCTTTAAAATTGAAAAATCTACTTTAAAAACACCATTTTCTTTTATTAAGGAAGGAAATGGCAATTATGTAGCAGCAGTTACAACCCATGTTGAACCCATATTGGTTGTGGTCTCTGGTAAAGGAACTCAAGTAAGAAAAGCCAAGTTCAAAGTGAGTAAAATGGTGGATGTGATGGGTTCTAAAGCGGTAGGTACAAAACTGGTTGACTTTAGTAAAACAATCGAAATGGAATGGGAAACTAAAGTAGTAATTAAAGATCCTAACGACGAACAACCAGAATTGTTCTAATTTTATAAAAATTCAAGTGCTATGTCAACCATCAATGTAGGTCAATTTAATTTAATGCGTGTAGATCGAAAGGTGGATTTTGGCTTTTATATGGACGATGGTGGCGAAGGGATTTTATTACCTAAACGTTTTGTGCCTTCAGGATTACAAGTGGATGACACCATTAGTGTTTTTGTTTACCATGATTCAGATAACAGACTAATTGCAACAACACAAGAGCCGTTTGCTGTTGTTGGTGACATTGCCGCATTAAAAGTAGTTGACGTTACTAGTCAAGGTGCTTTCATGGATTGGGGATTAATGAAGGACTTATTTGTTCCTGTGTCTCAACAGTTATCAAGTATGCGTTTAGGTGGAAAATACCTGGTTAAATTGTATCTAGACAAACAAACAGGAAGGGTTGCTGCCACTGAAAAAATTGACAATCAAATTAGCAATGATGTGCTAACGGTGAGAGAAGGTGAGAAAGTTAAATTGCAAGTTTATAGAGAATCTGATATTGGTTATGTGGTGATTGTGAATCAATTGCATCAAGGACTGGTCTATAAAAACGAAGTTTTTACCCATTTGCATATTGGTCAAATGATTGAAGAAGGATTTGTAAAGAAAATTAGAGAAGATAATAAATTAGATATTGGTATTGGGAAACAAGGTGTGGAGAAATTAGACGATGATCAAGTTAAGTTAATTCAATTACTAAAATTGCATAAGGGTTTTTTACCTTATCATGACAAGTCCTCACCAGAAGATATCTATGCTTTTTTTGGCATTAGTAAAAAAGCATTTAAAATGAATGTGGGTATCTTGTATAAAGCCAAAAAAATAATAATTGAAGAAGGAGGCATTCGTTTGATTCCTGATACTCAACCATCTCAACAAACTATAGCACCTCCTGTATTTTAAAAATTAACATTAAAGACCATAATTATTTACAATTAATTTTATTTTATGTCTAGAGAAGTATTTATTGTAGCCGCAGTTAGAACACCAATTGGATCCTTTGGAGGTGCATTAAAAAGTTGTTCAGCCACGCAATTAGGTGCAGTAGCCATCAAGGGTGCATTGGATAAAATTCAATTGGATGCCAACTTAGTGGACGAAGTGTATATGGGTGCTGTGATTCAGGCTGGTTTAGGTCAAGCGCCTGCTAGACAAGCTGCTAAACTAGCAGGCTTACCTGATAAAGTGATATGTACCACCATCAATAAAGTGTGTGCGAGTGGCATGAAATCTATTGCATTGGCTGCTCAAAATATTCTTTTAGGAGATTCAGAGATTGTTATTGCAGGTGGTATGGAAAGTATGAGCAATGTCCCTTTCTATAACATGCAACAACGTTGGGGTAATAAGTATGGTGATACCACCATGTTAGATGGATTGGCAAAAGATGGTTTAGTGGATGTGTATGATCAGGTGGCAATGGGTAATTTTGCAGATTTATGTGCATCAGAAAATAACATTTCAAGAGCAGATCAAGATGCATTTGCGATTGGTAGTTATACCAAATCTCAGGCTGCCATTGAGCAAGGCTTATTTGATCAAGAAATTGTTCCAGTGGCCATCCCTCAAAGAAAAGGCGATCCCATCACCATCACTAAAGACGAAGAACCATTCAATGTTAAATTTGATAAAATTGCAAGTTTAAATCCTGCATTTAGTAAAGATGGCACTGTCACTGCGGCCAATGCAAGTACTATGAATGATGGTGCTGCTGCAATTATCTTAATGAGTGGTGAAAAAATGAAAGCACTTGGATTAAATCCACTAGCTAAAATTACCAGTTTTGCCGATGCTGAACATGATCCAAAATATTTCACAACTGCTCCATCTTTGGCCTTGCCAAAGGCATTAAAAAAGGCCAATTTAACTTCGAATGATATTGATTTTTTTGAATTCAATGAAGCTTTTTCAGTTGTTGGAATCGTTAATACAAATTTATTAAAGTTAGATGCTTCAAAAGTGAATACAAGAGGAGGAGCTGTCTCACTAGGTCATCCATTGGGATGTAGTGGTGCAAGAATCATTGTCACGCTAACCCATATACTACAAGACAATCAAGCTAAATACGGTGCTGCAGCTATTTGTAATGGAGGTGGTGGCGCGAGCGCAATGATTATAGAAAGGATATAAGTTCATCCATCATGATGCCATAATGGCTTTCATCATAAATACATTCCCCGTTTTTAATTAACAGCACTTGAGGGGATTCATGGTGTACCTGAAAAAAAGTTGCAATTTCACTTGAAATTGTTCTATAATTTAAGAGGTCTAAATAATGAAAGTCTACTTTTTCAGGGGTTGTAGCACGTTCAAATCTGTCTAAAGCCATCCTACTAATACTACATGTGGTACTATGTTTAAAGATCACCTGCGGGGTATTGAATGAAGCTGCTTTTATTTTTTCTAATTGATCTACATTATTAATTGGTTGCCAATTCATAGATGTTATTTTAAGAGCTAAAATTACATCATTCTTTTGAAGTATTTTATCTTGAATCTGATAAATACTATGACAGATTGATTAACTTCGGTACATAATTTAGCTTATGCGTTTAGAACTTTCCCAACCAATTTGTTTCATAGATTTAGAAACGACAGGAGTCAATGTAAGTACCGATAAAATTGTTGAAATTGCAATTGTAAAAATCATGCCTGATGGGTCTAAAACTGTTAAGCGTAAGTTGATCCATCCCGAAATGCCTATTCCGGCTGTAACCACTGCAGTCCATGGTATTACAGATGAAATGGTCAAAGATGCACCCACATTTAAGCAAGTTGCCAATGAGATTAAGCAATTTTTGGAAGGCGCTGATTTAGCTGGGTATAATAGTAATCGTTTTGACATTCCTATGTTAAACGAAGAATTTTTAAGAGCAGGCATTGCTGTTGATATTGAAAATAGAAAGTTATTGGATGTGCAGAAAGTGTTTCATATGATGGAGCAAAGAACTTTAACTGCAGCCTATAAGTTTTATTGTAATAAAAGTTTGGAAGATGCTCATACCGCCGAGGCAGATGCTACAGCTACCTGGGAGGTCTTGGAGGCTCAATTAGAGCGTTATCCTGTCATTGGAACGACCGTGGAATCCATTGTAAAATTTACTGGTGAGGATCAAATCGTGGATTTCGCACGCCGTTTTGTGATGGAAAATGGTGTTGAAGTTTTTAATTTCGGCAAGCACAAAGGTAAACCTGTGACCCAAGTATTAAAAGAAGAACCTCAATATTATGATTGGATGATGAAAGGAGACTTTGCCCTACACACTAAGCAAAAGCTTACGGAGATTTTAAACAGAACAGTATTAAATAAATAAGCCATATTTCAACATATTTAACTATTTTTATTACTATACCCCCCAATAGAAAGTGAAAAAAATTGTAATCATACCAACCTATAATGAAAAGGAAAATATTGCTGCAATCATTCATGCAGTGATTGTCCTTGGTAATCAATACCATGTATTGGTGGTAGATGACGGATCTCCAGATGGTACAGCCACAATTGTCAAAGAATTGATGCAATCGCATCCAGACAAAATTTTTATCCAAGAAAGAAAAGGAAAACTTGGTTTAGGCACAGCCTATATTCACGGGTTTAAATGGGCTTTAGTCAATCAATATGATTATATCTTTGAGATGGATGCCGATTTTTCACACAATCCATTGGACTTAGATAGATTATTAGCAGCTTGTGAAAATGGTGCAGATGTCGCTATAGGCAGTAGGTATGTAAAAGGGGGTGCTACAGAAAATTGGCCATTAGACAGATTAATCTACTCAAGAGGTGGGTCACTTTATACAAGAATCATTACAGGCATGCCTGTAAAAGATCCAACTGCAGGGTTTGTGTGCTATAAACAGAAGGTACTTGCTGCGATGCAATTAGATCATATCCAATTCATAGGATACGCATTTCAGATTGAAATGAAATTTTCCTCTTGGCGATTAGGTTTTAAATTAAAGGAAGTGCCCATCACATTTATCGATAGAAAAATTGGCACTAGTAAAATGTCAAAAGGTATCATCAAAGAAGCTGTGCTTGGGGTTTTAAGTATGCAATGGCAATCTTTCACTGGTCGCTTTATCAAACAAATTAAGCGTGAGCAGCTTTAAGCGATCCTTAATACAATTACATGTATTTGTTTTTTTAGCTGGATTAACAGCTCCTATTGGAAATTTAATCCAATTGAATGGTCTTTACCTTGTTTTTTACAGAATGTTATTGACTGTGCTTGCTTTATTTCCTATTTATTTAATGCACCAGCAGCCAACAAAAGTTTCATTCAAAGAAAAGGGGAGATTGATGATGATTGGTGTACTCATTGCGATTCATTGGGTTTGTTTTTATGGGAGTATTAAATTAGCCAATGTGTCTGTTGCATTGGTATGTATTTCGAGCGTAGGTATTTTTACAGCAGTGCTTGAACCTTTATTTTTTAAATCAAAATTCATCTGGAATGATATTTTTGTTGGACTACTTGGCTTAATAGGGATTCTATGTATTTTTCAATTTGACATTCAATTTAGAACTGGCATTTTGGTTGGATTGGTTTCAGCTTTATTTGCTTCTATTTTTACCATTTTCAATAAAAGATTAACTGCGCAGTATTCCACTCAGACGATACAAACCTTTGAGATGTTTGGTGGTTTTGGCTTCCTTACAATCGTTATCCTTTGTATCAACGCCTATCAACACCATACTTTCGTTTTTCCTACCCAGGGTGATTGGTTTTGGCTCGTTATTTTATCCCTGGTTTGTACCGTTTTAGCCAATTATTTAATGTTGAACGCCCTCAAAAGAATCAGTGCTTTTACATTGAATGTATCCCTGAATCTGGAGCCTGTTTATGGCATCCTTATCGCTATTGTCTTATTTCAGGAGCATAAACAAATGGGGATGGGTTTTTATATAGGCATGAGCTTAATTGCCACATCGGTCATGCTTCAAATGATGCGCGTCCTGCGCCAGCAAAAAACCAAGTAGGGTGCTATTTTAATTCAATATTTATTTTAGCTAGATGCCTATTTAGTTTAAAACTTATTGTAAATTAGTTACTCAATTCAAATTATATGACACGTTTTATTTGCGCATGTTTACTATTATTATCTACTGCAGCCCAAGCTCAAAAAAAACCATTAGATCATACCGTATATGACCAATGGCAATCTGTAAAAGAGGTCATCTTGTCCAATGATGGGAATTGGTTATCTTATACAGTTGCCCCACAAGAGGGAGATGTCACTTTGTATGTTAAACAACTTAAAACAAATCAGGTATTCACAATAGATCGTGGTACGCAGGTAAAATTTACAGAAAACAATGAATTTTTAATTGCTAAAATTATACCTACGTTTAATGAAACTAGACAAGCCAAGATTAGCAAAAAAAAGCCAGAAGAAATGCCCAAAGATAGCTTGTTGATTTTGACATTGTCTACTGGGAATAGGATTAAAATTCCTGCTGTAAAAAGTTTTCAAATTCCAGAATTTGGGAATGGATTAGTTGCCTATTTAAGCGACCCAAAAACAGACATTAAAAAAGAGGGTGCACAGTTATATTTTAGAGATTTAAATTCTGGTCAAGAAAGGGTGTTTAATAATATTGGCGAATATGCCATACATCCTAAAGGAGAAGGTGTCATGTTCTACCAAATAAAAACAAAACAAAAGGAAGCTAAAATAGCGTTGGCTTCTATTGCAGATACCACCATTAAAACAATTAATAGTCAATTTTATACTGCTACAAATTTTACTTGGGACGAAGATGGGAAACAATTAGCTTATTTAATTGAAAGAGATAGTACAGACAAAGCATTACAAAAAAATTATGTACTTGCTTATTATACCCATGAAATGGATACAGCTCAATTTGTTTTTAACAAATCAGCTGAGGTGATGCCAAATGGGTATACCATTGGAGGAGATAAAAAGTTAACTTTTAGCAAGTCTGGTGCTTTATTAAGTTTTGGTGTGCAACCACTATTACCTGTAAAAGACACAAGCTTGCCAGAATTTGATAGAGTTAGTGTGGATATTTGGAACTACAATGATGCCAACCTTCAGTCCACTCAATTAAAAAGTCTTGAGGCCAATTTAAAAAGTACTGAGGCAATTATTTTTAAGCCTGCATCCAGTCAATTTACTTATTTAGGAAAAATAAATGATCGTCAAATTCAAATGACAATGGAAGGAGATGGACAAGTTGCCATTGCGAATATTGATTCTAATTATACCGTTGCAAGTCAATGGGAAGGTTATGGCAAAAGAGATTTGTTTGCAATCAATACCACGACTGGCCAAAAACAGTTGATTCAAAAAGGATTAAAGAGCAGTTTAGTAATTCCTTCATATGATGGAAGTTTAGTGGTATTTTATGATGAAATAGCAAAACAATTTAAGTCTTACAATACAGCCACATTCCAAACTAAACAAATTGCAAAAGACATTCAATTCCCATTGTATGACGAGGACAATGATGTTCCAGATGATCCTAATGCTTATGGCACGGCTATATGGATGGACAATCATAAAAGTTTGATCCTTTATGACCGCTATGATCTTTGGTTGGTTGATGCAACTGGCGTAAATGCATCTCAACTTTTAACTAAAGGCAGGACTTCTAAAAAAGAATATCGTTTTGTTAACTTGGATGCCGATAAAAAAATGATTGGATCTAAGGATCCAATTTTATTAAAAATTTTCAATGAAGTAGATAAAAGTGAAGGCCTTGCCATTTTAGATTTAGGTACTAAATCTGTATTTACAATCACTGAACTACCAATGCATTTTACCACAATTGTTGGGGCAAAAAAATCAAATCAATTCATTGCATTGCAAGAAAATGAAAAAACTGCTACAAATATTTTTCCTTATACTTTCCAACAAGAAAAACAATCCCCAACTGCAAGCACATCCATCAATCCTCAACAAGCGAATTACAATTGGATGCAATCTCAATTGGTAAAATGGAAATCCTATACCGGAAGAACTGCAGAAGGTATATTATATGTACCTGAAGATTTTGATGCTAAAAAGAAGTATCCAATGATTGTTTATTTTTATGAAAGAAATAATGAGACCCTTCACAATTATTTACCTCCATCACCAACGCCTTCTAGATTAAATATTCCATTCTTTGTGAGTCGTGGTTATGTTGTATTTGTACCAGATATTTGGTACAAAAAAGGATATCCTGGACAAGGCGCATACGATTATATTGTTAGTGGTACTAGAGCCATGGTTCAAAAAGGTTTTATTGATAGCACTAGAATTGGTTTACAAGGTCAAAGCTGGGGTGGCTATCAAATTGCATACTTAATTACTAAGACCAATTTATATGCAGCAGCTTGGGCAGGTGCGCCAGTAGTCAATATGACAAGTGCTTACGGAGGTATTCGTTGGGGTGCTGGCATCAACAGACAGTTCCAATACGAAAAAACACAAAGTAGGATTGGTGCAAATTTATGGGAGCGACCAGATTTGTATTTAATAAATTCCCCATTATTTGAATTGGATAAAGTAAAGACACCAACTGTCATTATGAGTAATGATGCGGATGATGCTGTGCCTTGGTATCAGGGAATCGAAATGTTTACTGCCATGCGTAGATTAGCAAAACCTATATGGATGCTAGTGTATAACAATGAGGCACATAATTTAGTAGAAAGAAAAAATAGAAAAGACATTCAAATTAGAGAACAACAGTTTTTTGATCATTATTTAAAAGGAGCTCCAATGCCAATATGGATGTCTAAAGGCGTACCTGCCATTATGAAAGGAAGAGACTTAGGTTTAGGGTATTAAACGTACTGGAACCATTGTCTATTGGGATCCCATTGTTCAAAAGCTTTTGCCACTGCTGCTAAGAAACTTGAACCCATGGCACCATCTACAATTCTATGATCGTAGCTCATAGAAAGGTACATCATATGGCGAACAAGAATCGCATCTCCAGAAGGGGTTTCAATCACCACTGGGCGTTTTTTAATGGCGCCTAAAGCTAGTATAGCAACTTGTGGTTGTGGAATAATTGGAGTACCCATGATAGATCCAAAAGTACCCACATTGGTTACTGTGAATGTTCCTCCTTGGGTATCCTGAGGTCTTAATTGATTGTTTCTTGCTGCGTTTGCTAAATTGTTAACCGCTTTACTTAAACCAACAATACTTAATTGGTTCGCACCTTTAATAACTGGAACAATTAAGTTACCAGAAGGTAGGGCAGTCGCCATTCCTAAATTAATATCTTTCTTTAAAATAATATTTTCACCTTGTAAACTACAATTGATATAAGGAAACTGCTCTAAAGTTTTTGCAATACACTCCATGAACATTGGCGTAAAAGTGAGCTTAGTACCTTCTCTTTTTTCAAATAATTGTTTTACTTTCTCTCTCCATACAACCATATTCGTCACATCCGCTTCAACAAATGATGTCACATGTGGACTAGTTTGTACACTTTCAACCATATGCTTTGCGATAAGCTTGCGCATACGATCCATTTCGATGATTTCGGTATGCCCAGTCACAATAACTTCGTCTGGATTTGCAAATTTTCCACCATTGTTGTTACTGCTAAAACCATCATCTGCTGGAGGGAAAGTATTGGAACTAGTTGAACTTGTATTTTGAACTTGTGGAATTGATTTGATTGCACTAAGTTGAATCAATCCTGCTTTCTTCTGCGCAACATAATTTAAAATATCTTTTTTTGAAACACGTCCTTGACTTCCAGTGCCTGGTATTTGTTGTAATTCATTGAATCCAACACCTTCGTTCTGTGCAATATTCAAAACCAATGGAGAAAAGAATCTTGCCTCATTCGATCCTTCATGTTGCATTTCAACATTAGAAGCAATAGGTGTAAATGGCACTTCTTCTGCTGTTTGAGAAATTATAACAGGCTCAGCAATTGTTTGTTGTTGAATCGTTTCCGTTTTAATAGGAGGTACGATACTACCGCTTGTTTGTATTCTGGCAATAACAGTGCCTATTGGCACGACTGCATTCACTTCAAATAAAATTTCCGTAATAGTCCCTGCAGTAGTGGATGGAATTTCACTATCTACTTTATCAGTAGCTATATCTAGTAAAGTTTCATCCAATTGAATGGTATCACCAACAGCTTTGTGCCATTTTAAAATGGTTGCTTCCATGATACTTTCGCCCAATTTTGGCAAAATCAAATCAACTACAGACATAGGGAATAATTTTAGCAAAAATAAGACTAAATCTTATTGATTATGAGTAACCTAAGTAAATTTATGGCCTGATTGGCTGTGACTTCGATATTATTTTGACGATCAAATCTGAGGTAAAAGACTTTAGATACTACTTTTTCTTTGTTAGCAACCCCAATCCATACCATTCCAAGGGGTTTTTCATTAGTTTGTCCAGATGGGCCCATGATGCCACTGACTGAAATACCATAATCCGTCTTCATTTTAGTCCTGATAGCGACTGCCATCTGTTCTACTGCCTCCTTGCTAACAGCTCCTACGGTTTGTAAAATACTCGTCGGGACGTCTAAAAATTCAGTCTTTATACGGTTGTCATAACTCACGATACTGCCTGTGAAAAATGTGGATGAACCCGCATGTTTAGATAAAAGATGTCCAATATAACCTCCTGTACAACTTTCTGCAGTGGATACCGTATGATTTTGGTCTTTCAAAAGCCTTCCAACGACCATTTCTAAAGGCTCATCTTTATCAGAAACTAGGTGCTCTTTAACATTTTCCTTTAATTGCTCGAACAAACTATCTAATTGTTGATTTAATGCAACTGCATCATTACTTTTTCCTGTCAACCTTAATCGCACCATACCATAGGAAGGCAGATAGGCCAATTTGATAGTATCAGGAAGATTTGTTTCAAAAGCTTGGATGGATTCTGCTAAAAAAGATTCACCAACTCCAGCCGTTAAAAGTGTTCTATGCGCAATCACCCCTAACTTAAATCTTTCAAGTATAATTGGAATGACCTTTTCAATAGTTAACCATTGCATTTCGTATGGGACACCTGGTAATGAAAAGATTAAGCTTTTATTTTTCTTGAAAAGCATTCCCGGTGCGGTTCCTGACTGATTGAACAATACCTCACAAACATCTGGCACTTCTGCTTGTTTACGATTGCGTTCAATCATGGGCCTTTTGTGAATCTGTTCAAAGATATAAGTGATATGATCTAAAGTGGGCTGGTCAACAACCATTTTGCCACCAAAATAACGGTTCAGCAAAGGTTTAGTGATATCATCTGCTGTAGGGCCCAATCCTCCAGTAATAAGTACTATCTGGCTTTTTTCAATTGCTGTGTCCAATGCATTTGTGATAGATTGCGCATCTTCTCCAACAGCAATTCTTTGATGCACATTGACTCCAATAGCATTCAATTTTTGAGCGATAAAAGCACTATTGGTGTCTATTACTTGTCCTATTAATAATTCATCCCCAATAGTGATAATCGTTGCCTGAATTGGATCCGTCATAAATGCTTCAATTTGGTTGCAAAGTAAACCCAAATAAGTGGTTTAACTAAAATACACGCTGAGTTTTTCCATCATATTAGCGGGCATGATGGTTTTATTGTTCATAGAGGCATCCATAAAATAGAGCTTAACCTGGCCAATGGTTAAAAGCTTACCGGCTTCGTTATAGACTTCTTGGTCAAATACAATCTTATGGTCAGTGGGTAAGGTTTTGATCTGACTTTTAATGGTGATTAAGTCATCATACTTAGCTGGTCTTAAATATTTTATATTTAGTTCAACAACAGGCAGTATGATACCCATATCTTCAATGTCTTTATAGGAAACGCCTAAGTGGCGGATGGCTTCTACACGACCAATTTCAAAATACATGGCATAATTACCATAATAAACCACATCCATTCTATCTGTTTCGGCATACCTGACCCTTACTGTTGTCGAATGTTCGTACATAAATATTGCATTTGTTGACAAATTTAAGGATTGTATCTGTTTTTCCACAATAAGGTTATTTAACGAAGCGTTTTACAATCATAGTGTAATTTTATAATACTATCCTAAACACAGGCTTCTATGTTAAAAACCATCTCAAAAACAAGTTCTATTGTATTGTTTTTATGCTTTACACTGCTTTTCTATACGCCAGTATCAAGCCAATTAATGAAGTTTGACGCACCACTTAGCCAATTATATCAAAATGGATTAAAATCCCTGCAACAAGGGGATAGTTTAACAGCTTATCAAAGCATACAATCTGCCCATTTTTTTGAACCATCTAATGTTGATATTGCTTTTCATTATCATCTTTTATCTGTGGCATTGGATAAAGTGAATGCGATTCAACAAGCCGAAAATTGGTTAACCAACAATACCAATAAGATATATCACTCAAGATTGAATTTTGAATTGGCGAAGTATTTTTTTAGAAAACAACAGGCGGATGCCGCTATAAAAGCATATACAAGTATCAGCATTGATGACCTTGAGAATAAGGAACTCGCGTTAATGCAATTTCAATTAGGTTATTTATATTTTAAAAAAGGAGATTGGGAAGCATCTACTGGATATTTATTAAGTATAAGGCAAGTTCAAACAAGTCCTTTTTATGCAGATGCGAATTATTATGCAGGATTTGTTGCTTTGCAAAAAAAAGATTTCAAATTGGCTTTAAGTTGTTTTAAAATAGCCGAGCAAAGTAATGCCTATAAAACCTTGACGCCTTTTTATATAAGTCAATTGTATTATTTTCTTGGGGATGTAGATGCAGCGCTTAAAAATACCGAACAATCGCTTTTGTTAAAAGGACAATATTACAATGACCAGTTAGCGCAATTAATGGGACACTTATTGTTCGAACAAAAAAAATATGAAAAAGCACTCCCTTATTTGGCAAATTTTGTGCAATCTCAAAAACAAGTTGAATCACAAGATTTATACCAATTGTCTTTTTGTTATTTTCAGTCCCAACAATGGAACGAAGCCATTCAAGGTTTTAAAAAACTAGCAAATGTCGAAGATTCTTTAGGCCAAAATAGTATGTACCTTCTAGCTACCTCTTACTTAAAAGTCAATAATAAGATGGGTGCTAAAAATGCATTTTTACTTTGTGCTACTAAAAGTCAAAATTTAGCACAAAAGGAAATTGCTTTATTCAACTATGCTAAATTATCGGTTGAATTAAAAGAGTACAGTGTTGCTTTGCAATCAATCGAAAAATTCATTTTATGCTACCCAAAAAGTAGCTATTTAGCTGAATCTAATAGCTTGTATGTAACTGCTTTAGCCTATAGCAATGATTTCAACAAAGCTTATGAAGCGTATCAAAAAATGGATACTTTAAATGAAGCCCTTTTAAAATTATATCCTAATATTTTATACGGTAAAGCAGCACTTTCAATCAATGATGGTCAAAATGAAAAAGCCTATGAGCTCTTTAGTCAAGTTAAAAATTTACCCTATAATAAAAATGTCTTAGCTCAAACTTATTTTTGGATAGGGGAGCTTGCCTATAAAATGGGTAGAATTGATGAAGCGATAGATCATTTAGAAAAATACATATCGGATCCTATTGAAATAGGTGAAATCACAAAAAAACATGCCAACTATACATTAGGGTATTGTTATCTAAAAAATAATAATTATTCAAAAGCATTACAATTATTCACCATCGCTGCAGATTTCAATCCCTATGCCGAATCGACTCCTTATCAAAAAGATGCGCTAGTGCGTTTATCGGATTGTCAATTCATGACAAAACAATACAAGCAAGCACTTAAATCTTACCAAAAAATCATTGACTTAGGTTGGAATTTTGAAGATTATGCCAATTTACAAAAAGCAATCATCTACGGAGCACTTGGTTTAAATAAAGAAAAGCTTAAAATTTTATTGAACTATGATAAGGACTATAGTCAATCAGTTTATTTAAGTGATGCTCGAATGGAATTAGCAGATACTTATACCAGTAAAGAACAGTTTCAGGAAGCCATTAGTCCATTATCAAAAGTCTTGACAGACAATAAGGCCACAGAATTTTATCCAATGGCCTATTATAAATTGGGGATTGTCTATTTTAATTTAAATCAAAATCAGGAGGCCCTGCAAAATTTTAAATCCTTATTTACTGCTTATCCAAATGCAGAGGAAACAAATAATGCAATTGAGTACATCCGAAATATTTATGTAGAAGAGCAACAACCAGAAGCGTATGTTCAATTTATGAATAATTTTGGTAAACCATTGTCTTATAATGAGCAAGATTCTTTAATTTATAGAGCAGCCATCATTCAATACGAAGACCATAAATTAGCTAATTCAGTGGTTGCTTTTCAAAAGTATGTAGCACTTTACCCAGAAGGGAGATACCATTTGAATGCGTTGAATTATTTAGCAGAAATGGCCTATGCTAAGGAGCAATATGATTCTGCAGCGGTCTATTTTGGTAAAATAGCAAATAAAGCACCTAATCCATTTGCAGAAAGAGCGGCCATTCTTGCCGCTAGATTGTATTATTTTAATTTAAAGGATTACGTTGGTGCAGAACAATA
Organism: Chitinophagia bacterium; assembly: GCA_037143275.1. Classification (GTDB taxonomy): domain Bacteria; phylum Bacteroidota; class Bacteroidia; order Chitinophagales; family Chitinophagaceae; genus Sediminibacterium. The sequence continues at coordinate 154,686 of JBAWZB010000002.1, forward strand.
TTTTAAGCTTGTTTTAGCATATGCTACCCAACAAGAACAAAAAAATGAAGCTATCAAAGGATTGTTAAGATGCCAATATAAAGCCGAAAATTGGGTAGAAGCCTCAAAAACTGCTGTACTTATTTTAGCAGATAAAAACAGTGCTTCGGATGATCTATTAATGGCTAACATGGCCATGTACCACCAAACGATAGCCCAACAGGATACCTCCAATGCATTACAAATTTTAAGTACCGTTTTAAAATCTAATAGCTCATTGTATACTGCAGAAGCACATTACCTTACAGCTTTTATATATTATAGCCAGCAAAAATACAATCTTGCTGAGAAAACAGCATTTGATGTGATAAAAAAGCAAGCCTCTTATGAATTTTGGGTGACTAAAACCTATATTTTATTAGGGGATATCTATTTAGCACAGAAGGATACATTTAATGCAATTGCAACTTATAAGAGTATTGCCGAAAATGCAACGATTCCTGCCTTACAACAAATTGCTTCCGATAAACTAAAAGCAATCAATGAAACAATTAAAGCTCAATAAAATGATGAAGTCAATTATAAGATTCAGTTTGATAATGTTTGCTTTAATTTGTTTTAGCAATATCGGTATGGCTCAGAAAAAGAACAAAAAGAAAGCAAAAACCACTATCAGTGCTAAAAAGAAAAAGAAATCCACAAAGAATTCAAAAAAGAATACTAAAAAAACAAGTTCCAAAAAGAAGCAATCAAATTTAAAAAGACCAACTGTCGCTAAGTATAGTATTCCAGAATCAAATTCAAAAGCATCCATAGAACAAAATATTTCAATCCCTGATGTTCAAATTAAAAAGAATATTGCAGACTCTGTTCCGGACAAAGTGGTTACGATTGTTTCTGCCTTTAAACCTCAATTAAAAAATATTGCTAAAATAGGTTTTGTAAATGCGACAGCTATTGTTGATACTACCACAGTGGTGTTGTCTTATATGGTACCAAGTCAAAATTTAAGTTTTCAATATCAACCAATTGCATTGGTTCCTAGAGCAATAAAAATTGATGCTTTGAAAAAGTTAAAACAATCAGCCAATTTTAAAGTTGGAATGGGTAATTATATGAATCAATTGATAGAACTAGATGGTAGTTATGTTGATCAAAATAACCAAGAACATCAAATGCTGATTCAAAGTGAATCCATAGCAGGCGATCACCCTTTACAAAAATGGAATAGACTTGGAATGAATTACAATGGGGCTTTATCATTCGGTCAATTTAAAAAATTATACACTCAAATTTACTTCAATCAATCCAATAGATACCGTTATGGTTTAGTGCCAGATACGACTAATTTGCCACTTAATAATTTTAGACAAAAATTGACTGTAGTGGCTGCTAATTTTACATTAGCCAACAACAATGTATCATCTAGTCGTTTTTGTTATACCTCGACCTTAAATTTGAACCATAGTCTTTTATTAGATCAAGCAAATAATGTAGCTATTGATTTAAATAGTCCACTGCAGTACAAATTAAATGATCGAATACAATTTCATGCCAATTTAAATATTAGCTTCAATCAATATCAACCGACTAATAGACCATCTAACCAAAATTCAATTGTACAGTTTGATCCATCTTTCGAGTTAAATAAAGCTAAATTTAGACTTGATATGGGTATAAGACCCACTCTAACCAATGGGGCATTTGCTTTGTATCCTAAAATTGAATTTTCAAAGCAATTAAAAGATACCAATTTTGTTATAAAGGCAGGTTGGAATACAACTGTCCTAAATAATCAACTTGTTCATTTAATGGGCCAAAATCATTGGATATCGGCTCCAAATAGTTTGCCCATTAGTTCTAACGAAAAGAAATACTTTAATGTAAATGTGACTGTAAATAAGCGTTTAAATTATGGGTTTAATATGTCTTTAAATGATTACAGAGAACTCCCTTTTTTCAATCAATCTAAATCAATCAAAAATATTGTTCAAGAAGGCTTAAAATTTGATGTCTTGTTCGAAAAAAGAGCCATTGCAATCGAATTAAAAGGGGATCTTAGGTATCAGTTGAGTGATCAATTATTATGGAAAAATGATTTTAAATATACACAATTTAATTTAATCCGCGAAAATACGCAAGCCTGGGGTATCGTACCTTTTGAATTTAATTCTCAGTTCAATTGGATATTTAGTAAAAGTCTTTTGTTGGATGTATCCGGACAATTTTGGACTGGGTCTAAAACGAGTGCAGGTTTAGGAAATGCTTATCAATTAAATAATACCTTTGTCTTGAATGCGGGAATGCAATATTCCATTTCTGATCAATGGACTTTTTGGGGCAAAGGCGAGAATCTGTTAAATCAACAATATCAACGTTGGGCAAATTATCCGTCTTTAGGAGTTCAATTTATTGCTGGAATACAATATAAATTTAAAAAATAATGATGCAGTCTATCTTAGAAAAATATTTTATAGAAAAGGGACAATTAGTTTTACCAGGTATTGGCTACCTAAGCTTGAATCTAAAAGATGCTGTTCATCAAGCTGATGGATTTGAACCACCAGTTGAAAAAATAGCGTTTGAACCCAACATCGCTTCATCTACCCAACCTAATAAACTTTTCTATATTTATCTATCCGATCATTTAGATTGTACAATCGAACAAGCCATCATCGATTACGCAGCATTTTTTACCAATCAATTAGCAGTCACAAACAAGATTGATTTAGGTAATTTAGGTCAATTGAATATTGCTAATGACGCTTATACTTTTGAATCTAATTTTAAGAGCTCGAATTACTTTAAATCTCTCAATGTAGATAAAGTTCAATCAGAAGATCAGTCTGAAAATAATTTTAATACTCAATCAAATCAATGGTGGATCTTACCTTTGATTATTGCTATCATAGCTATACTCGCAATCCTTTTTAAATTATAAAGTATGAACTGTCCTATATGCAATAATTCCAATCCGGAAATCGCTTTAGAAAGTCAAGACTTTTCATTAACGCAAACTTCCTTTTCGATTTTACATTGCACTAATTGCAGTTTAAGATATACTTCTCCGGTTCCAAATCAAGATGAAATAGGGCAGTACTATAAATTCAAAGCATACATATCGCATACGGACACAAAGGAAGGATGGATGAATCAATTGTACCATTATGTAAGAACTAAATCCTTAGCTCAAAAAACGAGTTGGGTGCAATCTCTATTTACAGGACATAAAGGACATGTATTAGATATTGGTGCTGGTACTGGTGCTTTTGTTCATGCAATGCAGCAAAAATCCTGGAAAGTAACAGGATTAGAACCAGATGCCACTACTAGGGAAAAAGCCTTTGAACTTTATAACCTGCACTTACAATCAGCAGAAGCTATTTTTGAATTACCTGAACATGAATTTGAAGTGATTACGATGTGGCATGTTCTAGAGCATGTTCATGCTTTAAAACCTTACTTAAATCAATGTTTTAAAAGTTTAAAATACAATGGAAGATTGATTATTGCTGTGCCTAATTATATCAGTTTTGATGCAAAATACTATCAAAAATATTGGGCTGCCTATGATTTACCAAGGCATTTGTATCATTTTTCTCCAAAATCAATGACTATATTATTGTCTGAAATGGGGTTTGAGCTTGTAGCTATAAAACCAATGTGGTATGATAGTTTTTATGTAAGCTTATTAAGTGAAAAGTACAAACAATCTGGAAAATTAGGTATGCTTGTTGCAGGTGTGATTGGAGCACTATCTAATCTATTTGCATTAAAAGATACTTCAAAAGCAAGTAGTATTATTTATGAATTTAAAAAGCAAACTAGTTCAATTTGACCTCAACCATAACAGGCCAACATTTACCTGTTAAAAAGTAGGTGTCTGTAGATTTTCTATAGGCAATTCCATTTAAGACATAACCAGCATCTAATGTCAAAGGATTGTAACTTGCTTTTGCTTGTGCTAAAAGATTGCTACAATCTATTTTATTGGAAATTTTACCTGTCGTTGGATCTATCACAACAATATCGTTTTGGCCATAAATGTTTGCAAATATCTTTCCATCTACATATTCCAACTCATTGAGCATACTTTGATATCCAAATTCGTTGTATACACCTAATGTTTTTTGGATCGAAAAATCAGTTGGACTTACAAAATAGAGATTACTACTACCAGTGGAAACAATCAATGCAGTATCATTATGTGTTAAGCCCCAGCCTTCATAGGGCCAATTGAGTGTATTCAATTTCTTGAATGTAATTGCATCATACACAAATACAGTATGCTCTTCCCATGTTAATTGGTAAATTTTACCGCCAAAAACAGTCACACCTTCACCAAAATAGGGTAGATCCAAATTGAGTTTTTTCCCAACTGGTTTTAATTGACTATCCATTTGATATAAAACACTTTTTCCTCTTAATCCAGTGCCTTCAATCAATCTGTTATTGTCCCAAACTAAGCCTTGTGTATAGGCAGAAGTATCATGGGGATAAATTTTTTGTATAGTATAATTTATTGCTATGGGAGCAGTTATAGCAGTATTCGCGTCATTTTCATTTCCTGAATTTGAAGTGCCCACATTGCCTGTATTATTACAAGCAATTAAAAATATACCAAAGAATACTGCTAGATATTTATTCATATACTTTAAACATTAAATCTAAAATGCATTACATCTCCATCCTTAACAATATATTCTTTTCCCTCAATTCTTAATTTACCATTATCACGACAAGCTGCTTCACTTTTGAATTTAATATAATCCTCAAATGCAATCACTTCGGCTTTAATAAAACCTTTTTCAAAATCGGTATGTATGACACTTGCTGCCTGAGGTGCTTTCCAACCAGAACCAATTGTCCAAGCTCTAACTTCTTGCACACCTGCTGTGAAATAAGTTTCTAATTTCAATAATTTATACGCAGTTTGAATCAATCTATTTAAAGCTGGCTCTGTCATTTTATATTCTTCCATAAACAAAGCCTTATCATCTGGATCTTCCATTTCAGAAATTTGTGCTTCTATGTTATTACACATCACTATCACTTCTGCACCTTCTTGCTTGGCCATTGCCACCAACTGATCAGAGTAGGCATTGCCTGTATGCATAGAAGCCTCATCCACATTGGCCACATACATGACTGGCTTAGCAGTCAATAAAAAGATATCTGCAATGGCAACTTGATCTTCTTTAGATAAATCCAAAGAACGGATACTTTTACCAGCCTCTAAATGCGTTCTACATTTTTGTAATACTTCTAGTTCTACTTTAGCTTTTGGATCTGTCTTAGCCATTTTCTCCGAACGCTGCATCTTTTTTTCAACACTATCCAAATCTTTTAATTGCAATTCTGTTTCTATGATGTCTTTATCACCAATAGGATTGATTTTGCCTTCTTCTCTCAACACGTTTTCATCTTCGAAGCAACGTATCACATGAATAATGGCACTTACTTCTCTAATATTGGCTAAAAATTTATTTCCCAATCCTTCTCCCTTACTAGCACCTTTCACTAAACCGGCAATGTCTACAATTTCTAATTGAGTAGGGACAACCCTTGCTGGATTAATTAATTCTGCTAGTTGACTGATACGCATATCTGGTACATCTACTAAACCTACATTCGGTTCAATGGTGCAAAAACGATAATTACTTGCTTGTGCTTTTGCACTATTACTTACTGCGTTAAATAAGGTGGATTTGCCTACGTTTGGTAAACCTACAATGCCTGCCTGTAAAGCCATGATATATTAGATTGTTTTAGGCTGCAAAAATACAAATCTAAACTCAAAATGGGCTATATTAGTAGCATAAACAATTAGATATGGCATTGAATATCATCTGGATCGCATTTTTTGTAATTGCTTTTGTAGTCGCACTGTTTAAATTGATCTTTTTAGGCGATACAGAGATATTTAAGCTTTTAGCAGATGGCTTATTTGACTCAGCAAAATCATCAGTGATAGATGTGGCTTTCCCATTGGCTGGAACGATGGTCTTTTTTTTAGGATTGATGAATATAGCAGAAAAAGCAGGTGCCATTCAGAAACTAGCTAAATGGATGAATCCATTTTTAAGTCGATTATTTCCAGAAGTGCCACAAAATCATCCTGCAATGGGACAAATGGTGATGAATTTTAGTGCCAATATGTTAGGATTAGACAATGCAGCAACTCCATTTGGTTTAAAAGCAATGGAAAGTCTACAAAGTTTAAATCCTGATAAAGAAAAAGCCACCAATGCACAGATCATGTTTTTGGTGTTGCACACAAGTGGTCTTACTATTATCCCATTAACAATCATATCCTACCGTTTAGCGGCAGGCTCACAGGATGCAGCAAGTATTTTTATCCCATGTGTACTAGCAACAATAGGTACCACTTTAGCATCCATTGTCATGGTTGGACTCTATCAAAAATTAAAATGGGATAGGGTATTAATAAGTTGGTTATTAGGTTTAGTTATTTTAATGAGCACTGTATTATTTGCAGTAAATAGCCTTGCGCCTGTTCAAAAAGAATTGTTTTCAAAAATAGCTGGTTCAAGTATTTTAATAGGGATTGTAGTAGCTATTATACTTGGTGGTGCTTATAAAAAAGTTTCTGTCTTTGATGCATTTATTGAAGGTGCAAAAAACGGCTTTGATGTCATTGTGAAAATCATTCCATATTTAGTCGCTATGTTGGTTGCAATACGTGTATTTAGAGATAGCGGAGCAATGGTTTACGTATTAAATGGAATTACTTATTTGATTCAACTCACAGGAATGAATACAGAATTTGTTGGGGCTTTGCCTGTGGCCATTATGAAACCACTCAGCGGGAGTGGTGCTAGAGGCATGATGCTTGATATTTTTCAAACACAAGGGCCAGATTCATTTGTTGGAAAGTTAGCCTCTATCTTTCAGGGATCTGCAGATACGACTTTTTATATCATTGCCTTGTATTTTGGCAGTGTAGGAATTAAAAAAGTAAGGTATGCAGTTTGGGCAGGATTATTTGCAGATTTAATAGGGGTGGTGATTGCCATATTTATTGGCTATTCCTTTTTTCATTAAAAGTAGATCAGCAAATGATTTTCAGTAGCTATTATTTCCCTTGACTCATCTTCATGACTTCTTCAAATTCAGCATCCGTAACAGGCTGAACGGATAGTCTACCTAATCTTACCAATGCCATATCTTTTAAATTGGTATTGGCTTTCACATCTGCTAATGTAACTGGATGTTTTAGTTTTTTATGTGGTGCAAAATCAACCGCCAACCATGCAGTCTCTTCGGTTGTAGGATCTTGATAGGCTTCCTTCACCACTTTGGCAATGCCCACAATTTCCATACCTTCATTACTATGGTACCAAAATGCTAGATCTCCTTTTTTCATGGATCTTAAATTATTTCTTGCGCCATAATTTCTTACGCCATCCCAAAAGGTACGTTTGTCTTTATTGAATTGATCCCAAGAATATTTAAAAGGTTCCGATTTAATTAGCCAATAAGCCATATAAAATTAATTTTTTTTATCTAACAATTTTGTTCAAAATATGTTGAATGGATTGAGATGAATTAATAACCACTAGCAAGAACATCTGCTAAATGAAGGACTTTAATTTTTTGTCCATTAAAATTAATACGACCATCTAAATGCATCAAGCAGCTCATATCTGTGCTAACAATGTAGGCTGCATCTGTATCAATAGCGTGGTCAATTTTCTGATCCGCCATGGCAACACTAATGGTATCATATTTTACAGCAAAACTTCCTCCGAATCCGCAACAGGTTTCTGTGTCATTCATTTCGCATAATTCGAGTCCTTGCACTTGACTTAGTAATGCTCTAGGTTCTTCTTTAATAGTACATTCTCTTAATCCTGCACAACTATCATGGAATGTGACTTTGCCATTGAAGCTAGCACCTAAATTTGTAATCCCTAAAATCTTGACTAAAAATTCTGATAACTCAAAAATTTGTGAGGACACTTTTTTAGCAGGACTTTGAAAAGCATTGTTTTCAAAAAGTTTGCCATAGTTGTTTCTAACAAATCCTGCACAACTTGCACTTGGACTTACTATATAATCTGCTCCATCAAAATCCTGTACAAATTTGGTACAAACATCTTTTGACTCGCCCCAAAAGCCCGCATTGAATGCTGGCTGACCACAACATGTTTGTTGCGTATTATAGATCACTGTACATCCAGCTTTTTCTAATATTTTAACCGTATTAAATGCAACCTGAGGGTATAATTGATCTATAAAACAGGGAATAAAGAGTTGAACTTTCATAATCTAAATTAAGGATTTCTTTCCAATAAAATAAAAAGGCATCCTTTATGTAAGAATGCCTTTTTTATAAAATTGTGTCAGCCCTATTAAGGTTGAGCTTGAATTCTGCTAATGTATTTATCAATGCTAAATCCTTTCTCAGATTTAGGATAATTTTGTTTGATTTGCTTATAGATTTCTAGTGCAGCATCGTTTTTGCCATTTAATTCTAAGAAGGATGCAGCACGGAATAAATATTCAGATGAAATTGCTTCATCTTCTGGAAAATGTGTTCCAGCTTTTTTGTAGTATTCTATTGCTTCATCATTTTTCTTTAATTCAGAATAAGCATCTCCAATAGAACCAAAGGCAACAGCTTGAACTTGCTTCGCATCTGATGAAAAATCCTTTAAATATTCAATGGCTTTATTGTAATCCTTTAATCTGTAATAACTCATCCCTGCATAATATTTAGCCAAATTTGCAGCTTTTGTACCACTAAATTCTTTGATAATGAATAATACACCCTTGCTAGTGCCATCACCTTTTAAAACTAATTCAGAAGAATCATTGGCAAAATATTTCTCTGCTACATACATTGCATCTGCAGCTTTTGCTTCTAATGGTTTTAGGTATAATTCTGAGTAACCAAAAATACCTGCTACTGCAATCAATCCACCTACTAATAAATAAACAATTAGTTGTTGGTTCTTCTTAGTAATAGATACTGGTGCTTGTTCTTGTTGTACTTCGCTCATATGGGTTTATTAAATAATTAGTCTACAATAAATGGATAATTTTGATCAATATATACATCCTTCAACACTTCGCTATCATCTGGCCAAGGACTATCCTCAGCAAATTTTACAGAGGCTTCCACAATACCATTGATTTTTTCATCAATCTCTTGTAAAGCGGCTTCTGTTGCGAAATCATTTTCTAAAATGGTCTTTCTAACTTTAATGATTGGATCTTGGTCTTTGTATTCTTCTACCTCATCCTTAGATCTGTATTTTTGTGGATCAGACACAGAGTGTCCTCTATAACGATAGGTCTTCATTTCTAACAAAGTAGGGCCTTCGCCATCTCTTGCACGCTTAACCGCTCTAGCCACACCTTCGTGTACGATTTCTGGTGTCATACCATCTAATTTATCAGAGGGCATTTCATAAGCATCGGCCAATTTATAAATGTCCACCACATTACTTGTTCTTTCGATAGAAGTGCCCATGGCGTAATTATTGTTTTCACAAATAAATACAACAGGTAATTTCCACAACATAGCAAGGTTAAACACTTCGTGCAACATCCCTTGTCTTGCAGCACCATCTCCAAAGAAACACAATACCACATTTTTTGATCCACGATATTGTTCTGCAAACGCTAAACCAGCGCCTGTACCAATTTGAGCACCTACAATACCATGTCCACCAAAAAAGTAGTTGGCTTTATCAAAAAGGTGCATACTTCCGCCTTTACCTTTTGAACATCCAGTCGCTTTTCCGTATAATTCGGCCATGGCAGCATTTGGACTCATGCCTTTTGCAAGGGCCAAACCGTGGTCACGGTAACCAGTAATAAAAGGATCTTCGTGGTTGGTAGCGGTCATACAACCAGCAGCAATTGCTTCCTGGCCATTGTAAACGTGAAAGAATCCGCGGATTTTACCCGCCATTTTATACATTTCCTCTGATTTGGATTCAAATTGACGTATTAATTGCATCAATTCGTACCAATACAGGTAAGTTTCTTTAGAAAATTTTTGCGCCACAGTCCTTATTTTTTGAGTAGCAAATATAGTATTTTAAGACTATAATTTTGCCTTATGCTTCGTTTAAAAATGGATACTTATAATCGGTAGGAGGGTTAAAAGTTTCTTTAATTGTCCTAGCACTCAACCAACGGTATAAATTCAATGCACTTCCCGCCTTATCGTTTGTACCAGAACCCCTTGCCCCACCAAATGGCTGTTGACCAACTACCGCACCAGTAGGCTTGTCATTCACATAAAAATTTCCAGCTGCATGACGTAATACATTAGTAGCCAATTCAATAGAAGCTCTATCTTGAGAAATAATTGAACCGGTTAAAGCGTATTTAGAGGTACTATCCAGTACTTTTAAGGTCTTCTCGAATTGACCAGCAGGATAAGTGTAAATAGTCAATACTGGCCCAAAAATCTCTTCACACATGGTGAGTGATTTAGGATTCTTCGTATCAATCACAGTTGGCTCAACAAACCAACCATTTGATTTATTTAAATTCCCTCCAACTAAGATCTTAGCTTGTTTGTCTTTCTTAACTGCTGCAATGTATTTTGAAATATTATTGAATGACTTTTCATCAATCACTGCATTCACAAAATTGCTAAAATCTTCTACCGAACCCATTTTCATGGTTTGTACCGTTTTAACCAATTTTGCTTTTACAGCGGCTGCTATATTACTAGGCAAATAAGCCCTTGAAGCAGCAGAACATTTTTGACCTTGGTATTCGAAAGCACCTCTTGCCAAAGCAGTTACTACAGTATCCACATCGGCAGAAGGATGCACCATCACAAAATCCTTACCACCTGTTTCTCCCACGATTCTAGGATAAGATTTATAATTGGATATATTTTCTCCAATCTGCTTCCACATATGATTAAATACCCCAGTTGATCCTGTAAAATGTACTCCTGCAAAATCTGGATGCTTAAAGCACACATCACCGACTGTTGGCCCATCTGTGTACACAATATTAATAACCCCATCTGGCAATCCTGCTTCTTTTAAAATACGCATAAACAATTGAGCAGAATAAATCTGTGTATTAGCAGGCTTCCAAACCACTACATTGCCGCACATTGCTGCAGATGCTGGTAAATTACCGCCAATGGCAGTGAAATTAAACGGTGTAATGGCTAAAACAAATCCCTCTAGGCCTCTCCATTCCATTCTATTATGAATGCCAGGTGAGGAGATAGGTTGTTGCTGGTAGATTTGACTTAAAAAATGCACATTGAATCTTAAAAAATCGATCAATTCACATGCTGCATCAATTTCTGCTTGATAGGCATTTTTACTTTGCCCCAACATGGTTGAAGCATTCATCTCAAACCTATATTTTGTAGCCAGTAAATCTGCTGCTTTTAAAAAGATATGTGCTCTGGTTTCCCAAGTCATATTAGACCAATTTTCACGCACTTTTAATGCCGATTCGATGGCTTTTTCAACATGTACACTTGTTCCAATATGAAAATATCCAAGAACATGCTTGGTCTCATGCGGTGGATGGATAGACTTTGTTTTACCTGTTCTAACTGCTTTTCCATTGATGTACATTGGAATATCCAATGTCTTCTTTTTTAAAGCTGCCAATGCTTCTTTTAAAGATTTTCTTTCAGGAGAACCTGGTGCATAACTTAGTACAGGTTCGTTGACTGGTAAAGGATAATTGAAATAACCTAGTTGCATAGTGTAATAATTAGGATACGAAAATAAGCATTAAATTAACATGCGTTAGGAACTTATCTATTTTGATTTTGACTTTAGTGTATTTTTGTTCCTAAATCATCCTTTATGCAATTTGTCTTAGTTGACCAGCCGGATAGTGTCCATTTTTACCCATTCAGCTTAACAAGAAGTTTGACCGAAATAAGGGTTGGTATTTTTACAATAAAAGAACGTTGGGAGGCCTTATTGAACGCAGAAACTCAAGTTTTTACAAGTACTTATTTACAAGTTTTATATGAAGCCCCATTTTTAAAGCATGAGGATGCCATAGTATATATCAATGCAACATGTATACCGGATGCCTCCATTATCAATGCCATCTTAAATTTAAAAGACGGCGCGCGTTTAATAAATGAGGAGGGCAAATGGATTGCTTCCAATTCAACAGAGCGAACAATTGGAAAAATTTTGTTGGGTGACCCCAACTTTAAGCAGTCAATACCTGCAAAATTTATTCAAAATGCCATGCATTTATTACAATTAAATGCAGCTATGATTCAATCTGATTTTAATCATGTCAAAGCGAATGCGACTTCAGTGGAATTAGATACATCTAATCGTTTAATTTGTCCTGAAAATATTTTTATAGCTGAAGGTGCTTCATTATCTGGTGTAAGTTTAAATGCCACAGAAGGCCCAATTTACATTGGTAAAAATGCTTTATTAATGGAAGGAGCTGCGATAAGAGGCCCATTTGTTTTGGGTGAAAAATCTGTCGTAAAAATGAATGCTTGTATTTATGGTGCAACCTCGGTTGGGCCCTATTGCACCATTGGGGGTGAGCTAAAAAATAGTATTCTTTTTGGTTATTCAAATAAAGCGCACGAGGGATATTTGGGGGATAGTATCATTGGACAATGGTGTAATATTGGTGCAGGTACAAGTAACAGCAATGTAAAAAATACAGCTGGCCCAATTCAAATATGGAATGAACACCAAAAATCATGGGATATGATTGGCAATAAAATGGGGATGTTGGTAGGAGATTATACAAGATTTGCAATTCAATCGAGTATCAACACAGGTGCTTATATTGGCGTATCGTCTAATATTTATGGAAATGGATTGTTGCCAAAAATGATTCCAAATTTTAGCTGGGGTGTTGTAAAAGGTTATGTTTTGGAGAATGCCATCGAAGACATCCAAAATTGGAAAAAAATGAAGGGATTCCAAGTCTCAGAGGCTGAAAAGCAGGTCTTATCTACCTTGTTTCATATGGAATAGCGCCTTTTTTTAGTTACCTTTGAGCCTTCAAAATGACATTTATGCGAAAACAAATAGCTGCAGCAAATTGGAAGATGAATTTAAGCCATGATGAAGCTGAAAGCTTATTGGATCAACTGTTGGCAACAGAATATCATTTGTCATCAAACCAGGCTGCAATTTTTGCTGTTCCAGCAATTTATATTCCTTTAGCAGTTAAGAAATTGGCAGACATCCCAAATGTTTTTGTGGCAGCTCAAAATTGTCATCAAAAATCCAATGGGGCTTATACAGGAGAAATTTCCGCATCCATGTATGCCTCTGTTGGTGTACATCATATTGTTCTTGGTCATTCCGAAAGACGTGAATATTTTGCTGAATCAGATGGTTTATTAGCAGAGAAAACAGAAGCCGTTTTAGCCATTGGAAGCACCCCAATTTTTTGTTGTGGTGAACCTTTGGAAATAAGAGAAGCTGGAACACAGAATCGTTTTGTCGAAACACAATTAAGAAATGCCATATTTCAATTATCCGCAGAACAAATTGTAAAAGTGGTGATTGCGTATGAACCCATTTGGGCTATTGGCACAGGTAAAACTGCAACAAGTGAACAAGCTCAAGAAATTCATGCTTATATTAGGTCAGTATTTGCTGCTAAATATGGTCAAGACATTGCAGATCAAATTTCGATATTATACGGCGGAAGTGTAAAAGCTGCAAATGCAAAAGAAATTTTTTCACAACCAGATGTAGATGGTGGATTGGTTGGTGGTGCCGCTTTAATTGCAACAGAATTTGCAGCCATCATCAACGCACTTAAATCATTATAAAAGAACCAAATTAGTACATGAAGCATATAAGAAATTTTTGTATCATCGCCCACATTGATCACGGTAAAAGTACCTTGGCAGATCGTTTGTTAGAACATACCAAGACGATTACTGAACGTGAGATGATGAATCAGGTGTTGGATGATATGGATTTAGAGCGAGAGAAAGGAATTACCATTAAGAGTCACGCAATTCAGATCAATTATATCCATAAAGGTGAAACCTATACTTTAAATTTAATTGATACACCAGGTCATGTTGACTTTAGTTACGAAGTGAGTCGCGCATTAGCTGCATGTGAAGGTGCATTGTTATTGGTAGATGCTTCTCAAGGTATACAAGCACAAACCATCAGTAATTTATATTTAGCACTGGACAATAATTTAGAGATCATCCCGGTGATCAATAAAATTGACATGGATGGTGCTAAGATTCCAGAAGTAACAGATCAAATCATTGACTTAATTGGTTGTAAGCAAGAGGATATTTTATTAGCAAGTGGTCGTTCTGGTATTGGTATCGAAGAGATTTTACAAGCGATTGTAGAGAGAATCCCTTCCCCAAAAGGAGATACCGAAGCCCCGTTGCAAGCATTGATTTTTGATAGTGTATTCAATAGTTTCAGAGGCATTATTGTTTACTATAGAATCATGAATGGTGTCTTGAAAAAGAATGATAAAATTAAGTTCGTAGCATCTGGTAGAGAATACATTGCAGATGAAGTGGGTGTATTAAAATTAGCGATGACACCAAAGGCCGAAGTGAGGGCAGGAGATGTAGGGTATATTATTACTGGTATTAAAGTGGCAAAGGAAGTGAAAGTGGGTGACACCATTACTTTAGCCAATAATCCTGGCGAAATGATCCATGGTTTTGAGGAAGTAAAGCCAATGGTATTCTCTGGTATTTATCCAGTGAACACAGATGAATTTGAGGAACTAAGAGATTGTATGGATAAACTACAATTAAATGATGCTTCTTTAACTTTTGAATTAGAAACTTCACAAGCATTAGGTTTTGGATTCCGTTGTGGATTCCTTGGACTATTGCATATGGAGATTGTGCAAGAGCGTTTAGAACGTGAGTTCAATCAAACCGTGATCACAACTGTACCCAACGTAAGTTTCATTGCATACACGACAAGAGACGAAAAGATCATTGTAAATAATCCAACAGAGATGCCAGATCCAGTCAAAATCAAACGCATCGAAGAACCATTTATTAGAGCACAAATTATTACTACACCAGACTATATTGGTAACATCATCACTTTATGTCTAGGCAAAAGAGGTATGTTGATCAATCAAAGTTATTTAACCCCAACAAGGGTAGAATTGATTTTTGAAATGCCATTGACTGAGATTGTATTTGACTTTTATGATAAGTTAAAGAGTCAAACAAGAGGTTATGCTTCTTTTGATTATACGCAGATTGGATTTAGAGATGCAGATATTGTGAAGATGGATATTTTGTTGAACAACGAAAAGGTAGATGCCTTAAGTGCTTTAATCCACAGAGGAAAATCTGCTGAATTTGGGCGTAAGCTTTGTGAGAAATTAAAAGATTTATTGACAAAGCAACAATTCCAAATTGCCATACAAGCTGCAATTGGTGCTAAAGTAGTTGCTAGAGAGAATATCTCAGCCATGCGTAAAGACGTAACAGCCAAATGTTATGGTGGTGATATCAGTCGTAAACGTAAATTATTAGAAAAGCAAAAAGAAGGTAAAAAGAGAATGCGTCAAATTGGAAACGTAGAAATTCCACAAGAAGCTTTCTTAGCAGTATTGAAATTAGATTAAACTTTATAATGCTTGTGCAAACTGGAATAGATGATCATAACGATCATCTATTTTAGTATCTGGAAAAGGCGCTTCGGGATTGGTGGTTGCTAAGTATACGGTATGCATCCCTGCATTACGTCCAAATTCCATATCTGACATTCGATTACCCACCATGATAGACTTCCTAAAATCAATTGAAGGAAATTTTTCCTTGGCTTGAAATGCCATACCAGGTTGAGGTTTTCTATTGTAAGATAAATTATCTAAGTCCGAACAATAAAAAATGGCATCAATTCTTCCACCCAGTTCAATAATTTGTTGCGTCATGTTTTCATGAATCAAGGCTAAATCCGCATCGGTCATCCATCCTTTACCAATGCCTTTTTGATTGGTTGTGATGATAATTTTAGAGAACTTTTTAGCGAGTAGGGGCAATGCTGCTAAACTTTCTTCATAAAAATTAAATTCAGACCAATTCCGAATATAATCCCCTTTTTTTTCATGATTGATCACGCCATCACGGTCTAAAAATAAAGTCCAATCTGCTGTGATATGTAAATCGCTTATCATCTATTTACCAAAAATATTTTCTTCCACTAGTTCACAAATAATATGCCCTACTAAAATATGTGACTCCTGAATTCTTGGGGTCGTAGTAGATGGTATATTAATTAAAAAATCACTCAATACTTTCATCTGTCCACCTGTAGCACCTGTGAATCCAACAGTGACAACGCCAATTGATTTTGCCATTTCAAAAGCTTTAACAATATTACCGGAATTTCCAGATGTACTAATACCCACTAAAACATCGCCCGGTTTGGCAAGTCCTTCTAATAATCTTGCATAAATCACATCAAAACTATAATCATTCGCTACTGCAGTTAAATAGGAGCTATTGCAATGTAAGGCATCCGATGGCAATGCTTTTCTGTCTTTATAAAATCGACCTGAAAATTCTGCGGCTAAATGTTGTGCATCTGCTGCACTTCCTCCATTACCTGCAAAATAGACTGCATTCCCTTGTTTAAAAGCATGGGTGATGGCATGTACAATCTTTTCAATTTCTAACATCAATTGTTCGTCTTTCAATAAAGCTTGTTTTACTTGAATAGAACCTTCTATGATCGATTGTATTTGTGGTCTTGACATCGTATAATTGATTTAATTGATCTAATAAGATAATTTATAATTGACAGTCAGAAATTATAATTGTTGATACAAAGTTAAAAAAGATTGTATCATTTGTTCCCAACTATATTTTTTCTTTTCAGATATTAGATGCGGCATAAAGTGCGCTGTACCTCTCTCATATAATTGAAGAATACCATCTGCAATCGCGATAGGATTAGGTTCAACAACCAATCCAACTTGATCATGTGGCACCGTATCCGCCAAACCACCCACATTGGTCACTAACATTGGTTTTAAAAAATGATAAGCCATTGGTGTCACACCACTTTGTGTCGCATTTCGATAAGGCTGAATGATAAAATCAGCTGCTGAAACATATAATTTCACATCTCTTTCACCAATGTATTCATTGTATACGGATATGGTATCAGATAAACCTAGTGCCTTAATTTGTTCCAAATATGGGGTAGGTGATTCATAAAATTCCCCTGCTATCACTAACTTAATTCCTGCAGCTTTAATTGCAGGTTGTGACATGGCTTCAATCAATAGATCTAAACCTTTATAGGCCCTCACAAAACCAAAGAATAAAATGACTTTATCATTTTCTTGTAGGTGTAATAATTTCCTTGCATCAATCGTAGGCATGGCTTCTCCAAAATGATCATAAATAGGATGGGGCGAAACGCAAGATGGTTTATGGGTAAACAGTTTTACATCTTCTTGCACTTTTTTGCTCATCGTTAAAAAGCCATTTACAGCGCTTACGAAATACTTTGTCAATAAGGTATCGCCAATTCTTTTTTCATGTGGAATCATATTGTCCACTATAGCAATGACCTTAGTATGTTTATTCCTTTTTACAATGTTTAAAATAGTTCCCAAACATGGTGCTAAAAAAGGAATCCAATAACGCACAATAATTAAATCTGGACGATCTTTATAAATTTTTAAACCAACTCTAATCCAATTGAATGGATTCATTGAATTGATTGCTACCTCAATGGACAATCCTTTAGGTGCAGGTTCTGTAGAATATTGTGTGGTACCTGGGAATAAAAAATTGGGGTATTGTAAGGAGAAAGTATACAGTGTCGTTTTGATGGAGGCTTGCATGAAATTTTGGGCTAGTTTTTCATCAAAAGCAGCTAGGTTGCCCCTTAATGGCCAAGCTGGCCCCATAATGATCATTCGATCTACCATCCTTGTTTCTCCTCAATTAAATAAACATTTCTGTCTACAGCGCAACGGTTCACCAACTCTGCAATAAAACCGGCTAAAAATAATTGTGTGCCAATGATCATAGAAGTGAGTGCAATAAAAAAAGCTGGCTTGTTGGTAATGCTTGTAACAGGATCAATGAACTTACTTATGATGATATAAAAAACTGAAACAAAACCTACAAAAAAGAATAGTGAACCAATTAAACCAAAAAATTGCATTGGCTTTTTTCCAAATTTGGATAAAAATTGAATGGTCAATAAATCTAAAAATCCATTGACAAATCTTTCCCATCCAAATTTAGTATGTCCATATTTTCTTGCTTGGTGTTGTACTACTTTTTCACCAATTTTTTTGAATCCAGCCCATTTTGCAAGGATAGGAATGTATCGGTGCATCTCTCCAAAAACTTCGATGCTTTTAACCACCTTCAATTGATAGGCTTTTATCCCACAATTAAAATCATGCAAATGAATGCCTGAGCTTTTACTTGCAACTGCATTGTATAATTTAGAAGGAATATTCTTAGTAAACGTATTATCAAAACGTTTTTTCTTCCATCCACTTACTAAATGATATCCTTGATCCATGATCATGGTATAAAATTCAGGAATTTCATCTGGGCTGTCTTGCAAATCCGCATCCATCGTCATGACCATATCACCTTGTGCAGCTTTAAAGCCCTCGTTCAATGCGGCAGATTTTCCATAGTTGCGTTGAAACTTAATTCCCTTTAATGAAGGATATTGATTGCGTAAATTGCTAATGACATCCCAACTGCCGTCATCGCTACCATCATCAATCATGATGACCTCATAAGTATATGCATTGGTTTCCATGACACGATGAATCCAGGCCATTAATTCTGGCAAAGATTCAGCTTCATTGAATAAAGGGATAACGACAGAAATCTGCATAGTATAATTATTGATCAATAGCTTGTGTATCTTGCGTTGTTGCTTGGATATCACTAAATGGATCTGCTGGGTTTTTCTTTGCGACAGCAGCACCAATCAATGAACCAATGGCACCTAGAAATCCAGTACCAAAAATTGCACCAGCAATGGCAAATGGAAGGAATAATTTTTTAGTCATAGTGATTGCTTGATCTATCATCTCATCTGTCATCTTTGGATTTTTTGCCATTTCAACTCTAGAAATTTCGATGATCTTATCTACCATGTCTGGGAATAATACATATAAAGCAAGTACAGTGTATAAAACTGTAATGACAATGATGACTGCAGTTGTTTTAAAACCATGTGCAAAAATATTTCCAAAAGTGACTTTATTATCACTCTGATTCGCAAACAAAATATTGCCATAAATGATACCTCCAATTAAAATGGCATAACTCAACCAGCTTAACCATTGTGTCGTGTATAAATTGAATATATAAATTAGAATATTAAATAAAATAGAGATCCCACCTAAAATGGCACCTTTTACGATATGAGAGGTAATTTGCTTTTCCATGTTTTGTTATTTTGAAAATATAATTGAAGTTATTTATAAAATGAATGCTACGTTATCGCTTATTTAAATGCAATTGACCCTTTGCATAAGTGCCCACAACTGCACCTTTTAATGCTTTGTCCCAGAATGGATTATTGGCAGATTTGCTTTTAGAAACAGCTTTTGTTGGTGTATAAGCTGTTTCACGATTGAATAAAGTAAGGTCTATTTTTTGTCCTTCTTGAATGGTACTTTTTCCAAGGTTGAAAATTTGTCTTGCATGATTGGATAACAAATTTGCAATGGCTTCGTCTTTTAATGTTGGAAATAAATGATTGATGGTTGAATAGGTGGTTTCAATACAAGCGATACCTGCATGCGCATATTCAAATTCAATTGTTTTTCCATCCCAATCTTGTGGTTGGTGGTGAGAAGTTATACAATCTACCACACCACGTTCAACCGCATCTTGTAAAGCTGTTTGGTCTGCTTTTGTTCTCAAAGGCGGGAACACTTTAAGCAACGTATCATAAGTAGTAAGATCGGTCTCATTAAAAAATAAATGATAGGGTGTAACACTGCAAGTGAGTGCTAAGCCTGCTTTTTTACCTGCTTCGATGAGTGCCATACCTTTTGCAGTACTTACACCTGTGATATGTAATTTTGAATTGGTATATTTTAATAACTCAATATCTCTCGCTATCATTAACTCCTCGGCTATTGCTGGAATTCCTGGAAGTCCAATTTGAGTAGAAGTAATCCCTTCATTCATCAAGCCAATAGTCCCCATACTTTTATCTACTGGCATTTGAATCACGACACCATCAAATGTCTTCACATATTGAAGTGCTTTTAAAAAAAGCAAAGTGGATTGAACAGGGTGTAGGCCATCACTCATCGCAACTGCTCCAGCTTGATGCATATCAATCATCTCTGCTAAATCTTTCCCTTCGATTTTCTTTGACATTGCACCTATTGGTAAAATTTCAATTGGCAAATGATATTGTTGTTGAACAATATAATTTACCTGTGTTTTATTATCAATTACAGGTTGCGTATTCGGTACTACAAAAACGGTCGTAAACCCACCAGCCTGCGCTGCAGCTGCACCTGTATGTAATGTTTCTTTATGCTCATAGCCTGGATCACAAAAATTGGTAAATGGATCTACCCAACCGGCACTTACAATTGTGCCCGGAATATCAACAATTTGGTCTGCTTTTCCATCGTAATGCTCTTGAATGGAAACTAATACTGCGTCTTGAAGAAGGATATCTTTTACTTGGCCGTTAAATGGCGAATGCTGATCAGCAATTTTGACTTGCCTGAGAAGAATGGTCATCGAGTCAATGGATTTGATGCAATATACTTCGTTTTTGCTAATTGTTTCCATAATTAGGCCTCAATTAGCGTGATTTTAGGTGAAATAGTCAACCTGATGGGTTTGATTGTAAAGATACCAGTCCATCTGATGTATGGGTTTATTGAGTTAACTTCGCACCCATGACTTTTGACCAATTAAACATCAATTCTCCCTTAGCTAGGGCCTTAGAAGATTTAGGATACACCCATCCCACAACGATTCAACACCGTGTTTACCCAATCGTGATGTCTGGTAGGGATGTTTGTGGTATCGCCCAAACTGGAACAGGTAAAACTTTCGCCTATTTGTTACCCTGTCTTAGACAATGGAAATTCGACAAAAATAAAGATCCACAAATTTTAATCATTGTTCCAACAAGAGAATTGGTGGTGCAAGTGGTTGAAGCTGTTAAGAAATTAACGCCCTATATGAGTGTCATAACGGTGGGCGTTTTTGGGGGCGTAAATATCAATACCCAACAAATAGAAGTCGAAAAAGGAGTAGATGTTTTGGTTGCAACACCAGGAAGATTATTTGACTTAATCATGAATGGGGCGATCAAAACAAAATACATTAAGAAGGTGGTGATAGATGAAATGGATGAAATGTTGAATCTTGGATTTAGAAAACAGATCACCAATATATTAGAACTTGTCCCTGCGAAAAGACAAAATTTATTATTTTCTGCTACCATTACTGAAGATGTAGAAAAATTAATGAATGATTATTTTAACGAACCAGTTAGGGTAGAAGCAGCACCAACAGGAACTCCACTCGAGAACATCATTCAAATTGGATATGACTTACCTAATTTTAATACCAAAGTTAATTTGTTAGAAATGCTTTTAAGTGAAGATGAAAGCATGACCAAGGTATTGATTTTTGCTGCAACAAAAAGTTTAGCAGACCAATTGTATGATCAATTGATCGAAAAATTCCCAGATATCGTTGGTGTGATTCACTCCAATAAAGAACAAAATTATCGTTTCAATACTGTCAATCAATTTAAGGCAGGCGTCTTTAAATATATTATCGCAACCGATGTAATGGCCCGTGGTATTGACGTTGCAGAGGTAACGCACGTGATTAATTTTGACACGCCTGATGTACCAGAAAATTATATTCACCGTATTGGTCGAACTGGACGTGCAGATAAAAAGGGGATTGCGATCACCTTTATCACTGCAAAAGAAGCCAAACAAAAATTAGCGATTGAAGCTTTGATGAAGCAACCCATTCCAATGGAAGCGCTACCAGCCAATCTTGAAATATCGACTGTGTTGACGGAGGATGAGATTCCTAAAGTGAAAATGAAGATTATTCAAATCAAGCTACCAAAGAAAGAAGATGTTGGCCCTGCATTTCACGAGAAGTCTGAAAAGAATAAAAAAGTGAATGTTCGAAAAAACTACAAAGAAGCCATGCAGAAAAAGTATGGTAAACCAAAGACCAGAGGCGCCAAAAAATAAATCAGCCCTTAAAAAATATAAGGGCTAATTTATTTCCGTCTAATGATTTTTTCGAGGCCACCCATAAACGGTGGCCTCGATTTTTTATAGATACCCTTAAGAAAATCTAAGGGCCATTTTATTAGAACCTTTCTAATCCAGCAAAGAAAAAGTTGCCTTCAATAGCTGCATTTTCATCACTGTCACTTCCGTGCACTGCGTTTTCGCCAATAGAAGCTGCAAACTTTTTACGGATGGAACCTTCCTCTGCTTGAGCAGGGTTGGTTGCACCAATTAATGTTCTAAAATCAGCAACTGCATTGTCTTTTTCTAAGATGGCAGCTACAATCGGGCCACTGCTCATAAAATCAACCAATTCTTGGTAAAAAGGTCTTTCCTTGTGCACTTCATAAAATGTCCCAGCTTGTGCAGGAGATAAATGTATCCACTTCATTGCTTTTACTGAAAAGCCTGCTTTAATAATTTGATCTAAAATTGCACCAGTATACCCTTTAGAGGTTGCATCTGGTTTAATCATTGTAAATGTTTTGTTGCTCATACCTAATTTTTATATTGTTTCTAAATGTGGGTGCAAAATTACCTAAAAACATCCGATTTAACCTAAATTTGTGCACTTATGCAATCAATTGAACAATTTTATCCTTTTTTTCAACAACCATTTAAAGCCATCATCACTGCTCATCAGAAACCTGATGGAGATGCAATGGGCTCCAGTTTAGCTTTATACCACTTTTTGAAACAATTAGGACATGATGTAACCGTAGTGTCTCCGACAAATTGGGCCCCTTTTTTAAATTGGATGCCAGGGATTGACCATGTGGTTGATTATGAAAGTAATAAGTCAAAAGCAACTGAATTGGCTCAAGCTGCAGATTATATATTTTGTTTAGATTTCAATATCCTGCATCGCACCAAAAATATGGAGTCCCTGATTAGGGATTCTAAAGCAATTAAAATATTAGTTGATCATCATCAACAACCTGATATACAGAGTTTTGAGTATGGTATCAGTGATGTCAAAATGAGCTCCACCTGTGAATTGATCTATGACATCATTGTACAATCAGGCCACAGTAATTTGATCAATTTAGACATCGCTACTGCTTTGTATACGGGTTTAATGACAGATACTGGATCCTTTAGATTCCCATCCACCACTGCATCTGTTCATAAAATTGTTGCGCATTTGAAAGAAGTTGGGCTTCAACATTCCAAAATCCACGAAAATATTTATGACCAGTCCTCAGAGGGCAGATTAAAGTTTATGGGGAATGCCTTTTTAAATAGAATGCATGTATTCCCTGAATTCAAAACTGCTGTGATGGCCATCCCCAAAACAGACATTTATAAATTTGAGTTAAAAACAGGAGATACAGAAGGTTTGGTGAACTATCTTTTGTCCATCAATGGCATTAAATTTGCTGCGATTGTAATTGACAGGGAAGAAGAAAGAAAATGGAGTTTTAGGAGCAAAGGTAACTTTGATGTCAATATATTTGCAAGAACACATTTTGAGGGTGGAGGCCATGCAAATGCTGCTGGCGGAAGTTCAAAAAAATCTGTTGATGAAACATTCCAAGATTTTAAAAACATATTAGAAACATATAAATCTCAATTAACACAATTAAACTAAAATGATCAAAACAACATTAAAATTAGTAGCTGCAATTGTATTGTTTGCAAGTTGTAACAGTTACGAAAAAGCACCTTCAGGCATGATGTATAAAATTACACATGGCGACGGCAATCAAAAGAAATTAGAGCAAGGACAATTTGTTAAAATGAATATTGAATACAAATTGAAAAGCAAGGACACCACTTTAAGTTCAACTTTTGGTTTAATCCCAGTTTATTTTCCTGTAGATACAGCAAGTTTAGGTAAATACACATTTACTGAAATCTTGATGAAATGTAAGAAAGGTGATAAAATCGAATTCTCTTTAAGTATTGATACACTTGCAAAAATGGGTGTTTTACAATTGAACGAAATCTTTAAAACAAAAGATATTGTTTTAGGTAAAGCCGAAATCATTGATGTATTTACTGATGTTGCAAAAGTAGATGCTGATTACAAAAAAGAAACTGAAACAGAAAAGAAAAGAGAAATTGAAGCAATTAAAGCACATTTAGCTAAAAATAAAATCACTGCAGTAGAATCACCAGAAGGAGTGTTTGTAGTTTTGAAAGAAGCTGGAGATGCTGCTAATAAAATTGATACGACTAAGATCGCTAGTGTTTATTACAAAGGCTATACCATCGCTGGTGAAACTTTTGATACCAACATCAAACCAAACGATTCTACATCAAAACCTTTTGATGTTAAAATTGGTTCTGGTGGAGTGATTCCTGGTTGGGAAATTGGTTTAAAGTATTTTGGTAAGGGCGGAAAGGGTACCATCTTTATTCCTGCAATGTTGGCTTATGGCCCTCAAGCAAATGGAGCAATCAAGCCTTATTCTAATTTAGTATTCGATCTTGAAATTCAAGACGTTACCAAAAAATAAATTGAATTGATTCGACTAAAAAAGGCCAAATTTTATTTGGCCTTTTTTTTATGCATTCATTTGTTCCATAAGTAAAATTACTTCTTTAGCTTCTTTTACATCATGCACCCTTAATATATTTGCACCACCTAGTAAACCAATGGTATTCAACACAGTCGTGCCATTCAGTGCAGCATCTGCATCAACACCTAATGTTTTATAGATACTTGATTTTCTGGATACCCCTAAAAGAATAGGTAGCTCCAATACTTTTAACGCGCTTAATGATTGTACAAGCTTAAAATTCTCTTGAACCGTTTTGCTAAATCCAAATCCCGGATCAATGATCCATTCTGTTAATCCCGCAGCTGCAAATTGCCTTTTTTTATCCATAAAATAATCTACCAGATGCTCCATGATATTGGTTCTTTCTTCGACCATATGCATAGAGGTTGGCCCGCCAGTTTGATGCATACCAATATAAACTGCCTGATTGGCTACGACCATTGGAATCATTTTGGGATCAAAATTGCCACAACTAATGTCATTCACTATTAAAGCACCGGCATTGAATGCAGCTTCAGCAACACTAGCATGATAAGTGTCTATTGAAATGGGGATTTGAGGCAGCAAAGCATGAATCGCTTTAATCAAGGGTACCACACGTTCAATCTCCATTGTTTCTGTAATGATATCCGCACCTGGTCTGGTACTTTGCCCTCCAATGTCTAAAATACTTGCTCCAGCAGTAACCATTTCAGTGGCCTTTTGAACGCCTAAATCTATATGTTCCATTCTGCTTCCCTTAAAAAATGAATCTGGTGTTGCATTTAAAATCCCCATCACTACAGGTGTGGTTAAGTCGAGCTGAATGTCTTTTAATTGGATTTTAAACATAGTTTTAATTTAAGGGCCTTATTGTTTATCTTGCAACTGTTCAAAGATATTAACTAACCGTGTAATTTGTTGTTATTTCATGAGTCAAACTTCTGCACAATATGATCAAGCCATCGCTTCATGTAGCGATATTTTTATCAAGAAAACAAAAGACTATGGTACTGCATGGCGTGTACTAAGAATCATTTCGGTGGTAGACCAAATTTTTATAAAAGCGTTAAGGATTAGAACCATTCAAGATAAAGGGTTTCAAAAAGTAGACGACGGTATACAAGATGAATTTAAAGGCATCATTAATTATTCAGTCATTGGATTAATTCAATTGAAATTAAATGACCCAAAGGTAGAAGA
This sequence comes from Chitinophagia bacterium, assembly GCA_037143275.1. GTDB lineage: Bacteria > Bacteroidota > Bacteroidia > Chitinophagales > Chitinophagaceae > Sediminibacterium. Next base: position 180,617 of record JBAWZB010000002.1, read on the forward strand.
TATGCCTGTGGATCAAGTACAAAACTTGTATCAAGCAAATGTAGATTTTGCGAAATCAACCATGATGGATAAAAATCATGATTATGGAGAAGCATGGCGTGATATGAGTCAAGAAAGCTATGCCGATCTAATTTTAGTAAAGCTTTTGCGCATTCGACAAATTTTAACTAATGATGGTAAGACCTTAATTAGCGAAGGGATTGATGCCAATTTTGTAGATATCTTAAACTATGCCACTTTTGCTTTGATACAAATAGAGGAAGGAAAACATTAATTCTATGCAAGCATTTTTGAAAACGATAAGATGGTCTGTTGGACTACTATTTATTTTTTCAGGATTGATCAAAGCCAATGATCCATTGGGCTTGAGTTATAAAATGCAAGAATTTTTTGAAGTTTGGGGATTGGCTTTTTTAGATGATTATACACTTGCCTTCGCCCTCATCATGAATACCTTTGAAATTGTTGCAGGAGTAGCGTTACTTATTAAATTTCCATATAAACAAACCTTGTGGTTGTTGTTAGGATTGATTGTATTCTTTACATTCCTAACAGGCTATACTTTGTTTTCGGGTAAAATTAAAACATGTGGTTGTTTTGGAGATTGTATCCCACTGACGCCAAAAGTCTCCTTTATAAAAGACCTGGTTTTACTGTTTGCAATTTTAATCCTACTTTTTAATCACAAAAAAGTAAAGAGCAATTTACATAAAGCATTGGGCATTTTTTTATTGATCCTTTCAACTGGAATTGTTGGATACGGACAATACTATGTGTTGCAACATCTTCCTTTTATTGACTGTTTACCTTACAAAAGAGGCAATGACATTAAAGAACAAATGAAGGTTCCTGAAGGTGCCGTTCCAGATAGTGTGTCTATTCAAATGTCTTTTAATAAAAATGGTAAGACTATTAAATTTGATATCAATCAATTTCCTGCAGATTTTGATAGTACTTATGTGTATCAAGACCGTAAGGAAGTTTTAATTCAAAAAGGGAATGGCAAAGTCGCTAAGATTGTTGACTTTAGCTTATTCACAATGAATAATATAGATACTACAAATGCATTATTCAATTCTACTGCTCCTTATGTGCTTTTATTTTCTGGTAAAATTGATCGGTCTATTTCATGGAAAGCATTGATAACTAAAATTAAAAAAAAGCACCAACAGGTTTATTTAATCACTGCAGATAAAGCAAATGCCGCTCAACTTAATCTTGATATACCAATATTAATAGGGGATATGACAATGATTAAAACCGCTGCAAGGGTTTGGCCTACTGTCACCATCATGAATGGATCAACCATCATGGAGAAGCAAAGCTACGTCGACTTCCTAAAAAAATAGGTGACCGGTTCTATAGATTAAGTCGTAACTTAGGAATACAAGTCTGTTTAAATCCTACATTATGTCAAAAATCATAGAAATTTTAGAGAAAAAAGGACCTCATTTTAATATTGTTGCATCTTCAACACCCGTGTTGGACGCTTTAACAATCATGCAATCCGAAAACCTAAGTTATGTGGTGGTGATGGACGAGCATCAATTTCTGGGTATCATGTCGGAACGTGACTATACACATAAAATAAAACTTCAAGGACGACATTCAGACTCCACCACTGTCAAAGAAATCATGACCCACGATTTACCAGTCATTGGATTACAAGAAGAATTAGAACGTTGCATGATTTTAATGAATGTCTATAAAACAAGATATCTACCAGTTTTTGATAATATTGAATTCAAAGGTGTCATTACGATGAATGACTTAATGCGTGATGTATTGGAGAAGAAAAAGTAGGAGGAATGTGCACTATTTAATCACGACATCTGTAATTAGTTTTTCCCCCATTTTTTCATTAACCCTTTCAATGATGAGTCCTTTTTGAAAACCCAACTCGTTTTTGAGTGGGCCGATATTGGTGTGAATGAATAATTTTTGATCAAATATATAAATCTTGTCTGTGTACTTAGCAACTGTGACGCCCATAATTTCTTCCCAAACAGCTTCAATCTGAACTGCTCTAATACCATTTTTTAATTTAGTATTTTCCTGCACCATTTGTTTTAATGCATCTCCAATTTTGAATGTTGCCATATTACTAAATTACAATTTTATAATTCAATTAGTTGGTAATTTTCTACGTATCTACCCAAAAGGTCTGCCACACGTGCTTTGTGTGTATCTGTTATAAATACAGGGCCATCTGTAGAAGTAGCAACCCAGCCCAATAAATGAGCCATTCTGGCTTCATCCAATTTCTCAAAAATATCATCCATTAATAAAATAGGAGAGAAGCCTTTTGCCTTTTTCAATAATTCCCATTCTGCCAACCTTATGGCAAATAATAAACTTTTTCTTTGTCCCTGAGATGCTTCTTGTTTGAATGACTGTCCTTGAATTGTAATACTTAAATCATCTTTATGTATGCCTACACTTGTTCTTTGCAATACCTTATCTTTTGGTAAAGCATGAATTAGTAAGTCTGCAAAATGGTTATTTTGTAAGCTTGATTGATATTGCATCTCAATCGCATCTGCACTACCTGCAATGGATACATAAAGTTGATGCACCAGTGGTAACCATTCATTTAATAATTTTGTTCTTATGTTAAAAATGGGCTCCCCATATTGCACCAATTGTACATCCAATGTGTTCAATAAAGTTTCATCCATCTGTCCTTGCTCGGCTGACCATTTTAAAAGGCTGTTTCTTTCTTGTAAAACTTTATTGTATTGAATTAACAATCGTAAATAATTGTCGTCAATTTGTGACAACAAACTATCTATTAATTTTCTTCTTTCTTCACTTAAACCTGTGATAATTTGTACATCATCTGGTGCAATCATCACAGTTGGAATCTTCCCAATATGTTGTGATAACTTTGAATACAAGGTTTCGTCAAAATAAAATTCTTTCTTCCCCGTTTCTCTTAATATACAAGTGACTTGTGTCTCATTTCCAGTCATGTCAAAAAGACCATCCACGCGCATACCTTGAAAGCCATGGTGCACATTTTGGGCATCGGGTCGACTAAAGTAACTTTTGGTAAAGGAGAGGTAATAAATGGCATCTAAAATATTCGTTTTCCCTGTTCCATTCGCACCAACTATACCTACAATTCGAGCATTAAATTCAAATTGCTTTTGAATGTAATTTCTAAATTGGATCAGTGATAGTGTTTTTAAGGACAACATGGCTGCAATTTACATCCAAAAAAGCTGTATTTTTAGTCAAATTTTAAGGAATGATCTTAATCAGTGAGCAACAACTTCCAAGTATCATCAAAAGGCTGTCTCATCAAATATTGGAGACCCATCCTGGCCTACAGGATACTGTAATTATTGGTTTACAACCAAGAGGTGTTTTTTTAAGCGATCGAATTGTGGCTGCCTTACACCAAGAAATTCCTCAGGATCAGGTACTTTATGGAAAACTAGATATTACTTTTTATAGGGATGATAATAGGAGAGAGCTTCATATAGCCAACCAAACAGATCTCCCATTTAGTATTGAAGGCAAAACGGTGATTTTGATAGATGATGTACTTTTTACAGGTCGTACCATACGAGCTGCTTTAGATGCTTTATTAGCATTTGGACGCCCTTCAAAAGTCAAATTATGTGTCTTAATTGACCGAAAGCCTAGCAGAGAATTACCTATTCAGCCGGACTTTTCAGGTAAGGAAATGGACACTTTAACCCCTTTTAAGGTTAAAGTAAGATGGAAAGAAAATAATGGTGTGGACGACGTAATCTTGTTAGATCAATAAAATACATTAATTTTGTTTTTTAATGGCACTATCTACCAAACATCTTCTTGGTATCAAGGACCTCCAAACGGAGGATATTCAACTTATTTTATCTACTGCAACGCAATTTAAAGAAGTCCTTCAGAGACCAGTTAAAAAAGTTCCAACACTTAGAGACGTCACAATCGTTAATCTTTTTTACGAAAATTCAACCCGAACTAGAATCTCCTTTGAATTAGCAGAACGCAGGTTATCTGCAGATGTGGTGAACTTCACTGTATCTAATTCCTCCGCTGCAAAAGGAGAAACATTGTTAGACACAGTGAATAATATTCTAAGCATGAAAGTGGATATGGTGGTGATGCGACATAGTGCTTCTGGCGCACCGCATTACTTGTCTAAACATATAGATGTGCCAATTATCAATGCTGGAGATGGTATCAATGAACATCCAACACAAGCATTATTAGATGCTTTTTCGATGCAAGAACAACTAGGTAAACTAGCTGGTTTAAAAGTGGCCATCATTGGAGATGTCATGCACAGTAGGGTTGCACTAAGTAATATTTATCTCTTAAAGAAAATGGGTGCCGAAGTTATGGTATCTGGACCACCTACTTTAATTCCTACTTACTTAAAAGAAGCCATGGATGTTCAGGTGGAATACAATATCGATAAAGCCCTTGCTTGGTGTGATGTGGCCAATGTACTTAGAATACAATTAGAGCGCCAAAATCAACCTTTATTCTCTTCTCTAAGAGAATACAACTTAGCTTATGGGATAACAAAAGCAAGGCTTCAAAAATTAAATAAAGAAATTGTCATCATGCATCCTGGCCCAATCAATAGAGGCGTAGAAATGGATAGTGATGTGGCCGATGGAAAGCAATCCATTATTTTAGATCAAGTAGAAAATGGCGTGGCTGTGAGAATGGCTTGTTTATACCTATTAACAGGGCGAACCAATCCTTAATTCAAAAAGATGCAAAGAATTTGTCTATTCCCAGGAACTTTTGATCCAGTTACACTCGGTCATATTGATATCATCAATCGATCGTTACCTTTATTTGATAAAGTCATTGTGGGGATCGGAATCAATGCTGCTAAAGATCCAATGTTTAGTGCAGAACAAAGAAAACAATGGTTTGAGGAAATTTATAAAGATGAATCCAAAGTAGAAGCGGTCACCTATGATGGTCTAACCATTAAATATTGTCAATCGATTGGTGCACGTTTTATTTTAAGAGGAATACGATACGTGAGCGATTTTGAATATGAAAAAACAATTGCAGATGCCAACAGAACCATGGATCGTCACATTGAAACCATCTTTTTAACTGGTGAGCCAAAATATACTTCTGTTGCCTCAACAATTGTAAGAGATATCATCCGCAATGGTGGAGACGCTTCACCATTTTTACCCCAAGTGGTTATTGATGCGTTGAGTTAAGAAAAATTTGCATCACTTCTTTTATGTTGTCATAGGTTTGTTCTAAATAGGGAGCAAGGTCAGCTTGTTTTACCCATGTAACTTTTTCTATGTCTTCCTCTGTTTGAGGAACCCCAGCTTGTAATGTATCTGTTGACATCTTATACCAATAAGTCGTTTTCTCTACTTCGGTATTTAAATACAAGTCATGGTACAGATGTTTCGTTGTTAAAATCAAGTCACCCAGCACTAAGTTAATGATGCCTGTTTCTTCCATCACCTCTCTTAAAGCACAGGCTTCAATGGTTTCGTTGGGATCTAATTTCCCTTTTGGTAAATCCCAAAAGCCCCTTCTAAAAATCCATAAAATCTCCTTATTTGGATTCACTACAATGCCTCCAGCTGCAATAATTGTTGTCAACATAAAATGTGTATAGTATTTAGTAACTCTTGTAAAAATATTGCCTTTTTGACGGTAAATTCGTGTCAAATCTAGGATATGACGAACGAAAAAGCAGTCGCTGAGAAATTATTACAAGTTAGTGCTATAAAGTTAAACCCAAATGACCCATTTACATGGGCTAGTGGATGGAAAAGTCCAATTTATTGTGATAATCGTAAAGTACTTTCTTTTCCTTATGTCCGCGACTTTGTAAAAAGCGAAATGTGCAATGTCATTTTTGAAAAATTTGAAGGTGCCGATATGTTGGCAGGGGTAGCTACAGCAGGTATTCCATGGGGTGCTATGGCAGCGGATCAATTAAAATTACCATATATCTATGTGCGTCCAAAACCAAAAGAGCATGGATTAGGCAATCAAATTGAAGGGGCTTATGCAAGCACCAACAAAATTTTAGTCATAGAGGATTTGATTTCAACAGGGAAGAGCAGCTTACAAGTAGTAGATGTTTTAAGAAATACTGGTCTTGAAGTTGTGGGGATGGTGTCTATTTTTAACTATGGTTTCCAATTGGCAGACGATGCTTTTAAAGCAGCTGGTGTGCCGTATGTTTCATTAACAAATTATGCGAGCCTAATAGAATTAGCTGTTGAAAAAGGGCTGGTGGATGCCAATACACAAAGTACGTTGATGGAGTGGAGAGATAGTCCTTCTACTTGGAAACAATAAGGTTAGTGCATTTTGCAGAAGCACTATTTCATTCCAGACAATGCCGCTCCCAAATTTAATTTTTGTGTTGTCTCGTATTCAATAGGAACAGTCTTAGTAAAGATACCCTTACTCAAAGTGGCATTTCCTTTGATATTTAATTTGACTGGCTTATTTAATAAAAGCTCCATACTATTTTTAACCAAGTCCGACATCTGAAATTCAAGTTGTGCTGGTATTAAAAATTCTTGATTTGGAGGGATGATAAAATTAGTGTCTAATTTCAATTGGGTAAATTGACCATCGTTCATTAAAACTTTACAATCAATTTGTTTTAAAACCAAAGAATAAGTATTAGGATTATAATATTTAATATTGGCTCTGATTTTATTTTTACCCATGGTCAATTTTTCCAACTGAATATCTTGAAGTCCTTTGAATTCAAAAGATTTTGGTGCTGAGCAAGCTGATAATAATAGCATAATAAACAAAAGCCCGAAATTGAATTGCTTCATGGATAAATTTTACTAAAATTACAAAACAATACGCATTCATGGTTTATACAGACCTACATTATTTTGGAGCTTTATCTTATTACCATGCATTGGCTCAACAAAAGCAGATTGTATTTGATACGACTTCTGCTTTTAGCAAAATGAGTTTCAAAAACAGAATGGTCATTGCAACTGCACAAGGACCCTTGCATTTAAGCATCCCAATTGTTGGTGGAAGGGATCAGAAGACCTCTATGAATGAAATTCAAATAGCATATGATAGTCCATGGAGAACACAACACTTTAAGGCGATTTGCATCAATTACAAGCGTGCGCCTTATTTTGAATATTATGTGGATAGCCTAGAACAATTGTATTCCATTGAGTATGACTACCTAAATGATTTTTTATTAGCAACACAAAATTGGACCAAAGCGCAGTTGAAAGCAAAATGGTTGATTGAAACTGTGCATGTGCATCCTTCCATTCTTAAGGAAACTAAATGGGTAGATCCTATGAAACCTAATAATTTTGAGACAGCTACTAATCAATTTCATTACCAGCAAGTATTTGATACCACCACAGGATTCATTCAAAATGCTTGTATTTTGGATGCCATTTTTGCAATGGGAGGCAAGCAAGTGCTTGCCATGCTATCCAAATTTTAAGATCTGATACATACAAATAATTAAAAAAATATTTTACAAAAAAAATCCCCCCAAGACATTGGAGGGATTCGTAAAATAAGATTGAACTTATATTCAATTTATGACATAAATGATTTATTTCTTTTGCAAGTAAGTAGCGTATTTTTCATTTTGTGCATCTGTTAATGCAGTTCCGTTCACTGAAATTTTACCATTCTTCACTTCAATTTTTACATTATCAGTTGGAGCTAAACCATCTTCTTGTAAAGCTTGAATCAATGTTTTTGAATCAGCAGAAATTGTAACAGTTGTAGCAGAATCAGTCATCGTAGAATCTGTATTGATCACTGAAATCTCCATTGTTTGAGATTTAACCTCCATTGCTTTAGTTGGATGCAATTGCGCTAAACTTGGAGCAATAACCAATGAAACAATTGACATTAACTTGATTAAGATATTCATTGAAGGACCAGATGTATCTTTAAATGGATCACCCACTGTATCACCTGTTACGGATGCTTTATGTGGTTCAGATTTTTTATAGAACATCTCACCATTTATTTCAACACCTTTTTCAAAAGATTTTTTAGCGTTATCCCAAGCACCACCTGCATTGTTTTGGAATATACCCATCAAAACACCACTTACAGTGGCACCTGCTAAGAAACCACCTAAGGCTTCTGGGCCCATTGTAAATCCAATTAAAATAGGAGAGATGATAGTGATAGCACCAGGTAACATCATCTTCTTTAAAGAAGCTTCAGTAGAGATGGCCACACATTTTTCATATTCAGGCTTACCTGTACCTTCCATAATACCTGGAATAGTGCGGAACTGACGACGAACCTCTTCTACCATGGCCATTGCAGCTTCACCTACAGCGCGAATAGCTAATGAAGAAAATATAAATGGAATCATTCCTCCTACAAATAAAGCAGCTAATACATCGGCTTTATAAATATCAATATGTTGATTGTCTGGCATCGCCACACCTACAAAGGCAGCAAATAATGCTAATGAAGTTAAGGCAGCAGAAGCAATGGCAAAACCTTTACCGCTTGCAGCAGTTGTATTTCCCACCGCATCTAAAATATCAGTTTTCTCACGCACTTCAGCAGGTAGTTCACTCATCTCTGCAATACCACCAGCATTATCTGCAATAGGACCAAATGCATCAATGGCTAATTGCATAGCTGTTGTTGCCATCATACCTGCAGCAGCAATGGCTACTCCATATAAACCTGCGCAATAAGATGCTCCAAAAATTCCAGCCGCTAAAACAATAATTGGCATAAATGTAGATTCCATACCAATCGCTAATCCACCAATAATATTGGTTGCATGACCTGTGCTTGATTGCTTAATGATACTTAACACTGGACGTTTGCCCATAGCAGTATAATATTCAGTAATGATACTCATTAAAGTACCTACTATTAAACCCACCGCAATGGCACCAATCACACCATTTCTTGAAAACTCAATTCCACGAAGTGCCATGTTTTCTGGAAGAATATAACCCACTAAAAAATAACAAGCAATAGCTGTTAAAATCATAGAACCATAGTTACCCATGTTTAATGCTTTTTGAACAGTTGCTGTATTTAAACCAGCGTTCTCACTTATTCTTACAAATAAAGTTCCAATAATTGATAATAATATACCTACACCTGCAATCATCATTGGTAATAAAATAGGAGATAAACCACCAAAGGCATCTACTAATTTACCACCACCGACTGCAGTGACTTCTTGTCCTAATACCATAGTTGCTAAAACGGTAGCCACATAAGAACCAAATAAATCGGCACCCATACCAGCCACATCACCCACATTATCACCTACGTTATCTGCAATGGTTGCAGGGTTACGAGGATCATCTTCTGGAATACCAGCTTCTACTTTACCTACTAAATCTGCTCCTACATCGGCAGCCTTTGTATAAATACCGCCACCTACACGGGCAAATAATGCAATTGATTCAGCACCTAAAGAAAATCCAGTTAATACTTCAATTGTTCTTAACATTTCAGAAGGGTCGCCATTTACATAGAACATTTGTTTTAGTACTAAAAACAAACCACCTAATCCTAGTACTGCTAATCCTGATACGCCTAAGCCCATCACAGATCCACCAGTAAATGATACTTTTAAAGCACGGGCTAAACTTGTTTTAGCTGCTTCAGCAGTTCTTACGTTTGCTTTAGTAGCCACTTTCATTCCAATATAACCAGCAGTGGCACTAAATACAGCACCAATAATAAATGAAATCGCAATACTCCAATGACTTTCTGCATTCTTAGTAGCCATAAAACCTAATAATAGGGCTACAATAACCACAAAATAACCTAGGATTTTCCACTCTGCTTTCAAGAAAGCCATTGCACCTTCTGCAATGTAAGTGCTAATTTCTTTCATACGGTCATTACCTGCGTCTTGTTTGGATACCCAATTGAATTTCAAGAGTGTATACAATAAACCTACAATACCCATTGCCGGAACGGCATAAAATAGAAGATCTTTCATAGCAATACTTATTCTTTTGTTTTCTGTTTAGATTTGTTTAGGGTCTGCAAAAATAGGGTGTAAAAGTCAAAAAAGGGCAAAAAAGGGCAACTTTACTCCACCAATGAGGTCGTATCCAACTTACCTGTAAAAACAGATGAAATCTCCTTGCCTTTATAGATGGCGCGGTTGTATTTATTCCCTAAAATGATGATGGTAGCTGTTTCGCCAATTAAGCGGGTAAAAACAGTGTTGTTCCCATGCCACCATCCATTGTGGTAAATTAACTTTTCTTCGTTAGGCTTAGCCAAAACACGCCATCCTAACCCGTAATTATGCCAATATTTGTTGGTAGGACTTTTAGGCTCATAAGCCATTTCTAAGGTCGCTGGTTGTAAAAAAAGACCTTCTGTTAAAGCCTTATCCCATAAATAGAGGTCTCTAGCAGTGCTATAAACATTTTTATCTCCATAGATCATATCATATTTTTCCACTGCATAGGGCACCATTTGTGCATTGTAGGAGGGCAAATACTTGTCCATATTTTGTTCACTCATCACAAAGCTATGCTCCATTTTCAATGGCTTAAAAATGGTTTCTTGCATATAAGTAGGGAAGTCTTTGCCAGTAATTTTTTCAATAATCAATGCCAATAACACATAATTGGTATTACAATACCTAAAAACACGGTCAGGATTGGCTGCAATGGCAGGTTTTTTTTGAATCATAAAATCCAATACATCCTTATTGGTATATAAACCCGTTCTAAAAGGGGCTTCATTTTTTAACAATACCAATTTCTTAACCCAGCGTCCTCTTTTAGTTTTGTATTTAACCGATTTGTATTGTTTCGACTCCATGAAATAGGTATAATCTGGCAAACCACTTCTATGAGATAATAACATTTCAATGGTCACATTTTTATAGGGGAATCCTGTCAAGTAGACATCTACATTCGATTTCAAGTCAAGTAGGTCTTTTTCCCATAATTGAAGGGCGGCCATACCCGTAAAAGTTTTAGAGACCGAAGCTAAATGTATGGGGGTTTCTGCCACCAGAGAATCTTTGGTTTTGAAATTGGCATAACCTCTGTAATCTTCAAAAATAATTTCACCATTCTTTGCCACTAAAATTTGACCACTAAAATTTTTATTCCCCAATATCGATTGGTATTTTGATTTGATAGCCTCGGCATATTGTTCCTTTTCTCCTGGGGTGATTTTATTATAGGAAAAATGATTGACAGATGATACAAAATTTGGCCCTTGACTAGATCCGCAAGAAGCAGTCAGTAATAAAATTTGACACAATAAAAGGCATCGAACGATCATCTGTTAGGATTTATAGGGTGTCTTTGAATAACGAATAAAGGATAGATTATATTGTGATTGAAGTCAAAAGCGCCAATTTTAAATTAACTTTGAATTATGAGCAAGATTGACCTAACCAGCTACCCCAAAGATAGAATTAAAGTACTGTTCTTAGAGAATATAAGTGATAAAGCGGTACAATACTTTAAACTACAAGGATATGCCGATGTGAGAAAAGTTTCAGGTGCATTAAGCGAGGAGGAATTGATTAAAGCAATTAAAGATGTCCATATTCTGGGTATTCGTTCAAAAACATTTATTTCTAAAAAAGTCTTGGATAGCGCAAAGAAACTTCAAGCGATTGGTTGTTTTTGTATTGGTGTCAACCAAGTAGATTTAAAAGCATGTAAACAAAAAGGAATTGCTGTGTTCAATGCGCCTTATAGCAATACCAGGAGTGTAGCAGAATTGGTGATTGGTGCTTCTATTTTATTGATTCGAAGAATTTTAGATAAGAACAAAGCGGCTCATAACGGTATTTGGAACAAAGACGCAAAAGGTAGTTTTGAATTAAGAGGTAAGACAATGGGCATAATTGGGTATGGCAATATCGGTACCCAGTTAAGTGTGATGGCAGAAGCGATGGGGATGCGGGTTCAATTTTTTGATATTGAAACAAAATTGCCTTTAGGTAACGCACAAGCCAAAAAATCCATTAAAGAAATAGTAAGTAGTTCTGATATCATTTCATTGCATGTGCCAGAAACAAATCAAACCAAAAATTTGATTGACAAAGTAATACTAAAACAATTTAAAGCTGGTTCCATTTTAGTGAATTATGCTAGAGGAGAAGTGGTGGATTTGGATGCTTTAGCAGAAGCCATTAAAGAAAAACATATTGCCGGTGCTGCAATTGATGTATTCCCTATTGAGCCAGAAAAAAATGGAGATGCATTTAGCACACCCTTGCAAGGTTTATCCAATGTTTTATTAACACCACATATTGGCGGATCCACGGAAGAAGCGCAAGAAAATATTGGAGAAGATGTAAGTATAAAATTATACCAATACTTGGAGAGAGGCGTATCCAATGGATCTCATACCATTCCATCTTTAAGTTTACCGCCTGTAGATGGTGCACATCGAATTTTACATATTCATAAGAATGTACCAGGGGTATTAGGCGCCATCAATACTTTATTGTCAAAAAATAAAATCAATATTGTTGGTCAATACTTAAAAACAAATGATGAAATTGGTTATGTAGTGCTAGATGTGGATAGTAAATTATCCAAGCAAGCAATCACTTTATTAAAAGAAGTGAAGGAGACCATCAGGGTTAGGATGCTGTATTAATTGCTGCGAGCATGGCTTTAATTTCTTCGACATCTACATCAAAGTACTGCATATTTTCTTGCATAGTGGGTTGATTGAATGCCATTTTAGAAGGCATTGATTTTCTTGCCGAACTATGCATTTCTTTAGCACCAGTTTGCGCAACAATGTTTGCAATATTATCTGCTCGCACACCACTTCCAGGTAAAATAATTATTCGATCCTTTGCTTTTTCTACCAATTGTTGAATCATTGGAATGGCATTGCCAACATTAGGCACTTGACCACTGGTTAAAATTCTTTTACAACCAATATCAATCAATTGTTCTATTGCCAAAAATGGATCTATACAACGATCAAATGCTCTATGAAAACTAATTTCCATATTGCCAGCAGCTTGAATCAATGCACTTGTTCTTTTGGTATCTATACTTCCGTCTGCATTCAATAGTCCAATGACTGCACCTTTAAAACCTAATTGTTGGCATGCCATCAAGTCATTTTGCATCACCTGAAATTCTCTTTCGGTGTATAAAAAATCTCCGCCTCTGGGACGAATGATAGGGTAGACCGGCTGCTTGGTGATTTGAGACAATAACAATAAACTTCCATAAGATGGCGTCGTGCCACCTTCCATTGGATTCTCGCAAAATTCAATCCTATCCGCACCTGCAGCTAATGCATTCAATGCAGCTTCTATATTAAAGGCAGCTATTTCAAGTACAATTTTTGACATGACTTTTTCTGTTAAATTAAATATCCTGCATCATTTAAGGTATTGCCTTGATTGTTGTACACAGAAAAATTAAACCCTTTTTGTAAAGCGTAGGCACCCACCATTCCTTTTTTATTGATGGCAACAAAACAAACTTGAATGTCTTTTGCTTTTTCTTTTTTGATTCGATTAATTTTTTCAACTACAAGCTTACATGCTTCCTCTGGACTTTTTCCCTGACGCATCCATTCCACCACGGCACTGGCACCAGCTACTCTAATCACGTCTTCCCCTTGACCAGTTGCGACCACTGCACCCACTTCATTGTCAACATATAAGCCAGCCCCAATAATAGGGGAGTCACCTACACGACCTCGCATTTTAAAACCAGCACCACTCGTAGTGCAACTGCCACTTAAATTGCCAAATGCGTCCAATGCAATCATACCAATGGTATCATGATTCCACTGACCATCTGTTAATTTAGTTGGCGCATTGAAACTAGGGTCATTGTAAGTGATCGATTGGTTTTTTTCTACATTAATAATGGGTTGATAGTTGGACTTTTTCAACCACTCTTTGTAATTTTTTTTGGCTTGTTCAGATAAAGCCCCAGATTCCAAAGTAAATCCATTGGCTAATGCAAATGACTGTGCACCAGCACCCACTAAAAACACATGGGGCGATTTTTCCATGACTTTTCTGGCTACTGAAATGGGATGCTTAATACGTTCTAAAAAAGCAACCGAACCACAATTGAATTCGTGATCCATGATAGATGCATCTAAAGTAACAAAACCGTCTCTATCTGGATTGGCATCCAATCCAACACAACAATTGATTTCATTTTCAGTCACCATCACGCCTTGTTCTACTGCATCCAATGCATGACCACCCTTTTTTAAAACCTCCCAAGCAGCGACATTGGCCCTTAAGCCTGCATCCCAGGTAGAAGCCACAATGGGTTGAATTGCATCAGATGGAATCGTTGAATGGATAAAATTTGGAATAGAAAAACTAGTCATGCCTAACCCACTTAAATTGATAAATTTTCTTCTGTCCATGATAATGATTTTATAAATATTCAGCATTTAAAGATAAGTCAGTAAGCGGTTATTTTTGTACATTTATCAAGATTATGATGCAATCATTATTTGATCAATACGGATGGAAAGAGGCAATTGCAATTCCATTGACACAAGGGTTAATCAACCAAACTTTTGAAGTGTATTCCGTGCAAGGTCAGTTTATCCTACAAAATATCAATACCCAAGTTTTCAAAGATCCTTATGCCATCGATCATAATATAAAGGCGATGGGTCAGTATTTTGATTCAAATCAACCAGATCAACTATTTACACATTTGGTGCCAAATTTAGTAGGGGAGACATTGATTGAATTAGATGGAAAACATTATCGTGCATTTAAAAAAATAGAGGGTATTGCATTAGACGTATTGTCAACAGCAGGTCAAGCAAAGGAGGCTGCCAATCAATTTGGACAATTCACAGCAAACTTGATCAAATTTCCAATAGAGGACTTAAAAATCACTATTCCAGAATTTCATGATCTTGCTTTAAGGTACCATCAATTTGAACAAGCCTTAATACATGGAGATACCAAAAGAATTGCAACAGCAAAAGATGCGATCCTGCTGCTACAATCCCATCGAGCTTATGTACAACAATGGCTTCGTTTTACAGCACATCAAGACGCGCATTTAAGGGTCACACACCATGATACAAAAATCAGCAACGTCTTATTTAAGGATGAGGCAGCTATTTGTGTCATCGACTTGGATACAACGATGCCGGGTTATTTTATAAGTGATGTAGGTGATATGTGCAGAACCTACCTCAGTCCGGTCAATGAAGCCTGCCAGGATTTAAACTTAATAAAAGTGCTTCCCGAAAGATGGACAGCAATTCAAGAAGGGTACTTAAAAGCGATGGGGGAGTTCTTATCCAATTTTGAAAAAGACCATTTTGCATTTTCGGGACAATGTATTATTTACATGCAAGCGCTACGATTCCTAACCGACTACCTACAATTAGACCAATATTACCGTGTAGAAAGACCAAGTCAAAATTTAGATCGGACCCTTAACCAAATCCAACTTTTGACTGAATTCAATCAACTTTAGTCAGGTTGTTTATTTCTTGCTTACTTATTAAACTTTATTTATATTTCATCTAGAATTGGTCATCCATCGCAAAGTCTGGCTTTCTATTTTTCCATTTACCTCGGGTGAAATCTGGGATTTCTTGTACTTGTCCATTTTCTGCAATTGATTTCTCAGATAAAGGGGTAATGGCATACCAGGTTGCTAAATCATACACATCCATCGGGAACGGAACACCTCTTTTAATACATTCTAAGAAGGCATTGATCACAAAAAAGTCCATTCCGCCATGGCCAGCACCTGTTGCATCTGCCTCAAAACGCTTCCATAATGGATGGTCATGCTGCTTTAAATAGGCTTCTGGGTTTTCCCATTGGTGGGCTTTTGGTGAAATACCCTCTATATATATGTGCCCAGCGTTAAATTGACCAGAAGAAAAATCCTGCCAAAGGCCTTGGGTACCTTGAACCCTAAAGCCAAGATTATAAGGACGGGGAGAATTGGTGTCGTGCGTTAATAATATCGTCTCACCATTGTAGGTCTGAATACTTGTAGTCACGATGTCTCCTAATTTAAAAGTTAATTTCGCATTAGGGTGATTTTCACCACCTTGTGGATGGTTAACGATATATTTATGTAAACCTCTTGCCTTCGTGGCTACAGAAGATAGTCTTGTTAATTGATTGCCTCTATTAATATTAGTCATCATAGCCACCGGTCCTAATCCATGGGTGGGATACAATTCTCCATTCCTATATAAGGAGTGGTTTGTCCTCCATTTTGCTTCGCTGAAGCCTTTTTCACCAAATTCAACCCCAGAATTATAGGCCGTTACACCATTATTGAACTTAACGCCTCTTAAATCATGCTCATAACCTCCTTGTAAGTGCAATAATTCTCCAAATAAGCCTTTTCTAACCATATTATAGACGGCCAAGACATCCCGACGATAACATACATTCTCTAAGCACATCACTGGTAAATTGTACTTTTCACTTGCATTCACTACATCCCAGCAATCCTTAATATTGATAGCACCACAAACTTCTACACCTGGAATAATGCCATTTTTAATCGCTTCTATGGCTTGTGGAATATGCCATTCCCAAGGCGTAGCAATAATTACAGCGTCTATATCTGTTCTTTTAAGTAGGTTTTTAAAGTCTTCCTTGCCATTTTTGTATTCAACAGCAGCAGTTCTACCAGCTTTTTTAAGGATATTTTGGGCATCTGCAAGCATCTTTTCGTCCGGATCCGCGAATGCGACAACTACCACATCTGGTCGTTGAACCAGTAATTCAATATGATTTTGTCCACGAAATCCAGTTCCAATGACGCCAATTTTAATGGTTTCTTTTTTTGTATTTGATTGTGCTTTAATAAACTGAGGACTTAAACTTAAAGCAATAGATGCTAAACTAGCGTCTAGTACAAATTTTCTTCTAGAAGGATGTAAGGGCATAATAAATGTTTATCAGATGATGATACTACAAAATACAACCTATTTTCTATTCAACAAACAGTCTACTACATGATTTACAGCTATTCATTTTACTTATAATTAACATTATGTTAAATAATATATTGGAGTTCATACCCTGTTTAGAATAATTCTCAATCGATCCTTTTGTGCACCTATTGATTGAAGAAATGTCTTTAGCCAAATAAAAAAGCCCTCCCGTTTGGGAAGGCTTTCAATTTGCTCGTTTATAAAATTCTATTGGTACTTATTATGTAACATATCGTATTTATTAAACTTAGCATCTAACTCATCATAGATCTTTTGATTGGCTCTATTCTTATCCCTTTTAGATGCATATAAAGTAGCTAAGAAATCCACTGATCTTGCAGCTACATTCTTCTCGGTTTTGCTCAATGTGGCTTTGTCCTTAATGATGTTAAATGCATTTTCAATCCACTCAATGGCTTGATCAACCTTAGCTTTCATTGGTGCATCTAACACTAGGTTTAATTTTTTGATAGAATCCTGTTGGGCTTTGAATTTAGCATCAAAAGCTAATTTTTTCTTTGGATCTTTAGGTGCGACTGGCTTATTCGCATTTAATTGCTGTAATGCTCTAATATTATTACCAACTTGATCATCCATTACAGTGTATTGGTTGTAATAGCTAATACCCACGTTGAATGCTGCTGCAAAGTTTTGCGTATTCAACTTGTAGGCTCTCATATAGGCATCAGCCGCTTTATCCAAGAAATAGTTTGCTTTCTCATCAGTTAAACCATCTATATTTCTAGATGCCATAAACATATCACCATACATTTGACATTCAGTTTCATTGATGGTATTCGCTGAAATTTGAGCTTCATAATTCGCTACTTTCTCTTCGGCTGTCAAGTTTTTATCAATATAATCTGCTCTAAATTCAAACCATTTTTCTTCTGGATAAGCTTTTTCAGCATAAACATAATACTTATCAAATTGAGCTTTTTTAAATTCTTTGTTTTTAAAATAAGTGGTATCAATGTATTGAATTAACACATATTTATACACGTCTAACAAGTCAGCAGCATTCATGTTTGCTTCTATCATTCTTTGATAATGCTTCAAAGCTATATCTATATTACCTGCATTTTGGTTTGCATAACCTGCATACATTAAAGTAGTCGTATCAAATGGTTGTTTATTAGTTGACCACCCTTTAGAAAAGATGATGTCACTCAAAACAACTCCTTTATCAAAACTAGCACCAGCTTCTTTCCATTTTTTTTCTCCAAAATAAGCTACACCATCTTTAAAACTTTTGAGATACACTTCAAAAAACGGCTCTTGACCACTTTTAATTGCAAAAGTGAATTCTGGATCGGCTTTGATATAATCGTCTAAACTCTTTGATAATTTATCGAAAGCATCTGGATATTTAGCTGCTGGATCCTTAGATAAACCAGTATAAATTTTTGATTTCCAGTAATACCCTTCTGCAGTTGTTTCTAAACTTGCTTTTTTAGCAACCGCTTTTTCGAATTCTGTCTTGGCAGCTTCATAGTTGTTCAATAATAAGCTAGTCTCCACTTTTTTAAAGTCTTGCGCAAAAGCTGTTTGCATCAATGTTATCAAGAACATTGCACCAATCCATTTTTTCATAATGATTATTTTAAAGTACTAAAGTTATAAAATTTATGCTTCGGGCGTGTCGTCCCCTTCATTATTAATCGTATCATCAAATTGAGAAGATTCAGTCTCATCCAAATTGTACGCTGTTTTAGTTGAAGTATCTGCTGTAACTATTTCATTTTCATTACTTTCAACTTCTTCTGTTACGTCTTGTTCTTGGATTTTAGAGGTGGCTGCAATCTCATCATTTTCATCTAATCGGATTAATTTTACACCCTGTGTCGCTCTACCCGCTTCTCTAATATCTGCAATACTTGTTCTAATGGTTAAACCAGATTTACAAGTGATGATTAGATCTTCTTTTTCCAATACATCCATTAATCCAACCAAGGATCCGGTCTTTTCGGTCACATTGATTGTTTTAACCCCCTTACCACCACGATTGGTGATTCGGTAATCATCAATTGGTGTACGCTTACCATAGCCTTGTTGACTTACTACTAAAATAGTACGGTCTTTGTCTTCTCTGCTTACGCAAACTAAACCAACCACTTCGTCCGTATCATCGTCGACCTCAATTCCGGCAACACCAATCGCACCTCTACCAGTTGGTCTTACTTTTTCTTCAGGGAAACGAATAGCACGACCAGACTTAACGGCCATCATCACTTCATTGTTACCATCCGTTAAACGTGCTGCTAATAATTCATCGCCTTCATTGATTGTAATGGCATTTACACCATTCACTCTTGGACGGCTAAATTCTTCTAAACATGTTTTCTTGATGATGCCTTTTTTAGTACATAAAATGATGTAATGATTATTTACATAATCCTTGTCCGCTAAATTACGTACTTCAATAATGGCTTTTACTTTGTCGTCTTGTGGAAGTTGAATCAAGTTTTGGATCGCTCTACCCTTACTTGTTTTTTCTCCTTCTGGAATCTCATATACACGCATCCAGAAACATCTTCCTTTTTCTGTAAAGAACAACATGGTGTCATGAGTAGATGCAATAAATAAATGCTCTACATAATCTTCCTCTCTTGTCTTAGAACCAATGGCACCGCGACCTCCACGCTTTTGTTGACGATATTCTGTAGCAGATGTACGTTTGATATAACCCAAATGAGAGATTGTAATCACCACATCTTCTTCCTCAATTAAATCTTCTATTCGCATTTCATCCGCCAAATATTGGATCTCAGATTTACGCTCGTCACCAAACTTATCTTTTACTTCTAATAATTCTGTTTTGATGAGTTCAAAACGTAAATGTTCGCTGCCTAATAATTCTTTTAAAGAAGTAATCAATTTCATCAATTGGTCAAATTCTTCTTTGATTTTTTCACGCTCCATGCCGGTTAAACGTTGCAATCTTAATTCCAAAATTGCTTTTGCTTGGATCTCTGAAATCCCCCATCCTGCTGTGATTAAAGCTTCTTTAGCTGCCTCAGGGTTAGCAGAATTTCTGATTAAACGAATGACTTCGTCTAAATGATCTAAGGCAATCAAATAGCCCTCTAAAATATGTGCGCGCTCTTCGGCTTTTCTTAATTCAAATTTTGCACGACGAATCACCACTTCCATTCTAAAATCAATAAACTCTAAAATCAAATCTTTTAAGTTCAAAATTCTAGGACGACCTTTTACCAATGCCACATTATTGATACCATAACTTGTTTGTAATTCTGTGAATTTAAATAATTGGTTGATGATGACCTGTGCAACTGCATCTTTACGTAATTCAATTACGATACGCGTTCCTTCACGTTTATTACTTTCATTGTTAACATGTGTGATGCCATCAACTACTTTATCCACTACCAATTGACCAATACGATCTGTTAAATGATCCCGATTCACTTGATATGGAATTTCATTGATCACAATCATCTCACGACCATTGGCTTTTGTTTCTACATTGCATTTTCCACGCAATACCACACGACCACGTCCAGTCATTAAACCTTGCTTCACGCCTTCCATACCATAAATCACGCCACCTGTCGGAAAATCGGGTGCTTTTACAATCGTAATTAATTCTTCGATTGTAATGTCTTTATTGTTGATGTAAGCAATACATCCATCCACTACTTCGTTCAAATTATGTGGTAACATATTGGTCGCCATACCCACCGCAATACCAGATGAGCCATTCACTAAAAGCTGCGGAATCCTTGTAGGCAATACACTTGGCTCAGATAAGCTATCATCAAAGTTCAATTGATAATCTACCGTATCTTTCTCCAAATCATCCAACATGGCTTCGGAAATCTTCTGCAAACGGGCTTCTGTATAACGCATTGCTGCTGGCGGATCCCCATCTTGGTTACCAAAATTACCCTGTCCATCCACTAATCTATAACGCATTGTCCACTCCTGTGCCATACGTACTAAAGTATCATAAATAGCGGTGTCACCGTGTGGGTGAAATTTACCCATTACTTCTCCAACAATACGAGCAGACTTTTTATAAGGTTTATTGCTATTGTTACCTAACTCATGCATCGCAAATAAAACACGACGATGAACAGGTTTAAAGCCATCACGCACATCAGGCAAAGCACGACCTACAATCACAGACATAGAGTAGTCAATGTAAGAGGTTTTCATTTGCTCTTCGATGTTGACTCTTATTACACGATCATTGTCTTGGGTCTGTTCTAGACCTAAATTTCCACCTAAATTTTCTTCCATATTTTTTGTTTCTTATAGTCACTTTCCAGTGGTCAAAAAGTCCATGGTTTCGTACATTCACGAAGTTAACTTTTTGACCCCTTTTTTAAGCTTAAAATCACTATTAATTTACACAATTTTATCCACAGTTTTTGGTAATAAATACTAACTTTAACCCATAGATTTTTAACCACTTATACATTCATCAATGGGCCCAAAAATTCTCATTATTGGAGCAGGTAAATCTGCCACTGTTTTAATCCAATATTTACAGCAAAAAGCGGTCGAAAATGATTGGTATGTAGTACTAGCAGATGGAGATGAAGCCGCGGCTAAAAATAAGTGGAATAACGCCCCCAATGGAACTGCCTTAGGAATCAACATTGAAAATGAAATAGATCGTCAAAATTTGGTTCAAAACGCAGATATTGTGGTGTCTATGTTACCTGCGCAGCTACATTTTTTAGTCGCGAAAGATTGTCTATATTTTGAAAAACCATTGTTCACTGCCTCTTATGTGGATGACAATATGCGTTCTATAGCCAATGAAATTGAAACAAAACAACTTTTATTCCTCTGTGAAATGGGTTTAGATCCTGGAATTGACCACATGAGCGCCATGGCAATCATAGATGAGATTTATGAAAAAGGAGGCAAAATTACTAGCTTTAAATCGCATTGTGGCGGACTGGTAGCACCAGAAAGCGATAACAATCCTTGGCATTATAAAATTAGTTGGAACCCAAGAAATATCATTTTAGCAGGAAAAGCTGGAGCAATCTATTTAGAAGATGGTTTAACCGTAACCAAAAATTATCAAGAAATTTTTGACCAAGCCCCAATGGTGCATTTGTCTGGCATTGGCCATTTGGCTTATTATCCTAACAGGAATTCTTTATCCTATATCGACACCTACCAATTACATGGGGTGAACAATTTTATGCGCACTACCCTTCGCTACCCTGCATTTTGTACTGGCTGGAATGCCATTGTTCAATTGCATTTAACCGATGAAACGGTGATTGAATTAACACCAAATACAAGTGTTAAAAATTGGTTTGAGACGCATATTCAACAACATAACTTAGAACAAGTTTTAGCAAAATTCAATCAAGATTCTAGCATCAAAGCACAACTTGAATTCATTGGATTGTATGAATCCACAACAATTCCCGCTGAATTTAATTCCAATGCAAGCATCTTACAATGGTTATTAGAAGGCAAATGGAAATTGGCAGCAACAGACAAAGATTTGGTGGTGATGTTGCACGAAATTGAATACAGCATTGGGGATCGTCAATTTAAATTAGATAGCAGTATGGTTTTAAAAGGTGAAGATGCAATCAACACAGCCATGGCTACCACAGTCGGTTTACCATTGGCGATGGGTGTTTGTGCTTATTTAAAAGGTGAAATTCAAATGACAGGGTTACATATTCCAATAGAAGCAAGAATTTACAAGCCCATCTTAAAAAGCTTAGCAGAAGAAGGGATTGTTTTTCAGGAAACCTTAACGGCTTATTAAGCCAATTTTCCATTCACTTCCCATTCGAAATCTAATTGACGTTTATCCAAATTGGCAGCAACTACTTTGACCATCACTTTATCTCCCATATTAAATTTACGACCCGACCTAGAACCTACTAAAGCATAATCTGCTTCTATTAATTTAAAATCATCAAATTTAGATAAGCTTACAATGGACACTAAGCCTTCACATTTGTGTTCTACAGTTTCAACAAAGAAGCCGAAACTTGCCACACCACTAATGATTCCTTCGAAACTATGTCCTAAATAATCACGCATAAATTCAACTTGTTTGTACTTATTTGCTGCGCGCTCTGCTTCCATCGCAGCTCTCTCGCGCATGCTACAATGCGTACATTTTTCCTCTAAGCCTTCGTCATTCATGGCATTGCCCATTAAAACACTTTGAACAATTCTATGTACAAGCACATCCGGATATCGACGTATTGGAGAGGTGAAATGACAATAGTGTTCAAAACCTAAACCATAGTGGCCAATATTGTTGGTCGTATACACTGCTTTGGCCATGGTGCGAATACCTAATTGTTCCAATACATGTTGCTCAGGTTTTCCTTTTGACGCCAACATTAAATTGTTAAAGCTATGTGCTATATGATCGGGAGAATCAATATTAAAAGGGTATCCATGCTTTTTAGCAAATACCACAAAAGGGTTTAATTTATCCTCGTTGGGTTGATCATGCACACGATAAGGAAAAGGCAAAGGTTCTTTTTTAACTTTCACTTGACCCATTTTTTCTGCAATCAATTGATTGGCTTTTAACATCAATTCTTCGATCAATTGATGCGATGCTTTACTTTCTTTTACGGTAATACCAGTTGGTTTTCCATTGGCATCTAAAGTAAAACGAACTTCCTGTGAGGAGAAGTTGATAGCGCCATTTTCAAAACGTTTTTTTCTCAAATTTTGAGTATAATCATGTAGCCATAAAATTTCTTCTTTGTGGTCACCTTCTTTTGTTTCTATAATTGCTTGTACATCCTCATACGTAAATCGGCGATCAGAATAGATCACTGTTTTGCCATACCAGGTATGCACAATTTTTCCAGTAGCATCCACTTCAAAAGTGGCTGAGAAAGTTAATTTTTCTTCCTTAGGTCTTAATGAACATAATTCATTGGAGATTCTTTCTGGTAACATTGGATACACACGATCTGGCAAATACACAGATGTAGCTCTTTCATAAGCGGCTTTATCCACTGCCGTTCCTGGTTGCACAAAATGACTTACATCGGCAATATGCACTCCAATTTCTATATGGCCATTGTCTAAATATTGGAAAGAAATAGCATCATCAAAATCTTTTGCATCTACTGGATCAATGGTAAAGGTCAATACTTTTCGATAGTCTTTTCGTTTGGCAATTTCTTCGGGTGAAATTTTATCCGATAAAGTTTTTGCAAATGCCAACACTTCCCCATCAAATACCAATGGAAAACCAGATTCTGCCACAATCGATTTCATGGCCATATCATTCTCTTTCTCTGGTGTAAATATTTCTAGTACTTCTCCTTCTGGTTTTTTATTTGAGTTTTCCCATTTGGTCAATTGCACGATCACTTTATCACCTGTCTTAGCTCCTTTTAATTTATCCATTGGGATATAAATATCTGGCATTGGATGCATGGTATTGGGTAAGAAGAAGGCATGGTGTTGCATAATTTGCATGGTACCAGAAAAAGAAACTTGTTTTCTTTTTATTATCTCCAATACTTTTCCTTCTTTTTTCCCAGAGCCTTGTCTTATTTTGGTGATTTTAACGCGTACTTCATCTCCTTTGAGTGCGGTATTAAAATCGGTTGGAAAAACTAAAATGTCTTGCTCTAAACCTTGCACAATAATAAAACCCATGCCTGATTTAGCTATGTCTAATACCCCTTTATACGTGGTTGTTAAATGGGTTTGTTTTGTAGTTGTTTTTGACTTCTTCTTGTCTTTTTTACTGTTCATTTGTTTGTTGATGATATTGTGCTACAAAATCAATGACCAATTGATTAAACGCTGTTGCTTGATTAAATAGAAAAAAGGGTTTGATAGGCAGAACGTACAATGGCATATCTTTTAATTCGTTGGTATACTTCACCAATCTAACTGCATCTTTTTCAGTGGTAAGGATGAGCTTACTCTTTGCTTTTATCTGTTCAAACTTATCGCGCATCTCAATTAAATCTTCTATCGAAAAAATATGATGGTCGCTATAACTTAATTGATAATAAGTATGCGTGTGCTCGTGTAAATAATTTTTTAAAGGGATGGGGTTGGCAATACCACAAACCAACAAGACCTCATCTCTCATGGTCAATACCCATTGGTCGGATGGATTATAGATATGATAAGGGGTCTCATACCCGATGGCTGTAAAAAATACAGATTGATGTTGCGCTGGATACAATTTTTCTAAGATCTCCGCCCTATCAGCCTCCGTCATGTCTATTGGACATTTAGTGACCACAATGATATTGGCACGTTTTGCCGATTTTCGCTCGTCCCTTAAATCTCCAGTTGGAAAAAAGAAATCATCACAATAAAGATTATCGTATTCGGTTAATAGAATACTAAAATGGGCATCTATCTCACGATGTTGAAAAGCATCATCCAAAATGACAGCTTGTAAATCTGGGATATCTTGAATCAATTGAGGTATGGCTTCAATGCGACGTTCTCCTACTGCAACTGCTACATTTGGAAATTTTAAATGAAACTGCATGGGCTCATCCCCAATTTCTAAAGCAGTAGATTGTTCACCAGCTAAAGCATAACCTTTGGTTTTTCGTTTATAGCCTCTACTTAATGTGGCTGTTTTATATTCGGTAGAAAGAATAGATAATAAATGTTCTACCATGGGGGACTTTCCTGTGCCTCCTAAAGAAAGATTGCCCACGCAAATAATGGGTAAATTAAAGTGAACTGATTTAAGGTATTTTTTTGCGTACATCCAATTGCGTAAAGTAACAATCCAACCATATAGAATAGCAAAAGGTAAGAGTAGCACTCTAAAGGATTTTAAAAAAATATTATTCAAATTCATAGGTATTCCAAGGCGTGATACAACTAGATAAAGGTACATCAAATTCGTTGGTATCAGTGAAATTGTCCATTGGTTCAAAGTAAGCAACACCTATTCTCTGCATCTCTTTATTTGCTTTTGCCAGGTAGCGATCATAGTACCCCTTTCCATAGCCAACACGATGTCCTTTTTGATCAAATCCAAGTAATGGAACTAACATAGTATCTATCTTATCGGGTCCTACTATATTGAATGGCAATGGTTCTTGAATGCCATATACATTCACTTGTAAAGTTTCTGTTTCAAAATAGAAATCCATTTGATGTTGATCCTTGTTAACAATAGGATAACAAAAGCGTATAAATGGATACAAGGCCTTGATGTATTTTTCGAATAACAAGGTATTTGGTTCGTTCTTATGGGCTAAGGGATAAAAGCTAGCAAGAATTTCCGTGCTTGACCAATCAATACGTTGCAATTGAATCAGTAAAAGGTCATCTAATTTCATGCATGCAGATTCCGTCAATGCAGCTCTTTTTTGGGATAATATGTTACGCGCTTCGGCTTTGGTTAGATGCATTCAAAAAAACTAAAAATGGTAGCGCCATAATTTCTTTGGAAACTATACCCTTCAAATGTTTTATAATCATTACGAGGGGTATGCTCCAATATAAAATAACCCTTAGGACTAATTAATTTTTTTTCAACAATGATTTTTGGTAAATCGTCGATGGTATTCAATGCATAAGGCGGACCTGCAAAAATGACATCATATTGTTGATTGCAAGTAGCTAAAAATTGAAATACATCCATCTGAATGGTCATTGCATTTTCAATTTTTAAAAAATCAATATTCTTTTTAATGAAATCAAGCATTGTTTTATCTTTTTCAACAATGGTCAATTGTTCAGCGCCTCTTGAAGCCAATTCATAACTAATACAACCCGTTCCACCGAATAAGTCCAATGTAGTAGCTCCATCTATTGCGACTCTGTTATGTAAAATATTAAATAAACCCTCTTTAGCAATATCTGTGGTGGGTCTAGTATGTGGCATATTGGTAGGCGGATGAATTCTTCTGCCTCCATATTTTCCTGAAATAATTCTCATGCGTACAACTTAAAAAATAAAGTATGGTGCGTAATAATGATTGGGGTGTTCCACATTTAACGATGCCCCAATTCCTTCATCTGGCGTATGTTGCATATGTGCGCCTGCAAAATAATTTGCTAGTGCTTGTACCCAAAAATCCCTTTCTGCACTATACCCTATTACATTTAAATTCGTTTCATTCGTAAGGATATTTGCTTGAATACAAGCATTCAATACAAGATATTGATTTTGATCATCTCCTCCCCTGTTAAAATAATTCACAAAATATGGTTTACCATTTTGAAGTACTAAAACAATAAAATAATCATTAAAAATAGTCAAACAAACCCCATCATTTTGATTGGAGCTAATTAAACTACTTAGATAATTGATCCATTTACCAGTTGGAAATGCTCTGGTTAATAAAGTACTTAATGCATCAGGCACGCCATATACCAATACTTGCTCCTGACCAATTTTTTGTAATTGCACTTCTTCCTCCATTTTTGTTCCAATGACAAGGCTAAATTCATTCTGGTAAAAAGCATCTGCACCAGTATGCACTGCTTTAGTCAACAAAGTTCTTTTTGTATTCATCACAAATTGCACCTGTCGATAAAAAGATTGAATCAGTTTTGAATTGTTTTGTAAATATCCTAATAATTGATTCCAGCTATTTTGTTCTGATGTATTTTCAAAATATTCAAAAGCAATATGTGCACCGCTGATATGATTTTTAACAATAAAACAAATAGACTTTTCGTCCACTATCAAATAAAGATCTTCGACCTTATTATTTGCTGTACTTTCTTGTATGCCGTAAATTCCAATATTTTTCATAGCTAATTTCTTATGCAATAATACAAAAAAAAGAGGCTATGTATTGAATAAACTAGTTGTAGATTTGCATTTATATGAGTCAACCTGCAGCGACCCCATCTTTACAGGTCAATATTAGTAGCAAACAAATATTGACCATCTCCATTCCTATTGCATTGGCTATCTTGGTGCCTCAGTTTAACTTCATTATCAACAATATCTTTTTGGGTGCTTTAAGTAAGCAAGCGCTGGCTATTGGAGGTATTACAGGGGTCTATTATTTGATTTTTGGCGTCATGGGGCAAGGACTTAATAATGGATTACAAGCCCTTATTTCAAGACGGGCTGGTGAAAACAGGGTGGATGAAATTGGTATCTTATTTTCACAAGGCGTCATTATTTCTATTTTTTTATCCATCATCGGTATTGGTTTCACCTACTTCATTGCGCCTAATATATTCCATGCTTTATTAATTGATCCAAGCAGAGCCAATACTGTGATTGAATTTCTTAAAATCCGTATTTGGGGCATTCCGTTTTTGTTTATTTACCAAATGCGCAATGCCTTATTAGTGGGCACCAATCAAAGCAAATTTTTAATTATTGGTACAGCCACTGAAGCAGTATTCAATATCTTTTTTGATTACAGTTTAATTTTTGGACATTTTGGTTTTACTGCCATGGGTTTAAATGGTGCAGCCTATGCCTCTATCATTGCAGAAATCATGGGTTTATTGGTGATTTACCTCGTTATACATTATCAAAAGATTGGTGCAAGATTTGATTTATTTAAAAAGTTTGAGTTCAAATTGGATTATGTAAAACTGATTTTAGTACAGTCTGCTCCATTGATGATGCAATACATGATTAGCATTATTAGTTGGGAATTCTTTTATATCCTAATTGAACACAGAGGAGAACAATCCCTTGCAGTATCCAATGCCATGCGTAATATTTTTGGCTTTTTTGGTTGCTTTACCTGGGCTTTTGCAGCCACCACCACCACCATGGTGAGTAATATCATAGGTCAAAATATGCAAGACAAAGTCATTGAACTCATTTATAAAATCATGCGCTGGAGTTTGGCATTCGCATTGATTGTGGCCATCATGATCAATGTATTTGCCGCCCAATTTCTTTCAATTTATGGACAAGGAGCAGGATTTTTAACAGAAGGCATTCCTGTTCTAAGAATCGTATCCATTGCATTACTTTTAATGTCAGCCTCTACCATTTGGTTAAGTGCAGTGACAGGAACTGGGCAATCCAAAGTGACTTTAATCATTGAATTTGCAGCCATCGTCATTTATATTATCTACAACTATCTAGTATTAGAATACTACCAACTACCCATTACCTATGGATGGTTAAGTGAAATTATCTATTGGTTAAGTTTGATGATCCCTTCCTTTTTCTATATTAGAACAATGCGATGGAAGGATAAGAAAATCTAAATGTGATTTTGTACAACTAAATCGATGCGCTTGATTTAGCATAATTAGACCTTGTACGTTCAATATCAACAGCGGTGGTGCCTTCAAAATACGGCACTGACAATTGCAGTTTTGTAATTTTGACATAGACTGACTCTGCAATAGGATGTGCAGCTAAAATTTGATCTGCAATTGTTATTACAATGGTTTCGAGTAATGGTGTAGGCGCTTCCATGATTTTTTGAATCAATGCATACACTTGCACATAATCTATCGTGTCTTCTAATTTTTGGATGGTGTTGGAAGCTGGGATAAAATGAATACGCACGTCTATCTTAAATGTATTTCCAATTTTTTTTTCTGCAGGATAAACCCCATGAAAACCATTGAAAATTAAATCATTTAAATAGATGTGCATAGCAAAGATTTTATTAATGACCCTTCGCTGTTAAAAAACGTTCTGCATCTAACGCAGCCATACATCCGCTACCTGCAGCAGTTACAGCTTGACGATAATTTTTATCTTGTACATCTCCAGCAGCAAACACCCCTTCAATATTTGTTTTTGTAGTTCCAGGCTCTGTTAAGATATAACCAGTTTCATCCATCTTTAAATAGTCTTTAAAAATGCCGCTGTTTGGATTGTGTCCAATCGCCACAAAAAAAGCACTTACTGGAATTTCTTCCATTGTATTGGTTTTATTATTTTTGATACGTACCCCTTCCACTTTCTTATCGCCCAAAATTTCGTCTGTCTCGGAATTAAAATGCACAATAATATTTGGCGTATTCAATACTCTATCCTGCATCACTTTACTCGCACGCATTTGATCCTTTCTTACAATCATATGTACTGTAGTACACATCTTTGATAAATAATGTGCTTCTTCGGCAGCAGTATCACCTGCACCCACAATAGCCACATCTTTTCCTTTAAAGAAAAATCCGTCACAAACCGCACATGCACTAACGCCAAATCCGTTCAATCTTTCTTCGCTTGGGATACCTAACCATTTTGCACTTGCACCGGTAGAAATAATGACAGCACCTGCTTCAATGATTTTTTCATCATCAATCCAAACCTTATGCGGGTAGCCACTAAAATCTACTTTTGTTGCCAAGCCATAACGAATATCAGTACCCATTCTTGCAGCTTGCTTTTCAAAATTCACCATCATTTCTGGGCCTTGAATTCCATCCGGAAAACCTGGATAGTTCTCTACCTCTGTGGTAATCGTTAATTGTCCACCTGGTTGAATCCCTTGATATAACAATGGTTTCATATTTGCTCTAGCTGCATAAATTGCAGCTGTGTAACCTGCTGGTCCTGATCCAATAATTAAGATGTCTACTTTTTCCGTTTCCATAATCATTTATTTTGCTACAATGTAGTTTATAAAAAAACCCCGACAAATCTTTAAGATCGTAGGGGCTTTATCATTTTATTATTTTTTAATTAGCCCAAATAAGCTTTTAATGCATTGCTATATCTTGCTTTTTGTAAACGCTTTATAGCACGTTCTTTAATTTGTCTAATTCGTTCTTTTGTCAAATCGTACTTGATACCAATTTGTTCGATTGTAACGCCATTTTCACCATCTAAACCAAAATAGGCATTCACAATCTCTGCTTCTCTTGGACTTAATGATTTTAAGACTCTTTTAATTTCTTCTCTTAAAGAATCCTTCATCACATCTTCATCCGTGTCTGATCCTCCTTCTAATAAATCACCCATGGCCACATCTTCTGCTTCGTGCACTGGTGCATCTAATGAAGTATGACGAGTATTGGATTGGAAGATATTATTGATTTCTGTTTCTGACATCTCCAAGATACCTGCAAGTTCCTCTGTTGAAGGCTCACGCTCATGCTCTTGTTCGAATGCCATATACGCTTTGTTAGCCTTATTATAGGTACCAATCTTGTTTTGTGGTAAACGCACCAAACGACCTTGTTCTGCTAAAGCTTGTAAAATAGATTGACGAATCCACCATACCGCATAAGAAATGAATTTGAAACCCTTGGTTTCATCAAAACGCTGAGCGGCTTTAATCAAACCCAGATTTCCTTCATTAATTAAATCACTCAAGGATAAACCTTGGTGTTGATATTGTTTTGCCACAGACACCACGAAACGTAAATTGGCTTGAACCAACTTGTCTAATGCACGTTGGTCACCCATTTTAATACGTTGAGCCAATGTCGTCTCTTCCTCGGGATTAATCATAGAGATTTTAGAAATCTCTTGTAAATATTTTTCAACCGCTTGAGAATCTCTGTTGGTAATCTGTGTAGCAATTTTAAGCTGCCTCATGCAAAGAATTTATTTATAGGTATAACGATGGAAAGTCCAAAATAGTATATCCCTTGAGGGAGTCTGCAAAGTTAAGTTTTTGAAGGCAATAATACAAATAAAGCCTAGAATACCCTTCAATTTCACATTTTAGAAATATTTATACCCAAAATGGTGATTTTTATCGTTTATCGACCGCCTGGATTTATCTTCGTTCCATGATAGATTATAGATCCGACACCGTGACCAAGCCTACTCCAGCCATGTTAGCTTATATGCAAGCTGCGCCTGTTGGAGATGATGTGTTTGGAGAAGACCCAAGTATCAACAGTTTAGAGGAGAAAACAGCCAAGATGTTTGGATTTGAAGCTGGATTGTTCTGTCCAAGTGGCACTATGACCAATCAGTTGGCCATCAAAACACATACCCAGGCTGGAGATGAAGTCATTTGTGACGAAATTTCCCATATTTACCAATATGAAGGCGGAGGGGTCGCCTTTAATTCGGGATGTTCTGTTCGCCTTTTACATGGAGACCGCGGTTTATTAAATGCAGCACAAATTCAAGCTGCCATCAACCCAATAGATGTTCATAAGCCTATCACAACTTTAGTGAGCTTAGAAAATACCAGCAACCGAGGTGGAGGCGCTTGTTATGATTTTAATACTTTCTACGAAATTCAACAGGTAACAAAGGCCAATCAGTTGGCATTGCATTTAGACGGTGCCCGTATCTTCAATGCCATTGTCCACAAAAAGGAAAATGCAGCAGATTATGGGAAAGTCTTTGATTCTGTCTCTATTTGTTTAAGTAAAGGTTTAGGTGCTCCTGTGGGTAGTGTTTTAGTGGGATCCATCCCTTTTATTAAAAAAGCCAGAAGATGGAGAAAAGTTTTTGGTGGTGGGATGCGTCAAGCAGGTTATTTAGCTGCTGCTGGAATTTATGCCATTGAAAATCATGTGGAGCGTTTGGCTCAAGATCATATACATGCCATTGCTTTAAAAGAAGCTTTAGAAGCAAAATCATTTGTTGACCATGTATTACCAGTAGAAACCAATATTGTCATTGCAGTCATGACCGGTGCTTACACGCCTGCAGCTTTTGTTCAAGCATTGAAAGAACAACATATTTTGGCTTATGTGATGACCCCTACCCAAGTTCGTTTTGTATTACATCTTGACATCTCCCCCGAGGCTTTAGCCAAAACGATTGAAACGATTCAAAAAATTAAGTAGACTAGATATATAATTATGTTAGAAAGAATTAATCCGACCACCACACAAGCATGGTTTGTGTTGAAAAAACATTTTGAAGAAGAGATGAGCCGTAGGCATATGAAAGATTTGTTTACAGCTGATCCAAATAGATTTGAATCTTATTCTATCAAAGAAGCCAATGTATTATTTGATTATTCAAAGAATATCATATCCGATAAGACCATTCAATTATTGTTTCAATTAGCAAAAGAATGTGGTTTAGACAAAGCGATTGAAGCACAGTTCTCTGGACAAGCCATTAACGAAACCGAAGGCAGGGCTGTATTGCATACTGCATTAAGAAATTTCAGCGGAGACCCTGTTGTATTAGATGGTAAAGATGTGATGCCTGCTATTCAGAAAGTGTTACAACAAATGAAAACATTTTGTAACAAGATGCATCAAGGCGAACATAAAGGTTTTACAGGAAAAAAAATTACAACAATCGTAAACATTGGCATTGGTGGAAGTGACCTTGGTCCAGTGATGGTCACCGAAGCATTGAAGCCATATTGGATAGATGGCATACAAACATATTTTGTAAGTAATGTAGATGGAACGCATATTGCTGAAACTTTGAAAAAAGTAAATGCAGAAGAAACCTTGTTTTTAATTGCGTCTAAGACCTTTACGACACAAGAAACAATGACCAATGCCCATACGGCTAGAACTTGGTTTTTAGAACATGCTAAAGCCGAAGCACATATTGCAACACATTTTATTGCATTAAGTACCAATGAAAAATTAGTGAATGCATTTGGTATTGACAGTCAAAACATGTTTGAATTTTGGGACTGGGTTGGCGGACGCTATTCTTTATGGAGTGCTATTGGATTGTCTATTGCACTAACCATTGGATACGACCATTTTGAGGATTTATTAAAAGGCGCACACCAGGCAGATGTGCATTTTAAAACTACGCCATTCGAAAAAAACATGCCAGTAATTATGGCATTATTAGGCATCTGGTACACTAATTTCTTTGGAGCTCAAAGCGAAGCCATCCTTCCCTATGACCAATACTTACACCGATTTGCTGCCTATTTCCAACAAGGCAATATGGAGAGCAATGGTAAATTTGTAGACCGCAATGGTACCACGGTGAATTATGCGACTGGTCCAGTGATTTGGGGCGAACCAGGTACCAATGGACAACACGCTTTTTATCAATTGATCCATCAAGGAACTTTAGTGATACCATGTGATTTTATTGCTCCTGCTAAAAGTCATAACCCAATTGGTGACCATCATGATAAATTGTTGAGTAATTATTTTGCTCAAACAGAAGCTTTATTAAATGGTAAGACTGAAAAAACTTTGGTAGAAGAATTAAAATTAGCAGGTAAATCTGAGGCAGAAATTCAAAGCTTATCACCTTTCAAAGTTTTTGCAGGTAATAAACCAACCAATTCATTCTTAATTGAAAAAATTACACCACATGCCTTAGGTTTCTTAATTGCACTATACGAGCAAAAGATTTTTACGCAAGGTGTGATTTGGAATATCTACAGTTTTGATCAATGGGGTGTGGAATTAGGAAAACAATTGGCCAATCAGATTTTACCAGAACTTAGCAATCAAGAACCAGTCACCGGACACGATAGTTCAACCAATGGATTAATCAATCAATACAAGCAATGGAAAGCATAAGATGGATTGAACCAAAAGACAATGTGGCTTTGGCTGCAGTCATTCGTGCTGCATTAACTGAATTTGGCGCCAATAAACCAGGCACGGTTTATTATGATCCTACCACAGATCATTTATTTGAATTGTTTCAAACTGCAGGATCCATTTATTATATAGCAGAAATTGATGGCAACCTTGTTGGTGGATGTGGCATTTTCCCCACCGAAGGATTACCAGATGGCACTTGTGAATTGGTGAAATTATATTTAGAGCCTACTGCAAGAGGCACAGGTTTAGGAAAAGCATTGATGTTGAAAGCAATGGCTTGGGCAAAAGAAAATGGTTATATGCAAGTGTACCTTGAAACAATGCCTGAACTTTCTAATGCTGTTACCATGTATGAAAAACTAGGTTACAACAGATTGACAAAATCATTGGGCAATTCTGGTCACGATGGATGTAGTATCTGGATGCTAAAAACTTTGTAGTTTAATTACCATTTATCTACTTCCTCATTACTTAAATTATCACCAGTTGGCTCAGGTGCAATTGAAGGCTCAACTGTAGGCTCAATTGAAGTTGTATTTGTAATTTCATTTGAAGGTTCAATGACTTCTGGCGTAGATGCGACTGGAACTTCTGGTAAAACTGAATGATGTATTGCATCTACTTTTGGCTCTGAATATTCAGGATCAAATTCATGGTTGAATGCATCAAAATCAAAATCTGGCATTAAATCTGTTTTTACATAATCTAAAGATTCAGATAATGCTTTTAAAAATTTATTAAAATCCTCTTTGTACAGGAAAATTTTAGAACGATCATAGCCATTGTCATCGAAACGTTTTCTACTCTCTGTAATAGTTAAAAAATAATCATTGCCCTTGGTGGCTCTCACATCAAAGAAATAAGTTCTTCGTTTACCAGCACGAATTTTTGAACTAAATACACTCTCAATCTTTTTGTCGTTGTTTTCGTATTCCACGATATCAATTTTAGTTAAATATAATCTAAGGCTAAAATATAAAATGTTTATGAAAATTTAAAAAAATTGTTGATTATTCATAAAATCATGCCTACACTAAATGAGGCTTATTTTGGCTCAATTGAGTTTGGTAGAGATCGGCATATAAGCCCTGTTTAGCTAACAAGCTTTCGTGTGTTCCTGATTCTGCTATATGCCCGTCTTTTAAGTAAATGATGAGGTCAAAATGGAAATTGAAGAAGATACGGTGGGTGATAAACAAAGCAGTTTTATCTTGCATGAATGTACTCAGATTCGCTAAAATTGTTTTTTCAGTATTCGCATCCACGGCACTCAAGCAATCATCAAAAATAAATAAGTCTGGCTTTTTTATGATTGCTCTGGCAATAGATATTCTTTGTTTTTGTCCTCCGCTTAATGTTGTCCCACGCTCCCCCACCATCGTCTCAAAACCTGCTGGCAATTGTTCTATTTCATTTAAAATATGCGCCGATTTTGCGGCTGCTTTGATAGTCTCATCGGATGATTCCAATCCAAACTGAATATTATTTTTTACGGTATCACTAAATAAAAACACATCCTGTTGCACATACCCAATTCTTTTTCTTAATGAAGTAAAATCAACAGATTCAATTGGCAACCCATCTACCAAAACTTGTCCATGATTGACATGATACATTCTATTCAGTACTTGCGCGATGGATGATTTTCCAGAACCAGTTTTGCCAAGAATCAATACTTTTTGTCCAGCCTGAATGTCTAAAGTAAAGTTATTCAAGGCTTTAATACCCGAATGAGGATAGATAAAGTCCACATTTTTGAATTGTATATCCCCTTTTATTTGATCTATTTTTTGAGTGCCCTCATTGTTGATAGTAGGTTCAATGGACAAAAATTCATTCAATCTTTTTTGAGATGCTGCAGCCCTTTGTATCATACTAGCAGTCCAACCAATTGCACTCACAGGAAATGTCAACATATTGATATAGATGACAAACTCAACAATGGTTCCAATTTGACTTGGATCTTTAATGGCTTGTAATCCACCTAAATAAATGGTTAATAAAGTGCTAAGTCCAATCATCAAAGCCATTGTGGGCGTGTAAAAAGCTTCTACTTTAGCTAAGCTCACTGCATTTTTTCGGTACAATTCACTATTGGTTTTAAAGAAACCCAACATGGCTTTTTCTTGCACAAAAGATTTAATAACCCTGATTCCTGAATAAGATTCTTGCGCATTGGTGGTTAAATCCGATAATTGACCTTGAATCTCCTCACTCTTTTTATTGATGATGCTATTCACTAAATAAATCGTAATCGCTAAAATAGGCAAAGGAGAAAGTACATATAAACTCAGCCTTAGATCTTTTGAGAACATATTGTACAAACAAAAACCAATCAAAGAAATTAAGTTGATTAAATACATTAATGAGGGGCCAGTATACATTCTTACACGACTCACATCTTCTGTGATTCGACTCATTAAGTCACCTGTGCTATGGGTCTTATAAAATTCGGTATCTAAAGCTTGGTAATGTTCGTACACCTGATTTTTTTGGTCATATTCAATATGCCTACTCATGACAATAATGGTCTGACGCATAAAAAACATGAACACGCCTCTTAAGATGGCTAAGATCAAAATGGTGATACTACAAAAGGTAATCAACCAGCCAAAACTAAAATGATTGGTTGCGCTAATTCCTGCTATTGCTTTTATTAGTAAGTCATTTGGCACCCCAGAAACAGGCTTGCCGCCCGGTAGTTTTGCTTGAACCAATCCTACCACATAACCAGTTATTTGTGGGGCTAAAACGGCCAAATAATTGGTTGCTATCACCAATAGGATTCCAATAAAAAAACGAAATCTATATTTCCAGAAAAATTGATTTAAAGCAGCTAATTCTCTCACTTGGTCCTTTTTTGTAAAGATACATGGTAGTCAAGTAATTAGAACTATTGAATTCATGAATAAATTGGCCATTTTTTTGCAAAATTGCTTTTCCCTTCCTACATTTGCCGCGGAGAGATGGCAGAGTGGTCGATTGCGATAGTCTTGAAAACTATTGACTGTTACAGGTCCGGGGGTTCGAATCCCTCTCTCTCCGCCAAACGAATTCAAAACCACGTACTTACGTGGTTTTTTTGTGTCTATTATCGAGCCAAGCTCGCTTGAGCGAAGATGATGGACACAAAAAACAGCGGCGAAGCCGCAGGTTTTGAATTTGGTTCTCGCCCCCCAAAAGGATGCTGGAGTGCAACGACGGCCATCCTTTACAAATAAAAAGGCCACCAGTTAGGTAGCCTTTCATATAATAGTCTAAGAAGATTTTTACTGCTGAACCCCAACTCCAGAAAAACTCACTGTCTTAATTAAATTATCACTTAAAAAGATCGTAGCACTTTTTGAGAAATTCCCCATCGCAGAGCCGTTAAAGCCTAAAGTCACTGTTGTTTTTTGACCAGGAGCAATCACCGCACCAGCTTGAAATTTTGGTGTAGTGCAACCACAACTTACTTGTACATTGTTTAAAGTAACTGGCGCAGCACTGATGTTCTCTATGGTAACAACAAATTCAGTGGGCTTACCATAAGGGATAGTTCCCATGTTATAATTGTCATTTGTAAACTTCAATACTTTATTGATGTCCTTTTGGACTTGGGAAGTTGCAGGTGCTGTTTGAGCAAATACTGGCACAAAAGCAAAAAACATCATAATAATAAAAAGCGATTTTTTCATGTTACTGAGTTTAGAATTTTTTCTAAATTAAAGAAAATTTAGTGATTTAAGTTTTTAAAAGAAATAGATCAATAGTATTAAAAGGTTGATTTAAAGATACTTAGCATATTAATCATAAAATAATATTTATTAAAAATATTTAAAGATAAAAAGCTCTAATTTTAATTTTTGTATTTCCCCTGAAACCTAAGTTAAACGTGAAACATGTTTACTATTACCGAAAATGTTAAAGACGGCATTTTAGAAATTCAATTTTCTGGCCAAGGCACTGACAAAAAATCTTATCAGATTATTTGCAGTCAAGGTCATGTGTTACAACAAGGTAAAATCACTGGGTATACTAGAAGGACTTGTTTATTTGTAGGAGATTTAAAAAGAGGTGTTTATACTTTTAAATTAGATGAGATTGAACCGAAAATGTTTAATATAATATAGATTACATTAGTCCACTTTCACTTTCATAATTAATTTTCTGATTCTTCCTTCCCCAATCATAGGTGCATGCACATCATTTGGAAAATAGATACCAAACTGTCCAGGATGCAATTTGAAAAAATGATCTGGTGCATCTTCAAAAAATAAAACATCTTTTTCTTTGTCGTAGGTGCCTCTTGGTTCAACGCAGGTGTTTCTTGATTTCCATCCCACCGTTTCTACCCCATTAAAACACACTTGAATATCTATATAGTTATTATGGCATTCAAAATTGGCACAGGATTCCATCATTGGCATAGCATCCTCGTCTGATATAATTGCCAAAATATTTTTTCCATCGATTTCTTTTTTACCAACAGGTAGCTTATCGAAATCGGTATTTAAGATATAGTCAAAAGCTGCAGCGAATCTAGGATGCACCGCTACGTATTTATTTAATTCAGAAAGTTCGTCAAGTATCATATTTTTATTTTTTCTACCACTAATAAATCTTCTATCTCAATATTCATTGGCAACTGCCCCACTTTGACTATCGCTCGCTTTCCTTTAAATCCAATGACTTCGCCCACTTGATAGTTCTTTTTCAACTTTACAGTGGAACCTACCACGATTGGTGAGGCAGACTCCTTGTATTGTTTATCCACTTTCTTAGCCAATTTATTAATCACAATGGCATCGTTCTTTTTAAACAACAAATTGTACAAAGTCTTCATCACTTCTTCCTTCTTATCCGACTTTTTATAATCCAAAGCTATCTGCTTTAAATTACGCTCCATTTCTTTTAAATAACTGAACTTCTCCTCAGCTACCCTATTCTGTTCTCTCAATAAAGCGATTTGTTGCAAATGCTTTTCTTTATCCAAAGTTTTATTCAACTCTAATTTAAGCGCATCATTCTCTTTAATTAATTTATGCAGTTCCTTACGCTCCTTCTGCACCAATTGTAAATCTTGTTCTGTTCTGTTCAATAATTTATCCAACTCAAAATGATGGGTATCTACTAATTTCCTAGCTCGATTAATCAAATGCTTAGGTAATCCTATTCTTTCTGCAATGGCAAAAGTATATGAGCTTCCTGGTTTGCCAATGACCAACTGATACAATGGTTCTAATTTTACTTCATCAAATTGCATCGCACCATTCACAATGCCTTTGTTGTGGTTGGCCATCACTTTTAAATTCAAATAGTGCGTGGTCACAATCCCCTGTGCATGTTTATGAGACAACTCCTCTAAAATAACTTCGGCAAATGCACCACCTAAATGCGGATCGGATCCACTTCCTAATTCATCTATAAAAAATAAGGTCTTGCCATTGGCATTTTCTATAAAGTACTTCATGTGCGTCAAATGACTACTATAAGTACTTAATTCAAATGCTAAATTTTGGGTGTCACCTAATTGAATAAACAATTGCTTGTAGATGCCCATTTGTGAATCGGGATGCACCGGTACCAATAAACCAGATTGTAACATCACTTGATTCAATCCAAGTGTTTTCATGGACACGGTCTTTCCCCCAGCATTGGGTCCACTAATGATTAATATTCTTACTTCGTCATCCAATTCTAAATTAACTGGGATTGTTTTTTTACCTGATGCTTTATTATACATGTACAATAAAGGATGGTAAGCTTGTATTAAATGGGATGTGGCTTTGTTTTCGACTACGGGTAAATGTGCATTCATGTCAATCGCCAATAAGGCCTTGGCTTTGATAAAATCATACAAGCCTATCATTTGCAAATAACCCATCAATAAACTAGAATATGGAGCGAGTTGAGTTGTTAATTGTCTTAAGACCCTTTGTACCTCCTTGGTTTCATCCTGTTCTAAACTAAATAATTCATTGTTGAGTTCAATGGTTTCTTCGGGTTCTATGAAAGCTGTTTTACGACTATCACTTTCACCATGTAAAAAACCTTTCACTTGTCGCTTGTATTCCGAGAACACTGCTACCACACGACGGCCATTGCTAAAACTTTCATCAATATCTGCTGTATAACCAGACTTTGCCAATCGACCCAAAACTTTTTCAAAAATGCGTCTTAGTTCTTGCCTTTTTTTATACAATTGTGCCCTAATCTTCGCCAATTCCTCGGAGGCATTGTCTTTGACCAATCCTCTATCATCAATCACGTCGTCGATAGATTCAATGATTGTTTTTTCAAAATAACTTTCTGCGATCACTAAATATAAATGACTATAGGCCGCTTGTCTTTCTGCATCAAACCATTTAAACAATTGTCCCATATGGTCCACCAGTTTGCGCAACAATAACCACTGCTCCCCTGTGAGTTGTGCCCCAGGGATACCCAATAGCTTCACATCCTTCCTGATATCTAAAATAAAATCACTTGGAAAATACTGGTTGGCCTGCTTAATGAATTGGTATTCCTGCGTTTGTCTTAAAGTAATTTGAATAAAATTTAAATGCGTGTGGATGCGCATCGCCTCTACCTGCTCCTTTCCAATGGTGGATTGACAGTAATTGAGTAAGATGTTCTTGATCTTATCAAATTCTAATTGGGAAAGGGCGTTGTCAGGATATACTCTCATGGGGTCGATGGCTGCAAATTTAGTTAAATAAACATTAACAGCATTAGAACAAATTGGTCTATGATTTGTTGTAATTTAAAGCATACTATTTTATATGAAAACAATCAAATACATCACAGCCACATTATTAAGCGTGATCTCGCTTTATGCCTGTGCTCAAACGCCCAAAAAACAAGCAAAAATTCAAAAAGTCAATATGGAAAATACCGAAACAATTACATTAGGTTCTGGCTGTTTTTGGTGCACCGAGGCCGTGTATCAGCGTTTAGAAGGGGTGGTTAAAGTGACTAGTGGCTATAGCGGTGGCCATGTTGAAAATCCAACTTATGAGGAAGTTTGTTTAAAGAATACAGGACATGCCGAGGTTTGTCAGATTGTATTTGATACTACTAAGATTAGCTTGGATGATATCCTTTCTGTTTTTTGGAAAACACATGACCCGACCACACCCAATCAGCAAGGCAATGATGTAGGTCCTCAATACAGATCGGCTGTATTTTACCACAATGAACATCAAAAGGAAATTGCACTTAAATACATTAAGGAATTAGATGCAAGTAAAGCTTGGGACAAACCAATTATTACCGAGGTAACTGCATTCACAAAATTCTATTCTGCTGAATCTTACCACCAGAACTACTATAATAACAATACCAACCAAGGTTATTGCAGGTATGTGATTGGTCCCAAATTGGATAAATTTGAAAAAGTGTTTAAGGATAAAATGAAAAAAGAGGATGAATAATTAGGTTTTGTGTACTTTTAAAACTCAATACCAATTTTCATATGAAGCAATTAACCATTTTATTATCATTCATTTTAATAGGGTTATCGGCTACAGCACAAACTGTGTTAACAAAAGCAGATACCTTGCGTGGAAGTTTAAATGAAAACAGAGATTGGTTTGATATTAAAAGATACGTAATTGATGTTACCCCTAATTATGAAGCTAAATCAATTGTTGGAGTTGTAAGCTGGAAAGCTTTGGCAGTAAAGTCTTCAAAGCCAATTCAAATAGATTTACAAGCACCATTGGTAGTGGATAGTATTTTATTAATGCCCAATATCAATGACAATCTAAATACAGTTCGTTTACAATTTACTAGATCCAATAATATTGCGCTTGCCCAAATAGAAAAACAAATTCCAAAAGGACAAGCGTTTGGTTTAACCATCTTTTATCATGGCGTTCCCAGAGAAGCGACACGTCCTCCTTGGGATGGTGGATGGATCTGGAAAAAAGACAGCAATGGACAACCTTGGATGTCAGTTGCTTGTCAGGGATTAGGAGCTTCGGTTTGGTATCCTTGCAAAGACCATCAATCCGATGAACCAGAGGAAGGCGCTCAATTAACCATTCAAGTGCCTAAGGATAAAAACTTAATTGCCATTGGCAATGGCAGAAAAGTTGCGGAGTCAAACTTTGTCAACATGAGTAATAACAACCGCTTCAGTTGGCAGGTCACCAATCCTATCAACAATTACAATATCATCCCTTATATCGGAGATTATGTAGGTTGGAAGGAAACTTACAAAGGTTTAAAAGGCAATTTAGATCTGAGTTATTGGGTGCTGAGGTCTGATTCTTCTAAAGCAGTTGAACAGTTTAAACAAGTGCCAAAAATGTTGGAAGCTTTTGAATATTGGTTTGGCCCTTATCCATTTTACGAGGATGGATATCAATTAGTACAAAGCCCACATTTAGGGATGGAACATCAGTCCGCGGTGGCTTATGGCAATCAATTTAAAAATGGTTATTTAGGACGAGATTTATCAGGCACTGGTTGGGGTCTTAAATGGGATTTTATTATTGTACATGAAAGTGGACATGAGTGGTTTGCAAATAATATCACAACAAAAGACATTGCAGACATGTGGGTGCACGAAGGCTTTACCAATTATTCTGAAACCTTATTTACAGAATATTATTATGGTAAAAAAGCGGGAGATGAATACAATTTTGGCTTACGTAAAAATATTAAAAACGATATTCCAGTCATTGGTAAATATGGCGTCAATCAAGAAGGTAGTGGTGATATGTATCCTAAAGGCGCTAATTTATTACATACCATTCGTCACGCTATCAATAATGATAGTTTGTTTAGAAGTATTTTGATTGGATTGAATCAACAGTTTTACCACCAAACGGTAACAACAGCTCAAGTTGAAAATTATATTTCTTTACGCGCGAATTTTGGCTTTCAAAAAGTATTTGATCAATATTTAAGAACCACTCAAATTCCAGTTTTCAGTTATAGTTTCAACGAAAAAGAAAAAATATTGACTTATCAATTTAAGAACTGTGTGCCTGGATTTAATTTACCACTTCACTTTAATTATTTAGGTAAAAATTATAGTTTCATGCCAATGGACTATCAGCCTCAACAGCGCTT
The DNA here is from genome assembly GCA_037143275.1 of Chitinophagia bacterium. Classification (GTDB taxonomy): domain Bacteria; phylum Bacteroidota; class Bacteroidia; order Chitinophagales; family Chitinophagaceae; genus Sediminibacterium. The sequence continues at coordinate 223,976 of JBAWZB010000002.1, forward strand.
AATTCAGGATGCCAATTTTAATGTACAAGATTTTGTAAAAACAATCGAAAGTCAATACTACCTTAAATTAGAGGAGGTAAAATAGAAGGAGAAAAATAGAAGGAGTGAATTAGTTTTTAAGCACCCTTCCTAAACTGTACAAACGTTTCTGCCAATAAGGTTCAGACAAGTCGCTTATCGTAACCCCTTGGCTGGTGGATGCATGTGCAAATTTATTGTTGGTCATGTAAATTCCAACATGGGTAATAGAACGACTGCCATCCGTTTTAAAGAAAATTAAATCTCCTTCCTTTAAATCTGACCAGTCAATTTTTTCACTTTGTTCGTATTGTTCTGCCGCTGTTCTTTTTAAATTGGTCTTGTATATGGCGTTCATTACATCCAATGTAAAATAAGAACAGTCCACGCCTCTTTTACTAGAACCACCCAATGCATAAGGTGTGCCCCACCACTCGTCAATTTTTTGGAGTAAAGGGATATTATTGATTGATTCTACCGCGATATCCATTTGAATGGAATACTTTAATTGTAACCAATTGGATTTTTCTACATCGGTTAAATTGTCCGGCATTTTATTGGAACTTTCTTGTCGAACTAAAACAGGTTCAGCTTCTAGGGCATCCGAAGCTTTTTTTAAAAAGACCCTACCTGGCTTGACCGATATATTGTCCAGAAACTCGATGGTCTCATTGGATGCATTATTGGATTCTGCAATAGTAACCACAGCGGGTAAATTTCTTTTTGGTGTGGTTTTTATTTGAGCTGTTTTTGCTTTCACTGTCTGCGTGAACTTAGACATAGTCGTGCAGCTTGACAAAGTCGTCAATGAAAATATACATCCTAATATGGTAATCTTTCCATTTTGCATCAGCGGCAAGATAAGTCAAGAACAGTAAAATTGCCTCAATCAAGCAAATTTTAACCCATTTTTGTGGAAAATTAAGCCCCCTCAAGCCCTCCTTTTTTACGATATTTGTGCCTTATCCCAGTATCCGAAATGCCCAAATTTTCACATTTACACGTCCATACCCAATATTCATTACTAGATGGTGCTGCATCCATTGATGGTTTGTATAAAAAAGCCATCAAGGACGAAATGCCTGCACTCGCTATTACCGATCACGGCAATATGTTTGGTGCATTTAATTTTGTGAGTCAGGCATGGAAGAATACAAAAGTGATTGGCAAGGATGACAATGGCAAAGATATTTTAGCGCCTACTGTAAAACCAATTGTTGGTTGTGAATTTTATGTGGTGAAGGACAGGCATATCAAACAATTTACAAAGGAACATAAGGACGATCGTTTTCACCAAGTCTTATTAGCCAAGAATGCAGTGGGGTATCAAAACTTAATTAAACTAACATCCTTAGGATACATTGAAGGGATGTATAGCAAGTACCCAAGAATCGATAAAGCACTCATTGAAAAATACCATGAAGGTATCATTGCCACCACTTGTTGTATTGGTGCGCATGTACCTCAAGCTATTTTAAGAGATGGCGAGGAAGCAGCGGAAAAAGAATTTAAATGGTGGTTGGATTTGTTTGGGGACGATTATTACATCGAAATTCAAAGACACCAGATACCAGAACAAGAAATCATCAACAATACCTTACTTAAGTTTTCAAAAAAACATAAAGTCAGTGTTATTGCGACCAACGATAGCCATTATATCAACGAAGATGATGCCAATGCGCATGATATTTTGTTGTGTATTAACACAGGCGAAAAACAATCTACTCCAGGCTTCGATGATTTTGTGAATGACGAACTTCAAATTAAAAACAGAAGATTCAAGTTCCCAAACAATGAATTTTATTTTAAGACCCAATCCCAAATGATTGAGTTGTTTCATGATATCCCTGAATCCATTGACAATACCAATACCATTGTAGATAAAGTGGAGGTCCTAAATTTAAAGAAAGACATCCTTCTACCCGCTTTCCCTATACCAAAAAGTTTTCAGATTCATAAGGATGCTAATATGAATCAGTGGGAGTTCTTAAAACATATTACTTGGGAAGGAGCACATAAAAGATACGATACTATCACTGCAGAAATTCAGGAAAGAATTGATTTTGAATTATTCACCATTCAAACCATGGGTTTTGCAGGTTACTTCTTAATTGTAAGCGATTTCATTAAAGCAGGACGAGAGATGGATGTGTTTGTGGGCCCCGGTCGTGGATCTGCTGCTGGCTCTGTAGTGGCTTATTGTATTGGCATTACCAATATTGACCCCATAAAATACCAATTACTATTTGAGCGTTTCTTAAATCCAGATCGTAAGAGCATGCCCGATATTGATACTGATTTTGATGATGAAGGCCGTCAAAAAGTGATTGATTATGTGGTAGAAAAATATGGTAAGGAACAAGTGGCACAAATTATTACGTATGGTACGATGGCGGCTAAAAGTAGTATCAAGGATGTGGCACGTGTGATGGATCTTCCTTTGTCCGAATCCAACTTATTAGCAAAGCTTGTTCCAGATAAACCAGGCACCGAACTCAATCGTTGTTTGCATGCACCTATCACAGTGAAAGAAGGCGAAAAATCTTTAGCTGAAAAAGAAGGCTATCAGTCAGATGATATTGACAATATTAAAAAGCTAAGAGAAATTTATGCAGGCAATGATTTAAGAGCCGCAGTTTTACACGAAGCAGAGCGTTTGGAAGGATCTATTCGTAACACAGGCATTCATGCTGCAGGCATCATCATTGCACCGAGTGACTTAACAGAGATCATGCCGGTAGCTACTGCAAAGGATTCTACTTTATGGGTCACTCAAATTGAAGGCTCTGTGATTGAAGAAGCTGGTGTGATTAAAATGGACTTCTTGGGTTTAAAGACCCTATCTATTTTGAAAACTGCATTGCAATTAATCAAACAAAATCATGGCATCACCATCGACTTGGATACCATTCCATTAGACGATGAAACCACTTTTCATTTATACCAAAGAGGAGAAACCAATGCCACTTTCCAATTTGAGAGTGTGGGCATGCAAAAATATTTGCGTGAATTAAAGCCCGATAAATTTGCCGATTTAATTGCGATGAACGCTTTGTACCGACCAGGTCCAATGGCTTATATCCCCAATTTCGTGGAACGTAAACATGGTCGTGAAACTATTCAATATGACCTTCCAATTATGGAGGAAATATTAGCAGACACTTATGGCATTACAGTGTATCAAGAGCAGGTGATGTTACTCAGTCAAAAAATTGCTGGCTTTACAAAAGGAGATGCGGATGTGTTGCGTAAAGCGATGGGTAAAAAACAAAAGTCTGTATTGGATAAAATGAAAGCGCAGTTTGTGGAAGGCGCTGTGAAGAATGGCCATCCAGAAAAAGCATTGGATAAAATATGGACGGACTGGGAGGCATTTGCACAATACGCTTTTAATAAATCGCACTCCACCTGTTATGCCTATGTGGCTTATCAAACAGCTTACTTAAAAGCCCACTATCCTGGCGAATATATGTCTGCAGTATTAAACCATGCAGGTAGTATTGATAAAATCACCTTCTTTATGGAAGAGTGCAAACGTATGGGCATAAAAGTATTGGGTCCAGATATCAATGAATCCTTGCAAGGTTTCTCTGTCAATAAAAATGGAGAAATTCGTTTTGGATTAAGCGGATTAAAAGGCGTTGGTGAAGCAGCTATTGAAGCGATTATTATAGAACGTAACAAAGGCGGGCATTTTGAGACTATGATTGATTTTATTAAACGTGTCTTGTCAAGAGCAGTGAATAAAAAATCATTAGAAAGTTTAGCTTACTCAGGTACATTTGATTGTTTCCCTGAATACCACCGTGCACAATATTTTAATACGGGTGATGGGGATCGTACGAATGGCATGGAGAAATTAATTGCTTATGCCGGGGCCATTCAATCTATGACCACAGGCAGCACCAATACCCTATTTGGTGATTTGCCTTCCGCTATGCAAGTGCCAGCTCCTAAATTAGCACTCTGTGAGGAATGGACATTAACCGAAAAATTAGACCACGAAAAAGATATCACGGGAATGTTCATGAGTGGTCATCCTTTAGATCATTTTAATTTTGAATTAAAGCATTACGCTTTCACCCCTATCAATGAATACAACGAGGTCAAAGACAATTTGATTAGTTTCCCCAATAACTTAGGGAAAAATTTTAAGCTTGCCGGCTTAGTCACAGAAGTACAACATCGAATCACTAAAACAGGTAAGAATTTTGGTTCATTTGCAATAGAGGATTTTACAGGCAAAACAGATTTTATTTTGTGGAGTGAGGATTATGTCAAATTCCAGAATTATTTAGAAGTAGGACAAAAAGTTTGTATCAACGGTTCCTTTAGAAATAGATTCAATCAACCTAATATTTTTGAATTTAAGTTGCAGACCATGTCCCTTTTAGAAACAGTAAAGCAGCTACAAACCAGAACAGTGGAATTGAGTTTGCATCCAGCGAACCTAAGGGCCGATATGATTGAATTTTTTGAAAAGAACATTCAAGCAAATCCTGGAAGGACTTCCCTTAAAATAACATTTGTAGAACCAAGAGAACAACTTGCTGCAAGTTTATTAACGATTGACAAAGGCTTTTTAGTGAACGATGACTTTGTTCAGTTCCTCGACCTAAACCCAGAATTGAATGTTCAAGTGAAACTAGCCAACTAATTGTCCCCAATGCCGTTTATTTAAGTGGAAAAGTCAAGATGGCAGATATTAAAGTTTGGAGCTAATTTTGTACTAGAACAAATAAGAACAAGAACAATATAAAAATACAATTATGGCATTAGAATTTACAGACGCGAACTTTCAACAAACAGTGATTGAGAGTGATAAATTAAGTGTGATCGATTTTTGGGCAGAATGGTGCGGGCCATGTCGTGCAATTGGACCAGTTATTGAAGAATTAGCTGTTCAGTACGAAGGCAAAGTGAATATTGGTAAAGTGAATGTGGATGTGAATCCTACTTTAAGCACAAATTTTGGTATCACTTCCATTCCTGCTATCCTTTTTGTGAAAGGTGGACAAGTGGTAGACAAGCAAATTGGTGCAGTTCCAAAAGCTGTTTTAGACAAAAAGATCCAATCTCACATGTAGTTGAAATAAACGCATTAAAAGAAATCCTACTCAATCAACCGAGTGGGATTTTTTATGTACGCCCTTCAAAAAATAACGATAAATTAATTACCTTTCTAGCCTAAATAAACCCAATGGCAAGATTTCAAGGAATGATAGGTATTGTATTGATTTTGATCATTGCTTTTTTGTTTTCTAACAATAAAAAAAGCATCAACTACCGCTTAGTATTAAGTGGTTTAGCCCTTCAGTTAACAATTGGTATTTTAATCTTAAAGATACCTGCCATTACCCAGTTTTTTCAAATTTTAGGAAAAGGCATGGGTAAGATTGAGGAATTTGCACGTCAAGGTGCGGCATTTGTTTACGGAGGTGTTGCCGCTATGGGCCCTGCTGGAGCAACTGACTTTACCAATGGTGGTTTTGTTTTTGCCTTCAATGTAACAGCAACTATTATTTTAGTCTGTGTATTAGTGGCCTTATTCTATCATTTTGGCATTATGCAACGCATCATATCTTTAATTGCCAAGGCAATGAATTTTATTATGCGTGTGAGCGGCGCAGAAGCATTAAGCAATGTGGCAAGTGCATTTGTTGGACAAGTAGAAGCACAAGTGATGATACGCCCCTATTTGCCAACCATGACTAAAAGTGAAATCTTAGCAAGCATGAGCGGAAGCTTAGCATGTATTGCTGGTGGTATCCTTGTTGTTTATGCCAATATGGGCGCACAAGCTGGCATGGACTTAGCTCCAAAATTAATCACAGCAAGTTTAATGGCCGCGCCTGGTGCGTTGGTCATTGCAAAAATATTATTCCCAGAAACAGAAGCTTCTCAAACCATGGGGAAAGTGACTTTAGAAGTAAAGAGTCAATATAGTAACACCATCGACGCCATTACACATGGTGCAGGTGATGGTTTTAAAATTGCCATGAATGTGATTGCGATGTTGATTGGATTTATTGCTTTAATTGCATTGGTGGACTGGAGCTTATTAAAAATTGGGCATCTTTTTAGCGCCGATTTAAACCTAAGCTTGAATTTTATTTTTAGTAAATTATTTTATCCAATGGCTTGGGCCATGGGGATTCCAAATATAGATGTACAAAATGCAGCAACCTTACTTGGGCAAAAATTAACTATCAATGAATTTGTTGCGTTTAAAAGTTTAACCAGCAAAGTCATCCCAATTGTGACAGAGAAAGGTTTGTTCATTGTGAGTATTGCCATATGTGGTTTTGCCAATTTCAGTAGTGTAGGTATGTTAATTGGAGGCATTGGAGAATTAGCACCATCTCGCCGTAAAGACTTAGCAGAACTAGGCCTAAAAGCCTTGTTAGCTGGAACCTTAGCTTCTTACTTGTCTGCAAGTATTGCAGGTATTTTGATTGGTTAATCATCTCCTCGTTAAAGAGAAATTCTAGTTTTGAATTTGGACTTAAACATTCGATGGGAATCAAGTGCTTATTGACTAACTTTGTAGCTCAATTTCTTAGTCTATGAACAAGGCACAAATTCAAGTGGTGGTAAATGCTCAAGAAGACCTTATATTAAAATCAATCGGTCAAAAAATCATTCAAAACGAACGTATCAGTTTTGAAGATGGCGTTGCCTTGTTTGAAAAATCATCCCTTCCATATGTAGGAGCTTTAGCCAACTGGAAAAGAAATGAATTGCATGGTGACCGTACTTATTTCAATCGTAATTTTCATATTGAACCTACCAATGTCTGCGTCTTCTCTTGTAAGTTTTGTTCTTATTCAAAATTATATGCGCATAAAGAAGAAGGTTGGGAATTAACGATTGACCAAATGATGGACATCGTAAAATCATACGATGGCAAGCCAGTAACCGAAGTACATATTGTTGGTGGGGTGCATCCTAAATTAACCTTAGCATTTTTCTTGGACTTAATGCGCGCCATTAAAGCACATCGTCCCGAATTACATATCAAAGCCTTTACGCCAGTTGAATTGGATTATATGTTCCGTAAAGCAAAAGTATCTATTCAAGAAGGAATGCGTTTAGCACATGAAGCAGGATTGGATTCATTACCTGGTGGTGGTGCCGAAATTTTTCATCCCGATGTTCGTACCATAATTTGTGAAGATAAAGTGGATGCCAACGGATGGTTGGAAATTCACCAAACCGCACATGAGCTTGGCATGCATAGCAATGCAACATTATTGTACGGCCATATTGAAAAATACGAACACCGTGTAGATCATATGGAACGCCTAAGACAATTACAAGATCAAACAAAAGGATTCAATACATTTATTCCTCTCAAGTTTCGTAACAAGGACAACGAAATGCATGATGTGCCTGAATCAACTATGCTAGAAGATTTAAAGATGTATGCGATTTCAAGATTGTATTTGGATAATTTCCCGCATATCAAAGCTTACTGGCCAATGCTTGGTCGTCAAGTCGCTCAATTGACCTTGAGTTATGGCGTGAATGATATTGATGGAACGATAGATGACACCACTAAGATTTATTCCATGGCTGGAAGCGAAGAGCAAAATCCTGCAATGACCACTTTGGAATTGGTAAGACTTATCAAACAAGCAAAAAGAACCCCAATCGAAAGAGGTACATTATACAATGTGATCCAAGATTTTAGTTTAGTAGACGAAGCAACGATCGAAGCTTAACGGAATTTAACATTCCGCTAATCCAATTGGGATTTGCATGGCTAATCCTCCGTCCGCAGTCTCTTTGTATTTTACATTCATATCCAAAGCAGTTTGCCACATGGTGTGTATCACTTTATCTAAACTTACCAAGGCATAATCTGGTTTACTCTGTAATGCCAATTGTGCAGCAGTAATGGCTTTGATGGCACCCATGGTATTACGTTCAATACAAGGAATCTGAACCAATCCGCCCACCGGGTCGCAGGTTAATCCTAAATGATGTTCCATGGCAATTTCACCTGCCATTAAAACTTGTCTTTGATTACCGCCTAATAATTCTGTTAATCCTGCAGCAGCCATGGCAGAAGAAACACCAATCTCTGCTTGACATCCACCCATTGCTGCAGAAATGGTCGCGCCATTTTTAAATAAAATGCCAATTGCATTCGCGGTCAATAAAAAACGATGAATGTCTTCTTGACTTCCTTTATTACAAAAATTAATTGCATACATCAATACCGAAGGAATCACTCCAGCAGCACCATTGGTAGGTGCAGTGACTACCCTACCAAAACTTGCATTCTCTTCGTTCACCGCCAATGCAAAACAACTCACCCAATCTAGTATATACGAAAAGTCTCCGCCACCACTTTGAATTTGATGCATCCATTCTGTTATATTGTTCGACGCTGAATCATCCGTCTTTAATAATCTCGCATTCAAATCATGGGCTCTTCTGTGTACTTGCAATCCGCCTGGTAAAATACCTTCTGCATGCACCCCTTTATAAATGCAATCCATCATTGTCTTCCATAAACGATCCAGACCTTCCTCCAATGCTTGCTCCGAATGTAATTGTTTTTCATTTTCTCTTACAATATCAGAAATAGGTAAACCTGTTTTGATACACCAATGAATTAAATCATTGGTTGAAAAAAAATTAAATGGGACTTCGACGTTTGTTTCCTTTTTATCTGCTATTAAATTACCCAGCTCTAATCCATCATCTGACGCTTCTGTTTCTATAAATCCACCTCCGACCGAATAATAAGTATAGGTTTTTACAGTATCTTTTAATTCTACCACAAATTGCAAGGCATTGGGATGATAAGACAAACTTTTATCCTTTAAAAAAACTAAATGGTTGTTGTAATCGAATGTAATAGGATGCAATCCATCCAATAAAATAGAATGCGTATCCTTAATGGCCTGAACTTTACCTGCAATCAAACGCGTATCGGTTGTGACAGGATCTTCACCCTGTAAGCCCATTAAAATAGCTGTATCTGTTCCGTGTCCCTTTCCGGTTTTAGCCAAAGAACCATACAAGTATACATGCAATGCATTGATGTGATGGACACCCGATAGCGCACGCACTCTTTGAATCATATGCTTTGCCGCCAACCAAGGGCCTAGGGTATGTGAACTTGAAGGTCCTACACCAATTTTAAACATATCAAACACAGAGATGAACTTTTCCATAAGTAAAACAAATTTAAGTGAGTTTACAGTAGATATGCACAATTGGGGCAAAATTTAATGGTAAATGCAAACTAAAAAGAATGGCAGTTTGGCAATAATTTGCGAAATTCGAAGGACAAATTATACAACATGGAATTATCTTCTCTTCTTAATCGTTTTAGTGAACCAGAAACTTTAAAAATGGCCAAATTAGGTCGTGAATTAAGGGCACAAGGCGTTGATGTCATTGACTTAAGCTTGGGTGAACCAGATTTTGATACCCCACAGCATATTAAAGATGCAGCGATTAAAGCGATCAATGATAACTGGAGTCATTACACTCCAGTTGCAGGTTTTTTAGATTTAAGAGAAGCCGTTTGTACGAAATTAAAAAGAGATAACAATCTAGACTATACCCCCGAGCAAATCATTACATCTACTGGTGCAAAGCAAAGTTTAGCAAATGCAATACTAGCGCTAGTAGACGAAGATGACGAAGTGATTATCCCTACACCGTATTGGGTGACTTACTCAGAGTTGGTAAAAATTGCACGTGGCAAAGTAATTGAAATTAGAACAACAGTTGAAGCTGGATTCAAAGCAACACCTGCACAAATAGAAGCAGCGATTACACCAAAAACAAAAGTGTTCATGTTCTCCTCTCCTTGTAATCCTTCAGGTGCGGTATATAGCAAAGCAGAATTAGAAGCATTGGCGAACTTATTTAAAAAATATCCTCAAATCACCATCTTGTCGGATGAGATTTATGAATACATTAATTTCATTGGCAAGCACGAAAGCATTGCACAGTTCAGTGACATCAAAGACCAAGTGATTGTAATCAATGGATTGAGTAAAGGTTTTGCAATGACCGGTTGGCGTTTAGGGTATACCGCATCCAATATTACTTTAGCAAAAGCGATGGAAAAATTACAAGGTCAATTTACATCAGGTACTAGTTCAATTACACAAAAAGCTGCTGTAGCTGCATTGGTGGGCGATTTAAAACCATCTATGGAAATGACAGAAGAATTTACACGTCGCAGAACAACTACTTTAGCATTGGTCAATGCCATGCCTGGGTTTAAATGTTTTGCGCCCGAAGGTGCTTTTTATGTATTCCCAGACGTGAGTAGCTATTATGGTAAATCAGATGGACAACATACCATTACCAATGCCTCAGACTTTAGCATGTTCTTGTTAAATACAGCGCATGTCTCCTCTGTAATGGGTGATGCATTTGGCGAACCACATTGTGTACGTTTCTCTTTTGCAAATAGCATGGAAAACATTGAAAAAGCTTGGGCTAGAATCAGAGCAGCATTGGCTACATTAAAATGACGCCAGAAAAATTTCAAATGTTTGAAAATCGATTGCTTAAAAATTACAAGCATCGTTTAAAACAAGCAAAGCGACTGAATGTTTCTTGTTGGAGACTTTATGACCATGACTTACCTGAATTTCCCATTTGTGTGGAATTGTATGAGGAATATATTTATATAGCTGAATACAACAGACGACATGCACTCACCGACGAGGAACATGATATTTGGTTTGAAACAACCAAACAAATCATTTCCAATATGACTGGTGTGCCTACCGATCATATGTATGTGAAGTTGCGTAAGCGCATGTCACACCGAGAAGGTCAATATGAAAAAGAAGCAGTGACCGAATCTAAGATCATCACTGTGCAAGAAAATGGTTTACAATTTTTAGTTAACCTCACCGATTATTTAGATACCGGCTTATTCTTAGACCACCGTGTCACTAGGCAAATGGTGCAAGCCGAAGCAAAGGAGACTCATTTTTTAAATTTATTTTCCTATACCAGCTCATTTTCTGTGTATGCTGCAAAAGCGGGCGCAAAATCGGTGACTTCGGTAGACTTATCTAAAACCTATTTAAGTTGGAGTGAAGATAATTTTAATCTCAATCAAATACCTGCATATTCCGCCTATCAATTCATCCATGCCGATGTCAAACAATATTTAAAAACATTGCCAGTGAATTTTTATGATTTAGTGGTGATGGATCCTCCTACATTTAGCAATAGTAAAAGAATGAAGGATATTTTAGACATTCAAAGAGACCATGTGGAATTAATCAATGATATGCTCAAAGCGATGAAGCCAGGAGGCATCTTATATTTTAGCACCAATTTTACGCAATTCATCATTGACCTTGATCAAATAAAAAGTGATCAAATTAAAGATATTACTAAAGCCACTACGCCATTTGATTTTGAAGGAAGATTGAAACGGTGGTGTTATAAGATTATAAAGCCGCTCGTATAGCTTTATCCAATTCTAAGACTTGTGGAATCAACATTTGCTGATTGTTATTCTGAACCACATAATCACATAAACGCATTTTGATGGTATCCGAAATTTGATTGCGCATACGCGCATCTACTTGGTCTTTTGTAATGCCATCTCTTTGCATCACCCTATGTGTTCTAAGTGACAAAGGTGCTGTCACACCAATGACTTTGAATAATCCATCCGCAGCACCCGATTCAAATATCAATGCGGCTTCTTTAATCATGTAAGGAGCAGTTTGTTTTGCAGCCCAATCTTTTGCAGCTTGAATCGTTACCGGGTGTACAATGGCATTGAGTAATTGTAATTGAAAAGGATCAGCAAAAACAATCGCCGCTAATTTTTCTTTATCCAATCCAGAAGCGTTGTATATATCCCTTCCAAACTGTTCAATCAATTGAGCTTTTATTGCTGGACTAGTTTGCATCATTTGCTTGGCTACTTCGTCGGCATTGAACACAGGAATACCAATAGTAGAAAATATTTTTGCTACCACCGATTTCCCAGCGCCAATCCCTCCTGTTAAACCAATCATTTTTGCCATAAGTGGATCAAAAAAAATCCGAAATCAGTTTCCATTGAATGGAGGCCAATTTCGGATTGTATCATTTAAATCATTGTCTTATTTATTCATGGCTTGAGACCACTCTAAGCTAATAGAAGATCTTTCAATCTTTAAATAACTTCCTGGGCTCACTTCCAATTGAATGGTGTTGTCTTCATTCACCTTATTGATGGTACCATGAATACCAGCAATGGTAACCACTTTATCACCCTTCTGCATTGTATCAATAAATTTCTTTTGCTCTTTTGCTTTTTTAGCTTGTGGGCGTATCATGAAAAACCAGAAAACCAAGATAATACCACCTAACATGATCAATTGAAAAGTTCCACCTTGTTGTGGTGCTTGTAATAAAATTTGTGTCATTTTGTTTTGTTTATGTTTTGAACTTGAATGCAAAGATAGTGTAAACCAATTACTTTGCTTTGTGACTTATCTTTTGAATTTGACCATTTGCCACTAATTCTTTGTGGATACTGTCTAAAATTCCATTGACAAAATGGCCACTTTGTTCGGTACTATATTCCTTTGCTAAATCAATGTATTCGTTGATGGATACTTTTGTAGGAATGGTATCAAAATAGAACAATTCACAAACACCTAGTCTTAATAAAATCATATCAATCACTGCAATACGTTCTGGATCCCAGTTTTTTAATTTAGGGACAATCAAAGCCTCAGTCACATCCTTTTTCTCAATGGCTGTTTGCAATAAATCCTTCGCAAATTTCATCTTCTCATCCCCTACTAAATCTAAGAAATCGACCGAACCTGGCTTTTGGAAATAATTCAACATAAAACCTATCATCATTTCCCCATCATCATCCCAGTTGGAAAAGTGGGACTCAATGGTTTCAATTGAATTGCTTGATTTCAAAATCAATTCTCCAAAAATGAACTTTAAAATAGCGCTTTCCTTGGCCTTTTCTCTACTTTCTATATTGATATAAACTAGGTATTCTGGGGACTCCACCAATTGACGAAAAATGGATTTAACCATATCATTGTCAATCCATTGTTGTGGCTTGACAAGTTCAATCGCTTTTTTAAAATTTTCGGATTCAAGGGTTTGCCAAACAATACTGTTTCCGGCTAATTTGATATTGACCGCTAAATCTGCTTGATTTGGAAGGTTTTTGGAGGCTCTTTGTAAGGCCTCAATCTCTGCATAACCTGCAATTTGATGCATTAAATGAACTAGGTAAACGAATAAATTACGGGTTTTGTCAAACTCTCTTTGAAGCAAGCCAGCAGCAGTGGAGACGTTTTGAGCATCTAACATGTACATCACCTGCATTACTTTTATTCGGATATTTCTTCGGTTCATCATAATTATAAGAGCTATTGGGGTTGCAAATCTATAATAAAAATGCTTAAAACTGACATTTTAGGCTTTAATTTGCTTCCTTGTAACAAAATTACAATCAGAACTGAAATTTTGACCTATCTATTTGCTTTTAAGACAGATGGCATGGTTATAGCAGTATTCATGATACCTTTATTAATCAATTAAAAAGATAAAACTATGGCTAAGAGTTCGGCAAAAAAATTAAACATTACCCCGCTACATGACAGAGTAATTGTTATGCCTGCCGCTGCTGAAGAGAAGACAGCTGGTGGAATCATCATCCCAGACACTGCAAAAGAGAAGCCACAACGTGGAATTATCGTAGCAGCTGGTCCTGGTAAAAAAGATGAGCCTGTTACAGTAAAAGTGGGTGAAACTGTTTTATACGGCAAGTATGCTGGTACAGAAATCCAAATCGAAGGTCAAGACTTATTGATCATGCGTGAAAGTGATATCCTTGCAATTGTGTAATTGTTAGGAAGAATTTTATTTAAGAATTTAAAAAATAACTGATTATGTCTAAAATGATTTTTTTCGACTTAGAAGCGAGAAATAAAATGAAAAAAGGGGTTGACACATTAGCCAACGCCGTGAAAGTAACTTTAGGACCAAAGGGTCGTAATGTGGTGATTGAGAAAAAATTTGGATCACCTTCTATTACTAAGGATGGTGTGTCTGTGGCTAAGGAAATTGACTTAGAAGATCCTATCGAAAATATTGGTGCACAAATGGTAAAGGAAGTAGCAAGCAAAACCGCTGATCAAGCAGGTGATGGTACAACTACTGCAACTGTTTTAGCACAAGCGATTATTGGAGAAGGATTAAGAAACGTAACTGCTGGCGCCAATCCAATGGATTTGAAGCGTGGTATTGACAAAGCTGTAGAAAAAGTAGTAACAAGTTTAAAAGCACAATCTCAAACTGTTGGAAACGACGCTAAAAAGATTGAGCAAGTTGCTTCAATTTCTGCCAACAATGACAATGAAATTGGAAAATTAATTGCTCTTGCAATGAGCAAAGTGGGTAAAGAAGGTGTGATCACTGTAGAAGAAGCAAAAGGAACTGATACAACAGTAGATGTAGTAGAAGGTATGCAATTCGATCGTGGATATGTTTCTCCATACTTCGTTACAAACAGCGAAAAGATGGAAGCCGAAATGCAAAATCCTTATATCTTAATTTATGATAAGAAGATTTCAGCGATGAAGGACATCTTACATATTTTAGAGAAAGTTGCACAAACAAGTCGTCCATTAGTAATCATTGCAGAAGACTTAGAAGGCGAAGCAATGGCTACATTGGTGGTGAATAAATTACGTGGTACAATTAAAGTGGCTGCAGTAAAAGCACCTGGCTTTGGTGATAGAAGAAAAGAAATGTTAACTGATATTGCCATCCTAACTGCAGGTACTGTTATTAGCGAGGAGCAAGGATTTAAATTAGAGAACGCAGACTTATCTTATTTAGGTCAAGCATCTTCTATCACAATCGACAAAGACAATACAGTGATTGTTGGTGGAAAAGGTAAAAAAGCAGATATCACTTCTCGTGTGAATCAAATTAAAGCACAAATTGAGAATACCACTTCTGATTACGATAAAGAAAAATTACAAGAGCGTTTAGCAAAATTAAGTGGAGGTGTAGCGGTATTGTATGTAGGTGCTGCAACAGAAACCGAAATGAAAGAAAAGAAGGATCGTGTGGACGATGCTTTACACGCAACGCGCGCTGCAGTAGAAGAAGGAATCGTACCAGGTGGTGGGGTTGCTTATATTCGCGCAGTAGCAAGTTTAGAAAAATTAAAAGGTGCTAACGAAGACGAAAACACAGGAATTCAAATTGTACGTCGTGCAATTGAAGAACCACTTCGTCAAATTGTGAAGAATAGCGGTATCGAAGGTTCTATTGTTGTTCAAAGAATCAAAGAAGGTAAAGACGACTTTGGTTTCAATGCAAGAACAGAGGTTTTCGAAAACTTATTCAAAGCAGGTGTAATCGATCCTACAAAAGTGACAAGAGTTGCTTTAGAGAATGCAGCATCTATCGCATCTATGTTGTTAACAACAGAGTGTGTCATTGCTGACAAACCAAAACCAGAAGCTGCTCCACATGGTGGTGGCGCTCCTGATATGGGCGGTATGGGTTACTAGTCACTTTAAAGAAAGTATAAAAAAAGTCCTCCAAGCAATTGGAGGATTTTTTTTATTTAGCAAAATGCAATTGAAATCCTTTCACCAATAGCAATTGTGCCACACCATAAGTAGCCATGGTAACCAGAACTATATTATCGATAGGACTATGTGTAGACCAATAAAATTTATTAAAAGCCAGTACAGCATCTGATGCTATAAAAAATAACATACCTGGTGTCCAAAATAAATTTGCAATCATAGTTGCTCTTTCATTCAATGATGCGCGAACTGTATATATAGCAGATGAAGAAATTAAAAGCATATACACCAAAATTGGATAGATGAGTGACCCCATCGCATCTTTCAAAAACAAATACACAAAAACACAAAACGCCCCTAACAAAATAATGGCCACATATAGTTTAAGCTTAGACGCACCATTGGTTGGCTTTATTGGATGAAAAAATAAAATATTAAAAATATGGGTCGTCATAAAAGCAATCATACCTGGAATAAATAATGCATCCGACAATAAAAATGCATCCCCTAAAAATGATCCAACCAACCCAACTAAAATCAGGTACTTGGTGTTGGCAGCTGTCGCAAAAAATGGTTGCGCATAAAAGTACAGCATCAGCAAAGGCAATAAGATTAACTTAGAGCCATATTGTATACTCGTATAGCCTAGCAATTGTGCAAATAAATGCAGCATCAATAATAGCATGTAAATTGTGATGCCAAATTTTTGAATGAATGGTTTCATCGCTCTTGATTTTCGGTAAAAATTACACTAAATATAGACAAAGCAAGGGAATACAGATTTCAATGCATAAATTTGTGCATGATTCACCCAGACGAAGCCGCATTTTATACCTATTGGGAAAAAGAACGCAGCCTACCCCATTATAAACGCAAACCTTTTTTAAGAGGGTTCAGTATCAGTTTATTATTAGGTATTGTGGTTTTACTAGTAGTAGAAATGGGCTGGTATGAAAGAGCCAATATGGTGGCTAATTCCCGAGGCAATACCATTTGGATTTTGATTGCCATTGTATTGATCTCTGTAGGATTTGGCTGGATTTACCAACAATTTACCTGGGAAATGAATGAACAACGTTTTAATGAAATTAAGCACTTAAAAAATAAAAAAACCTCCGAATGAACCAATTCACATCAAAAAACATCCAAAAAATAAGTTTTTCAAGCATCTTTAGCTTCCTTATACTAGTTGCTGCAATCGCCTTTCTTTCGGCTTGTAGTAAATCTGATAATAATGCACAATCCACTGCATGTAATGTGAAAGCACAGTATGTGAATGATAGTTCTGTTGCACAAAGAGCGCTAATGGTGGCATTTTGTAATAACAATGGTATCACTTATACAGTACACCCAAGTGGTATATTGTATCAAATTATCACTCCTGGTGATACAGCCAAACCAAATCTATGTACTTCATTAACAATGACTTACACTGGTAAATTGATGACTGGTATCCAATTTGATAAGGGTACCATCACCTATGCTTTAAAAGACTTAATTGTGGGCTGGCAAATTGCTGTGCCTTTGATTGGTAAAGGTGGAAAAATCAAAATGGTTATCCCATCCTCTTTGGGATACGGCCCAAATGCCAATGGCAGCATACCAGCCAATTCTCCTCTCTTTTTTGAAATGAGCATCGACTAGAAACCCACTCAAAATAATGGTCAAATAGGGCTCGTTTTAGGCTTGTTTCCATTATATTTGCCGACTAAAAAAAGTTAACCAAACTACTATGCAACTCAAAGGATTAGTGCGCTTTTTTACATTTGCGCTTATTTTAATTTGTCTTTACCAATTATCTTTTACTTGGTTCGTTAGAACACACGAAAAAGCAATGGATGCTAAAGCAACCGCTTGGGTCAACAAACTACCCAAAGCAGAACAGGTTTATCCAGGTGATAAAGACCAACAATTGTTATACAATGACAGTGTAGCTGATGCTAAAAAAGTGTATTACAAGCGCTTATTAGACAGTACAAAAGAGACTAAGTTATTCTTTGGCTTAACAACTTATGCTGCTGCAAAGGAAAAAGAATTGATGTTAGGTCTTGATTTACAAGGTGGTATGAGTGTAACCATGGAAGTTGGACTAGATGGTCTAATCAAATCTTTGGCGAACTACTCTAAAGACCCAGCTTTCAATACTGCATTAAACAATGCAGTCAATAAAAAAGCAAATAGCAATGCCGATTTGATCACTTTGTTCACGAACGAATATAAAGCTGTAAACCCAACAGGTAAATTAGCCCCTTTATTCGCCACTAGAAGCAATGGTAAATTAAAGTTTGATGCCTCTGACGCTACTGTAATAACTTATTTACAAGAGCAGTCTACTCAAGCATTCAATAATACATTTAGAATTTTAAATACCCGTATTGACAGATTTGGATTAGCTTCTCCTTCTATTAATCCAGATCCAAGCAAAGGGATTATTAATATTGAATTAGCAGGTATCTCGGATAAAGAGCGTGTACGTTCTTATTTACAGTCTACTGCTAACCTACAGTTTTTTGAAGTGTATACTTTCGAGAACAAGGATTTCCAAACTGCAATTTTAGCTGCAGATAAAGCCATTGAATTGAGCAATGCTGGCATTGTTGATTCAACTGTTGTAGCTAAAATAGACACAGCAAAAGCAAATGCGGCAAAAAACCCATTACTAAAAATTGTACAATTCACGCAGCCTTATCAAGCAAAAAATGGCCAGTACGTTTTCCCTGCTGAGATTGGCTATACTTTGAAAAAAGATTCTGCAGTTTTGAACGCTTATCTAGCTTTACCAGAAGTAAAATCTAAGTTCCCATCGAACTTGGTATTCATGTATGGTAAGTCTGACGAATCTGATCCTAAAGCAAAAGACGTGTTAGCTTTATATGCCATCAAAACTTTGGAAAATGGTTTAGCTGAATTAGAAGGCGACCATGTTGCCAATGCAGCACAAGATTTTGATGAGCGTGGAAAAGTAGCGATCAAAATGAATATGGACAAAATTGGTACGAGCATTTGGGCTAAAATGACCACAAAAAATGTAGGTAAGCCATTAGCAATCGTCCTTGATAATATTGTTTATTCTGCACCTAATGTGAATGACGCTATTACAACTGGTAATTCATCTATCTCTGGTAATTACTCTTTAAAGACAGCACAGGATTTAGCACAAATTTTAGAGAGTGGTAAATTACCAGCTCCAGCAAAAATTGTTGCAGAACAACAAGTTGGTCCAACATTAGGAGCTGCATCTATTCAAGGTGGTGCAATGGCATTTGGTATTGCATTCTTAGTCATTTTTGCTTTAATGTTGATTTACTTTAACACGAGTGGATGGGTTGCGAATATCGCTTTGATCTTAAACTTATTATTTACAATAGGTATTTTAAGTGCATTAGGATTTACGTTAACTGCACCAGGTATTGCCGGATTGGTATTGACCATTGGTATGGCTGTAGATACGAACGTAATTATATTTGAAAGAATCAAGGAAGAATTAACAAAAGGAAAGAGCTATCAATTAGCGGTAGCAGATGGCTATAAGCGTTCTATGTCTCCAGTATTAGATGCGCACGTTACAACACTATTAACAGCAGTCATCTTAGCATACTTTGGTTTAGGTCCTGTATTAGGATTTGCAACCACTCAAATTATTGGTATCTTATTGTCTTTATTCTGTGGTATCCTAGTTTCTAGATTGATCACTGATATCTACACAAGTAAGAATAGACATTTCCAATATTTCACAGCAGTTTCAAGAGGCGTATTTAGAAATGCAAATTTCAAATTCATTGAATTCAGAAAGTATGCTTATATCTTATCTGCATTCGTATTAATTGGAGGTATTGGTTCATTCATTAACGGATTTGATGAAGGTGTTGAATTTGCTGGTGGACGTAGCTTCACAGTTAAGTTTGACAAAACTGTCAATATCGAAGAAATTAGAAACGATTTGAAAGTCGTATTTGGAGAAGCCCCTATCATTAAAACGGTAGACACTAAAAACCAAATCAATATCACGACTTCTTATAAAATTAAAGATCAAGGAAATAATATCGATCAAGAAGTTGAAGCTTTATTATTTAAGGGGTTAAATAAGCAATTACCTGCTGGAACAACCTTCAAAGAATTTGATGAGCAGTACAAGCAACAACAACAAAAAGTATTGCCATCTATCTCTGATGATTTAAAAGCGGGTGCAACAAAAGCAACCATCTTTGCTTTGATTGCAATTTGTTTATACATCTTTATCCGTTTCCGTGATTGGAGATATTCTTTAGGTACCATCTTCTCATTGTTGCATGATGTATTTGTGACTTTGATTGTATTTAGTTTCTTGAGAAATTTCGTTCCATTCCCATTAGAGATTGACCAGCACTTTATTGCTGCCATTCTAACGGTAATCGGTTTCTCTATGAACGATACAGTGATTGTATATGACCGTATCCGTGAGGACAGTCATTTAATGAAAGGTGTTGATAATGCAACCATCATTAATAAAGCCATTAACCAAACATTATCAAGAACAGTGATGACTTCATTGACCGTGTTCTTAACCATCTTAATCTTATTCATCTTTGGTGGAGAAGTAACAAGAGGTTTCGCATTCGCCATGTTGATTGGGGTAATCACAGGTACCTACTCTTCTATCTTTGTAGCAGCTCCAGTATTGGTTGACTTCGCAAAGAACAAGCCATTGGGTAGAGAACCAAAAGCAAAAAAACATAGTGCTAACAATGCATAGCCTAGTTGAATTGAATATTAAAAAAGCCCCTCGAAATTCGAGGGGCTTTTTTATGCTACTATATTTGTTTTGAGATTTTTAGAATAGAATACTCATTTGAGCGAACTTTTGAGCAAAGCGATAGAGCGCGAGAATGAAGTATTTATTCTAAACTTTTAAACTGCAAATGATGTTCCGCATCCGCAAGTACTCGAAGCATTGGGATTGGTAAAAGTAAATCCGCGGCTATTCAATCCGCCCTGCCAATCTATCTGCATTCCATATAAATAAATCTGATGCGATGTTTCTATGCAACAAGGGATGCCTTCGATTGAAAATAAAAGGTCTTTATCTGTCGTAACATCAAAACCTAAAACATAGGTCATCCCACTACATCCTCCACCTTTCACGCCTACCCTTAATCTTTGTTGTTGATCAAAATCAGGGGCATGCATTAAACGCTGAATTTCTTCGATAGCACCTGCAGTAAAACTGACTGGTGTGCTGGCTGTATCGGTTATTGTAGACATAAATAAATTGATTTAAGACATATTGTAACGCTGAAAATTCAAGCGACCTATCAAATACAAAATTAACACTTATCTAGGGATTGTACCAGTCCAAATTTATCGAAAAAGGAAAATTATTGCGTTCAAAAACAACTAAAATTCGTAATTTGAACCATGGAATTAAACAAGAAGCAAACCGATAGTGGGATAGAGATTCAAAAGGTCTATACCCCTTTAGATCTTCCAGATACGGCAAAAGCAATTCCTAGTCCAGGAACCTACCCATTCACTAGAGGCGTGCAGAAGGATATGTATCGTGGAAAATTATGGACGATGCGTCAATATGCCGGTTTTTCAACAGCTCAGAAAAGCAACCAACGTTACCACTTTTTATTATCTCAAGGTGTTATGGGATTGAGCGTTGCTTTTGATCTTCCAACTCAAATTGGTTATGATGCAGACCATGCTTTAGCAGACGGCGAAGTGGGCAAAGTGGGTGTTTCAATTTGTTCTATAGAAGACATGGAAATTTTATTCGATGGTATTCCCTTGGATAAAATCAGTACCTCCATGACCATAAATGCGACCTCCTTTATTTTATTGGCACTGTATGTGGCCGTCGCTAAAAAAAGAGGCATCGATTTAAACCAACTTTCTGGAACGATTCAAAATGATATCTTAAAAGAATACGCTGCAAGAGGCACTTATATCTATCCGCCAAGACATTCCATGCGTATCATTACAGATATTTTTGAATGGTGTAGTTCCAATGTACCTAAATGGAACAGCATCTCTATTTCTGGTTATCATATTCGTGAAGCAGGAAGTACTGCAGTGCAAGAAATTGCATTTACATTGAGCAATGGTAAAGCCTATGTGGAAGCTGCTTTAGCAAAAGGATTGGATATTAATGTATTTGGAAAAAGACTTTCCTTTTTCTTTAATGCACACAATCACTTATTTGAAGAAGTGGCTAAGTTTAGAGCAGCAAGATCTATTTGGGCAAAGATGATGAAGGATCTAGGGGCCACAGATGAAAAAGCAATGATGCTTCGTTTTCATACACAAACAGGCGGAGCCACTTTAACGGCGCAGCAACCGTTGAATAATATTACAAGAGTTACCATTCAAACCATCGCAGCTGTAATGGGTGGTACGCAGAGCTTACACACGAATGGATTTGACGAAGCATTGGGTTTACCAACAGAACAAGCTGCAACAATTGCTTTAAGAACACAACAAATAGTGGCTTATGAAAGTGGTATACCGGAAACTGCAGATCCTTTGGCAGGTAGTTTTTTTGTAGAAAACTTGACTGCAGAAGTAGAGACAAAAGCACTTGAATTAATTGAACAAATTGATGCAATGGGTGGATCAGTTGCAGCCATTGAGTCTGGATGGATGCAGCAAAAGATAAGTGATAGTGCTTACAAATATCAAAAAGACATTGAGTCAAAAGAAAAAATCATTGTAGGTGTCAATGAATATCAGTCTTCAGAAAATAACAAGATTCCAGTTTTCAAAATAGACGCAAGTATCCAGCAAGCACAAATTGAAAAAATTAAAGCATTAAAAGCAAATCGTGATAGTATGCTTGCTAAAAACTGCTTAGCTGCCATTGCTGAAGCTGTTAACTCAGGACAAAATATCATGCCACCAGTGATTGCTGCTGTGGAAGCAAAATGTACATTAGGAGAAATATCAGACGTACTTAGAAATATTTTTGGAGAATACCAAGCTTAATATAATCAAAAAAATCTTTCATCATAAAAACCTACAAAATGCGTAAACTGTTATTCGCAATGAGCTTATTGATTGCAGGCAATTCAATGGCTCAAGAACTTCCAAAAAATTATGCCCAACTTTTAGAAAAAGTAGAGCCTGAGTTAATTCAATGGAGAAGACATTTTCATCAAAATCCAGAATTATCCAATAGAGAATACAATACGGGTAAATACATTGCTGAATTCTTAAAAACATTACCTGGTATCGAAGTGCGCTACCCTGTTGCTAAAACAGGTGTTGTAGCAGTATTAAAAGGCGGTAAGCCAGGTGCTGTAGTGGCATTAAGAGCAGATATAGATGCACTCCCAGTATTTGAAAGAAGCAACTTACCATTCGCCTCTAAAGTCACCACAGATTTTGAAGGAAGAAAAGTACCAGTGATGCACGCTTGCGGTCATGACTCACATACTGCTATGTTAATGGCAACAGCCAAAGTATTGCATGCTATGCAAAAAGACCTTCCTGGTACTGTTGTATTCTTATTTCAGCCAGCAGAGGAAGGCGCACCTGGAAACGAAGAAGGTGGTGCACAATTAATGATCAAAGAAGGCGCATTGGACAATCCAAAAGTAGAGGCCGTTTTTGGTATTCACATTAGTAGCCAAACCCCAGTAGGTACTTTAAAATATAAATCTGGTGCATTCATGGCCGCTGCTGATTGGTTTAGTATCAAGGTGAATGGCAAAGGAAGTCATGGTTCACAACCTTGGGGTGGTGTAGATCCCATTGCAGCATCTGCTCAAATCATAGAAGGATTACAACATATTGTAAGTAGACAAATGGATTTAACAACCGCACCTGTTGTTATTACAGTGGGCGTAATGAATGCAGGTGTACGTCAAAATATTATTCCAGAAACGGCAGAGATGAGTGGAACCATTAGAACATTGGATAGTAAAATGCAAAAAGAAGTGCACGAAAGAATCAAGCATACTGCACAAACAATCGCTGCAAGTTCTGGTGCAACTGCCGAAGTGAAAATTGAAACAAAAACTTTGGTTACCTACAATGATCCAAGTTTGGTGAAGAAAACATTACCAGCTTTAATCAAAGCAGCAGGTAGCGATAATGTCTCTGAATCTACATGGGTTACAGGTGCAGAAGATTTCTCCTATTATGGTGAAAAAGCGCCAAGTTTCTTTTTTAATTTAGGAGGCTTACCAAAAGGAACAGATCCAAGTAAAGCAGGTCCACACCATACTCCAGATTTTTATTTAGATGAATCTGGATTCATTGTTGGTGTGAAAGCATTTTGTCAATTAGTTTTTGATCATTCAAAAACGAAGTAAGCTATTTTGGTGCAGGATAATTTCTTGCGCCAAAAAGTAAGCTACCAATTCTTACCATATTACTACCCTTAGCAATGGCTAAAGCATAGTCTGAACTCATGCCCATGCTAAGGGTATTAAATGATCCATCAGGGAAAGCTTGTTGGGCTTTATCAAAATAGATTTTTAAAGTAGAAAACTCCTGGCTTAGTAATGCTTGATCTTCAGAAAAGCTAGCCATCCCCATTAAGCCTCTTATACGAATATTGGTATAACTAGTTATTCTACCACTTAATATTAATTCGTGGAGGGCTGGTCCGTCAAATCCAAACTTGGTTGCCTCTGTAGCAATATGTACTTGTAATAAACAATCAATAATACGATTTTGCTTAATAGCTTGCTTATTGATTTCTTGTAATAATTTCTCGGAATCCACCCCATGTATCATGTACACAAAAGGTGCAATGTATTTTACTTTATTGGATTGTAGATGTCCAATGAAATGCCATTGAATGTCCTTGGGTAATGCTGCTTCTTTATCAATCAACTCTTGCACATAATTTTCTCCAAAGGCACGATGCCCTAAGTTATATAATTCAATTAGCTCCTCATTGGGCTTGGTTTTACTCACAGCAATCAACGTAACATCTTCTGCTACTAAAGTAGCTTGAATAGATTGGTAAGCAGAAATATTAACTGGCATAGGTTATAAAGGTAGTCAGAACAAACCAAAATAGCAATCCATTATTTAGTGATACATCTTCCAATCACCATCTTCTGAATTTCAGAAGTACCTTCATAAATTTGTGTAATTTTTGCATCACGCATTAAACGCTCCACATGAAATTCTTTCACAAATCCATATCCACCATGTACTTGCACCGCCTCAGTAGTCACCCACATGGCCGTATCACTCGCATGTAATTTTGCCATAGCTGCGCTCATCACATAATCCATATGGTTGTCTTTTTCCCAAGCCGATTTATAACATAATAATCTTGCAGTCTCAATTCGAGTGGCCATTTCTGCTAATTTAAATTGTATCGCTTGGTGTTCATGAATTGGTTTACCAAAAGATTTTCTTTCTTTACTATATGCCAAAGCCAATTCATATGCGCCACTTGCAATACCTAATGCTTGTGCTGCAATACCAATGCGACCCCCATTTAAAGTCTTCATTGCAAAATTAAATCCAAATCCATCCTCTCCTATTCTATTTTCTTTTGGCACAATCACATCCATGAATGAAATAGAATGTGTATCACTTCCGCGAATACCCATTTTATTTTCTTTAGGTCCTACCGTAATACCAGGTGTATTTTTTTCAACGATGAATGCATTGATGCCTCGAGATCCTTTAGAAGCATCTGTTTGCGCCATCACTAAGTATACCGATGCAGTAGAACCATTGGTGATCCAATTTTTCACACCATTTAAGACATAATGATCTCCTTTATCAACTGCACTTGTGTGTTGGTGTGTTGCATCACTTCCCGCTTCTGGTTCACTTAATAAAAATGCACCTAAGTATAATTCCCCATCTTTCTTGCCTTGTGCTAAAGGCGTTAAATATTTTTGCTTTTGGGCTTCGTTGCCATACTTTTCTAAACCCCAACAAACCAAACTATTGTTCACACTCACACTTACACTCACACTTGAATCTACTTTACTAATTTCTTCCATCGCTAATACATAGCTAATAGTATCCATACCAGCACCACCATATTCCACAGGAGTCATAATGCCCATAAATCCTAAATCGGCTAATTGTAACAATTGTTCTTTAGGTACTTTTTGGTGCTCATCTCTTTCAATCACACCAGGCAAACATTGTTGTTGCGCGAATTCACGAGCCGCTTTTTGAATCATTAACTGCTCTTCTGTTAAACTTAAATCCATGGTAAAAATATTTGTTCAAAATTACACTAACAATTGTTAGCAGGCAAAAAAATGGGTATAATTTTCATTTTTATTCAATCGAATTCAATAAAAATTAATAAACGTTAAACACTAATTTTTAAGTTTAGCTTGTATCAACTGGGACAGCACAGAACTATCGGCTTTGGTCAATAAACGGGAGCTGTCTTGTCTAAAATGACGTTTAAAAGCAAGGATAGCAGCAACTGTATCTTGGGTCTCATATCCCACTAAACTCAATGCATGTTTGATGGATAAACCTATAGGAAGTTGGTAGCTCGTATCAGGTTCAAACCAAATTCCATAGCCTAAACTTGATAAGGTTTTCCAGGGAAAATTGATGTTGGGATCTACCTTACGTCTTGGAGCAATATCACTATGTCCAATAAAATGATCCACAGGAATTTGATATTTACTTTTCAATTGTTCAAGTAATTTTAAAAGACTGCTAATTTGAGCTGGCTCAAAAGGTTCAAAACCATTGTTATCTATTTCAATGCCAATAGAGCTTGAGTTAAGATCTGTATTGTTGCCCCAGCTTCCAACCCCTCCATGCCATGCCCTCATATAATCGTTCAACATATGGTGTATGGTTCCATCTTTACAAATGACATAGTGTGCACTCACTTTAGTTCTTTCTAAAGTGAACGTTTTTAAAGTTTGTTCACAAGCATTTTGTGCAGTATGGTGGATGACTACAAAATTAGGTTTACGTAAATCAAAATTGGTTGTGCCTACCCATTTTTCGGCAAGTGGCAATTGATTTTCCGATTGTTTGTCAGGTGACAATACTAATTTTTTAGCTATTAATTTTGATTGTCGAATGTATTGACGATTCGTTTTAGTGTAGGGGAAACTACTACATGCATAGATGCCAATGCAAAGTATCAAGAAAGTCAAATATTGTAAACGCATAATCGAAATTGAAAATTAAAAAAGAATAAGTTAAATATAAGTGTCGCTTTATTTTATGGAAGGTTCTTGTTGACTCAAACAATGGAAACTTCCTAGTCCCCAAATGATATCGGTTGAATCAATGCCAACAACTGTTCTAGTTGGAAAACAATCCTGGAGTATGCGCATCGCGTTATCATCTTGCGCGCAACGATATGTTGGTACCACCACGTGCGCATTGCTAATATAAAAATTGGCATAAGAGGCAGGTAGCATTTGGTCTTCGTAAATGACATCTGCAGGCATTGGTAATTCAACAATATTCAATTGTTTACCATTGATCAAACGCATTTGTTGCAACTCTTTTAAGTTGTCTTGCAACAAGGTATAATTTTCAGATGCCTTATTGGTTTCAATCACAGTCACAACAGTATCCTCATTCACAAAACGAACTGTGTCATCAATATGTCCATCTGTGTCATCTCCCACTATTCCTTCAGAAATCCATAATACTTGCTCTACGCCATAATAATCACACAAGTATTGTTCAATTTGTGCTTGATTCAAATGTGGATTTCTATTTTCATTTAATAAACAACATTTAGAAGTCATCACGGCACCCGCTCCATTAAAATCAACAGACCCTCCTTCCATAATGATATTTGGATAAAAAATAGGAAGATTCAAAGCTTCAGCAATGCGTGTTGGAATTACATCATCTAAATCATAAGGAGGATATTTTCCACCCCATGCATTGATATTCCAATCCACAATCGCTTTGGGCGCAGCTGGGTTGTTCCCAATTAAAAAACTAGGGCCATGATCCCTACACCATGCATCATTGGTTGGATGGATATAAAATTGAACCTTCTTTAAATCTACATTGAGCGCCTGCATCATTTGAGTTGCAGTTGCTTGCATCAATGGATCCACTACATTAATACATACCCTTTGTGACAAGGTTAGAATTTTAATGAATTCAATATAAGATGGATAGATACTATCTAATTTTCCAGGCCAGCTAGCCTCTTTGTGTGGCCAACTTAACCAAGTCGCATCTTGCTTTGCAAATTCAGCCGGGAAGGAATATCCCAAAGATTTGGGCGTTGCTCCATCTAAAATTGCTTGTTGAATAGATTGACTACTTTTCATCGTCAAGATATCTTTGAGTGATAGGTTGGTAAGAGTCAATTCTGCGATCACGTAAAAACGGCCAATGTGTTCTATAAATATCCGATTTTTCAGTATCTATATCTACCACTGCAATTTCTTCTTGATCGTGAGCTGCTTTGTACAATAAAGTTCCAAATGGATTACTTACAAAACTTCCACCCCAAAATTGCATTAAACCATCTTGCTCTAATCCAACGCGATTCACACTAATCACTGGAACACCATTGGCTACAGCATGGCTTCTTTGAATGGTTTGCCATGCATTGTATTGTTCTGTATTGGTTGCTTCGTCCTGTGCAGTTGCCCAACCAATTGCGGTGGGATAAAATAACATTTCGGCACCCATTAAACTTGTAATTCTTGCTGCTTCTGGATACCATTGATCCCAGCAAATCAAGACACCAATGGTTGCAAATTTTGTTTTGAAAACCTTGTACCCTAAATCGCCCGGTGTGAAATAAAATTTTTCATAATAAGCTGGATCATCAGGGATATGCATTTTACGATACTTACCTAAATAAGTACCATCTGCATCCAATACTGCAGTGGTATTATGGTACAAACCTTCTGCTCTTTTCTCAAATAATGAAGCAATGATCACAATATTTAATTCCTTTGCCAACAAGGCTAGTTCATCTGTTGTTTTTCCAGGTATTAGTTCTGCTAATTTAAAATTTTCATATGCTTCTACATCACAAAAGTACAGTGAAGTATATAACTCTTGCAAGCACACAATTTGTGCACCTTGCTTTGCTGCATCTTTAATTTTTGTGACTGCTTTTGCTTTATTTGCATTTACATCTGCCGTGCAGGACATTTGTACTAAACCCACTTTTACGATTGCCATAATGCGTCTTTAAAAAGTATTAATTATTTTATCTATGTTGTCTTTTGAATTAACCCGTCAAAACTATGGATACCAATCATTTTCTCCGAAATAAACCCTTCTGCATATTGCACCCCTACTTGTTGTCCAAATTCTTTTGCACGTCCTTTTATAAATTCTAAAAAAGAATCACTAGAAATAAATGTATTTGGCTCGTTAGAATTGGGATTGTAAAACTGTGATGCATGCGCTAAAATAGCAGCCATTTTTTGATCCATCTGTTCACTTATATCCACTACAAAACTAGGTTGTAAATTTCTGGATTGAATATAATGAAACAATTGTGTTGGTCTCCATGCCTCTTGCGCCACACCGTTATGTGTTGTTTGAATTTTAACCAACCCTGATAAAAATGCAGCATCAGCAACAAGCTTAGCAGCCTTCCCATGATCTGGATGACGATCTTCTGGGGCATTGCATAAAACAATATCGGGTTGATATTTTCTAATTACTTCAACGATCATCATTTGATGTGCTTGATCATTTACAAAAAAACCATCCTTCATACACACGTTTTCTCTCACAGCTGCACCAATGATTTCACCAGCTAATAATGCTTCTTTTAATCTATCAACAACTGTACCTCTTGTTCCAAGTTCGCCTTGCGTGAGATCGATGATCCCTATTTTTTTGCCTTCGGCTACTGCAGCTAACAAAGTGCCTCCACAACCTAATTCCACATCATCTGGATGTGCACCAAATGCCAATATATCTAATTTCTGCATGGTCAATTTGTTTAGCAATTTCTAGGTTACAAAGGTAAGTATTGATGACGAAAAAACCCTTTCCGACCGAAGTAGGAAAGGGTTGATAAAATTAAATGCTTTAATTTATTTTGCTTTTGCGTAACGCTTGTTGAACTTATCGATACGACCAGCAGTATCTACTAACATGTTCTTACCAGTGTAGAAAGGGTGAGATGTGTTTGAGATCTCCAATTTAATTACTGGATACTCATTACCGTCTTCCCATTGGATTGTTTCCTTGGTGTTTGCAGTAGACTTACCTAAAAAAGAAGTGTTGTTACTCATGTCTTTGAAGACAACGAAACGATACGCTTCTGGATGGATACCTTGTTTCATATGATGATTTTTAAGGCTGCACGGTTTTTGCCGTGACAATTATAAAATAGGTTGCAAAAGTAGGCTAAAATGCCTTTTTAACCAAAATTTTGAGGAGAAGTCCTTAACTAAAGACATAATCAGAGTTTTTAAGGCTTTTATAGGGACTTTGATTGGGCACAATTAGGACTTCATATTGATATATTGCAATGGAACTCCAAAATTTTCGGCCCTACAAGCCGATATAACTTCCTGTAAATCATCAATTTTCTTCCCTGTACATCTAATGATATCATCCATAATGGCAGTTTGAACCTTTAAACCCTTGTCTTTGATGAACTTAGAGATTTTTTTAGCATCTTCTTGCTTCAAACCATTTCTTACCGGAACATCTTGTTTGAATATCTTCCCACTTGGTTGAGGGGTTTTAGACAAATCAAATGCATTGGCGTCTATACCCTGTTTGATAGATCTACTTAAAAGCACATCTACAATTTGCTGCAATTTCATCTCTGAATCTGATTCTAATTTTATCATGAAGTCTTTTTTATTCAGATCAATCACTACATGAATTCCTTTAAAATCAAAACGATTGGTGATTTCTTTTTTCACCACGTTAACAGCATTGTCTAATATTTGAACGTCTACTGAACTTGCGATATCAAATGATGGCATAATAAAAAATTAAAGTTGAATAATGATTGTATTTGAAAATAAATTAGTTTGGAAGTCTATGTGGATTAAGCGTTTTTGATAGGGAACCATTTTTTTGATTTAGCTAAAAATAAAACGCCAAAGATGATTAATACAACGGAAATCAATTCTGCCTGTGTTGGGTGGAATGGTAAAAAATCATATTTATTATTCACCCTAATCTTTTCAATCAAGAATCTTTCACCGCCAGCAAAAATTAAATAAATACCTGTTAAGATACCTGGCTGCGTTACTTTTTTACGGAAGCTCCACATGATCGCAAATAAAATAAACATAGAGATGATTTCATACAAAGCAGTGGGATAAACTGGTAAAGGCAATTGATTACAATAGGACCCAATACATCCTTGTATCGCTACCCCTTCATTCACTACATTATGTGGATATTGATAGGCCCATGCCCAATCTGGAATCCATCCAAATGGTTTTGGATGCATATTCACAATACCCCAATCCCCATCCCCACTTATTTGACATCCAATTCTGCCAGCGGCATAGGCAAATAACATGGTAGGCGCCATCGCATCTGCAAAATGTATGACTGAAATTTTTTGCTGTTTTAAATAATAGATAATGGCAATGGTGGCTAAAATTAATCCGCCAAAAAAGGTCAATCCACTAAATGAAATAATAGAACCAATTGGGTCTCTACTAAATTCTTCTAGGTTTTCTAAATTATGAAAAATCTTTGCGCCTAAGAAACCCCATAAGGCAGCTTTTAATACAATATCGCCTACCCTATCCTGCGGCCACACTTGAACAGTGCGGGTTTCAGGCTTCGCTAACTTTAATTTATCCTTTTCTTTCCATTTTAAATAAACCATGAAGGCGGCTACTAATATGCCCGCGCCCATACTACCATTTAAGGATAAAATAAAAGCTTGAGGATTGTTTAAAGCATCTGCAATGATAAATGCACCAACTAATTTATAGCCAAAAATAAATCCAAAAAATCCTGCACTTAACAATTCACCTGTGGTTGCAGGAGCGCCAATGATTTCTTTTTCTTCTGTATAACTAAATTCCCCTAATGCAGATTTTCTTTTTAATTCTTGAAACAATACATAACCAGAGGCAACAAAGGCCATTGCCACAAAAAAACCAAATGAATTCACCAACTTTAAAGCACTGAGTTCAATTCCAAAAAGGTCTTTGATTAAATAATATAAATTAGGATACATAGTATGTATTTAAGTACTGCAAAGTAAGTGATTATTAGCAAAAAAATGGCCACACTAGAAAGTGCGGCCGTAATTACTAACCCATCTAAAAACAAAAAACGTTCAATATATTTACTAATTGCAATGTTCGTTGAACAAAGAAATTAAATGTTGCGCAATCACTTGAGCAGGGCTTCCTTCAATCTGATGTCTTTCTACCATGCTCACCAATTTGCCGTCTTTAAACAAAGCAATTGCTGGTGAAGAAGGTGGATAAGGCATATGTAATGCTCTTACTTGATTGACAGCCTCGATATCGAAACCTGCAAATGCAGTTGTAATATGATCTGGTTTATTTGTTGCGTTTGCTATAGCCATCAAAACACCTGGTCTACAAGCTCCAGCAGCACATCCACAAACCGAATTAATCACTACCATTGTTGTACCAGTTGCATTTACCATTTCATTCACTTCAGCAGCTGTTGTTAAATCAGTAAATCCGTTATCAACTAATTCAGCTTTCATTGGTAATACAAACTCTGCAGGGTACATATCTTCTTCTATTTAGACCAAAATTAGGTATTTTAAAAATCACTTACAAATTTGTTTTCAAGCCATTATGGCAATTAACAATTCAATAATATGCCATTATGGCATTAAAATACGCGAAATGGGAACATTTTACCTTAGATAACCTAATATTTTTAGCATGGACTGAGCAGATTGTTCTTTTGCATAGACCCAATCAACCAATTTGCCTGTCTTCTCATCCATTTCAACAATAACGTGTTTTGGAGATGGAATTAAGCAGTGTTTGATTCCTCCATAGCCACTTATTTGATCTTGATAGGCACCCGTATGAAAAAATCCAACATACAATGGTTCTTTATTCTCTTCCTCTTTATCATCTATGGTATCATCCTTTAACTTAGGTAAGAACACTTCGTTAATATGTTCCTCTGAATCATAATAGTCATGACTATCACAAGTGATACCTCCAAGTACGACCCTTTGGTAATCATTTTCCCATTTATTCACAGGTAGCATCAAGAATTTTTCTCCAATCCCCCATGTATCTGGAAGCGTTGTAATAAAAGAGGAATCAATCATATACCAACACTCTCTGTCGTTTTGTTTTTTCTCGGCTAATACTTTATAAATATGCGCCATGCTCTCTCCTACTGTATAACTTCCAAATTCAGTGTAGATATTTGGCATTGGCACTTTAGCTTTTTTACATGCCTTCTTAATATTAGATACAATTTCATTGATGATGAATTGATAATCATATTCAAAACCAAGTGAGTGCTTAATTGGGAAACCACCACCAATATTAATTGAATCTAATTCAGGACAGATTTTTTTTAATTGACAATATAAGTTGATGATCTTATTCAACTCTGACCAATAGTAGATATCATCCTTAATCCCTTTATTTAAAAAGATATGCAACATTTTTAATTGAAACTTATCTTCATAACCTTCTATTTCGTCCACATAAAATTCTAAGATATCTTTTGCACGAATACCTAGACGGGATGTGTAGAAAGGAAAACTTGGTTCTTCCTCAGCAGCAACGCGAATACCTAATTTAAACGGCACTTTTGCATTGCGCTTGTAAAACTGTAATTCTTCTACATTATCTAAAATTGGAATCACATTTTTAAATCCAGTATTGATCAATTTTGTAATTCTACTCGTATAGGTTTTTTGCTTAAAACCGTTGCAAATGATAAAAATATCTTTATTGATTTTTCTTCTTCTATACAATTGATTAATGATTTCAATATCATAAGCAAATGAAGTTTCTAAATGTACATCATGCGATAAAGCTTCCTCTACTATGAATGAAAAGTGTGAACTTTTTGTACAATAACAATAAAAATACTGCCCTTCGTACTTATGTTTTTTAAAAGCATCTGCAAACATCTTTTTTGCCTTATTGATTTGCATACCTATTTTTGGCAAATAGGTGAGCTTTAAAGGTGTGCCATGTTTTTCGATAATTGCTTTTAAATCTAGCCCATTAAATTCTAGGTAACCATTTTCATTTTTGTTGAATCCTTCTTGAGGGAAATGGAAAGTTTGTTTTACCAGAGAAGTGTAGGTATTGTTCATTGCTTAAGCTGGGTTGTTAGCTGTTATATTTAAGAATACAAAAATAGTTCTTTGGTCGGATATTAAGATTGATTTTTTTAAGTGGGCACCAAAGCAAAAGCCCTCCAATTGGAGGGCTTTTGTAAAGTCATTCTTGTACTAATTTCGAGTCTTTAAATTTAATAAAAGCCTTTGAAATTAAGCCTTCACAGATTGAACAATCTTTTGGAAAGTTTCTGGCTCATTCATTGCCATATCAGCCAATACTTTACGGTTCAAATCAGAACCCTTCTTAGCTAATAAATTAATGAACTGGCTGTAAGTCAATCCTTCTTCTCTTACTGCTGCGTTGATACGTGCAATCCACAATGTGCGGTACTCACGCTTCTTCAATTTACGAGAAACATAAGAATAAGTTAAACCTTTCTCTAATACGTTTTTGGCAACGGTATAGACGTTTTTACGCTTACCATAGAAACCTTTGGCTTGATCTAAAATCTTTTTTCTTCTTGCTCTAGATGCAACGGCATTTTTTGAACGTGGCATAATTAATATTTTTTTGAATCGGCTATTGAAAGCTTCGGACTCGGTGAATTAAATGGTTGAAATTGTCAGGATAGATTATCCTTTTAATCTTAATAAACGAAGAACAAAATCTTTGTTAGTTGATCCTACTAAACCTTTCTTTCTCATAGCTCTTTTACGCTTTGTAGATTTCTTGGTTAGAATGTGTCTTTTGAAAGCTTTTTGGAAGGTGATTTCACCGGTTCCAGTAACTTTAAAACGCTTTTTTGCGCTTGAGTTAGTTTTTACTTTTGGCATTATTATAATCTTATCGATTACTCCCTACTGGCGGTCTTGCACGGGCGAGACACTTGTTGAGCCTTGTGGGAAATGGAGGGCGAAGGTAGGATAAGTGTAGTATATAGCAAAACAAAAGCCACAATAAATGTGGCTTTTGTACAAAATATTCATTGAAAATCAGCATTTTAGCTAATTGTGATACCAAATATTAAGCTGTTGGCTTCTTTTTACCCCCTGCTTTTGGTTGGAAAATAGCAAACATTCTCTTTCCTTCCAACTTAGGCATACTTTCTAAAGTGCCTGATTCAGCTAGTCTTTCTGCGAATTTCAACAAAAGCAATTGACCTCTATCTTGGAACATGATAGCTCTTCCTTTAAATTGAACATAGGCTTTCACCTTATTACCATCTTGTAAAAACTTTTCGGCGTGTTTAGCTTTGAAATCAAAATCATGGTCATCTGTACCAGGAGTGAAACGAATCTCTTTGATCTCTGATTGTTTTGAGTTCGCTTTCATCTCTTTTTCCTTACGCTTTTTCTCGTAAAGAAATTTCTTATAATCAATGACTTTACATACTGGAGGATTGGCAGTTGGAGAAATCTCTACTAAGTCTAAACCTTGGTCTGCAGCTATTTTCAGCGCATCTTGTGTGTTGTAAACGCCTACGGTGATATTATCACCAACCAGTCGTATTTCTGGTACTCTAATACGATCATTAATACGGTGTTCTGGTTCTTGTTGTCTTTGAAACCTTGGGTTAAATCTTGGTCCTCTGTTCGGTAATGCCATTAATTTTTAAAACGTTGTTTAAGTTTGTAAAGATAGTCAATGTTATGCTTCAGGTGCTTTTCTTTCGACTATTTCTTGATGGATCTGAGAAATAAAGGCTGTTTTATCCATCATACCTAAATCTCCTTTGCCTTGTCTTCTAATAGACAACTGCCCCTCGGTCATC
Organism: Chitinophagia bacterium; assembly: GCA_037143275.1. Lineage (GTDB taxonomy): Bacteria > Bacteroidota > Bacteroidia > Chitinophagales > Chitinophagaceae > Sediminibacterium. The sequence goes on from JBAWZB010000002.1 coordinate 259,498, forward strand.
TCTTTTTCTCCAATTACAAGCATATATGGCACTTTCATCAATTCGGTATCACGGATTTTTTTACCAATTTTTTCGTTTCTATCATCAATCTCGGCTCGAACTCCTGCTTTGCGTAATTCTGCCAAAACTTCTTGAGCATATGGCATGAACTTGTCACTGATTGGTAAAATTTTAGCTTGCAATGGCGCCAACCAAACTGGGAATTTACCTGCATAATGCTCTAACAAGAAACCAATAAAGCGTTCATGTGTTCCTAAAGGTGCACGGTGAATAATCAATGGCGTTTCTGGTTCATTGTTTGTATTGGTAAAACTTAAATTGAATCTTTTTCCTTGCGCAAAATCCACTTGATTGGTTGCCAATGTAAATTCTCTGCCTATGATACTCCAAATTTGTACGTCAATTTTTGGTCCGTAGAAAGCCCCTTCATCCTGTACTTCTATAAACGGCGTGCCTGTTTCAATCAATACTTCACGCACCATTTGTTCCGTCTCTAACCATAACTGAGGTTCGTTGATGTATTTCTGACCCAATTTAGCAGGATCATGTAAACTCAAACGCATCACATATTTATCGATACCAAAAATATTGAAGTACTTTAAGTACATGTCGTTCACCGCTCTAAATTCTTGTGCAAATTGTTCTTTTGTACAATAAATATGTGCATCATTCATATGTAAACAACGCACTCGCATTAATCCAAACAATTCACCAGATTGCTCATAACGGTAACAAGTACCATACTCTGCAAGTCTTAGTGGCATGTCTTTATAGCTCTTTGGCTCTGCATCAAAAATTTTATGGTGATGCGGACAGTTCATTGCTTTTAGATAATATTTTGTGCCATCCAATTCCATTGGCGGGAACATACTATCTTGATAATAAGGCAAGTGACCACTTGTAATATACATGCTCTCTTTAGCAATATGTGGGGTCACCACACGCTTATATCCTGCAGCTTCTTCGGTCTCTTTTGCAAGGCGTTCTAATTCCTCAATGATGATTGTACCATTGGGCATCCACAATGGAAGGCCAGGTCCAACATCATCATCCATAGTATAAATGCCTAATTCTTTTCCTAATTTTCGATGGTCTCTTTTCTTAGCTTCTTCTAATAATAACAAGTACTCATCCAATTCTTTTTGATTCGGGAAAGTCACACCATATACACGCGTTAACATTTTATTTTTTTCATCCCCTTTCCAAAAAGCACCAGCGATATTGGTGATTTTGATGGCTTTAATTGCACTTGTATTTGGGATATGCGGCCCACGACATAAATCTGTAAAGCCCCCTTGTGTATAAAAAGTAATGGTGCCATCTTCCAATCCAGACAATAAATCTAGTTTGTATTCATCCCCCTTCTCTGTAAAATAAGCCACAGCTTCGGGCTTCGACATTTCCTTACGGATATAGTCATTGGCTTGCTTTGCCAATTCATTCATTTTTTGCTCTAATAAAATAACATCTTCCTCTTTGATGGACTTTCCTCCTAAATCTATATCATAATAAAAGCCTTTTTCTAATGCAGGTCCTACCCAAAATTTAGCGCCTGGAAACTGCATTTCCACCGCTTCTGCAAGTAAATGCGCAGAAGAATGCCAGAATGTATTTTTGCCATCTGCATCGTCCCAGGTCAATAATTTTAAAGCAGCATCATTGTTAATTGGACGTGTTGCATCCCATATTTCCCCATCGATGGATGCGGCTAATACTTTTTTTGCTAAGCCTTCGCTAATTGATTTTGCGATACCTAATGCAGTGATACCTTTTTCGTAGGATCTTACTGCCCCGTCTGGAAATTGAATTTGAACCATGTTTGTACTATAAATATATGGTGACAAAGATAACAAAAAAAAGGATGCTTGTTTATACTTAGATTAATACTTAAATTTAAAGTTCTAATCCATTATGGCAAGAACAACCTTACTCCTATTTTTATGCTGCTTTATTACCCAATTAAGTGCCCAAAACTTAACTGGCAGATGGCAGGGTAGTTTTATTACCAATGGAGATGCGTTCATCAATAATTATTCCTATGAATTGGTGATTAAAGAAGATGCAACTCACCAAATTTCTGCACAAACCATTACCAAAAAAGGCGACCAATTTTATGCTAGCGCATTTGCTCAGGGAAGTCATAGTCCACGCACTCATTTAGTTCAAATAGATGAAACTAGTTTTGAACGAATTAAAATTACAAATCAACTTGAAGCCTGTTTGATGTCAAACTTTTTGACCTATAAAAATATAGATGGCCACGAAATTTTAGAAGGTAGTTATATGTCCACTATGGTTGGTGTCCAAAGGAATTGTGGGAGTGGTAAAGTTTTTTTAGAAAAAGTACCTGGCTTTTTAAATGAAAAAAATATTAAAGAAACTTCTAAAAATAATAAAGTTGAAAATAAAAATATTGATACCCAAAAAATAAAACTAGCAATCACTCAAAATTTGCAGTCAAAAAATAAGCCCTCAACGTCTATACCTAAGCCGACCAATCAAGTCATCCCATCTGTAGAAAAAACGACTACCAAAAATACAGTAAATTCAATCACAGAAGCAGTTGCAGACGAAGTGATTGTGGAAAATGAAGCTATTGATGCAACTACAAGTACTCAAAATGCAATCCACAATCAACCCATTAATTTACCTTGGGTATTGGTGGGTAGAGAAAATAAATTGGTTAAAAAAATTATTACCAATAGTAAAAATATTACCATCGATTTATTTGATAATGGAACCATTGACAATGATACCATCATCGTTTTTGACAATAAAAAATTATTGGTCAACAAAAAAAGATTAAGCTACAAATCTATACACCTTGAATTTAATTTTTCAGAGAATATAAGAGAGCATGAAGTTATCATTGTAGCACATAATATGGGTACTGTGCCACCCAATACGGCCTTACTTTTATATAAAGATGGTAAGCATAGACAAGAATATTTTATTACTTCTACCAATAAAATCAATGCGAAAATATTGATTGTGTATGAGCCTCCCATACCAGACTAATGGGTCCTATTTTAACTCTTGTAAAATTTGTACCGGAGTGTATTGTAAATCCCCCTCGTTGTTGTATGGGTTTTTGCCTTTATTTTTAAGTCCTATCCAAAACCCTTCTTCCTTATTCGTGAAAATATAGATAGTTTGCTTTTGATAGCCAATAGCAGATAAAAAATCTATCCATTGCAGGCTTAACATTTGCGCACCCATAATCCGTTCTTCTGGATTGGATTCCATTAATATAGCTGACATCTCATTTTGAATATTCATTAAGCCTTGAATCGCCAAATGATTGGTAGCCGTATCATTGGATAAATTTTGTTGGATCAGACTATCCGATAATTGAATCATATTCGCACCATAGAATTCCAAATCGGCGCTGTCCTGTTCTTTCAAATGATCCATGACAGCAAAGTATTGGTTCAATAAAGGCTGAATTTGTTGATCCAAATTTGAGTCATGTCTTTCACTAGAAAACTTGGATGCAACTTTGTCAATGGGTTCATTTTCATTGTTTCCACAGGCCATGATGAAACACATTAAAAACGGAATTAACAATTTAGACATATAGATCTTTTTTCAAAAATATGCATAAATAGCCACCACATCTCTGTAACTTTGCGCACAGAATTTAAATAATATGTTAATAGGATTACAAAATGTAACTTTTGAGTTTGGAGCCAGAGCGATTGTAACGGATGCGAATTGGCATATCCAGCCTGGTGAAAGAATAGGATTAATTGGATACAATGGAACCGGAAAATCAACCATCTTAAAATTATTAGTTGGACAATATACTCCATCAAAAGGCACTGTGGAAAAAGGCAGAGATACAACAATAGGTTATTTACACCAGGATTTATTGAGTTTTGATACAAGTGAAACCATCACAGAAGTGGCATTAGGAGCATTTGAAAGAGTACGTGCATTAGAAAAAGAAATTGAGGCACTTGGTATCGCTTTAGAAGCCCATCCAGAAGACAATGATATTTTAATTAAATACACTGATGCTTTGCATGAATTAGATGTATTAGATGGCTACAATATTGAACATAAAGCAGAAGAAGTATTACATGGTTTAGGTTTTACAAATAAAGATTTATCGCGCCCTTATAAAGAATTTAGTGGTGGATGGAGAATGCGCGTTTTATTAGCTAAAATGATTTTACAAGCCCCAGATGTATTATTATTGGATGAGCCTACCAACCACTTAGATTTACCAAGTATTGAATGGTTGGAAAAATATTTATTACATTATAAAGGTAGCGTGGTGATTGTGAGTCACGATAAATATTTCTTGAATAAAATGGTGAATAAAATTGTTGAAGTCTACCAGCAACAACTTCATTTTTATACTGGTGATTATGACTATTATGAATTTGAAAAAGTACAACGTGTAGAAATTCAACAAAGGGCATTTGAAAACCAACAAGATTATATCAGACAACAAGAGCGTTTTATTGAGCGTTTTAAAGCCAAGGCTTCTAAAGCAGCTCAAGCGCAATCCATTCAAAAAAGATTAGACCGATTAGATGTCATTGAAGATGTTCAAATTGAAAGACCCAATATTAGAATCAATTTTGCAGTCGATAAAACCCCTGGAAAAGTGCTGGTAGATTTAAAAGGCATTAGTAAGAAATATCCAGCCCAAACAATTTTAGAAAATGCATTTGCAGAAATTGAAAGAGGCGATAAAATTGCTTTAATTGGCGCCAATGGTAAAGGGAAATCTACCCTATTAAGAATTGTAGCAGGTATGGAAAGCTACGAAGGAGAAAGAGTTTGGGGACATAATGTAGATGAAAGTTTTTATGCACAGCACCAGTTAGAATCTTTGAATTTGAACAATACTATTTTACAAGAAGTACAAGAATGCGGTACTAAAAAAACAGATTTAGAACTACGAGCCTTATTAGGTTGTTTCTTATTTGGTGGCGATGAGATTGATAAAAAAATTAAAGTGTTAAGTGGAGGAGAAAAAGCGAGAGTTGCATTGACTAAAACGATTATTAGTAAGGCAAATTTTTTAATGCTGGATGAGCCTACTAACCACTTAGATATGGCCACTGTAGAGTTATTGGCAGAAGCCTTAACTAAATATGATGGTTCTATTATATTGGTGAGCCACGACCGTTATTTTATTTCAAAAACTGCGAATAAGATTTGGGAAATTGAAGATGAGCAAATCATAGAATTCAAAGGTGATTATGCAGAATGGGTCGCATGGAAAGAAAGAATGGCTAAGCAAGCACCAAAACCTATCGAAAAAAAAGTTGAGCCAATAGTTGTTAAGGAAGTCAAGGTAGGTCCGATTGATAAAGAACAACAAAAGCTTGTACAGAAATTACAAAAGCAAATTGCACAATTAGAAGAAAAAATGGGGCAAACCCAGTCCGATTTAAAAGCTATTGAATTAAAAATGGCAGACCCCACCATCTATTCTGATAATGCTAGTTTTCTATTAATTGAAAAAGACTACCAATCAAAGCAACAAGCACTCCAGCAAATGAATCAGGAATATGATCAATTATTTAGCGAATTGCTGGAAATTGAGGGGAAATAATAGAAGAGAGATAAATTCATAAAAGGATAATAAGAATCATTGCATAAAATCAATGGAGAATTGCTTTCAATTGTTTAAATTTGGGGCTCCGTTCTTTTGGTAACCAATTGGTTTATAACTGTAAATCAATCCATTAAATGACAAATTGAATCCACATGTCTACAAAAAAAGTACATAAAATTGCTGTTTTAACATCTGGCGGTGACGCCCCAGGCATGAATGCTGCCATCAGAGCCGTAGTTAGAACAAGTTTATACCATGGTTTGGAGGTGTTTGGAGTGATTAGAGGGTACAATGGAATGATTGATGATGATATTTTTCAAATGGATTCAAGATCGGTGGCCAATATCATTCAAAGAGGTGGAACAATATTAAAAACAGCAAGAAGCAAAGATTTCTTTGAGCCCGAAGGACGAAAGATCGCTTACGAAAATCTTAAAAAAAGAGGCATTGATGGCATCGTTGTCATAGGTGGAGACGGAAGTTTCAAAGGTGCCCAGAAATTCAGCAATGAGTTTGATATTCCTTGTATTGGCATACCAGGTACCATTGATAAAGATATTGCTGGTAGTGATTTCACAATAGGTTTTGACACGGCTGTCAATACCGCTGTAGAAGCAATTGATAAAATCAGAGACACTGCAGATGCGCATGATCGACTATTTGTAGTTGAAGTCATGGGACGTGACGCCGGATACATTGCTTTACATAGCGGCATTGCCACTGGTGCCGAAAATATTTTGATTCCTGAATCAAAAACAGATATGGAAGCATTGGTTGCTAATTTGACCGAAAAAGAAAAGAGAAAAAAATTAGTGAACCTGATTGTAGTGGCAGAAGGAGATGAATTTGGTGGTGGAAATCAAGTGGGAGATTATTTAAAAGCTAAGTTACCAAATGCCGATATCCGTGTTTGTATTTTAGGTCATATTCAAAGAGGCGGTGCGCCAACCTGTTTAGATCGTTTGATCGCAAGCAGAATGGGCTATCATGCAGTAGAATGTTTATTGAATGGCAAACACAATGTGATGGTGGGTATTGAAGACAATAAAATGAAATACACGCCGCTAGATAATGCTGTTAAAGCAAAACAAAAAATTTCAGAAGAATGGTTAAAGATTGTAAAAATCTTAGCTAGTTAAACAATAAAAAAAGAAAAACAACCCCAATTATTACAATGAGCACATCCACTTACATACAGAAACACCATAAAACTAAAATCGTTGCAACAGTTGGTCCGGCATGCGAAACCTATGACCAATTAAAAAATTTAGCCATTGCTGGTGTGAACGTTTTTAGATTGAATTTTTCTCATGGAAGTCATGAAGACAAAAAGAAAATCATTGACAATATTAGAGGCATTAATAAAGAATTAAATTGCTCAGTGGCTATTTTAGGTGACTTACAAGGCCCAAAATTAAGAGTAGGTGAAATTGAGAACAATCGATTAGAAGTGAGTGAAGGCGATATCTTAACTTTTACAAATACAAAATGCATTGGTACTTTAGAAAAAATATATGTATCCTACCCTAACCTTGCAGGCGATGTGGTTGTGGGCAACACCATCATGATTGACGATGGTAAGATTGAAGTGATGGTGTACAGTGTAGAAGCGAATGGTGACGTGAAAGTAAAAGTAACACTAGGTGGAATTATCTCTTCTAAAAAAGGGGTGAATTTGCCAGATACTAAAATATCTTTGCCAGCATTGACTGAGAAAGATTTAGAAGATGCTGCATTCATTATCAAAGAACAATTAGACTGGGTGGCTTTAAGTTTTGTAAAACGTGTTGCAGATATCGATATGTTAAGAGCTATCTTAATTGAAAATAAAAGCAACGCAAAGATCATTGCAAAAATAGAAATGCCAGAGGCTCTAACCAATATCCGTGACATCATTATTGCAAGTGATGCCATTATGATTGCACGTGGCGATTTAGGGGTAGAATTACCGGTTGAGAAAATTCCATTGATCCAAAAAGAATTGATCAGAAAATGTATTCATAGAGCTAAGCCAGTGATTGTGGCAACGCAAATGATGGAATCTATGATTGACAGAGTGAAACCAAACCGTTCAGAAATCACTGACGTTGCCAATGCGGTGATTGAAGGTGCTGATGCTGTGATGTTGAGTGGTGAAACTGCTACAGGTCAATTCCCAGTATTAGTGATTGAAACAATGCGTAAAATCATCTCTGAAGTAGAAGAAAATGGATACAAATACAATCGTTCAGAAGATTTAAAACCACAGCCACACTCTCCTTCTTTCTTAAGTGATGCGGTTTGTTACAGTGCCTCCAAATTATCCGAAGACAGCAATGCAAATGCATTAGTAGGTATGACTCAAAGTGGTTATACTGCCTTTATGTTAAGTAGTTTTCGCCCAAAATCACCCTTATTCATCTTCACAAAACAACAAAGTTTAGTGAACCAATTGTCATTAAGTTGGGGTGTTAAAGCATTTTACTATGACAAAGAAGAAAGTTTAGATGAGATCATTAAAGATCAAATCCAAGTATTGAAAGCACAAGGTTTTGTAAATACCGGTGATGTTGTAGTGAATACAGGCAGTACCCCTATTCAATTACATTTACCTACCAATATGATTAAAATCAACAAAGTTGATTAAACTAGGGCCTCAATATTGAGGCCTTTTTTATAACTTTAATATTCAAATTAAAAAGAGAACTATGCTTGAATCATTTGAAAAAGTTCCGGTCAAAATTTACAAAGATGTCGCATCTGGATCCAATGCTGTTGCTGCTCAAATTGCACAGTTAATTAAAGATAAACAGGCTAAAGGTTTACCATGTGTTTTAGGCATGGCTACAGGAGCCACCCCAATTTTATTATATAAAGAATTAGTACGATTACATAAGGAAGAAGGATTAAGTTTCAAAAATGTGATCACAGTGAATTTAGACGAGTACTACCCTATTCCAAGAGATGCTTACCAAAGTTATTGGAGCTTTATGCATCGTCATCTATTCAATCATGTTGATATTGATCCAAAAAATATTCATTTACCTAATTCTGAATGGGAGCAAGATGAATTAAAAGAAAAATGTGTTGCCTACGAACAAACCATCGAAAAATTAGGCGGTATAGATTTACAAATTTTAGGGATTGGTAAAAATGGACATATTGGTTTTAACGAGCCTGGTTCTAGTTTTCACTCTAAAACCAGAGTGATCCATTTAGATCAATTAACTAGAATGGCCAATGTCTATGAATGGCATGATTTAAATAAAGTCCCTCAGTTAGCAATCACAGTTGGCATTAGTAGTATCATGAAAGCAAAAAAAATTGTACTACTTGCATGGAGCAATAAAGCAGATATAGTTGCCAAAGCTGTGGAAGGATCGATCACAGAACAAATCCCTGCTAGTATTTTACAAAACCATGATGACTGTACTTTTGTCATTGATGAATTAGCAGCAACAGAACTCACCAGGCATAAAGCACCATGGTTAACTGGAGCGAATGATTGGACACCACAAATGATTAAAAAAGCAGTGATTGATTTAGCATTGAAATTAAATAAAACAGTTTTAAGCTTAACTTCTGATGATTATAAAGAGAATAGCTTGTCGGACTTATTGGTACTAAAGGCTTCGGTGTACGATATCAATTTGCAAGTTTTTTATATGTTACGTGATTCCATTACAGGATGGCCTGGCGGAAAACCAAATGCAGTAATTCCTGCACACCCAGAAAGAAGCGAACCACATAGTAAAAAAGTATTGATTTTCTCTCCACATCCAGACGATGACATCATTAGTATGGGCGGTACATTCATGCGTTTACACGATCAAGGGCATGATGTGCATGTGGCTTATCAAACCAGCGGCAATATTGCAGTGACAGATGAATTTGTGACTCGTTTTTTAGATTTTGCTGTAGGATTTGAGGATCTTTTCGGCATCGATAATCACAAGAGTCAGGAGATTCTTAACAATGCAAGAGTGTATCTTGCAAATAAAGCGTCCAACCATTTAGATAGCGCCGAAATTAGAGCCATCAAAGGTTTAATTAGAAGATGCGAAGCCAAAGCGACATGTAGATATGTAGGTATCTCCGAAGAAAATTATCATTTTATGGATTTGCCTTTTTATGAAACAGGTATGATTGATAAAAAACCTTTGAGCGAAGCTGATATATTTATTACGATGGAAATGCTACGCAAAATCCAGCCCCACCAAGTATATTGTGCAGGTGATTTAGCCGATCCACATGGTACTCATAAAGTTTGCTTAGAGGTCGTTTTTGAAAGCTTACGTCGAATCAAAGCTGCTGGTGATAGTTGGGTAAAAGACTGTTGGGTTTGGTTGTATAAAGGTGCTTGGCAGGAATGGGATATTTCTGAAATTGAGATGGCCGTTCCAATGAGCCCAGACCAAGTTTTGAAAAAACGCTTTGGTATTTTCATACATCAATCACAAAAAGACAGTGTTCCTTTTCAAGGTACAGATTCAAGAGAGTTCTGGCAAAGAGCAGAAATTCGCAATGCCAACACCGCTAATTTGTATGCGAGCCTTGGTTTAACCAAATACGCTGCAATGGAAGCATTCGTACGCTGGCATTATTAAATGATGGTTTTGTAGGTATTATTTGCCCTTTTCCTTTGGTAAAATGGTATTTTGAGGTATATTTGCACCCCTTATTGATTTGGGTTAGTAAGTGGAATGGCCCCGTAGCTCAACTGAATAGAGTATTTGACTACGGATCAAAAGGTTTCAGGTTTGAATCCTGACGGGGTCACAAAGCCCGCACGAACAGTGCGGGCTTTTTCGTGCAAGGAAATGCCGAAAGCTCGCTTTTGGGCATTGACGAGCACGAAAAAGCAAAAACATCAGCACAGCTGATGTTTTTAAAGGGCTTTGAGTAAGATAACTGCGAAGAGGATGCGACCAAAGGGAGCAATCCACTTTGA
>JBAWZB010000003.1:0-259607 GCA_037143275.1 Chitinophagia bacterium
CACCTCTTCCCATTCCGAACAGAGAAGTTAAGTCCCCCATGGCCGATGGTACTTGGGTTTTCCTGGGAGAGTAGGTAGCCGCCTTATTTATTAAAGAATCCTCATCATTTATTTGATGGGGATTTTTTTTGCCCAGACTTTTTTCAATTGTCTATAGTCTCTAAGATTTCGATGACATAAAAATGCCCGGCAGTATTGCCAGGCGTTTAATTTTTTATTTCAAATGTTATGCGACTTCCTTTCCTGTAGATGCAGTCCATAATTTATAAAAATCTTCCCTTTTAAGTTCAATCTCCATCGCTTTTTTAGCTTCTGAGATCCTTTCGAACTTTGTGGTACCAATGACTGGAACTATTTGACTTGGATGTGCATATAAAAATGCCAGCAATATCTGATTCACACTACATTCATAAGTTTTTGACAAGCTTTCTGCTGCTGCAAGGATGCGAGTATGTTGTTCTGTATGCTCTGTAAAAATTCCATTGCCCATTGGTGACCAGGATTGTACTTCAATATTTTCTAGTTGACATTGATCTAGTACACCATTATCAAATGCATTTAAATTTGTCACTGAAATTTCTACTTGGTGATGTTCAACTGGAATGTATTGATGTAAAAGTGCAACTTGACTTGTTGTAAAATTAGACACACCAAATGATTTAATTTTTCCTGAGGTTTTAAGTGCGGTGATGGTTGCTGCAACTTCTTCTACGTTGATTAATATATCTGGTCGATGTATTAATAAGGTATCAATGTAATCGGTATGAAAATTAATTAACGACTGCTCAACCGATTTTATGATATGTGCAGCACTGGTATCATAAGATTTAATTGCATGATGTGGTCTGTTAGGGGTTATCATATTGATCCCACACTTCGTAATCATTTTTATTTTACTTCTTAAACTAGTATTCCCTTTTAGTGCATGACCAAAATCTGCCTCTGTTGTATAATGTCCATAGATATCAGCATGGTCAAAAGTATTCAAACCAATTGCTACACATTGATCAATTATTTTTTCATATTGACTGGTAGTAAAGTTTTCGCCCCATACTCCCCAACGCATACAGCCCACAATAGGCTTATGTTGTAGCTTTTTCATCTTATTTTAATTTTCTTATTGATACCTACAATTTAATACTATCTGTTTATTTATCATTAGATCTTTATTGAATATTCGTCACTCATTTTTATGCATCATTTTTTAAAAATACTCAAGAAGGCTATTCAACTAGTAATGTTTGGGCATAAAAAAACCGGCGCTCACTGAGCGCCGGTTGTATTGCAACGAGGTAGATTAATATCTGTTATATTCACCACCGCCATTACCGCCACGATCACGATTGTAACCGCCGCCAGTTCCGCCGCGATTAAAACCACCACCGCCACCACGATTTCCACCACCACCAGCACCGTAAGGCTTCTTAGTGAAACTTCTTTCACCTTCTGGACGTGGAGTAGACTCGTTTACGACAATGTTACGACCTAACACTTCCGTGTCATGAAGTTGAGCGATAGCTGCGCGAGCTTCGTCATCATTAGGCATTTCAACAAAACCAAAGCCTTTGCTTCTGTTGTTGTTAAATTTGTCTGTTACAATTTTTGCACTTGCAGTTGCTCCGAATGGAGTAAAAAGTGCTTCAAGATCTTCGCTAGTCATATTCCAGCTAAGATTTCCAACATAAATGTTCATGTTCTTTAAAATTAAGTGATCTAAATACCGATTGAGCAAAATCGCTCTTTCGGACTATACGAAGATAGGTATATTTTATTCACAAAAATTTTTTCTTTTGTTAATAATCTGAATAATGACTATAAAAGACCAATAATGACTCTAAAACTAACAAAAAAGCCTTTCTGAGGTTTCAGAAAGGCTTTTTTAAGGTAGATGAACCTTTTTAAGGGTCAATCTTATGACTTTGAATTAAGCTTCAGCATTAATTTCGATCTCTATATCAGTTGTTTGACCGTTACCAAAATCAATTGTTGCTTTGTATGTACCTAATTCTTTGATCTCATCTTGAACAGTGATTCTTCTTCTGTCAATTTCGTAACCTTTTTGATCACGAATTGCAGCAGTTACCTGAATTGAAGTAACACTACCAAATATTTTGTTGTTCGCACCAGTCTTAGCTGTTAATTTAACAGGACTAGCTGTTAACACAGATATTACTTTAGTGATTTCAGCCAACATTGCTGCTTCTTTCTTCGCCTTCACTTTTAAACGCTCTTCTAATTGCTTTAAATTAGAAGGGATGGCTTCGATCGCTAGCTTTGTTGGGAATAAGAAATTACGAGCGTATCCGTTTTTTACATTTACTAACTCATCTTTTCCACCTAAATTATCTACGTCTTTAATTAAAATTACTTGCATAATTGTTTTTTTAGTTCCCAAGAGCCCAGTGATAATATTTCTTTATGACTGTCACTCGCCTTGATGTTATAGCATCGCGAGATTAGGGATGGTTGACTAATTGTTTTATTTCAATAAATCTGTTACATATGGTAACAAGGACATTTGACGTGCTTTTTTAACAGCGTCAGCCACCTTACGTTGGTATTTAAGTGAGTTTCCACTTAAACGACGTGGTAACATTTTACCTTGTTCGTTAATGAACTTCTTTAAGAATTCGATGTCTTTGTAATCTACATACTTGATACCATACTTTTTAAAACGACAGAATTTCTTCTTTGGTTTTTCCTGTTTGATCGCAGTAAGGTATTTGATTTCATTCTTTGCCATGTTGGTAAAAATTTAATTAAGCCTCTAGTGCTTTGTGAACAGGGAAACCGCCGTTTCTCTTAATGTGGTTGTACTCAACTGCGTACTTGTCAAGTTTAGTAATCATGTGACGCATAATTTGCTCGTCACGTAAGAATTGAATTTTCAATTTCTCGTTGATTGTTGCAGGTCCTGTGAATTCTAAGATCCAATAGATGCCTGTTGTTTTCTTATCGATAGGATAAGCAAGTGATTTTAAACCCCAAGGATTTGAGGCTACTGTATCTCCACCATTTTCTTTGATGAGATCTTGGTATTTTTTCTGAGCAGACTTAAAATCTTCTTCAGATAATACCGGTGTAAAAATCACCATTAATTCGTAATTGTTCATTACTTGAATTTTTTGGTTAAATAATTGGTTTTTCCCAGTGGACATTCTTGTTAGAAATGAATCTGCCAAAACAGATTTGGGAGGGCGAAGGTAGGCTATTTCAGTGGATTTCCACTCAAATTTGGCTTAAAAATTAGTGCAACAGGAAAATGATCACTATAGCCGCCTCTAAACTGGTCCCCATTCCAGGTTCTTTTTGGATATCCAGCGTATTTACCCTGGGTTTCGATCATGTCTTGGTTTTTGTAAATAACTGATTGATAGTGCATTAGATTCGATTTACCTGATTTCCAATTAGGGCTTAGCAAGATCTGGTCAAAGAGATTCCAACTGTCTCTAAAAGCGAGGCTCCCCATTCCTTGCCTGAACAAAGGTAAAAACGGGTTGTCAAGGCCAAGGGTTTTAAGACTTTTATTGGTTGGGTTATCGTTAAAGTCTCCCATCACAATCCAATAAGCATTTTGGTCTACTTTTTGAATACTATCCATAATCCGCCTACAAGTGGTCGCTGCCCATATTCTATTTTTTTTAGCTAAACTAGAACCGCCTCTTCTACTAGGCCAGTGATTCACTAATATATAAACCCATTGTTGTTGTAGTTGCCCTTTTACTAGTAAAATATCTCTGGTCGCATAATCTTGAAAATGAGTAGCGTCTTTTAAAGAATAGGTTTTGTATTGATATGGCGTAAAAAAACGAGGTTGATAAATTAAGGCAACATCGATGCCTCTTGGATCCTTTGAATTAAAGTGGATGTATTGGTACTGGTATTTTCTGATTGCATTGGATTGGATGACTTTTTCTAATACATATTGATTTTCAATTTCAGCAACACCTAATAATGCTAAACCTTCCTTCGTGCCTAATTGTCCAAGGCCAAAAAGTACTTTACTAAGTTGCCCTGTTTTTTGTGCATACCTAGATGCGCTGTATCCCTTTGCACTATTGGGTAAGAACTCTTGGTCATTGACAGTGATTTGATCGGTTGTATCGTAAAAGTTTTCACAATTGTAGAAAGCAACTACCTGTGTAGCATGTAATTGATTATGAAACATACAACTTATGAATACAACAAGCATCAAATTTTTTTTACCATTCGTAATTATTTTATGACTAAAGCCGATTTCCATGGATAAGATTTTTTGATTGTTTATGTAGCGCTGCTTGTTCATGATTTTTTATAAATATGCGTTTTAAATAAATTCGATTATAGCGTATTTACCGAAAGAAATTGAATGAAATAAAAATGCAATTTGCTTGCATGAATAAAATTGTACGCCGTTGTTTTCTTTTTTCTTGTTGTATGTATATCAACATAAATTCTTTGTTGGCTCAAATTGAAAATGCGGATGCATTGCCTAAACAATTTGATCTGAATGCAGAATCATCCATCTTTTGGGTGCCGAATTTATTACAATCAGGTTATTCAGGATTGCATGAAATGGCACAATACCATGGCTTTGCATTGAATTGGATTCCAAGAGGATTGTTGAGTAGTAAGGGGAATCAAATCAATGGCATTGATTGGCGAACCAATTTAAATGGCTGGGATCCTAGCTTTAGTTATGCAGGTTTATATAGAGGATTTAAGACAATCGACCTTAATCCATCCTATGGCATGAATGCATTTGGAATAAGTGGTGCTGCTGGTAATAGTTTCATGTCTTCCAATGCAGCCTTATTTACAAAAACAAAATCCATAAGTTCGAGTATTTCTAATGCATCAACCATGCAAGAACTGCGTTTACAATGGCATTCTGGACTTTTAAAAAATGGATACGCTTTCAATGTCGAAACAGTTATACAAACAACACCATTGGGCTATTTGGCCAATGGCATCAAAGATCGACAAGGCTTTTTGTTAAGTGTTGAAAAAACTATTTCGGAAAAAAAGCAATTAGGATTTAGTTTTTGGTGGAGTCCAGTCGTACAAGGAAAAAGAGCGCCAACCGTCCAAGAATTGTATACCCTAACCAAAGACCCCTTGTACAATCCAAGTTGGGGATGGCTGGATGGCAAACCTTTTTATGCAAACACAAAAAAAAGTAATGCACCGGTGGTGAGTGTACATTATGATATTCGGACAAAAAAAGACAACCTAATTCAATTGAATTTTGGATGGGTGCTTGGAAGACAAAGTTCGACGCAATTAGATTGGTCAAAATCAGCAGATCCAAGACCTGACTATTATAAATACTTGCCAAGTTATGCGATGGACGAGCAACTTAAAAATAAGTTACTGAATTGGTATGCGATACACCCTGAATTGTTTCAGATTCAATTTGATCAATTAAAAGCCAAAAATCTGGCCACTACAAATGGGGCTTCAAAATATATGATCAATGAACAAATTCAAAAATTACAATTATTACGTTTTGCTGCTTTATCAAATTATGCAATAAGTCCAATTACTAAATGGCATCTTGGTTTATCAATCAATGCAGATAAAATTGAATACAGCAATCAAGTAGCAAACCTCTTGGGTGGAAAATTTTATTACAATTACAATACTTGGGTGAATGACAATGGTCTTGCAACAGCTTTTCAAAATGATATCATAGCTCCGGATCGTAAAATCAAAGAAGGGGAATCATGGGGTTCAAATTATATTTTAACCAATCAAAATATGAATGCTTGGACTTCTTTAAACAGTGCTACTCCTTTATTGGAATGGGGATTAGGGATGAAGATGAGCGTTGATAAAATGCAAAGGGAAGGGTTGAATCAAAATGGCTTATTCCCTAATCTTTCAAAAGGGGTATCAGCGTCGGCATTGTTCCCATCCTATCAATACCAATTATATCTCCGTTACAAATTCAATGGAAGGTGGTACCTCACTAGTCGGTTGTTTCAGGAATGGGAAGCGCCTGATGCATCTGAATTGTATGCGGATCCAGCAAATCATGCCATACAAAATCCATTTCTTTTGCCATTGGTCCATTTAGGCACTGAAATTAAGTTACAATTTATGGGTAGTAATATTAAAGCCAATACAGTTTTATTTGCTCAGTCTAATCAAAATGAACGTCAATATAAATTATTCTATCACGATTTTTACAATGCATTTGTAAGGGCAAGTGTTGGACAAATGGAGACCTTGCATTATGGCATGGAATCTTATGTCGAAACCAATTGGACAAGCCCAATTCAATTTAGCATTGGTAATAGCTATGGCTGGTACACCATCACCAATCAGCCTTTGTATGAGATTAGGATTGCTGATAACTTGTATAAAGTTCAATCGGGTAGGTTATTATTAAAGGATTTTCCTGCCACTTCCTATCCCCAATCCGTTCAAGCCTTTACAATCAATTATCAACCTGTTTATTCACTACGCATTAGTTATACCACGGTGTATGCTAGTAGACGTGCAATAAGTCATGATGTTTTTAGGAGAAGTGATTGGGTGAAAACAAATAGTCCAACAAATACAATTTGGGAAGACCTATATCAACCAGATTGGGCGCCTGATCAGTGGGTGTCAAATTTGTTTGTTTCAAAAAACTTTCAAATAGCATCCAATAGTAGAAAAATCAATTTAAGGTTAACTAGTTCTATTCGAAATTTATTAGGCGCATCCATACCTAGTTTAATTTTTGAACAGTCCAGGTATGATTATAAAAATTTTAAGACAGAAAAATTTCCGGCAAAATACATTTACGATTTAGGCAGAACCTATACAATCGGGTTGCAATTATCAATGCTTTAATATCATTTGTCTTCTTCAGCTTATAATTTAATTACCAAAATATTTACTTCAACTACCTCAATTACTTCAACTACACCAACTACTTCAAATATTTAAATTATCTCAATTACTTCAACTACTTCAATCACTTTAATTTTTTAATGATCAATTTTATTTTATGAAAAAAAATATTTCTTCTTTTACAGCCTTAATGATGCTTCTTTTTTCAATCACTTGTTGCATGGCTTGTTTTAAGAAAGCAGCCTACGCCGCATCTTTTGATGGTCAATTGAGCGATAGCCTTATCTCTATCAAACAACTTAAACGTTTGCATCTCATTGGTGAAGTTGAACCCATAAAAAAAGAATGGATGCTTCAGGCAGTGGTTGTGGCCAATGATGAATATGACAATTGGTACAAATCCATTGTTATTCAAGATAGTACCGGTGGTATTATGTTGCTGCTTGATGGACAAAGTCTTTTTCAAGATTATCCAGTTGGCACATTGATTCGATTGCGTTTAAAAGATTTATTATTGTCTGATTATAGACGGATGATTCAATTGGTTGGTGCAGTAGATAGTAGTTCGGGTAGCTTAGTGACTGGTGGTATTCCACTGCCATTATTCAAACAACATATTCAAGTGCTACAAGACAATTACCCAATCATCCCGCTTCAAGTCCAATATAAAAACTTGCATGATTCTTTACAAGGTCGTTTGATTCAGTTATCCAATATTGAATTTTCTGCTTCCGATACCGCTCTAACATTTGCGGATAAGAAAAACAAACTAGGGGCAAGTCGGGCCTTGAAATTTTGTACTGGAGGTACGATTTATCTAAGAACCAGTGGTTATGCAAATTTTGCAGGGGAAGCCATCCCGAATGGGAATGGGACAATTTTGGGGGTATATTCTGTTTTCAACTCAGAAAAACAGCTCTTAATCCGCCAACCCAATGACATTTTGTTAACCAATCCACGTTGTTCGGGCGCAGCCTGGCTGAAAAATTAACGGTTTTTGACCCATTCTTCTGCATAGACTTGTCAGCTTGTCAGAAGCATTGCTTTGGTCCTTATTTTGCAATAGTAAAACCAAACGATATAACTATGCAAAAAGGCCAAATAAGAGTTCAGACAGAGAACATCTTTCCAATCATTAAAAAGTTCCTTTACAGTGACCATGAAATTTTTATTCGTGAATTAGTGAGTAATGCAGTGGATGCATCACAAAAATTAAAAACATTAAGCTCAAAAGGCGAAGTAAAAGGCGACATAGGTGATTTAAGAGTAGACGTCATTGTGGATGCAAAAGAAAAAACAATTTCTATCATTGACAATGGTATTGGTATGTCTGCCGAAGAAGTAGACAAGTACATCAACCAAGTGGCATTTAGTGGCGCCGAAGAATTTGTAACGAAGTACCAAGATGCCAGCATCATTGGTCATTTTGGTTTAGGTTTTTATAGCTCATTTATGGTGAGTGATAAAGTAGATATTTATTCTAAGAGTCATACAGATGCACCAGGTGTTTTCTGGAGTTGTGATGGCAGCCCTAGTTATGAATTATACGAAGTAGATTATAGCAATAGAGGTACGAAGATTGTGATGCATATCAATGAAGAAAGCAAAGAGTTTTTAGAACCATCCAGGGTGAAGTCTATTTTGAATCGTTTTTGTAAATTTTTACCAGTCGCTATTTATTTTACCGACGCGAATGAAGTGCCTGCTGAAACTAAACCTAAAGACGGGGTGGAGGATGCAAAAATTGAAGATGAAGTTGAAAAGCCAATTAACAATACCAATCCTATCTGGGTTAGAAAGCCAGCCGATTTAACAAAAGAGGATTATGAAAACTTTTATAAGGAATTGTATCCTTTTGGCGAAAAGCCTTTATTCTGGATTCATTTAAATGTAGATTATCCATTTAACCTAACGGGTATTTTATATTTTCCAAAAATCAAGCAGAGTTTTGAAATTCAAAAGGATAAGATCCAATTGTATTGCAACCAAGTATTTGTAACCGATGAAGTAAAAGATATTGTTCCAGAATTCTTAATGTTATTACACGGGGTGATTGACAGTCCGGATATTCCTTTGAATGTAAGTAGAAGTTATTTACAAGGCGATCCCAATGTAAAAAAGATCAATGCGCATATCACTAAAAAAGTAGCTGATAAGTTGGAAGAGATTTTCAACAATGACAGAAAAGCCTTTGAAGAAAAATGGGAGAGCTTAGGGTTGTTTGTGAAATATGGCATGATCACCGACGATAAATTCCTTGAAAAAGGCAATAAATTTTTGATTTTAGAAGATGCTGCTGAAGCCGGCAAGTTTTATACTTTGGAAGAATATAAAACCACAACAGAAGCAACTCAAAAAAATAAAGAAGGCAAGCATGTTTTATTATACACGACCAATCCAGTTGGGCAAGACGCTTTCATTCAAGCTGCTGTAGGTAAGGGATACAAGGTGATCAAATTGGAAACCATGGTAGACGCTGCCTTTATTAATAATGTGGAAATGAAATGGGAGGGCGTGCAATTTGTGCGTGTAGATGCGGATGTAGTGGATAATTTAATTGATAAGCAAGAAAATGTGGATTCAATTTTATCTAAGGATGAAGTAGAACAAGCTAAAAAATTATTTGAATTCCAAGTGCCTGAAATTACCTTAATCGTAGATGTGAAAGGATTAAGTAAAGATGCTGCACCGGTGATTGCTACAAGACCTGAGTTCATGCGTCGTATGAAAGATATGGCTGGCATGGGCGGTGGAGGGATGACTGCATTTTATGCACAAATGCCTGACGAAGTTCAATTGACCATCAACGGCAACCATCCTATCTACCAAACACTCTTAAAAGAAACAGACACAGATAAGCAACAAAAGCAAGCTAGAAATTTAGCCGACTTGGCCTTGTTGTCTCAAGGATTGTTAAAAGGAGCTGAATTAACAAGCTTTATCAATCGAACTGTAGAGTTGACAAGTTAAAAACAAAGCAATAGTAAGTTTTAAATTTTTAGTTAGGTTAGAACAATATTTTCTCTAATACTGACAGAAAAATTTAACAAAGCATAAAAAGTAGCTCGAGCCCGAATGAATTAATTTGGGCTCGTTGCTTTTAAATCCATTACTTGAATCTGCACAGATTGTGTTCCCTGCCATTCGTTCAATTGTAATTGAAAAACAACGTCAAATGGCTGGCCTGATTTTACAATATCAATTTTATCTGGCATATTGTAACCAATACCTCGCACACTATTGTTGCCTTGTGTTAGGTTAAAGCTTATATGCGCTTCCTTCACCAATTTAGAATAGCCTGTATCACGCACATTTTTTGCTATAAAAATAGGGCGCATATTGTCTGGTCCAAAGGGTTCCATTTGTGCAATGATTTGAAAAAATTGCATGCTAATTTGATCCAAAGGAAGTTGCGCATTAATTGAAATTTCTGGTACCATCTGGTCGGGGGTGATTCTTTCTGCCACCGCTTTTTCGAATGCTTCTTTGAAAGCCTCCAGTTGATCAATATTCAAAGTCATTCCTGCTGCAGCAAAATGCCCACCATATCCTAGAAGATGTTCCCTACATGCATGCAATGCTTCATATAAATTAAAGCCTTGTACACTTCTTGCACTACCCGAAACGATTTCACCATTTTGAGTAAGTACAATGGTTGGTTTATAATGTCTTTCTATTAAACGACTTGCTACAATGCCCACCACGCCTTTATGCCAATGAGGTTGAAACACCACAGTCGATTTTTTATTTAAATGTGCTGGATCGTTTTCGATCTCTGCAAAAGCTTCTTCGGAAATACTACTATCTGCTTCTCTTCGGTCTAAATTATCTTGTTGTAAAAGGGAAGCTACATCTAATGCACCTTGGTATTCCTTTTCAATAAAAAGTTGTACTGCTTTTTTTGCATCATCCATTCTGCCTGCTGCATTGATTCTTGGTGCAACTGCAAAAACTAAATTGCTAATTCTGATTGGGCGATTTTGTTTTGCTAGTTCTAATAAGGCTAGTATGCCATGACTCGGATTTTCATTCACCTTCTCTAATCCAAAATAGGCCAAAGTTCTGTTTTCATCTGTCAATGGCACAATATCTGCAGCAATGGCTGTAGCTACAAGGTCTAAGTATTGCAGATAACTTGAATCCGGTAAGTTATAGGCTTGCGCCAATGCTGAAATTAATTTAAAGACCACGCCACAACCACATAATTCTTTATAAGGGTAGCCGCAATCAATTTGTTTGGCATTCAATATGGCCACAGCTGGCGGTAAAATTGGATCGGGTAGATGGTGGTCACAAATGATAAAATCTATCTCTAGTGATTTTGCGTAGCTGATTAAATCTGTTGACTTAATACCACAATCCACCGATATAATTAAACTGATTCCATTTGCTTTCGCATGATCTATGCCCATCTTTGACACACCGTAGCCTTCTCTGTAACGGTGTGGAATATAAAAATCAATTGTTGGATGGATATCTTTTAAAAACTGGTATAATGTGGCCACAGAAGTAGTACCATCTACATCATAATCTCCAAAGACCATAATGGATTCGTTTTCATTAATGGCTTTATTAATTCTTGCGACAGCTTTATCCATGTCCTTCATCAGCCATGGGTCATGCAAATCTGTTAAAGCCGGCCTAAAAAATTGCTTTGCTTTTTCAAAATCTTCAATCCCTCTTTGTACCAAAAGTTCGCATAAAATGGGATGTATTTTAAGTGCTGTTTGAAGCCCAGCCACTTTAGCCGAATCGGCCTCCAATATATTCCAGCGTTTTTCCATTAATATTTTCTATCAGTTGTATAGCGCACTAATTCTTCTAACGCGTCTCTTGTGATGGATGGAGGGAAACTATGTAAAACAACCAATGCTTTGTCTCTGTATTCAATCATTTTATGATGTGCATATTCAATGCCGCCCAACTGCTTCACATGGTCAATCACGAATTTTACTTTACGCTTGTCATTGTTATTATTCTTAACAATATAAACGATTTCTTTTTTTAAGGCTGGACTACACTTTTGTAAAATGTGAATTAAGGGCAGGGTGAGTTTCTTCTCTTTGATATCATTACCTGTTGGCTTACCAATGAGTTCATCACCGTAATCAAATAAGTCGTCTTTGATTTGGAAAGCCATCCCTACGTATTCACCAAAATCTTTCATCTTTTGAATTTGTTCTGGATCTTTGGTGACAGAGGATGCGCCTGCGCCACAACTTGAAGAAAGTAGGCTGGCTGTTTTACCATAAATAATTTCATAGTAAACAGATTCGTCGAAGTTTAAATTTCTAGTTTTTTCTATTTGCAATAACTCCCCTTCACTCATTTTTTTAACCGCATCAGATAGGATGGTTAAAATTTCGAAGTCTTTATTTTCTAATGAAAGTAATAGTCCTTTAGATAAAAGGTAATCGCCCACTAATACAGCAATTTTATTTTTCCATAATGCATTGATTGAAAAAAAACCTCTTCTTTCCAATGCGTCATCCACTACATCGTCATGCACTAAGGTTGCAGTATGTAATAGTTCTACTAAAGAAGCTGCACGATAACTGGCATCATTGATTTCTCCATTGAGCTTGGCAGAAAGTAAAACAAACATGGGTCTCATTTGCTTTCCCTTTCTTTTGACAATATATTGCATGATACGGTCCAATAAGGAGACCCTACTTTTTACCGCATCTTTGAAATGTATTTCAAAAAGTGCTAATTCTTTACCAATGATTTTTTTTGCTAATTCCATTTACGGATGCAATTTAACTTGTATTTGGGGAAGGGAGCTGTTTTTTTTAGCCTCATTAAGCAAGCATATCAAAATGGAGTGCCCCAAAATTTTGTAAGGAAGATAGCTTTAGATCCGCTGCTGCCCAATGATCATGTTTAAGTGCATCTGCAGCTGGTACCACCACGCAAGTCATCCTTGCTGCTTTGGCTGCTAACATTCCATAAAAAGAATCTTCGAAACAGATACAGGAAAGCGGTGAGATATGTAAGGCATTTGCACAATCCAAATATACCTGAGGATGTGGTTTTGCATAGGGCAGGTTTTGTGCTGAAGCACTTGCGTGAATGAGGCTTCTAATGCCAAGCTTATCTTTTACCCATTCAATTAAGACAGTAGGAGAGGAAGTCGCTAGTCCTATTTTAAATTCTTTTTCTAAAAAAAACTGAAAGACATGTTCTACGCCTGGCATCAAAGTGGCTTCTTGGTCAATATATTCCAATGCTTGATCTACCACTCTTTGCTCGGCCCTTGCGAATTCTGTGGATGGTATTTTATACTCATGCAACCAATGCGCCACAAATTCTTTTGACCTTAGGCCAGTGGTGATGGCATATTGTGCTTCTGTTAAACTGATGCCGTATTGTCTAAATATTTCAGCGGCTGCTTTGTTCCAAAGTGGCTCACTATTGATTAATAAACCATCAATATCAAATATAACGGCAGTCTTTTTCATTAATTAAAGATACAAATTGTTGCTTAAACAGGGCAAGTCTATTATTGGATTATGTAGTATATTGCGTGTCAAATCTGTAGAGTACACATGCGTTTATTAGATTATTTAAAGCAAATAAGAATTTTTCGTTCCATCATTTATGGAATTGTAGGATTGTTTACCTATCCGGGGCTTGCTTTGTTCAATCAATTAAATATTGAGGGCACAGAGCATCTAGAAGATTTACCCAAGCATAATGTACTTTTTGTGAGTAATCATCAAACCTATTTTGCAGACGTGATTACTTTTGTACATATTTTTTGTGCTGTTAAATGGAAAAAATTCAATCGCTTAGGCATCCCTTATTATTTATTGAATCCATTTACCAATGTATACTTTATTGCAGCCGAGGAAACAATGAATGACAACTGGATTTCAAAACTATTTAAATTAGGAGGCGCACTCACTGTCAAAAGAACTTGGAGAGCAGAGGGTAAGGATGTAGAAAGACAGCGGGATGTGGTGGACACTCAAAAAATTGACAAGGCTCTAACACATAGCTGGGTGATCACTTTTCCGCAGGGCACAACGAAACCTTTTGCACCCGGTAGAAAAGGAACGGCGCATATCATTAAGAACAATCATCCAATTGTGATTCCAGTGGTGATCAATGGATTTTGGCGTGCTTTTACAAAAAAAGGACTCACCTATAAAAAAGTCGGAACGCCATTGACAATAAGGTTCAAGGAGCCTTTGGTCATTGATTATACGGCATCTGTTGAGGCAATTTTAGAACAAGTGATGGACGCCATTGAGCAAAGTAAATCTTATATGCTTAAAGGAAAACACCATGTCATGAAAGCGATTGAATCTTAAATTATTCTGAGTTCAATATTTTTAGTTATCCTCTTCTTTTATAAACAATGCCTTTAATTCTGTGGCATCATCTGGCTTCATCTTTCCAGCAAGGATCAAACGCAATTGTCTTCTTCTTAAAGCACTTGCATAATATTTTTTCTCCTCTTCGGTTTCTGGAATAATTGCGGGCACTTTTTTAGGTTGCTTTTGGGCGTCTAATGCAACAAAAGTAAAATAAGCTTCATTGCTTAAAACCCTAGTTTGCTCAATCGTATTTTGACTCCAAACTTTTAAATGAATTTCCATGGAGGTAGTAAATGCCCTTGTCACTTTTGCTTCAATACAAATGACGTTGCCTAATTGGATGGGTGTTTTAAAACTAATATTATCTACTGACGCGGTCATCGCTCCAGAATTACAATGCTTTGCAGCCGAAAGGTAAGCGGCAATATCCATCCAATACATGAGTCTTCCGCCCATTAAATCGCCATAGGTATTGGTGTCATTGGGTAAAACCAATTCGTTCATTGTTGTAAAAGAGGCAGAGGCTGTTTTTGCTTCCATAAATTCAATTAATTTATCATTGAATTCAAAGGTACAACTATCCCCATTATAACAGGACTAGATGGTACAAGATTCTAAATTGTGTAAATAAGCTGGATCAACATCAGCACCAATTCCTGGCGCTTCACCAATACTTAGGTGCATGCCATTGAACGCTACACCTCCAATGACAGGATCGATGGTATGTCCAATTAAACAAGTGTCCATATCGTAAAAATGGACATTGTCCATGGCCATTGCAAAATGCATTTTGGCACTTAATGCCACCCTGCTTTCTAGCATACCGCCCATCATACATGGGATCTGATTGGCTTTTGCAATATCATGAATCTTGATCGCTTCATGGATGCCACCACTTTTAGAGAATTTAATATTGATTGAATGACAGGCTCTAGCTACAATTAATTTTCGGGCATCATGGTGGGTAAACACAGATTCATCGGCCATGATTTTCACTGGGGATTGGGCACAGAGTGCAGGCAAATAATCGTCATAATATTTATGCATAGGTTGTTCGCAGAATTCAATGGTATAAGGCGCTAACTGGGTGAGCACTTCCAATGCATCTTCCATAGCCCATCCTTGATTGGCATCAATTCTGATTTTGATGTCTGGCCCAATGGCTGTTCTAATTTGCCGAATGCGCTCCACATCTTCCTTGGGTGCTTTTCCTAATTTTACTTTAATCATACGAACACCTTTTTCAACAAATTCAATGGCCTGTGCGGCCATGTCTTCGGGGGTACCAATGCCAATGGTCAAATCTGATTCAATTGGTTTTTGGCGGCCTCCTAAAAATTGGTAAAGGGGCTGGTTGGCTGCTTTGGCAGCGATATCATATAAGGCTAAATCAAATGCGCTCTTCGCAGTATTGTTGCCAGCAATTACAAGGTCTAGTTCTTTCATTCTTTGTGGAATATCCAATGGATCTTTTCCTTTCCAAAATTGTGCAAAATCTTTGGCGTTATTGTAGCAACTTAATTGTGTCTCGCCCATAATCATTGGGAAGGCCGAGCATTCTCCAATACCAACGATACCTTGGTCTGTTTTTATTTGAATCAAAACATTTTGTGCATATTCCATGGTCCCTGTAGCAATAGTGAAAGGGATCATAGGAATTTTGAATTGGTAAATGGTGGTTTCTATGATTTTCATAATGGGTATAAATATACTTATTTTGAACAATTTCCTTTAACTGATTGTTATCATAAAAATCAATTGATATGGAAGGTTTAAAGCAAAAGAAAGTATTGTTATTGGGCGCAACAGGTGGCATTGGCGCGCAACTAGCTAGTTTGTTACATGGAAGTGGTGCACAACTTTGGTTGGCCGGTAGAGATGCCACAAAACTCAATCAATTGGCTTCAGATTTAAGTTCGACTTCAGATCGCTTTTTTCAAGTAGATTTAGCAGATACCAATGCTGTACATCAGTTCACAAACCAATTAAGAACATTGGATTTTGCATTTGACATTTTTATCAATGCTGCAGGGATAGGCATCATTAAATCGTTTGATAAATTGACGACTGCAGAAATGCAAACTTCTTTTCAAGTGAATACCCTAAGTAGTTTTGAAACCATTCACGCGATCTTGCCTAAAATGATGGAGCTTAAAAAAGGGTTGATCATTAATATTCCAGGAATTTTAGGCAAAGTACCGATGGCAGGAGCTGCAGCCTATTGCGCAAGTAAATATGCTTTAGTTGGTATGATGCATTCTTTGAGAGAAGAACTAAAGCGCACGGAAATCAGAATTACACAATTGTATTTAGGTGGGGTGGATTCTCCATTCTGGGATACCATAGATTTAAGGGTTCAAAGAGATAAGATGGTGGTGGCCGAAGAAGCTGCTAGGGCCATCTGGTTTTTATGTCAACAACCAAGCTCTGGGGTGGTAAGTGAAATGGTTTTACAGCCCTTCAATCACCAGGCGATTTAAACTTTGAAAACTAGCGAATAGTCCCGATATTTGCAATACGAATGAACGTTAGCATGAACCTATCTTTGAATAATACCCAAAACGCTTTTGCGTACAAGTCCAATACAGATTTAAATAAAGCAAAATGGCTTTTTACTGTCATACAAAATCCTTGGATTGTATCCTTAGGTACAAGATTGACGCCCATGTTAATGAAGTCTGGATTGCCTATCAATGGTGTAATTCGTAGTACTATTTTCAATCAATTTGTTGGAGGTGAGACTTTAGCTGAATCTGCAAGAGTGACTAAGATGTTGGGATCCTATGGCGTGCAAGTTATCCTAGATTATGGTGTAGAAGCAAAAGAAGGGGATGCAAGTTTTGATGCAGTGACCGAAGAATTCATTGCTGCAGTTGAATTTGCTGCAACCCAAGACAATGTCCCTTTTGTAAGTGTAAAATTAACTGGCTTATCTAGTATGCATTTGCTAGAGCGTTTAAATGAAGCCCCAAGATTAAGAAGTGGTATTCATGATAGCGAATCGGATGATGCAGCTTGGAATAAGTTGAAAGAAAGAATGTATGCCATTTGTGATGTTGCTGCAACACATGGTATTGGAATTTTAATTGATGCCGAAGAAACTTGGATTCAAGACCCGATTGATAGTATGGCGATTGAATTAATGGGGGTGTACAATAAAGAAAAAGTAATTGTTTACAACACTTATCAATTGTACAGATCGGATCGTTTAAAATTCTTAGAACTTTCGCATAAAATTGCTGTCGAAGGTCATTTTATTTTAGGGGCTAAATTGGTGCGTGGGGCCTATATGGAAAAAGAAAGAGCAAGAGCAGAAGCCATGGGCTATCCATCTCCAATTCAAACAGATAAGTCGGCTACAGACGCTGATTTTGATGCTGCAGTTGTATATTGTTTAGAGCACTTAGACCAGATTGGGTTAATCTTAGCATCGCATAATGAGGCGAGCAATTTAAAATGTGCTCAAATGATGCAGGATAAAGGCTTGCCTAACAACCATCCACATATTCACTTTTCTCAACTCTATGGCATGAGTGATCATATTAGTTTTAATATGGCATCTGAGGGCTATCAAGTGAGTAAATATTTGCCTTTTGGTCCCTTGCAAGATGTGATTCCTTATTTAATGCGTAGGGCACAGGAAAACTCAAGCGTGAATGGCCAAACCAATAGAGAATTGCTATTAATCAGGCAGGAAATCGCCAGAAGAAAAGCAAAATAATCTACTAATTTAGTCCTCATGTTGTAAATTGCAGCATGCAACAATATTTACAATTAGTCCAACATATTATTGATCATGGGACCGAAAAAACAGATCGTACAGGCACAGGTACTAAAAGCTGTTTTGGCTATCAAATGCGTTTTAATTTAGCCGAGGGTTTTCCTTTAGTGACCACCAAAAAATTACACCTAAAAAGTATCATCCACGAATTGCTTTGGTTTTTAAAGGGAGATACCAATATCCAATATTTGAAAGACCATGGTGTGCGCATTTGGGATGAATGGGCAGATGCCAATGGAGATCTAGGACCAGTCTATGGTAAGCAATGGAGAAGTTGGGAAGCGCCCAATGGTGTTGTGATTGATCAGATTTCAGAATTGATAAAACAAATTAAAAAAACACCAGATAGCAGAAGATTAATTGTAAGCGCTTGGAATGTGGGTGACTTATCCAAAATGGCTTTAATGCCTTGTCATAATATGTTTCAATTTTATGTTGCAGATGGGAAATTAAGTTGTCAGTTGTACCAAAGAAGCGCAGACGTATTTTTGGGTGTGCCTTTTAATATTGCATCTTATGCTTTATTAACTATGATGATTGCACAAGTATGTGATTTAGAATACGGTGATTTTGTACATAGCTTTGGCGACGTGCATTTGTATAATAACCATATGGAGCAAGCAAATTTGCAATTAAGCAGAAAGCCTTTTCCACTTCCAACTATGAAAATCAATCCAGCTGTAAAAGATATTTTTGCTTTTCAGTACGAAGATTTTACTTTAGAAAATTACGAATGTCATCCGGGTATCAAAGCACCGGTAGCAGTTTAATCCATTATTTATGAAAGTATCCTTAGTAGTAGCAGCATCCGATAACCATATGATTGGCAAAGACAATCAATTGCTTTGGCATCTTCCTAAGGATATGAAATTTTTCAAAGACACCACTTGGGCCATGCCTGTAATTATGGGTCGAAAAACTTTTGAATCATTGGGGCAAAGAGTGTTACCAGGCAGGTTGAATATTATATTAACCAAACAAACTGGTCTTTCCTATGATCAAACAGAAGTGGTTGGTTCTTTAGATGAAGCCATTGCACTTGCAGAAGGCGAACAATATGCAGAAGTGTTTGTGATTGGAGGCGGTCAAATATATCAAGAAGCAATGTCTATTGCAGATACCATTTATATGACCAGAGTACACACACAAATTGAGGGAGATACTTTATTCCCAGTGATGGATGATCAATGGATTTTGGACTATAGTTATCCAAATGCTGCAGATGCAAAACATGCTTATGCATTTGACTTTGAATGTTGGAAAAGGAAATAAATGCGCTACGCTACTCCAATTATTTTACAAAAATACCTTCAATATCACTGGGTAGCTGCAAATTCAAAAGGGCATGGTATCCATTCTCCTTTTGTATTCAAATTTATTCAAGAGATATTGAATGCAA
This sequence comes from Chitinophagia bacterium, assembly GCA_037143275.1. Classification (GTDB taxonomy): domain Bacteria; phylum Bacteroidota; class Bacteroidia; order Chitinophagales; family Chitinophagaceae; genus Sediminibacterium. The sequence continues at coordinate 19,325 of JBAWZB010000003.1, forward strand.
AAAGTACAATGGTAGAGGTTGAAAATAGCGTACCAAATGTAAAAAAAATCCTACAAGAAATCGAAGCTGTTAGTTCAAGTAGCCTTAAGCCAAAAATAATATTGCTTATTGCTAGACTGGTTCAAAGTTTGAATCCCTTGACCTTTTCTGTTACAGGGAAATTGAAACCATTGAAAGCCGATAGCACCATCAATACAAAGGTATCGATTGAATTAACTGAATCTGTTGTACCTATAGATTTCGCATTTATAGGCTATGGGCAGGATGAAGCGAAAATGCTTCATGGTGTAAATAAGTTAATAGATAACATGCATTCAAATTCTTGTATTATTTTACATGGGATACATTCGGATTCAACGATGGAAGCAGGATGGAATTTATTAAAAAAGCATTCAAATATTAGATTGACTATAGATTTGTTTACTATTGGAATCTTATTTTGCAGAACAGCACAAAAAGAGCAGGAACATTTTATCATACGTTATTAATACAAATTATTGTTACCAGAAAAATTCATAGCATCCCTAGCAGGTCTTCCTGGATTTGACGAAAATGCTTTTGTGCAGACGCATCAAGTGCCTGCAGATTTCACTGCGGTTCGTTTGAATCAATTTAAACCATTTAATCTTGCAGCACATCCCTTTATGCAGTCAACCTCACCAGTGGATTGGTGTGCAGAGGGATATTATTTATCAGGTCGACCAAGTTTTGTGCTAGATCCTTTATGGCATGCGGGTGCCTATTATGTGCAAGAAGCAAGTAGTATGTTCTTGCATTCCATCATTTGTCAATTAGCAGATACAGAAAAATATTATAAAGTATTAGACTTATGTGCCGCACCTGGGGGCAAAACAACTTTACTAGCCAATTATTTTAAAAATGGATTGGTGGTAGCCAATGAAACTATTAAATCAAGAAATGCGATCCTGGAAGAAAACTGTATTCGTTGGGGAAGTGATCATATAGTGGTCACACAAAATGATCCAAGTCATTTTAAAGCCTTACCTAATTTTTTTGATTTCATTATTGCAGACGCGCCATGCAGTGGTAGTGGAATGTTCAGAAAAGATCCACAAGCCATTCAAGAATGGAGCGAAGAAAATGTGCTGCATTGTAGTCAAAGACAAACAAGAATTATAGAGGAGAGTATTGCTGCATTGCAAGAAGGCGGGTATTATATTTATTCCACCTGTTCCTATTCATTTGAAGAGGATGAAAAAATCATGGATTACATTGCATCATTGGACGGAATGACATCCGTCTCCATTCAATTGCTTGCATCTTCTCAAATTGTGTCCACCTATAGTCCTATTCATCAAGCACAGGGGTTTAGGTTTTATCCAGATAAAATAAAAGGAGAAGGATTTTTTATTGCCGTTTTTCAAAAAGAAAAAGCAGATTATACTAGTCAGTTTAGCACGCCTTTTCAATTCACATTATTGCCCAAAAAAGAAGCAGCTAATTTAGCAGCTATTTATACATTGCCAGAACAGTTTATGTGTATTCAACATGCAGATGAGTTGATTGCATTGCCAGCACATTGCTATTCCGATATGCAAACCATTAGGGCGCATTTATATGTTAAAAAAATAGGGATGCGTATAGGGGTGCTTAAAGGTGCCGACCTAGTACCTGCACATGACTTGGCCATGAGTCAGTGGACCTCGATGCCTTATCAAACGATCGAGGTGGAGCTTTCGGATGCCCTTCAATTTCTACGTAGAGCCGATTTTCAGTTGAACGGTCCAAAGGGTTGGCATAGTATCAGTTATATGAACTGCCGTATAGGATGGGTTAAAATCCTGCCCAATCGATTAAATAATTATTATCCAAATACTTGGAGAATATTGAATTACTGATTTTTATAAATTACATATTATTTTAATAAGTAATTTTATATCTTTTTTTGCAATTAGATTTTGTAAATTTGCCCTCCTTGAAGCAGTTTATTTTATACCTGATTTTAGCTTTTGGTCTATTTAGCCAAACGGATGCCATTGGTGCAAAGGGCAAAACTGTAGCTAAAAAGGGACAGACAACTAAAAAAGCATCTAGCAAAAAGAAGGCAATTAATACATCTTCGAAGTCCAAAAAAGGGACTAAAAAGAAATCTAGTAAATCTTCAAAATCAAAAAAGCGCAGTTCGAGATCCAAAAAATCTGTTGCGAAAGTAGCAACTGTTGTTAGAACAGCTCAATGGCAAATGATTGCACAAAATAAGGAGCAATCAAGAATTAAAGACAGTGTGCAGAAAACAAATTTGGTTCAAGTGAGTACAGTTGCGAATGAAGGTTATTTTGCTAGTTTATTCTCCAGTCAAAAAAAAGCAGCTACTTTTCAAACTTTAAACGGAACCGCTGCGGTTTTTAAAAGCATGAGTGGTTGGCAGGACAATAAATTTTATATCTTAACCAATGAGTTACCGGTTGGTACCATTGTTAGAATAACCACAACTGATTTTAAAAGTATTTGTGCCAAAGTAATTAATGCATTACCTGAAGTTGGCACTGCGATTCAGTATCGTTTGAATGATGCTGCTGCTGCTATTTTAGGTGTGACCAATAAGACTTTTCAAGTGTCTGTGACGTATTAGTCAATTTTTAGTCCACTTTTTTATAGCCTCTAAGAAAATCTGTGATAGGCATTCTTTTTTTGCCTTCCCATTGTATATCGTTCAATTGAATATAGCCATCACTGCATGCAAATCTTGCATAAGTCTTACCGTCGGTGACAAAGCTGCCTATTGGTTCAATTGTATTTTCTTTGATAATGGATGTGCTGAATAATTTAACAAGCTTGCCATCCACTTTTGTGATCGCACCTGGAAAAGGTGCAAGTCCTCTGATTAAATTATGAATTTGCTCAACAGGTTGATGCCAATCAATTTGACAGTCTTTTGTAAATATTTTTGGTGCATGTATACTTGCCAGCGCTTCTTCTTGAGGCTTGGCTTGAATCGTTCCTGCAATTAATCCATTTAAAGTTGTGACAAGTGTTTTAGCGCCAACCTCCATCATCCTATCATGCAATTCACCTGCGGTCATATTGGGGGTGATAGGGATAGGCTCTTGTAATAAAATAGCTCCTGTATCAATGGCATGTTGTAATTTAAAAGTCGTCACACCCGTTTCTTTTTCACCGTTAATAATGGCCCAATTAATAGGCGCAGCACCTCGGTATTTTGGTAATAAAGAACCATGTACATTAAGGGTACCCATAGGTGGGAAAGACCAAATAGATTCTGGTAACATCCTAAATGCAACCACAATTTGAAGGTCTGGTTGCCATGATTGAATCTGTGCAAAAAATTCGGGCGATTTTAATTTTTCTGGTTGTGCAATTGGAAGTTGATGTTCAAGCGCAAATTGTTTGACTGCACTTTGCTGTAATTGCATGCCTCTTCCTGCTGGTTTGTCTGGTGCAGTGACTACACCCACCACATTCATTTTAGCATCTAACAGTGCTTTTAAGGAAGCAACTGCAAATGCAGGCGTTCCCATAAAGACTATTTTTGGACTGGCATTCATCTTGCAAAGTTAATTAGAATTTACTACTTTTGCCCTTTGCACCTAAAGTGCTTTATTTAAAAAAAATCAATATGCAACAAGTAAAAAATGGGGATACCATTCAAGTGCATTACCATGGTAAATTAACGTCTGGTGAAACATTTGACTCATCTGAAGGAAGAGCCCCGCTAGAGTTCGAAGTTGGATCTGGCATGGTCATTCCTGGTTTTGATAATGGCGTTTTAGAAATGACAATTGGAGAAAAGAAAACAATTCATATTCCATTTATGGAGGCGTATGGTCCTAAACAACCAGAAATGATTGTTGAATTCCCAAAAACGCAGTTTCCTGCAGATTTAAATCCAGAGATTGGTATGGCATTGACAATGAACAATGGTCAAGGTCAACAATTTCAAGTTGTTGTAGTAGAAGTAAAAGAGGAAGTGGTTGTATTAGATGCGAACCATAGTCTTGCTGGTCAAGATTTAACCTTTGATCTTGAATTGGTAGGAATCACACCAAAGTCTACCATCATCATGCCTTAATAATAGGTTAAAGATTTTTTAAAAAAGGCATTCCATTGATTCGGGATGCCTTTTTTTATACCTTCACCGAGCACAATTGAGTGTACGGAATCTAATGCTCTCAGATCAGTAACAAGCCATGCAAGTATTAGCCTATATGGTAGAAATAAATTAACTTTAAATATAAATTTAAATTCTATGTTGTTTTTGTTACAAGTGGCGGATGCTAAAATTTCTTTATTTAGTTTATTGGGAAAAGGTGGATGGATTATGTATCCATTGTATGCCTTATTGGTCATTGCCATCTATGTATTCATAGAAAGATTTTTAGCCATCAAGAAAGCAGGACAGTCTGATCCTCAGTTCATGAAAATGATAAAAGATCATATTTTGTCTGGTAATGTTGTGGCTGCTAAAACACTTGCTAAAAACACAACAAATCCTGTTGCGAATATGATAGAGAAGGGGATTATGCGTATTGGTAAACCAATTGATGCCATTGAAAAAAGTATGGAGAATGTAGGCAAGTTAGAAATGTATTCGATGGAGCGTAATTTAAATATCTTGTCTTTGGTTTCTGGTATTGCACCTATGTTTGGATTCTTAGGTACAATTATTGGTATGGTGCAATTATTTTATGGCATTGCATCTACTGGTGAATACACTTTGAATACGATTGCTGGAGGTATTTATACTAAAATGATCACTTCAGCAACAGGTTTAATTATTGGGTTAATTGCGTATGTTGGACATAACTTTTTATCTACTCAAATAGATAAGACAGCGAATAAGATGGAAAGAGCGAGTGCTGATTTTTTAGATATTTTACAAGAACCAACACAAGCTTAATCTACCTGCTATGAATCTTAGAAATCGCTTAAGACATCAACCAGAAGTGCATACAGGTGCGTTGAATGATATCTTGTTTATTTTATTATTGTTCTTTTTAATTGTATCCACTTTAGCCAATCCCAATGTCATTAAAGTCTCTAACCCAAAGGCGGCTAGTGATACCAAGGCAAAACAAACTGTGGTGGTGACCATTGATAAACAACAACAATTATTTATTGGATCTACGCCAGTGAGTTTAGATGCTTTGTCGAGTCAGTTACAAATTTTCTTAGCGAAGGAAACCGATAAACCATCGGTGGTGATCAATGGCGATAGTGTTGCGAATTTAGGTGTCACCATACAAGTGATGCAAATCATCAAAGCGCTTGGCGCAACCCCAGTGGTTGCAGTGGATCCTGCCCATTAAAGCTATCTTGGTTTCAAGCTTGCGCGAATCATCCTGTCTTTTTCAAATAAGTCGGTCCTCAATTCTGCATGGAAATGCATTTCATCTAATAATGCAATTAGGGCATCTCCTTGGTCATAATGAATTTCAAAAAACAATTGACCATTTGAACTTAAATGCAATTTAGCGAGCCTTGCGATGGCTTTATAAAAAACTAGTGGATCTTCATCAGGAACAAATAAGGCGATATTAGGTTCGTGATTGGTCACCTGCAATTCCATATTTTTTATTTCATGCATTGGAATATAGGGTGGGTTACTTACAATCACGTCGTATTGCCCTGGTAAAAAAGCAGTATTTAAAATATCCAATGCTGTAAATTCAATCTCGGCTTTGAGCGCTGCAGCATTACTTTCCGCAATTTTTAGAGCACTTGTACTGATGTCTATTGCAGCCACAGTTGCTTCCGGTAAAGCTTTTTTTAAGGCGATGGCAATACAGCCAGAACCTGTTCCTATATCTAATATACGCAATGCTTTTCCTTTGATTGCCGCATATTCTAACACCCAATCCACCAATTCTTCAGTCTCTGGTCTTGGAATCAATACCTGTTCGTTGACGGTATAGGCTTCTCCCATAAACCATGTTTTACCAGTGATATATTGAATGGGTCTTTCGTCTAATAGTTCAGTAGCGGCATTTTCAAAAGCTAGTGCTTGTGCTTCGGAAATTGAATTGTCTTTTTGAAGCACTTGTTGAACTTGGTCCCAGCCAGTAATATGTTCAATTAAAATTGACAGGATTGGATTCAGCTCTACACTTTCATATTGACCTGCTAATTGTTTTTTCAAGGCTTGCTTGATCTCGTTTAAACGCATACTGCAATGTTACAAATGATTCATCATTATAAACTAGCTTTGCATCAATTAGCCCTATTATTTTTGAATGGATCCATTTTACTATTATACGATCGAACAGCCGTCTATGGCAGAATTTAAAGATAGAGGCAGTAAATTTCTGGCATTTGCTTATCCGGCTAAGGATATTGATACCTGTAAAAAGTTGTTAGCGCAACTTAAAAAAGAACATGGCAAAGCGGTGCACCATTGCCTAGCATATCGACTTGGTGTGGATGGTTTAACTTTTAGGGTGAGTGACGATGGTGAGCCTGCAGGATCAGCAGGAAGGCCCATATTAGGACAAATTGATAGTAAAGAACTGACCAATGTTTTAGTGGTAGTAGTACGTTATTTTGGAGGTACTTTATTAGGCATACCTGGTTTAATCAATGCCTATAAAACAGCTACAGCCTTAGCATTACAGCTTTCACCAATCATTAAAAAGCCTATAGAAATACCTTATGAACTTAATTTCGACTACCAACAAATGAACGAAGTCATGCTGTTAGTGAAACAGTATAATTGTTCCGTAGTGGAACAAACTGCTCAATTATTTATTCAGCTTCATATAGGCATCCCTAAAAATAGGTTAGACGAAGTGCTTGAAAAGCTGGGTACTTTAAGGGCCGTAAGTTTTAAGACCACTTTAAAATTGGACTAGTAAAATTGGACTAGTTTATTTTTGGTAGGAATAAAATCCTTCGCCAGTCTTGATCCCTAATTTTCCGTCTGCCACCATCTTAGTTAATAGTGCTGCAGGTTTATATTTACTATTTTGAAAACCTTCTTCCATGATTTCTAAAATATTCTTACAAACATCAAGGCCAATATAATCTGCTAATTGCAAGGGCCCCATGGGATGGGCCATTCCTAATTTCATAATCTGGTCGATCGTGGCTGCATCACTGATACCTTCTTCAAAAGCCAATATAGCTTCGTTGATCATTGGCATTAAAATTCTATTGGCAATGAATCCTGGCGCATCTTTCACCACACAAGGAATTTTTCCAATTGTGGTTGTTAGGGATACAATGGCATCTGTTACCGAAGCACTTGTTTTTTTACCATCGATAATTTCTACCAATTTCATCACTGGAACAGGATTCATAAAATGCATGCCAATCACATTTTCTGGCTTTTGAGTCGCTTCGGCCAATTGAGTGATAGAAATAGAAGAGGTATTGGTTGCTAAAATGCAGGTAGGATTGGTGTATTGGTCCATCTCTGAAAAAATAGCAAGTTTAATTGTACTATTTTCTGTAGCAGCTTCAATGACTAAGTCACGATCTTGTACCCCTTCTTTAAGATGGGTGAAGCAAGTTATTTTAGCCAGTGTTGCTTGTTTGCCTTCTTCGTTGATGATTGATTTTGCTACTTGACGATCTAAGTTTTTTGCAATTGTTTGTAAAGCTTTATCAAGTGCAGCTGACTGCGTATCAATTAAATTGACCTCGAATCCATTTTGCGCAAATACATGTGCAATCCCGTTGCCCATAGTTCCTGCTCCAATTACTGCAATCTTTTTCATTGATTTACTTTTTTGATTTATAATCCCCTCGTTTCCATGAATTGATAAAACTCCTCCAAGCGCTAGGGTTTAGAATATTCATAGGAGGTAATTGTCCTGAATAATAATATCTAGAAGCTTGTTGTTGTAAGGATGCACCTACTGCTTCTTTGCCATCTCTAGGTAAGCTTGACAAAATAATTCTTTTTTGCGCAGGGCTTGTATTTTTTCTTGCAGTTTCAAAAAGATCGTCATCTACTTTAGAATTGACAAAATCTCTTTCAAACTGAGCACGTGTGGGTCTTGGTTTTAATATGGTGGCAGGTAAAAAATTGGTATCATTGACCATTAATTGAATGACACTGTATTGATTCCCTACTAAATTTTGAGGAATGGTGATGCTTCTGTTTTTAAAGCCAACAGAACTGAAGGTGATGGTTTCTCCTTTATTCACTGCAATAGAAAAAACACCATCATTATTAGTAATTGTGCCTCTCCCTTTTTGATTCACTACAATGCTCGCTAAAGGAACCGCTTTCAAACTATCTGCTGTCATAACAACACCGTATAGTTGAACAACAGAGTCTCTATAAACATCTACTGTCTGTGCATTTAGCAGTGATGGAAACATTGCAATAAAGATCAATAAAGGCAGGACCAGTTTCTTTTTCATGTAGCTGCAAATTTAAGCCTCAATGTTCAGAATTGGAACACTTTTTTTGTTTCGAAATGGGTAGTTTTTTTGCTATGGTGGCTATTTTAAGCCTTTTAAAAGGGCAAAATAAGCGCTATGAACGTTAACTTTGCTGGGATTAAATATTTTAACAAAAACTTTCATAATGACAACGGAGGAAATACTAAAAGCATTGAGTAATGTGCAAGAGCCGGACCTTGGTAAAGACTTGGTGACTTTGAATATGATACAGGATTTAAAAGTGGAAGGAGATGCAGTTAGTTTTACCATTGTGTTGACTACACCAGCTTGTCCAATGAAAGATTTAATGAAGAACGCGTCTGAAAATGCCATTAAATTATTAGTGAATCCAAAAGCGCAGGTACAAGTCAATTTCACATCTAATACCACTTCCCTAAGAAAAGACGAAAAGTCTGTTTTATCTAAAGTAAAAAATATTATTGCCGTGGTGAGCGGAAAGGGCGGTGTAGGAAAAAGCACAGTTGCTGCAAATCTTGCATTGGCACTAGCGGAAGGTGGTGCAAAAGTGGGTTTGATGGATGCAGATATTTATGGACCAAGTGTGCCTATTATGTTTGGTGTTAGAGGTCAAAGACCATTGATGAAAGATGAAGACGGTAAAGGGGTGATTATTCCTTTAGATCAATACGGTATTAAAATCATGAGTATTGGATTATTGGTGGATGAAAAAGATGCGGTGGTTTGGAGAGGTCCAATGGCAAGTAGCGCCATCCGTCAATTCATTACCGATGTAGATTGGGGCGAGCTAGATTATTTAGTCATTGATATGCCACCGGGCACTGGAGATATTCATTTAACCATCATGCAAACAGTTCCTGTTACAGGTGTGGTGATTGTGACTACACCGCAACAAGTGGCTTTAGCGGATGCAAAAAAAGCAATCGCTATGTTTGGTCAAGCCAATGTCAATGTGCCAATTATAGGGTTGGTCGAAAACATGGCTTATTTTACCCCAGCAGAATTACCAGAAAATAAATACTATTTATTTGGAAAAGAAGGAGGCCTTAAATTGGCTTCGGAATATGACTTATCCTTTTTGGGACAAATTCCTTTGGTACAGAGTATAAGAGAAGGTGGAGATGAGGGGGTTCCTGCAATGGTTGGAACAGATGCCCTATCAAAAGATGCTTTCAGAACTTTTGTTGGTAACGCAGTTAGACAAATTGCCATCAGAAATGCTAATTTACCAAGAACAGCAACAATTACAGTCGCACCATAATGGAAAAGAAAATCATCATTGCAATTGACGGCTTTTCATCTTGCGGAAAGAGTACCCTTGCTAAAGCGATGGCAAAAGCATTGGAATATGTTTTTGTAGATACTGGCGCTATGTACCGAGCGATTGCCTTATATTTTTTAAGAAATAACATTGCTTTCAATGACATTGCAGCTAATGAAGCATTGCATGCAATTGAATTAAAATTTAAGTTCAATAACCTAACTCAGAAAAGTGATATGTATTTGAATGGTGAAAATGTAGAACAAGAAATTCGTGCAATGCAAGTAAGTCAAAAAGTGAGCGAAGTGGCCTCTATTGCTGCTGTTAGAGATTTTGCTGTGGCACAACAACAAGCCATGGGCATAGATAAAGGGATTGTGATGGATGGAAGAGATATTGGCACAGTGGTATTTCCGAATGCTGAGCTTAAATTATTTGTCACTGCAGACCCTGCTGTTAGATTAGAGCGCAGGTACCAAGAATTACTACAAACAAATCCTGCTATTCTTAAAGAAGAAGTGGCTGCAAATTTGCAACAAAGAGATTTAATGGATAGTACTAGAGCACATAGCCCACTTAGGCAAGCTAAGGATGCATTGGTTTTAGATAATACAAATTTAGATAGGGAGCAGCAATTTGAATTGGCCATGCAATGGGCTATGGATAAGATCAAGGCTAGTTAGTCCATCCAGCTTTCCTTTACTTTTTCAAATGCAGCTTCTAACTGATAAAAACTAAGAATCTTTTTTATAACTGCCTCTACCACGGTATCTGGACAGCTTGCTCCACTTGTCATTAAAATACGAATAGGATTTACATCTGGCAAGAAATTTTCTATTATTTCTGATTGTTTATTTTTCCAGTTTGTTTTTTCAATATGCTTGGCATCTATAATTTTACTTACGTCATCTATAAAATAAGTAGGCAATTTTTGTTCACATAATTCAACCAAGTGCGAACTATTACTGCTATTTTTTCCCCCCATCACAATGGCTAAATCAGCTTTCGTTTCTAGTAGTCCAATGACTGCTGACTGATTGTCGTTGGTGGCATAGCAAAGCGTATCTCTGGTATCGGCAAAATGGGCAGCAAGGTTTTCAGGACCAAATTTTTTCAATATCACTTGTTTTAAATAATCCGAAATAACTTGGGTATCGGTGGCTAATTGTGTTGTTTGGTTGACCACACCAATTTTATCTAAATGAACAGTAGGATCAAAATTGGGCGAGAAATGATTGATAAAAAATTCATAAAAGTGAGCTATTGGTAATTCACCACTTATAATTTTTGCCAATACCTTCGTTTCTTCGATATCATTCACAATTAAAGTAGGCGTATGAGCCGAAGTATGAGAAAAAGTGGCCCTTGTTTCTTCATGTTTTGGTTTCCCATGTATAATAATGGAGTAGCCTTTTTGTGCAATCTGTTCACTTCGGTTCCAAACTTTTTCAACAAAAGGACAAGTTGTATCATAAGATTCGATGGCAATACCTTTTGCTCTTAATTTCTCCTCTAATTCTAATGTGGTGCCAAATGCAGGAATAATGACAATATCGTCTTTGGTTAATTCGGATAAAGGAATTAATTCTTTGCCTAAAGTATCCTGTAAAAATTGGACGCCTTTGCTAGTTAAGTCATTGTTGACTTGAGGGTTGTGGATCATTTCACTTAATAAAAAAATTCTTTTACCCTTATTTTCTTCAATGGTTCTATAGGCTATATCAATCGCATTTTCTACGCCGTAACAAAATCCAAAATGCCTTGCCAAATAGATTTTTACCTTGCCAAAGTCGAGTTCGGTTGGGGTGAAATCTTTCTTGAGCTTATCTTCTAGTTTGCGCTTTTGTTTGATAGCGACAATTAAAGGGCTCCTGTAGCCTGAAGGCACTTCAAAATTTTTCATCTATTTGCATATTAACGTATACAAAAGTACAATCTTCGTTGCTTTTTACCCTATTTTAATTTAGTGCTTGTATCTTTGCGCCATGCATTATGTATCTGTAGAAAATCTGACAAAGAGTTATGGTATTACACCATTATTTAAAGGAATCAGTTTTAACATCAACGAGGGCGACAGGATTGCCTTGGTAGCCAGAAATGGTATTGGGAAAAGCACGCTTTTAAGAATTTTATCAGGAAAGGAAGTGCCAGATTCGGGCACTGCCAAAGTGCATAAAGATGTGCACTTGGTCCTATTTGAACAGGACCCTCAATTTATTGAAACCGCTTCGGTAACGCAGAACTTATTCAATCAGGAACATCCAATCATGAAAGCCATTAGTAATTATGAAATGGCCATGGAAACAGAGGATGAAAATTTGATCACCGATGCGATTATGGAAATGGAGGAAAACAATGCATGGGATTTTGAATCAAAAGTAAAAACAATTTTAACGCAATTAAATATCCATCATTTAGAACAGCCCGTTTCAAAGTTAAGCGGGGGGCAAAGAAAGCGTGTATCCTTAGCAAAAACTTTGATCCAGATTGGCTTTGAGCCTAAACATGTTTTGTTACTAATGGATGAGCCCACGAACCATTTGGATTTGAATATGATTGAGTGGCTAGAAAATTATTTAGAGCAAGAAAAAGTGACCTTATTGTTAGTATCGCATGACCGTTATTTCTTAGAAGCGGTGACAGATGAAATTTGGGAATTAGAAAGAGAGAAGCTCTATAGCTATAAAGGAGATTATGAAAATTATTTAGAGAAGAAAGCTGCAAGAATAGAATCTGAGTTAGCAAGTATTGATAAAGCAAAAAATACCTTTAGAAAAGAATTGGAGTGGATGCGAAAGCAACCCAAGGCAAGGACGACTAAAAGTAAAAGTAGACAAGATAATTTTTACGAAGTAGAGTCTAAAGCAAAACAAAAAATAGAAGATACCAATTTACAATTGGATATGAAGATGACTCGTTTGGGGGGTAAGATTATCGAAGCAATCAAAGTATATAAGTCTTATGGTGAGTTAGTGGTTTTAAAAGGCTTTGATTACACATTTAGCAAAGGAGAAAGGATTGGTATTGTAGGGAAAAACGGTGTTGGAAAGTCTACTTTTTTACAAATACTACAAGGCATAACAGCACCCGATAGTGGTAAAATCAATGTAGGAGATACCATTGTATTTGGTCATTTTTCTCAGGAGGGGCTTACCTACAAAAAGGATATGCGTGTGATTGAATATCTAAAAACATTTGCTGAGCAGTTTCCGTTGGCAAGTGGGGGTACATTAAGTGCTGCGCAATTCTTAGAATTATTTTTATTCACCCCAGACAAGCAATATACTTATTTAAGTGCTTTGAGTGGAGGGGAAAAGAAAAGGTTACAATTATTGACCATCTTATTTAAAAATCCTAATTTTTTGATTCTAGATGAACCTACCAATGACTTAGACCTTCCTACATTGGCGGTATTAGAACAGTTTTTAATTGATTTTGCAGGCTGTGTATTGCTTGTGTCGCATGATCGTTATTTTATGGATAAATTGGTAGACCACTTATTTATATTTGAAGGGAATGGTGTGATTAGAGATTATCCAGGAAATTACACACAGTTTAGAATTTTAGAAAAGAGCAAACAGAACTATGCTTCTGTAAGCTCTGATATCACGACTCAAATAGAGCATGAGGTTAAACCAATCCTTGCTGAATCAGTCAGTCATACAACAACGCATCATTCGGCAGACGTTGCGCCAAAGAAAGTGCTTGAAAAAATGTCTTACAAAGAAAAATTAGAACTTGAACAGTTGAATAAGTCGATGCCTGAATTAGAAATTAAAAAGGCGACTCTTACCAACGAACTGAATCATACCACTGGAGATTATGCAGCCATCACCACGCTAAGTGCTCAACTGGCTTCAGTTACAGCCGAATTAGAAGCAAAAGAATTAAGATGGTTAGAATTAAGCGAAAAACTATAGGTCGTTCGTTTTTTATAAAAATGAGGCCTAATTGAAAATTAAATGAGGCCTAGGTTTTGCATATGATTTTATTGATATAGGTAATTTAGTAATACGAAACAGATAACAAAACTGTATCAACATTACACCTAAATCTTATGATCATGAAACCAATCGAAAGAATCGCTATCTACATTCATTTCAAAAAAATCTCTCCCCATGCTTTTGAGAAAAAAATTGAATTATCCAACGGGTATTTTTCAAAACAGTTAAAACATCTAGGTTCTGTTGGGTCTGATATCCTAATAAGGATCCATCATGCCTATACTGATATAGATATCTTATGGGTATTAACAGGTGAAGGACAAATGCTAAAGGATGAAATGCAGCATAGTCAACAAATTGATAATTGCATTTTGGAAGATTTCACCAATAAGTATGCCAATGAAAATAAAAAATTAAAAAAACTAGAAAGTGATTTTGATCAGTTACAAACTAAATTAAGTGACAAAGAAAAAATCATTGGCTTGTATGAGTTCATGTTAAATGGAAATCCACCTATTACAAATGTCAGTATTAGCAGTGTTGTAAAAAGGATGGATGCTTAGGCAGGTGAAATTGTAAATGAATAAATAAAGCTTTGTTTGTAATTAATAAAAGAGGCGCTTCAAATGAAGCGCCTCTTTTATTGAACATATCTCTAATCTAATCTCTCTAATCTCTATAATTTATTCTTTTCTATACACCTATTGCAGTTATACATAAGAGGATACAGGCTCACAAGTACATACGAGGTTTCTATCACCATGTGTATTATTTACACGTGCTACAGTTGGCCAAAATTTATTGGATGCAACATAAGGTAATGGGAAGGCCGCTTCTTGTCTTGTATAGCTATGTGACCATTCATTGGCACAAATGACATGTTGTGTATGAGGGGCATTTTTTAAAGGATTATCTACCTTGTCATAACGACCAGTTTCAATAGCAACAATTTCTGTATGAATGGCTAATAAAGCATCACAGAAACGATCTAGTTCTGCCATGTCCTCACTTTCTGTAGGTTCAATCATAATCGTGCCTGCTACAGGGAAACTCATAGTTGGCGCATGGAATCCATAATCAATCAATCGCTTTGCCACATCTTCTGCTTCAATACCTGCAGTTTGTTTAAATGGTCTGAGGTCAATGATGAATTCGTGTGCGCAAGTACCATTTTTACTGGTGTACAAAATGGTGTAGGCTTTTTCTAATCTTGATTTCATGTAGTTCGCATTCAAAATGGCATAGCTCGTTGCCAATTCCAATCCTTTTGCACCTAACATTTTAATGTAGGCATAACTAATTAATAAAATACTAGCCGATCCTAAAGGCGCACCACTTACTGCATTGGTTGCATCTCCATTTTTAATGTGACCTGGTAAGAAAGGAGCTAATTTGTCATTCACGCAAATTGGTCCTACGCCTGGTCCACCTCCACCATGTGGAATGGCAAATGTTTTATGTAAATTCAAGTGACAAACATCAGCGCCAATATTCCCTGGACTTGTTAATCCAACTTGTGCATTCATATTGGCACCATCCATATACACCATACCACCATAATGGTGTATCGTGTTACAAATGTCCATGATGGTTTCTTCAAACACACCATGTGTAGATGGATAAGTAATCATCAATCCTCCAAGGTTATCTTTATGTTGAATTGCTTTTTCTGTTAGGTCTGCTACATCAATATTACCAGCTGCATCACAAGCTACTACCACCACTTTAAAACCAGCCATGACAGCACTTGCTGGGTTGGTACCGTGTGCACTAATTGGAATCAAAACAATATTTCTATGTGCTTCGTTTCTGGCTGCATGATAAGAACGGATGGTTAATAATCCTGCATACTCACCTTGAGCTCCACTATTAGGTTGTAAACTACAAGCAGTGAAACCTGTTGTTTGACACAAATAGGCACTTAACTCTTTTACAATTTCTTGGTACCCGATGGTTTGGGTTGCTGGTGCAAAAGGATGCAAGCCACCAAAACAAGGCCAACTTACTGGAATCATTTCTGTGGCAGCGTTCAATTTCATGGTACAGCTACCAAGACTAATCATGCTTGTATTTAAAGAAAGGTCTTTATTCTCTAATTGCTTGATATAACGCATCATTTGTGTTTCACTATGATGTGTATTGAAAACAGGATGTGTTAAATAATTGCTCGTTCTAACTAATTGAGTTGGGATAGCAGCGTTTTTGATTCCTGCATTCAAGACAGTTGCTTGTTTGCCAGTCAATGTTTCAAATAATCGTACAATTAGTTGAACGTCTTTAACCGAAGTCGTCTCATCAATACTAATTGACACTGTTCCATTTGCAAAATAATTAAAATTGATTGCTTCCTTAGCCGCAAGCGCATTCAATTGAGCCGCATCGAATCCTGTTAAGTGTAAGGTGTCAAAATAAAATTCATTCACTTGTTGAATCCCTAAACTTTCTAATTGTTGTGCTAATCCTTGAGCAAGAGCATGCACTCTTGAGGCGATGGTCTTTAATCCATCAGGTCCATGGTACACAGCATACATCACCGCCATGTTGGCAAGTAATGCTTGTGCGGTACAAATATTTGAAGTTGCTTTTTCGCGTTTGATATGTTGCTCTCTAGTTTGCAATGCCATTCTTAATGCACGATTGCCTTGTGCATCAATACTCACGCCAATCAATCTTCCTGGCATCCCTCTTTTGAATGCATCTTTAGTTGCGAAATAGGCAGCATGTGGTCCACCGAATCCCATTGGCACACCAAATCTTTGTGTGTTACCTACAGCTACATCTGCATTCAATTCGCCTGGACTTTTTAATACAGTCAATGCAAGTAAATCTGCTACTAAAATCACCATGCCACCTAATTGGTGCACTTGGTCTATAAAACTGCTATAGTCTTGGATGGCACCATTCGCATTTGGATATTGAAGGATTGCACCAAAGTAAGTGTTGTCTAAGGCTGCAGATTTAAAATCTCCAGTCACTAATTCTACACCAATTGGCGTTGCTCTAGTTTGTAAGACAGATTTTGTTTGTGCAAAAATAGCTTCGTCTACAAATAATTTTGGTTGATTAATGACATCTGACTTATTGATATGGTTAAAGATCATTGCCATTGCTTCTGCTGCTGCAGTCGCTTCATCTAATAATGATGCGTTTGCAATGTCCATTCCTGTTAAATCGGTCACCATTGTTTGAAAGTTCAATAAACTCTCTAAACGGCCTTGTGCAATTTCTGCTTGATAAGGTGTGTATTGGGTGTACCAACCTGGATTTTCAAAAATATTTCTTAAAATAACAGAAGGCGTAATGGTTCCATAATAACCTTGTCCGATAAAATTTTTCGCAACAATATTTTTCTCCCCAATCGCTTTAAGCGTTTGTAACATTTCAAACTCAGTCAATCCTTCTGGGATCTCCATTGGTTTTGTTAAACGAATATTTGCTGGTACAATTTTGTCAATCAATGCTGCTAAACTATCAGCACCAACTGCCTTCAACATTTTTGCACTATCTACTGGATTTGGACCAATATGTCTTTGGATAAATTCTGCGCCACTTTGATTCATTTCGACGGAATTGAAAAGGTTAAAAATTGGCACAAAGATAGGCTTTTAGCGCCTCCTTGAAAAGGGATGGGTCGTTATTTTTACTTGGATGGGGAAAGCTTGTGGATGAGCCCCAAATAGTTTACTTTTGTTCTCTATTATGCAAGCAAACACTGAACACTTATTTGATACACCCGCCCCTGAGCAACTTAAAAAGTTTCTAAACTTTCTTAAAAGGGTAGACAAGCGTGTTATTTTAAAACAATTGCCTGATTTACACGAAGCTGCATTTGAAAAAATTGATTGTTTAGATTGTGCAAGATGCTGCAAGAATTATTCCCCTAGATTCAAAATGCCAGACATCAAAAGAATTAGTAAATACATGGGGATGAAAGAGACTGCTTTTATAGATCAGTATTTAAGTATGGATGAAGAAGGCGACTATGTTTCTAAAACAAGACCTTGTCCTTTTTTAGGCGACGACAATGCATGTGGTATTTATGATCACCGACCAACAGATTGTCAAAGGTTCCCTTATACCGATGAAGATGTATTTTTTAAACGAATTCCAATCACAATGAAAAATGCGGAATTCTGTCCTATCGTGCATGATGTCATGAATGCATTGATTGCAAAATAATCAATATTCCATTTCTTTTAATTTCGGTGCTTTAAACCAAGTGGTGACTACAACTATAATGGTCATGGCGCCTCCAAACACCACGGAAGGAATCACACCCATTGCTTTTGCAGCTAAGCCACTTTCAAATTGACCAAGTTCATTACTACTATTAATGAACATAGAATTCACTGACATCACCCTGCCACGCATATGGCTAGGTGTTTTCAATTGAACAATCGTACCTCGAACAATCATGCTAAATCCATCTAAAATACCACTCAATAAAAGTGCAAAAAAGGAAAGCCAAAATATTTTAGATAGGGCAAATAAAATAATACAAGCCCCAAATCCAGCAACTGCTATTAATAATTTTTTGCCCTGATTTTTCTTTACAGGGAAAATAGTTACCATAATAATAATGATCATAGCACCAATATCTGTTGCCGCATTCAACCAACCAAAACCAATGGGTCCTGCTTTTAATATATCTCTAGCAAAAACAGGTACCATGGCAACTGCACCACCAAAAAGTACGGCAAATAAGTCTAGGCACAACGCGCCCAAAAGCTCTTTACAATTGAATACAAAACGCAATCCTTCTTTCACGCTCTCTAATGGTTTTTGTTCTACTACAGTTTCATGTGGTGGTTTTGCACTTATTTTTTGGATAAAGAAAAAGCCTATAGCGACTAGACAAATCACAAGGATTAAAGAACCATGAATACCAAAACCAGCAATCATAAAACCAACACTAGCATGTCCAATGACCGAAGCACTTAACCACATGCCTTGACTCCAAGTGGTCGCATTTTGTAATAAATTTTTGGGTACAATTTCACCCACCAAAGTGCCAAAGCCTGGGCCCGTAAAAGAACGTATGATACCTGTACAAAATATCACAAAATAAATACCAATGGCTATCTGTAGGTTTCCTAATTGTGCTTTACTGTATGAAGAGGATAGAAGCAATAAACTTGCAGCGCAAAGAAAATAAAGCGAAACACCAGTTAAAATGATTTTTCTTTTCTCGCTCTTATCAATTACATGTCCAGCATATAAGGAAAGCGATACAGCAGGAATGACCTCTGCTAAACCAATCAATCCAATTGCAAAAGGTTCGTTGGTCAATTCATAAATCCACCAGCCTACCAAAGTGCCCATCATCCTTAAGCCCATAATAAATAAAAAACGCCCAGTCATTAGATTCCTAAACTCGTTGATCCTCAATGCTGCAAATGGATCTTTAGTCAGTTGTTGTTCGTTTTGCTCCATAACAGTAGGAATTGGTTGTGGTTAGGGTAGTGTAAAATAATGTTGACCTTCTTCAAGGTCTTTTTCTAGTGCGTCGGTAATGATTTGAAAATGCTTTTCGTTATATAAAAAGTCTGCATTTGTTGCGTCTACAAAAATCGTTTTGATATTATGCTGTTTGATATAACTTGTATAGGTCTCTTGCAACTTAAACAAGTATTCGTCGGGGATGGATTGCTCGAATTTTCGATTCCTTTTTTTAATATTCCCTTGTAATTTATTCACTGGAGCGTGTAAATAAATCAAAATATCAGGAGGGGTTAATTGTTGTACAAAGACATCAAACATTTTTTGATACAATCTAAATTCTTCCTCGGGCAAATTTACTTTAGCAAAGAGTAAGCACTTCGTAAATATATAATCCGAAACAGTCACATGTTGAAACAGGTCATTGGACTTCACCATTTCTTGTTGTTGCTTGAATCGCTCTGCTAAAAAAAACAATTCCAATGGAAAGGCATATTGTTTTGGATTTTCGTAAAACTTGGTCAAAAATGGATTGTCCGCAAACTCTTCTAGAACCAGTTTTGCATTATAATGTTGTGCGAGTAATTGCGATAGCGTGGTTTTTCCAGCACCAATATTTCCCTCAATTGCTATAAAATGATGCTTCATAATGCTTCTAATGCTTGCGAGCAAAGATAAGTTTTGGATCCTTTACAAATCGGTTTTTTTATACACAACAGAACTGTCCTTTGTCGCTTTGTAGAGCTGTAAATTCGTTTTTTGAAGGATCGGATGTACAAAATCAGGCGCTATCTCTGCCAAAGGGGCCAATACAAAGTTGCGGTCTGCTAGTCTTGGGTGTGGAATAATCAATCCGGGAGATTCAATGATTGTTTGGTTATAATAAATGATATCCAAGTCAATGGTCCTTGGCCCAAGTGGTATCAATCTTTCTCGACCCATAGAAGCTTCTATTTTAAGAAGCATGTCCATTAAATCATGTGGTGTCAAAATGGTTTCAATGCATAATGCTTGATTGTAAAATGCTGGTTGATCTTTAAATCCCCATGCTTCTGTTTCAAAAATGGAAGAATGGGTTTGAATAGGACCGCATCTTTTATCAATACTATTTCGAGCATTTTCTAAGTTATCCAAACGGTTCCCAATATTGCCGCCTATCATGAGGTATACATGGTTCATAGAAGTATGCTGTGAATGAACGCAAATATCCATAATTTTACATGGCAACCTATATTTTTTTTACTGCTATTTTAGTTTTCTTTACAATCAATCTTTTTTTATGAAAATATTTTTTAAGTCATTCTTTGCTGCTTTGCTTGCTTTGTTTGTTTTTACAATTGGAGGGTTTTTCCTATTGGTAGGATTTGCTGCAGCTTTTTCCTCGGATGAACCAGTCGCAGTTGCATCCAATGCGGTATTGGTGATTGACCTTGCAGATAATTTTACAGAAAAAGAAGTATCAGATCCCTTTACTGAATTATTGAATCCAGGCACAGGAAAAGTTCCAAGCTTAACAACAATGATTGGGTTAATTCAACATGCAAAAAAAGATTCCAATATCAAAGGCATTTATATAAAATGCCAAGAAAATTCAAATGGCTATGCTAGCTCAGAGGAACTTAGAAAAGCATTGGTTGATTTTAAAAAAAGTAACAAATTTATTTTTGCTTACGGCGAAACAATTTCTCAAAAAGGGTATTGGGTAGGCAGTGTGGCTAATGGAATTTACACACATCCACAGGGTGGATTGGAGTTCAATGGTTTTTCATTAAAGACTGTATTTTTAAAAGGGATGTTGGATAAATTGGATGTGCAGATGCAAGTATTTTATGCAGGTAAGTTTAAAAGTGCTACAGAGCCATTTAGATATAATAAAATGTCAGATGCCAATAAGTTGCAAACTGGCGTATGGTTAAATGGATTGTATGATCATTTTATCAATACGGTTGCTAGTGCAAGACAAATTGCACCCGAAAAGTTGAAAGCCATGGCGAACGAGGCAAAAATTCAATCTGCACAAGATGCATTGTCAAATGGATTGGTGGATGGATTAATTTATGACGACCAATTGAAGAAAATCATTGCAAAAAAATTAAATGGTGTTAAAGAAAATGACATCCCATTTGTTTCAATGAAAGAATATGCCAAATCGGTTCCTTTAAGGGGTACTGGTGCTGGAAAAATTGCCGTGGTATACGCAGATGGAGATATTGTAATGGGTAAAGGGGCAAAAGGGTCAATTGCAAGTGATGATTTTAGAATGATGCTCCAAAAAATAAGAGCCGATAAATCTATTGATGCATTGGTTTTAAGAGTGAATTCTCCAGGCGGAAGTGCCTTAGCTAGTGATATTATTTGGAGAGAAATTGAATTGATTAAAGCTAATATTCCAGTGGTGGTAAGTATGGGTGATGTGGCAGCATCGGGGGGGTATTATATTGCCAGTGGTGCAGATTCTATCTATGCAGATGCCAATACCATTACAGGTTCTATAGGCGTATTTTCCGTAGTTCCAAATATTTCCGGTTTCATGAAAAATAAATTAGGAGTGACTTTTGATGGTGTAAAAACAGCTACTTATGCAGATGCTCCTTCATCCACAAGACCATTGAATACCATGGAGCAAAAAATGATGCAATCTGGCGTAGATAGTATTTACCATACATTTAAAACTAGGGTGGCTAAGGGCAGAAAAAAATCAATTGAATATGTTGATTCTATTGCACAAGGAAGAGTTTGGTTAGGCGCGGATGCCATAAAGGTGGGACTAGTGGATAGAATAGGGACTTTAAATGATGCACTTGCCTCCGCAGCCAAGATGGCAAAATTAAAGGGCTATAGTGTTAAATCCTATCCAGAATCAAAATCCTTTATCGAAGATTTAATTGAAGATTATAAAGATTACGTGAAAGTAAAGTCAATCCAATCTGAAATAGGAGCAAGCCAATGGCAAATTTTTCAACATTTGAAAACAGTGCAACAAATGGTTGGTGTCCCTCAAGCACGAATGCCTATATTTGTAGTTAAACAGCCCTAGTATCATGCGTTCATATAGTCAAATCAAAGCGATGCTTGCCATTACAAAAGCAAGCTTGCGATCTATCTTGAGAAGCCCATCTGCGATTGTTTTTAGCATTTTATTTCCGCTAATATTCATCTTAGTATTTGGTTTTTTAAGTAGTGGAGGTAATATCAATGTAAAAGTCGCACTCGCACCCAATGCGGATACCACTAATTTAGTTTATGCAAAAATAAAGTCCTTAGCAGGACTAAAATTTGTGACTGACGAGCAAGCAACAGTGAACTCAGAATTGGCAAAGGGAAGAATTACTGCTTTGATTGATATACAGCCAACTAAAAATCCTAGTCAGCCCTATCAAATCCAATTAACAAGTTCGGCTGCTGCCAATCCCCAAAATATTCAGTTGATTAAATCTATTTTAAACGCAGTGATTGCGAATATCAATGCTACTCAATTTAAAGATGCACCAACGATTGCAGTGGTGAGGAACGAAGTGATAGAAGTACCTGGTAGAACCTATCGCACGATAGATTTTATATTGCCTGGACAACTTGGATTTTCTTTGTTAAGTGCTGGGGTTTTTGGCGTTGCTTTTTTGTTTTTTAATTTAAGACAACAATTAGTTTTAAAAAGATTTTATGCTACTCCAATTAGACGATTGTATATTATTTTAGGCGAAGCTTTGAGTAGGGTTATTTTTCAATTATTGACTGCGATCATTATTATTGGCATTGGACATTTTGCTTTTAACTTTACACTCGTGCATGGATTCATTACTTTCTTAAACATCATGGCACTCAGTTTCATTGCGCTGGTCTTATTCATGGGTTTTGGTTTCATAGTAAGCGGTGTAGCAAAAAATGAAAGCACCATCCCTCCATTCGCTAATTTAATCACCTTGCCTCAGTTTTTACTGGCTGGTACATTCTTTTCAATTGATTCTTTTCCAAAATGGCTTCAGCCTTTTTGTAATATTTTACCCTTAACGCATTTTAACAATGCAATGCGTGAAATTGCATTTGAAGGCGCAAATATATTTTCAGTTGGTAATGAAATTGCCGTACTTGTAGTTTGGATTGTGATTGTGTATGCAGCTGCATTTAAAATATTTAAATGGGAATAAAATGAAACTCATTCGTTTTGCTTTCATAAGTGTATTGATAATTGGTAGCATCATCACAGCGATAGCTGGCCTATTTCCTTCCATGGTGGTTACATCGAGGGCAGTGGAAGTCAATGCAACCAAATCGCAAATACAACATTGTGTGAAAGACTTAGCTGCATGGAAAGGATGGATGAGTGATTGGAAAGATCAAGCAGTCATCCTTCAAGATAGCATAGCACAAATTGGCACGCAATCCATTCAAATGCTATCAAGTAATGATAGTACTATTTATTTAAATTGGGTCGCAATAGGACAAGCGCCTTATCAGGTCAAATTAGAATGGCTGCCATTAAAAGAAGGCACTTATGTAATACACTGGTCTTTTGAGCAACATGTTAAATGGTATCCTTGGGAAAAGTTTCAGACTTTACTGAATGAAAAGGTCTTAGGTGCAAAAATGGAAGAAGAGTTACAACATTTGACTGCTTGTATTGTATCTAATAATACAGATTCAAAATAAATCCCTTGTTATTGATATTGATTTTTTAAATAGTCAATATTTCTTTTGATTCCATTTAATTTTGATCTTAGTAAAGGAGATTGTTTAAATCTTGCTTTAAAACTAGTTTCTTCCATTTTGAGCCAAGCGTCTTTCGACATGGTTAATAAACCTTCAATAGGTTTGAACTTTGCTTCTTGATGCGGTTGACTGAATCGGTTCCAAGGGCATACATCCTGACAAATATCACAACCAAAGGCCCAGTCTTGATACCCTCTATCTGAAGCCGTTTCAATTTGTTGTTTTTTTAATTCAATGGTATAGTAACTAATACAATGATTGGCTTCGATTGTTTTATTTGGCAAGATGGCTTGTGTGGGACAAGCATCGATACATTTAGTACAAGTGCCACAATAATCTTTTGCAATAGGTTGGTCATAAACACATTCAAGGTCAACTATTAAACTTGCAATGAAAAAAAAGGAACCTTTTTTTGGTTGGATTAAGTTGCCGTTTTTTCCTATCCATCCAGCGCCCGAAAGCCAGGCCCATGATCGCTCTAATACAGGAGCAGAATCTACAAATCCTCTACCTTCTATAGGTCCAATTTTTTGACGTAGGTCATCGAGCATTTGATTCAAAGAAAGCTTAATGACTTCGTGGTAATCTTGGCCATAAGCATATTTAGCAATTTTTGGAAAACCCATTGGCTGTTCCTGTTCTGGGTAATAATTTTTTAAAAAAGTAATCACAGACTTTGCACCTGGTACCAATTTTTTTGGATTGATTCTTAGATCAAAATGCTTTTCCATATAGTGCATATCCCCATGAAATCCTTTTGCTAACCATTGTTCTAATCTAAATGCATCTTCAGTTAATTCTTTGGCTTCAGCTATGCCACAGAAATCAAAACCGTGTTGCAGTGCTAAGTCTTTTATGAGTTGGGTATGCCTAAATTGGTTCAATCTTCAAGATTCATACTGTGAAAAAAACGATGTGCAGTTGGCGCAATGAGTACACCAATACTTGTAATGAATACAACACCACTAAAGATGGCATAAAAGGATGAAAATAATTTCCCTGCATTGGTTTGTATTGTCACTACGGGCCCCATCCCGCTTAAAATCATGGAGGCATTGTGTAATGCATCTATCCAACTCATGGGGCCTAAAAATTTGTAACCAAGAATTCCAATGAATAGAGATGTCCCTAAAATACATATCGTCTTGAAAAGATGGGCCAATACACGATTGTAATACACCCTAAAAGAAGCAAGTGGTTGATTTTTGTGTTCGAATTTTGATAAGATTAAATTTCTTTTTTGTGCCATGCGAATGCTTTTCGTTAACTTATGTAAAATTAGCAGAAAATACAAGGATTGACTGACTTTATTGCTCTTTTTTAAAAAGTATTAAGACATAATTGCTGAATTATTGCGGTGGCGCTTTATTTGAGGGTATTAAGTAACAACTAAAACTAGTTTTATGAATTTAAATCAATATACCATTAAGGCACAAGAAGCCATTCAAGCAGCACAGCAATTGGCTTATAACAACCAACATGCCAACATTGAAACTGCGCATTTATTAAAAGCGATTCTTGGAGACAAAGACAGTCCAACAGAATTTTTATTGAAAAAAAATAATGTACAACCTGCTTGGGTCTTGCAAAAGCTAGATGCATTATTTGAGAAATTACCAAAACAACAAACTGGAGAGCCTGCTTCGAATCTGAGCAGAGACTTAAATACTGTGTTGTTAAAAGCAACTGCCTCATTGAAAGATTTTGGAGATGATTTTGTTACGGTGGAGCATTTAATTGTAGGCATCCTTCAGGTCAATGACCCTGTTGCTAAAATTTTAAAAGATGCCGGCCTAACCGAAAAAGGTTTAAAAACAGCCATTACAGAATTAAGACAAGGAGAGACAGTGAAATCGGCCACGCAGGAAACGCAGTTTCAATCCTTAAATAAATATGCAAAGAATTTAAATGAGATGGCCAATAAAGGAAAATTAGATCCTGTCATTGGTCGTGATGATGAGATAAGAAGAACATTGCATATCCTGACTAGAAGAAGTAAGAACAATCCAATTTTAGTGGGCGAGCCTGGAGTGGGTAAAACAGCCATTGCCGAAGGTTTGGCCATGCGTATTGTAAACGGGGATGTACCTGAAAATTTAAAGTCTAAAGTGATTTATGCATTGGATATGGGGCTTTTAATTGCTGGTGCAAAATACAAAGGTGAATTTGAAGAACGATTAAAAGGTGTGATTAAAGAAGTCACTAGTAGTGATGGGGATATTATTTTATTCATTGACGAAATTCATACATTGGTAGGTGCAGGTGGAGGCGATGGCGCTATGGATGCTGCAAATATTTTAAAACCAGCATTGGCAAGAGGTGAATTAAGGGCGATTGGTGCCACTACTTTAAATGAATATCAAAAGTTTTTTGAAAAAGATAAGGCATTAGAAAGAAGATTCCAGAAAGTCATGATTGATGAACCTTCAAAAGAAGATGCGATTTCAATTTTAAGAGGTTTAAAAGAAAGATACGAAACGCATCACCATGTGCGCATTAAAGACGAAGCGATTGTAGCTGCCGTAGAACTCTCATCGAGGTATATTACGGATCGTTTTTTGCCAGACAAGGCGATTGATTTAATTGATGAAAGTGCTGCTAAGTTGAGGTTAGAGATGAATTCAATGCCCGAGGACTTAGATAGTCTGCAACGTCAAATTAGACAATTAGAAATTGAAAGAGAAGCCATTAAGCGCGAGAACAATCCCGAACAATTGAAACAATTGAATGTGGAGATTAGCAATATGTTGGTGCAGCAAGACACCCTCACTGCTAAATGGAAAGTAGAAAAAGAATTGGTAGACAAAGTACAAGATGCGAAAGGCCAAATGGAGCAATTAAAGCAAGCGGCAGAAGTGGCTGAACGTAATGGAGATTATGGACAGGTTGCAGAAATTCGTTATGGGAAATTAAAAGAACAAGAAACCTTGTTATTGGAATACACCAATCAGTTAAATGAT
Source organism: Chitinophagia bacterium (assembly GCA_037143275.1). Classification (GTDB taxonomy): domain Bacteria; phylum Bacteroidota; class Bacteroidia; order Chitinophagales; family Chitinophagaceae; genus Sediminibacterium. The sequence goes on from JBAWZB010000003.1 coordinate 45,982, forward strand.
TTAGGAGAAGAAGGCAAGCGTTTAATGAAAGAGGAAGTGGATGCAGATGATATTGCAGAAAATATTGCAAAGGCAACAGGCATACCTGTGCATAAAATGATGCAGTCTGAAAGAGAAAAATTATTGCACTTAGAAATGGCTTTACACGAAAGAGTGATTGGTCAAGATGAGGCCATTACTGCAGTTTCAGATGCAATTAGAAGAAGTAGGGCAGGATTACAAGATCCTAAAAAGCCAATTGGGTCTTTTATTTTCTTAGGTACAACAGGCGTGGGTAAAACAGAATTGGCTAAAGCATTGGCTAATTATTTGTTTGACGACGATAGCATGATGACAAGAATTGACATGAGTGAATACCAAGAAAAGCATACGGTATCAAGATTAGTGGGGGCGCCTCCTGGATATGTGGGCTACGAAGAAGGTGGTCAGCTGACTGAATCTGTTCGTAGAAAACCATATAGTGTGGTGCTCTTAGATGAAATTGAAAAAGCACATCCTGATGTATGGAATGTGTTATTGCAAGTGTTGGATGATGGCCGATTGACCGACAATAAAGGCAGGGTGGTTAATTTTAAAAATACCATCATCATTATGACAAGTAATATTGGAAGTCATTTAATTCAAGATGCATTTGAAGAAGTGACAGATCAAAATTTGGAAGAAAAAACAGAACTAGCAAAAACAGAAGTGATGGCTTTGTTAAAGCAAACCATTCGTCCAGAATTCTTAAATAGGGTTGACGATATCATCATGTTCTCTCCTTTATTGAGAAAGCAAATGGCTTCAATTGTTCAAATTCAATTGAATCAATTGAAAAGCTTGGTGGCTGAAAATGGCATGCAAATTGAGTTCACAGATTACTTAGTTGAATACCTCTCTGAACAAGGGTTTGATATGCAGTTTGGCGCTAGGCCTTTAAAGCGCTTAATTCAGAAATTAGTGGTGAATGAATTGAGTAAGCAAATTTTGAGTGGCACCATTGACAAAACCAAAAAAGTGCTAATTGATATATTTGACGGGGTAGTTGTCTTTAGGAATGAAGCTTAATTTAATATAGACTTCATAGTATATTGATTGAAAGGTTTTGAAGTCTTAAAAGCTACTTGTATATTTGAGGGATAGCCAAATTTGTGCTATCCCTCAATTTTTTTTATGGCAAATACAAAGAAGGCAGCAGTTGGGTTTATTTTTTTAACATTGGTGATTGATATTGTGGGTCTTGGAATTATCATTCCGGTGATTCCACAGTTGATAGAAGGCTTGTTGCACACCCATGATTTAAGCAAAGCTTCTTTGTATGGTGGTTGGATGACTTTTTTATATGCGAGCATGCAATTTTTATTTGCACCTTTTATTGGAAGTTTAAGTGACCAATATGGCCGAAGACCAGTGCTTTTAATTTCATTATTGGGTTTTGGTTTGGATTATTTATTCTTAGCATTTGCGCCATCCATTCTTTGGTTATTTGTGGGCCGAACCATTTCTGGAATCACAGGTGCAAGTGTGACAACTGCCTCGGCTTATATGGCAGATATCAGTGATGATTCAAACAGAGCGCAAAATTTTGGGATGATTGGCGCTGCTTTTGGCATTGGTTTTATTATTGGACCCATGCTAGGTGGATTTTTAGGAGAACTGAGTCCTAGGCTTCCTTTTATCGTATCAGCCTGTTTGGCATTGTTAAATGTGGTCTATGGTTATTTTGTATTGCCAGAATCTCTGCCAGTAGAAAACAGAAGGGCTTTTGATTGGAAAAGATCAAATCCTTTAGGGTCCTTGGTGCATTTAAAAAAATATCCTGCAGTATCGGGTTTAATTTTTTCTTTGGTATTTGTTTATTTAGGCGTTCATGCAGTTCAAAGTAACTGGAGCTTTGCCAATATTGAGAAATTTAAATGGACACCAAAGATGATTGGTTTTTCATTAGGCATGGTTGGGCTCTTGGTAGGTTTAGTGCAAGGCGTTTTAATTCGTTTCATCAATCCAAAATTAGGCAATGAAAAATCGGTCTATTTTGGGATTGCCTTATATGCTTTTGGTTTAATCTTATTTGCATTTGCAAGCAGCTCTTGGATGATGTTTGTTTTTTTAATCCCTTATTGTTTAGGTGGCATTTCTGGACCAGCTTTGCAATCATTGATATCAGTGCATGTGCCTAAAAATGAACAAGGCGAATTGCAGGGCTCATTAACAAGTCTAATGAGTGTGACCTCCATAGCTGGACCCCTTATTATGACAAGTTTATTTGCCTATTTTACCAAACCTGGCAATCCAATTTATTTTCCAGGAGCATCCTTTTTAATGGGTGCTGTATTCATGATCATTAGTGCTTTGATAGCTTACACCGTATTAAAGAGAGAAACTAAGTCAATTAAGGCTTAGAGTCCCTTACTGTTGTTATATTTGTGGCTCAATAAAGGCCATATAATGTCTCCATTAATGCAACAATTAGAAGCAACTGCAGGATTTATTCAATCAAAAATTAGTGCAAAAGCAAATACGGCTATCATCTTAGGTAGCGGATTGGGTAATTTATCTAGTGTGATTGAAGCAGAATTCAGTATTCCTTATAGTGAAATTCCAAATTTTCCAGTAAGCACCGTTGAGGGCCATAAGGGAAGATTAATTTTGGGCACATTGAATGGAAAAAAGGTTTGGGTCATGGAGGGTCGCTTTCATTTTTATGAAGGCTATTCGGCAGAACAAGTGGTTTTCCCAATTCGCGTGCTAAAATTACTTGGCGTAGAAAATTTATTATTATCCAATGCTGCAGGCGGCGTTAACAAGGAATACCAAGTGGGAGATTTAATGATTATCAAAGACCATATCAGTTTCTTTACCATCAATCCTTTATTGGGTAAAAACGAGACTGCATTGGGTACGCGCTTCCCAGATATGAGTGAGCCTTATGCGAATACATTTATCGAAAAAGCAAAACAAATAGCTGCTGAACATAGTATTAAAGTGCACGAAGGAGTATATGTGGGTGTCACAGGTCCAACTTTTGAAACAAGAGCAGAATATCAATTGATTAAAATATCGGGTGGAGATGTCGTGGGCATGAGTACAGTGCAAGAAAATATTGCAGCCGTGCATTGTGGTATGAAAGTTTTTGCAATGAGTGTGGTGACAGATTTAGGCATAAGAGAAGACAATAATGTGATTACACATGAGGAAGTATTGGCAGCTGCAAATGCAGCTGAACCATTGTTAACTTTAATATTTAGTGCATTGGTAAAAGAAATAGCTGCATAAGGCAGTTCATTTGACAAGAGCACTATTCTATAATCATTTATGAGGACTAAGCGAAATTTATTCATTGGTTGTATTGCAATTTGTCTATCCATAGGACAGTTGAATGCTCAGAATATGCGCTTTAATTCATTTAGTGGCGGTGGCGCAACAGATTCTTTAGAAAAAAGAGATAAAAAAGAAGATTCAATTGCTATTTATTATCGATTATACAATAGTTTGGCGATTCAGCTTTTAGATACTTCAATCAATGATTTCTATTCAAAATTTATCTTACCCTACAGCAACTACCATTTAGGTAATTTAGGCAATGCGAGCAAATCCTATTTTTTTAATCCTTTGCAGCGAGGTGGATGGGATGCAGGATTTAGGGCTTATGAAGCTTACAATTATACAATAGAGCAAACTCCGCTTTATCAAACCACAAAACCTTATACCGAACTGGGTTATTTGTTAGGAGGCAAAGGAGAGCAGTTGATAGAAATTTTACATACTCAAAACAGAACCAAACAGTTTAATTATTCTTTTGCTTATCGGTTTAGCAATGCTCCAGGAAATTTAAAAAACCAACATGCAAATTTGAATAATATGCGCATTACGGCAAATTATCAATCAAAACGAAAGCGCTATGCTTCCTACTGGGTAATGATATCTAATAAGTCTGCCTCATCGGAAAATGGCGGCTTAGTAAACACTGCTTTAATTGATAGTCTTTCATTGAACAATCCCTATGAGCTTGAAACAAGATTGGGCATAAGTGGTGCTTCTTTTAGAAATCCTTTTAATACCAATATTGCAACTGGTTCAACTTACAAAGAACAAAATTTTGTTTGGAAGCAAACTTATGATATAGGACAAAAAGATTCCCTGGTTAAAGATACAGTGACCACCTATTTATTTTATCCTAGACTTAGATTCCAGAATGAAATTAAATACCAAACCAATCAATTTATTTTTGCAGACGCCAATCCATCTGCACTCAAATACGAACAATATTTTAATTATACTTTACCAGTAGGAACTTCCATGTTGTTTCAGGATCGTTGGAAAAGATTCACCAATGAATTTAGCTTAGTTTCTTTTCCTGAAAAAACAAATCCCAATCAATTCCTACAAGTTGGGCTTGGTTATCAGTATTTAAATTTTAGAGACACCCTGCAAGCTTGGTCCAATTATGATACGTATGGTCTTGGGGTATATAAAAATAAAACCAAAAATCTTCGATGGGATATTCAGGCATCTGGAAAATTATTTTTAAATGGCTATCACGCAGGGGATTATGAGGCACAATTTTCGTTGAGTAGTGTATTGAATAAAAAAGGGGATCAGCTTTCATTGTGGCTGCAAAATTCCAATCGTACGCCTTCCTTTAATCGTCTTGGTATCACTGCATTCCCAATTTTAAAAAGAAGCAACATAGACAAAGAAAATACCATTGAGTTAGGTGCTTTATGGGATCAAAAAAGTCATGGTATCGCAGCATCCTTTCAGTACAAGCTCATTCAAAACTTTCAATATTTTGGAACAGGTTATAAGCCAATGGTCTACGATAAGGCACTTAGCTATATCAAAGGTACGGTGTCAAATCAATTTAAATTAAGTCGTTATTGGAATTGGTACAATGAACTAACCGTGCAGTTAGTGGATGCCAATGCCCCTTTGCACCTGCCTGTTATTTTTACTAGACAACGAATAGCTTTTGAGGGAAATTTCTTTAAAAACTTATACCTCTCTACCGGATTAGAGCTCATTTATCATGCTGCCTATCAGCCAGATGCTTATATGCCATTGACTGGTCAGTTTTACCTGCAAGATCAATTTACAGCGAATAATAGACCTGCTGCCAATGCTTTTTTAAATTTCAGGATCAAAAGGTTTAAAGGATTTATACGTATGGAACAATTGAATACATTAATTGCTTCAAGCAGTCAATTAGGCTCAAGATACAATTTCACTGCGCCAAATTATCCAGGCACAGGCACTTGGTTAAGAGTGGGTATTTGGTGGAATTTTATCAATTAGTACTAACTTTGTTAGGTGAAGCCATTTTTAACAATCCTACTATTATTTGTATATAGTTTCTCTAGTATTGGAGCAACTGTAACAGCACATTTATGTGGTGGAAAAGTTCAAAAATGTTTTTGTGGTAAGTCTACTAAAAATAAGACCGCAAAAAAAGACACTTGTTGTAAAGAAAAAACAACCTTCATAAAAAAGCAAGACTTACACCAGTTCAACGAAGTTCCAGTTGCAAAAAAAGTTTCATGCTTAGCAAGTAAATCCTTCGATTTTTATACCATCCTAGTTGCGCCAGTTGTTGAAGCGCAAATGAGTGTTAAGGGATATTCCAAAAAAGGGCTACTATTCACTGGGCCGCCAATTTATGCCCTAGATTGTCTTTATTTAATTTGATTTTAATGTAGTTGACCTTAATGGAGCAGGGCAATTCAATATTGCTGTATCCATACTATTTGTATTTCAAAAAACATTAAAATTATTGTATGAAAAAATTAATCCTTTTAAGTGGCTTTATGATTGTCACTATTTTGGCTGCTAATGCTACAAAAGCAAATATTTCAAATGATGCAACCTTGTTCAAATCTATCTTAGTAAAAACAGATCAAAAAAAGAAAGTAACATTGGTGGCTTCAGGCTTAACTTGTTCTATGTGCTCAAAAGCAATTTTTAAATCCTTGACTAAATTAGATTTTGTGGAGGAAGTGAAAGTGGATATTGAAAAGTCTACATATATCTTGAGTTTCAAAACAGATAGTAAAGTTAATCTAGCACAAATCAAAAAAGCAGTCACTGATGCCGGATTTGGGGTTAAAAGCTTAGTCTATGAATAGGCAATTCAGATCCATTTGTTTTTGTATTTTGATACTTTCTAATTTTGTTTATTTAAGGCTTGTTGCACAGGAATTATATGTATTTAGTGATCCTGCTAGTACAAAACCTGCCAGGGCCTTGGTTTTAAAACAAGGCTTTCAAAAAATGGGTGGCATCAACAATCGAAACAATACATATACTCAATTACAAATGGGGATTAATAAACTTTTATTGGTTCATCTTGGAACAAATTATACTGGTTGGGATACGTATTTGCAATATCGTTTAGCAACAAAAGACGCACTTTATGAACATACTAGGTTAGCTATCTATGCAAAATCAATCCAATCAAAAAACAAAGCCATTCATACTAGTGCGGTTTTATTAGACGGAGAGGAATCTGTCTTAGGTACTGGGCTTATTTTAACACAGTTAAAACATAAATGGGCTAGTTCATTAAGTTTGGGATACGTTCAAAAAAAGGATTGGAGTTCACATTACGGGAAAAATGCATTCCAATATAGTTTTTCCAATGGTTTACTGGTCTATCCAAAACATTATTCAAGCTATAAGCAAACCAATGTAAATCTTTACCTGGAACTATTGGGTCAGAAATTATTTTCTGGAAATGGTCAGTATTTAGATGCGGCTCCTGCTATTCAGTTGATTTTTAATAGTCAAGCCAAATTAAACTTAGGTTACCGATTTCCCTTATTGGACAAGACCAATCGGATGTCCAATAGTCAGTTGTATTTAAGCGCAGATTATATGTTTTTCAATGCCTTACCCAAAAGGAATCATCATAATTAATAGTTAACTTTGCTTGTTGAAAATCCATTCATTTGTTGAGTAAGAAATTTCATTATGCTATCAAAAATTATTCAGTTTTCTATTAAGAATAAACTAGTCATTCTTTTAGGACTTTTTGCGTTGATATTAGGAGGTGTTTATTCTATTTCCAAATTACCCATTGATGCAGTTCCGGATATCACCAATAACCAAGTGTTAATTATTACATCTGTTCCAAGTGCAGGTGCTCCAGATGTGGAGCGCTTGATTACTGTGCCAATCGAACAAGCTACTCGGAATATTCCAGGCATGATTGAGCAGCGCAGTTTTTCAAGATTTGGTTTAAGCTTAGTCACCTTAGTATTCAAAGATGGCATGGATATTTATTGGGCTAGGCAACAGGTTTCTGAACGTTTAATTACCGTGAAGGCCCAAATGCCTGAAGGGATGGGGGTTCCAGAACTTGGTCCACTTACAACTGGGTTAGGTGAAATTTATCAGTATGTGGTCAGGCCAAAAAAAGGGTTTGAAGGAAAGTATAGTTTAACTGAGTTAAGAACAATGCAAGATTGGATTGTTCGAAAGCAATTATTAGGTACGCCTGGGGTGGCAGATGTAAGTAGTTTTGGAGGTGCAGTGAAACAATATGAAGTGAGCGTGAATTCTGAATTGCTTAAGCAATATGATTTATCAGTGAATGATATTTATAAAGCACTGAATGATAACAATCAAAATGCTGGTGGTGCTTATATAGAACATGGCCCTGGAGTGCTCTTTATTAGAACAGAAGGCATGGTGGATAGTCTCAATCAAATTGCAAGTATTCCTGTGAAGACCTTATCAAATGGAATGCCCTTGTTAATTCGAGATGTAGCCGAGGTGAAATTAGGGGAAGCCACTAAATTTGGAGCTACTGCCTACAATGCTGATGGAGAAGTGGCTGGTGCAGTCGTGATGATGTTAAAGGGAGAAAATAGTAAGCAAGTCATTACAGATATTAAAACTAAGATTGCTACTATTCAAGAGACCATGCCAGAAGGGGTTGTGATTGAACCATTTTTAGACCGAACCAAAATGGTAGACAATGCCATTGGCACCGTCTCTAAAAATTTATTAGAGGGCGCATTGATTGTCATTTTTGTGTTGATATTATTCTTAGGTAATTTAAGAGCAGGCTTAGTGGTGGCCTCTGTGATTCCATTGGCTATGTTATTTGCCTTTATATTCATGCATCTTTTTGGGGTGAGTGGGAATTTAATGAGTTTGGGCGCATTGGATTTTGGACTACTTGTAGATGGGGCTGTTATCATTGTGGAAGCTGTCTTACATCAATTATACCATAGCAGTAAAAAAGAAGGGCATAACCAATTGGATAAACAAGAGATGCATACCATTGTCGGCCAGGTGTCGAATAAGATGATGGGTGCAGCGGCTTTTGGACAAATCATTATTTTGATTGTCTACTTACCTATTTTGTCCTTAACAGGCATTGAAGGAAAAATGTTTAAACCAATGGCACAAACCGTATCGTTTGCATTGATTGGTGCATTTATTTTATCTATTACTTATGTGCCAATGATGAGTGCATGGGTCTTGCAAAGAAATAGAGTACAAAAAGAATCCCTGACCGACAAGTTCATGCAAAAATTAGAAGCAGTGTATGAGCCATTACTAAAGAAGGCATTGCTTATACCAAAGAAAATTATTGGATTTACAATCGCATTATTTATTGGAGCAATCCTTTTATTGACCACTTTAGGAGGGGAGTTTATTCCTAAATTAGAAGAAGGCGATTTTGCGGTAGATACCAGATTATTGAGCGGAAGCTCTTTGAATACCACATTAGATGCTACACAAAAGGCATCTAAACTTTTATTGGATCGTTTTCCTGAGATTCAAAAAATTGTCACTAAAATTGGAGCAGGAGAAATTCCCACAGATCCAATGTCAATGGAAGCCTCGGATTTAATGATTATTTTAAAAGATAAGAAAGAATGGGTATCCGCAAAAACATTTGATCAATTAGCGGATACGATGGGCAAAGTGATGTCGCTAGTGCCAGGCATTAGTTCAGGCTTTCAGTATCCTGTTCAAATGCGATTCAATGAATTGATGACAGGCTCAAGACAGGATGTATCCTGTAAAATTTTTGGCGAAAATTTAGACAGTCTAGCAAAATATGCTGCTTTAGTTGGTAATTTAATTCAAGAAGTAGATGGTGCTAAGGATCTTTATACAGAAACCGTTACAGGTATTTCGCAGGTGGTCGTCCATTTTAACAGAGATGCCATAGCTAGATATGGCGCCAATATTAAAGAAGTCAATCAAGTGATTCAGTCAGCTTATGCAGGTGGCGTGGCTGGAAAAATATTTGAGGGAGATAGGAGGTTTGACTTAGTAGTCAAATTGAATGCGGTACAAAAGAAAGATTGGCAACAAATCAAAAATTTGATGGTGACAGTGGGGAATAAGAAACAAGTGCCTTTGTATGAGCTTGCCGAAGTAAAGATGGAGGAGGGACCTTATCAAATACAAAGAGAAGATGCTGCAAGAAGAATTGTAGTTGGATTTAATGTCAGAGGAAAAGATGTTAAGACTGTAGTGACTGAGGTACAAGAAAAAGTAAAAAAATCGATTCAATTCCCTGCAGGTTACTATGTGGTGTATGGTGGACAATTTGAAAATTTAGTACATGCAGTAAGCCGATTACAAATTGCAGTTCCTGTTGCTTTATTATTGATTTTAGTGATGTTATTTTTTGCATTCAATAATCTCAAACATTGCTTATTAATTTTTTCAGCCATTCCTTTCTCTGCCATTGGTGGTGTATTTGCTTTATGGATAAGGGGCATGCCTTTTAGTATTTCAGCAGGCGTTGGTTTCATTGCCTTGTTTGGAGTAGCGGTATTGAATGGAATTGTCCTATTAACAGAAATGAATAAACTAGCCATGGAGCCAAGCAGGTCAATCGTAGACATCATTATAACCGCAACTAAAACAAGATTAAGACCAATTTTAATCACTGCTGCGGTAGCCTCACTAGGTTTTATACCTATGGCATTAAGTAGTGGTGCAGGAGCGGAAGTTCAAAAACCTTTGGCAACAGTGGTGATTGGAGGTTTATTATCGGCCACCCTTTTAACATTATTTGTATTGCCTATTTTTTATCAATTATTTGAAAAGAAAAGATTGGGTCAATCTACGATTGTTATTATTTTATGCATGATAGGATTGAATGCAACTAATTTACAAGCACAGCAAGTCACTATAAAAAAGCCTTTAGTAAAAGTGATTGAACAAGCTAAGTTGGTGTCTCCTACTTTAAAAACAACCGAGGCACAGCTTACCTATTATAATACACTCTCTAAATCAAGTTTTGATCCCGCTAAATTATCATTAAGAGGTGAGTTAGGAAATGTGAATAGTAATTTAAAGGATTCTAAATATGCAGTAGAGCAAATTTTTGATTTACCACAAGTCTATCAAGCTCAAAAAAACTTATACACTTCAATTGGTCAAACATATAGTTACCAGGCCGTATTAGATGAAAATTTTATCAAACATGCTGTTGAGCAGTTATATATACAATTGCAGTTTCAATTTGCTAAGGGATTGCTTTTAAGCCATCTTGATTCCATTTATACCAAACAATTGTCCGCTGTGGATGCAAGATTTAAAGCAGGTCAAGACAATGGATTGGAACAATTGAATATGCAAAATTGGGTCAGTCTCCACAAGCAATTAATGATAAAACATCAAAATGAACAACTTGGACTGCAAAAGCAATTTGTTATTTTATTACAAGATCCTACCTTACTCGTTCCAGAAGAAAGCTTAAAGTTTGACCCAAGATTAATAGATACGGCAATCGATCCAAGTCATCCAATGCATTTATTCTGGAAGCAAAAATTACAATCAGCAATTGCTGAAACCAATGTGGCTAAGTCTAAAATTTTACCTCAGGTTGCGGTTGGTTATACGAATCAAAGTTTTAGAATGAATCCAGCAGATCAAAACAGATTCAATTCGGTCAATTTAGGCCTGAACCTACCTTTATTTAGAGCTGGATTAAAACAAAAAGTAAAAGCAAGTCAAGTCAATGAAACAGTGATCTTGCAAGAAAAAGAAAAAGCAATGCTTGATTTAAACTTACAAATTCAGCAAGCTTGGACCAATTACCAACAAACCATCGATTTGTATCAGCATATACAAAAAGTACTGATTCCAAATGCAACTAAAATGGCGAATATGGCCAATGTATCTTTTAAGGAAGGTCAAATAAGTTATATCGAATGGTCGAATGCAATGGGTCAAGTACAACAAATCCAAATGCAAGCCTTAGAGTCTTTAGAATTATTTAATTTAAATCAATCCACATTGTATTATTTACTGTCAAAATAATATATCAAATAGCCTAGCATGAAAACATTTTTAACCATCTTATTGACCACTATTATTTTGACTAGCTGCGGAACTAGTCCAAAACCAACCATTGAAAAAAATAATGTGCAAGTTGTTACTGCATCCAACAAGGTTCAATTAACCAAAGAACAAGTGGCACTTGCACAATTAGCTATGGCGCCCATACAGCAAGGTAAAATGAAAGGCATGGTGCATTTAAATGGGGTAGTGGATGTGCCACCAACCGGGATCGCATCTGTTAGTATACCAATGGGTGGTTATGTGCAAGACATCAATTTAATTCCAGGGACTTATGTAAAAAAAGGACAGGTACTCGCTACTGTGAAAGACCCTGCCTACGTTCAGTTGCAAGAAAATTATTTAGCCGCTAAAGCAAAGTTAATTTACTTACAAGAAGATCTGGATCGTCAAAAAACATTATTGACACAAGAGGCAGTTAGTAAGAAATCATTTCAACAAATACAATCAGATTACAATTCCAACGCCATTCAAATAAAAGCCTTATCTGAACAATTAAAATTAATCAATATTCAACCAGATAATTTAACGACAGAGAAGATGACTAGTTTGGTACAATTGGTTGCTCCAATAAGCGGTTATGTTACCAAAGTCAATATCAATAGAGGAAAGTATGTAACACCTTCCGATGTCTTGTTAGAGATCATGGACCCCAATGATATACATGCCGCTATTACTATTTATGAGTCTGCTATTGCAGGTTTTAAAGTAGGGATGAAAGGAACCGTATCCTTAACACAGGATCCATCTAAAAAATATGCTGTTACAATTAAGGCGGTATCTCAAAATATCAATGAAGATAAAACAGGTTTATTACATTGTCATTTTGATCAAATTCCAAAAAATGTGCTGCCAGGAATGTTTTTATCTGCAGACCTAGTGGTTGAAAACAATGAGGCAGTCTTAATACCAATAGATGCAGTTCAAAGATTTCAGGGTAAAGATTTTATTTTCATCCAATCTGGCGCAAATGAGTTTGAGGCCATAGAGATTCAGGTGAGTCAAACCAATGCTGATTTTGTGACTGTAAGCAATGCAGATGCTACCAAATGGATAGGCAAGTCACTCGTTGTAAAAAATGCCTTTAGTTTATTAGGCAAGTTGATGAATAAGTCTGAATAATAAATTTATACTTCAAAATAGCTGATACTGCCGCCTATCCAGGTGGCAGTATCATTATAGCTCACGCCAATCATAGGACCTTTGCTAATTCTAGTTAAGTTGTTGGTTGCCATGTATCGATTCAAATTTTTATCCCAAAAATAAAACAATCTAATTTCTGCTTTTGAAGGTCCTGAAGGTGTTTCAATCACTGCTGCATAGGAGACTCTTTTTTGTAATATCCAATTTTCCGGATCATCTATTTTAGTTAAAGCATCAATTGTTGGATGAAGCATTACACCATGACCTCCAAAGGAGAACAAAGGCTTGCAGACATAGGCACTTAAGTCAAGTCCAAGCAGCGCGTGATTTTTTTTCCAATCAGCTAATAGATAGGCCTCAGGTATTGCAGGATGCTTTAGTAAGGGCAGCATATATTTACTAATTCTAAAAAAATGATGCGGATGATTGACCCACTCTATATTTTCCGCTTGTTCAAATAATTTAAATTGTGCTAAAAAATGAGGGGCTTGCTGCATTAATTCATCATACACAACCCGATTGTAGATTCTTTCAATTTTATATTCAATCCAATTTTTTTGATAGTAAAGTGTTTTGTCTTTTAAATAAATTTCCGAAAGGCAAACAATCGGCACATTCAACCAAGCTTCGGTGAGTAATAGGTCAAGCTTAGTTTTTTGTTCAAAAGGGTTGAGCTCTAATAAAATGGTATGCTTTCCTTGGTCACCAAGTACCATTGTTCTAAAAAAATCAAGGTAACTTGTTTCGTTGTACCCATTTAAAAATGGACTAAAACCTTTCGGCATATCATAAGCCAATGCTAAAGCTTGTGTTTGCAATAATTCAAAAGCAAATAAGGAAGGGAAACCTTGTAATTCAATTAATTGCGGTTGGATAGTTCCGTCTAGTCCTTCGGCAATGGCAAAATCAATCACAATGCATTCTGGAAAAGCCTGCTCATTAGGAATAAGCAAATCTTTTGGTATTGCATGCATTGTTTTTTCCGAGCAATTTGAGTCTGTAATAAATTGACAAATGTATTTCCCAGCTTCTAATAACTGTGCTTTAAAATTTTTATCAATGAACACCGGTGTCTCTGCAATTCTAAATGGGATACTATCTTTAAATGGAGCATTTAAAATAGACAAGTATTGTTGATACTTTTCTGGTGTAAATTGGGCATTAAATGCTGCTCTAATTGTTGGAATCATACAAGCAGCATTTGATTTAAGAAGTTGGGAATAAAATAACTACAAGTATGTTTGATTTTAGAAGCATCTTCTAAGGACAGTATAATTTGATCCCATTTTTCTTGGCTAAAGTCCTCAATCACTGCAGCTTTAATATCTGCTTTATTAAAGTAAGTCGAAAGTCTTTCTTGAGTTGCTTCTGGATGAAATTGAACCCCAATCATTGTGTCACTGAATGCAACAGCCATCAGCGCCCTTTCATAAGGCAATTGAGGTCTTATTTTTTCCAGTGCGATGATCTTAGCACCCATTGATTCAATTTTTTCATCATTGGGTTCCGTAATTTGATACAATCGACTTTCCATTGCAAAAAACGGATCTGGTAATTGTTCAAAAATTGAATGCGGGGCGGTTGGATGGATGGGAAGTATACCCAATTGCTTTGATTGTCTTAAACCAACTTTACCAATACCAAAATGTCTACAGGCTAATTGAAAGCTATGACAAATTAAGAGGACTGATTTTTTTTGTGCGAATATCTGGTCCAACCAATTGCAATAAGCGATATCCCATGCTTCTGTTTGTGTATCAATAGGAGATCCTGGTCCACCCGATGAAATGTATATATCAAACCCATTACCTGGTAATTCATTTTTCACTCGAACATCAAAAACCTTGGCAATGATTTCGATGGAATGCTTTTTGCTCCAATCATCCAATATATCCATGATACAATCCATCCCCATATTCGTACTGCCGTCATATAAATCTAGCACTGCAATATGAAGGGGGGCGGATTGGGGCATTATAAATAATTCAAATTGGTCTTAGGGCTTAACACTAATAAGGTTTCATACATTAATTGGATGGTATCCGCAATGTCTTTTTTATGAATCATTTCTACCGTTGTGTGCATATACCTAAGTGGGATAGAAATTAATACAGAAGGACATCCGTCATTGGCATAAGCGAAGCTGTCTGTGTCCGTTCCAGTACTTCTGCTAAGCGTTCTAAATTGTACGGGTATCTTTTTATTAATTGCGGCTGCTTCTACTATGGCTAATAATTTATTGTGAATGGCAGGTGCGTAGGCTAATGAAGGGCCTTTGCCACATTGAATATCGCCCTCGATTGCTTTATTAATCATAGGCGTATGCGTATCATGGGTTACGTCAGTCACAATTGCAATATTGGGCTTAATTCTTCTCGCAATCATTTCGGCGCCCCTTAATCCAATTTCTTCTTGAACAGCATTGACAATGTATAAGCCAAATGGTAATTTCTTTTTATTTTCTTTAAGCATTCTTGCTACTTCGGCAATCATGAATCCACCAATTCTATTATCAAAAGCTCTTCCAATGATAAAGTCATGTGCTAGTTCGTCAAAACCCTCTTCATAAGTAACGACTGCACCAATATGAATACCCAATGCTTCCACTTCTTTTTTAGACCTAGCCCCACAATCAAGTGTTAAATTTTCTACTTTAGGTAGTGGTTCTTTTTGCTCTGGATTGCTCATTCTAGTATGAATTGCAGGCCATCCAAACACGGCTTTAACTGGTCCTTTTTTACCATGAATCCAAACACGCATCGATGGTGCAATTTGATGGTCCACCCCGCCATTGCGTTTAAGGTGAATTAAACCTTGATCGTTGATATAATTTACAAACCAACTTATTTCATCTGCATGGGCCTCAATGACAACTTTAAAAGGGGCATCAGGATTGATTACACCCACCGCAGTGCCATAGGCATCGGTAAACGTAGTATCTACATATTGAGTCAAGTAGTTTAACCAAATTTTTTGACCACTCGATTCAAAACCAACTGGTGAAGGATTGTTGATATAGGCTTTTAAAAACTCGTAAGCCTTTGGTTGAATCAGCTCTTTTTTAGAGCTTAGTTTTTTAGTTGCTGTTTTTGCCATAGTGGGTTTATTTATAACCCTTGCAAGATACTACATTCTGTATTTATTAATACATTTGTAGCAAACCTAAGTCGTATGCAAGGAGAAAGCTGGAACATGGAGGATTTAAAAGACTTGGCACCAGTCAATTTCTTTAGCAAAGCTTTGTCACTCATGCAATACCAGGCAAAAAATAATGCGGTATATAGTGAGTGGATTCAATCCATGAAGCTGCAATTAGATGCCATCACTACGCTTGATCAAATCCCATTTTTGCCAATTCATTTTTTTAAGACGCATGCTATCTATACAGGATCGGAATGTCCAAGTTTTCATTTTGAAAGTAGTGGTACCACGCAGGATATTGTAAGTAAACATTTTGTAAAAGATCTAAAAGTGTATGAACAAAGTTTTAGGTGGTGTTTTGAACAATTTTATGGAGCTCCAAAAGAGTACTGCATACTTGGATTATTACCCAGTTATTTAGAACGACAACATTCCTCTTTGGTATACATGACAGATCAATTCATACAAGCAAGTGCTAATCCCAAAAGTGGTTTTTATTTATATGATTTTGAAAACTTAAATCTCACTTTGGCTTCTTTAGAAAAGGCACAACAAAAAACTTTATTAATTGGAGTAAGTTTCGCCTTAATGGATTTTGTAGAAGTGTATCCTCAAAAACTGAATCATACGATCGTGATGGAGACTGGTGGAATGAAAGGCAGAAAGCAAGAATTAACCAAACCTGCTTTACATGCTTATTTAGCAGATGGATTTGGAGTTGGGTCCATCCACTCAGAATATGGTATGACAGAATTATTAAGCCAAGCCTATTCTAAAGGAGGAGGCATCTATCAATGTCCTCCATGGATGAAAGTCTTAGTGGCGGATGAATCTGATCCTACTGCATTGAGTGTAACGGGCAGGGGTGTCTTGCACATCATAGACCTTGCTAATTTTAATAGTTGTGCATTTATTGCGACAGAAGATATAGGAGTCGTGCACGATGACGGAAGTTTCGAAGTGATTGGAAGATTAGATCAAAGCGCAAGAAGGGGATGTAGCTTATTGGTTGTTTAAAATCAATTTTTTAATTGCATCAATAAAACTTGTGTTGATATTATAATTGTACAATCTTTTATCCGTTGTCTCCCTTTGTTTCACAATCAATGGCTCATTGGCTCTAGTGGCTAATTTAAATTTTTGATTGATTCTTAAGAAATAATCACTTCGACTTTTATTTTGTGTGATGGTGTCTTTTTGTTGTACTCCAATGATTTTATTGATTGCCTTGATACTAATTTGTTCGTTATTAATTTGTAATTGATAGATCGATTGAATTAATTCTTTTTCAATGACCGTCAAAGCGCTATAAAAATTTTTATATAAAATGGATTGTACTTCGATTGGTGTTTTCTTTTTTTTGATTCTTTTATTGTATAAAGCATAAAGCAGTAAGGCTACAAATACAATAAAAACATTACCAATGATAGGTTTCCCGGGTCCAATCTTTTGTAAAGAGCCGATAAAGAAGTCATTTGAATAAATGGGTTGCGCATTTGGATCAACAAAATCATCCATCTTTAATTCAATTGTCTCATAGCTTAAATCTCCATTACTTTCAATTCTAATTAAGTAAAAGTGGTTGCCCAGTACAAATTGGTACATATATTCAGGACGAACTTTATACAATTTGAGCCATTTTTCCCTGAATTCAGCTTGTTTTTCCTTTGTTAAAACACCAAATTGGTTGGTGGAAAAATTGAGCCAATACAACTCTAAGTCAGCATGGAAAACAATAAATGGACCAAAATTTGTTTTTAAATCCACACTTTTTTCTGCAATTTCTTTAAGCGATGCATTTATTTTTCCTAAACTTTCCCATGTCCTTTTATTAAAATCAAATACACGACTTGTGTCAGAAAAAGTAGTAGTCAATGAAGCAGGGAATTCTAATCGATTCACAGAGTTAGATAAATAGAATTTACCTTTTTCGTGGTCAGTATAGTATAAGATTCCTTTTTCTGGACTCTGAAAAACAGATAAAGCTTGCTTAGTCGCAAAAAATTCCCATTCATGTGTTTTTTTACTAAAAAATGTAAAATGGTTTTTTATATTCCAAAAACCAGTACCCCCAAGTTGAAATAAGGTATCCTTGTAAAATAGGTTAATGCAGCCAAAATTAGATCCTACATAAAATGTCGAGTCTAGTCTAATGAATGTAAACCCACCCTTCAGTTGTTTTTGAATTTGATATAACCTACCTGAACCCTTTGGCTGCAAATAAACTTGCCCCTTCTTTTTTAGAAGGCTAATTCCATTGGTGATTTGTTTGGGTACACCGAATCTAAAATTTTCATTAAAAAAATCAAGGCTAAGGTCGTTGACAGAATCTGCCATGATAAAATCTAGCAAAGAGTGCTCTGCTAAAGAAAGTGATTTGTTCGTAATGGTTGCTTGCCCAAAACTATTCAAATGGACAAATGCAGATAAAAATAGTATTAATACAAACCTTTGAAGCATGTATCAAAATTATATAAAAAATTTATATAAAAAACATTTAATGTTTTAAACTATTAATTTAATATTTTATTAATATGTAAGTTGTTTTAAATAATATTATTAAGCATCAAAAAGTCTTTTCACAACTTAGTTTAGAAATTGTTTGGACATAGGCATCTTTCTAACCCATATTTACATATTATCAGAATTTAAATTAAAGAAATATTATATATAAAGACTTTATCCTTTGGGGGAAGGATAATTGGGGTGATCGGGATTCGTCTTGGTTGCCCCAACTTTTTTTTATTACTTGTCATGGATTCCTTGGGCTTGTTTTAAGCCTTAATGATTAATTTGCAATATGTTTTTAATGGAAGAAGATATTGCTTGTGCACTCATTGCCTTACAAAAAGGGGAAATTATTCTATATCCTACTGATTCTGTTTGGGGGATAGGTGCAGATGCCACAAACCCAGTTGCAGTCGAAAAAATTTATGCACTCAAAAAAAGAGCAGATACAAAAGCCATGATTGTGCTAGTGCCAGAAGAAAAATGGATTTTGGATTATGTAGCAGAACCCAAACCTAAAGTAGCAGATTTTATTAAAGGCATTACAAAGCCAACAACCGTGATTTATGATCTGGCAAAAAACCTAGCACCTAATTTAATTGCATCTGACGGATCTATTGCCATTCGAATTTGCAAAGCAAATTTTGCACAACAATTAATGCAAGCTTTTGGAAAACCAATTGTAAGTACTTCAGCTAATATTTCTGGATTGCCTACACCAAAATGTTTTAAAGATATTTCATTAGATATCATTGAAGGTGTTGATTATGTAGTGCGATCAGAGCAAGAGGATACTTCGTTAAAAGAGCCATCGGCCATTGTGAAATGGGAACAAGATCAAATTATCATCATTCGTCCTTAAATCCAATCCATGCCTCAAAAAATATTGGTGATTCAAACTGCTTTTATTGGAGATGTCGTTTTAGCAACTGCCATGTTGGAGGCCTTGCATCAAAATAATCCTACAGCATCTATTTCAATTTTAGTCAGAAAGGGAAATGAGGCATTGTTTGAGGCACATCCATTTATCCATGAGGTATTGGTTTGGGATAAACAACAAAATAAATATGGGCATTGGCTACAGCTTCTTTTCACAATCAGACAAAATCAATTTGATGCAGTCATCAATGTGCAACGTTATGCAGCTACAGGGTTATGGACGGCATTGTCTGGTGCGAAAATGAAGATTGGTTTTGATAAAAATCCCTTTGCTTTTTTATTTACAAATGTAATCGCACACCAAACCGTTGGTAACGGATTACATGAAATAGAACGCAATCATGCATTGTTATCCCCTTTAGGTTTATTTACAAATGCAAGGCCAGCATTGTATCCATCTTCAAAAGATGTTAAAGCAGTGGAGGGCTATCAATTACAACCATATTTATGTATGGCCCCGGCTTCGGTTTGGTACACTAAGCAATTTCCGATGCATCAATGGATTAAGGTTTTAAATTCAATACCTTTTGAAGGACCTATTTATTTACTTGGAGGACCTGGTGATAAAATGCTGAATGACCAGATTTTGCAAGCAGTACAAAAAACAAATCTTGTTAATTTGGCTGGAAGGCTTTCGTTTTTAGGATCAGCTGCTTTGCAAAAAGGAGCAGTGCTTAACTATGTGAATGACTCCGCTCCTATGCATTTTGCTTCCGCTGTGAATGCACCGGTTGCTGCCATTTACTGTTCTACTGTGCCCGATTTTGGCTATGGTCCTTTGTCAGATACTTCTTTTATCATTGAGACAAAACAAGCTTTATCCTGCAGGCCATGTGGATTACACGGAAAAAAAGAATGCCCATTAAAGCATTTTAATTGTGCCGAAACCATCCGCTTAGAACAAATCTACCAACCGCTCCAACAAGTGCGACACAATTAGTACTTTTGCACTCATGTCCATTGAATTAACAGCACAAGAAAAAGACCTATTAGCCATAGCTGGGGAAGCCGCGGCAAAACTAGGAATCCCTGCCTATGCAGTAGGTGGATTTGTGCGCGATAAAATTTTAGCAAGAAACACAAAAGATATTGATATTGTATGCATAGGAGACGGACTAGAACTAGCAACTACATTCGCGAAACAATTTAGTCCCAAACCAGCTGTTTCTTTGTTTAAAACATATGGTACTGCACAGGTTAAATTGACAGATATTGAAATTGAATTTGTAGGTGCCCGAAGAGAATCTTATGTAAGAGAAAGTAGGAATCCAACAGTCGAGCCTGGCACATTGATAGACGATCAGAATAGAAGAGACTTTACCATCAATGCCATGGCCATTGACTTGAGTGCATCCAATTTTGGAACACTTTTAGATCCATTCAATGGGATGGAAGATTTAGCACTAAAAATCATCCGCACCCCATTGTCTCCGGAACAAACATTCGATGATGATCCTTTAAGAATGATGCGTGCCATAAGGTTTGCAACACAATTGGATTTTGTCATTGAGGAAAATACTTTTAAGGCCATTCAACAAATGGCAGATCGCATTCAAATTGTTTCTCAAGAAAGGATTACAGACGAGTTGCAAAAAATAATGAAGAGCAAACAACCTTCCAAAGGTTGGTATTTATTAAAAGCATCAGGTTTGTTAGCACAAATATTTCCAGTGTTGTTGAAATTGGAAGGTGCTGAAACTCTTGATGGAATTGGACATAAAGACAATTTCTCTCATACTTTACAAGTACTAGATAATATAGCTGCCAACACCGATGATGTTTGGTTAAGATGGGCTGCCTTGTTACATGATATTGCAAAACCAAATACTAAAAGATTTGAACCAGGTACTGGATGGACCTTTCATGGACACGAAGTAGTTGGAGCAAGGATGGTGCCTAAATTATTTACACAATTGAAGCTGCCTTTAAATGAGCACATGAAGCTGGTGCAAAAATTAGTGGCCTTGCATTTGCGTCCTATTTCTTTGACAAAAGAAAATGTGACTGACAGTGCCATTAGAAGATTGTTATTTGATGCAGGCGAAGACATTGAATCCTTGATGTTACTCTGCGCTGCAGACATTACTAGCAAGAATCAAACCAAGGTTAAAAGATATTTACAAGGTTTCGAAATGGTCAAAACTAGGATCATTGAAGTGGAGGAAAAAGACCAGATGCGCAATTGGCAACCACCAATAACAGGGGAGATGATTATGCAAATTTTTAATATCACCCCTTCCAAGCAAGTAGGTATCATCAAGGACGCTATTAGAGAAGCCATTTTAGACGGGATTATCCCTAATGAATATGAGGCAGCATATACTTTTATGCTTGCAGAAGCCGCAAAAATAGGCTTACAACCGGCCTTATAAAAATGCCATAATCAGCCTAATAAATTGTAATTTAGCAGTTCAAAATCTCCAAAATGGCTATTTTAAAATTCAGGATTGCTTGGGAAGAAGACGATGCGATTTATAGAGATGTATTGGTGAAACATACGCAACATTTTACAGACTTACATCAAATTATTTTGAAGGCATTTGAGTTTGATGAAAAACATGATGCTACATTTTTTAGAAGCAATGAAAAATGGCAGAGAGGAAGAGAAATCAGTAAAGCAGTCTACGAAAAAAGCTACGTAGTGCCACCATTGATGATGGACGAAGTCTTGATAGGTTCTGAAATTTTAAACACCAATCAGCAATTTGTTTATTTGTATGATTTTGCAAAGTCTTGGACTTTTTTAATACAATTAATTCAGGTGATAAAGAATGCAGATGCAGATATGGATTTGAATTATCCAATGATATCAAGAATAGAAGGCGTTGGTCCAATGCAATATGGTACCAAAGGTTTACTAGGTCCTAATTTTACAGACATCGAAGAAAAGTATGATCTAACTGAAGCCCAGGATGGATTTGGGGAAGAAGGCGAAGCAGACGCACATGCATCTGATGACGATGGGCATGGACTTTTAGACGATGATGATGGAGAAGAAGACGCAGATGCGTCTGATGGGGAAGCAGGGGATGAAGACGCTGGGGATGAAGATGGAGGTGGTATGTTTGATGACAGTTCCGAAGCTTACTAATTTCATAATAATTTTATTTTGACGCCCACCGTATATATCGTTGTTGGACCTACCGCAGTGGGTAAAACAAAGCATGCCATTGCCTTAGCACAAAAATTACAAACAGAAATTATTTCGGCCGATGCCAGGCAATGTTATCAGGAACTCAATATTGGTGTGGCCAGACCATCGCAAGAGGAATTGGCTGCAGTGCAGCATCATTTTATAGCAAGTCATTCTATTCAAGCAACCATCAATGCAGGCATATTTGAACAATATGCACTAGAAAAATCCGCAGCCTTACTTGCAAAATTTGGATCGGTGGTGATGGTTGGTGGCACTGGCTTATACATTAAAGCATTTGTAGAAGGGATGGATCAAATTCCCGCAATCCATCCATCAATTCGTAGTCAAATTCAGGAGGATATAACAGTTAATGGAATGGACTGGCTTCAAGCGCAAGTGCAAGCAAAGGATCCTGCCTATTGGGCCCAAGCAGATGAAGGAGAACAACAAAATACTCAAAGATTATCAAGGGCTTTAGAAGTGGTGACTGGAACAGGTCAATCCATTCTGAGTTTTCAGCAGCAGTCCAAAAAGGCTCGTCCCTTTAAGATCCAAAAAATTGGATTGGAGATGCCTAGGGAACAACTGTACGACAAAATAAATCAAAGGGTGATGCAGATGGTTGAAATGGGATTAGAAGAAGAAGTCAATGCCTTACGCCCTCATTTTCATTTAAATGCATTACAAACGGTTGGCTATCAAGAGTGGTTACCTTATTTTGAAGGACAACAATCCAAAGGGGCAGTCATTCAGGCCATTCAGCAAAACACAAGACACTATGCAAAAAGGCAAATGACATGGTTTAAAAAAGATACTGAAATCAACTGGGAGCAAGCCTGATTTTAACTAAATTCTTAAAGTATTATAATCAATAATTATTCGAATTAGCCTTATTTTTATCAAAATATACATTCCTAAATCAATTTTATGCAAAAAAAATCTGTCCTATTTTTTATTTGTATGTTGACGCTACATTTCACACAAGTGATAGGTCAAACGATACAATTTGAGAAATACACTTTGCCAAATGGCTTAAAAGTAATTTTACATGAAGATCATTCTGCACCAGTGGTGGCGGTAACGACCTTGTACCATGTAGGTTCTAAAAACGAAGACACAGCTAGAACAGGCTTCGCCCATTTTTTTGAACATTTATTATTTGAAGGTTCAGAAAATATTAAAAGAGGGGAGTTTGATAAGTACATTACCAATGCGGGTGGTGCATTGAATGCCAATACTTCACAAGACCGCACTTTTTATTATGAGTTACTACCTTCCAACCAAGTTGAATTAGGCTTATGGTTAGAAAGTGAGCGTATGATGCATGCTAAAATTGAGCAAATTGGTGTGAACACGCAAAGAGAAGTGGTTAAAGAGGAAAAGCGTCAACGTGTTGACAACAGACCTTATGGCTCTTTTTTAAACGAAGTATTAAAGCGAGCATTTAAAGTACATCCATACCAATGGTCACCAATAGGCAGCATGGAGCATTTGAATTCTGCTAAATTGGATGAGTTCATTAATTTTTACAAGACATTCTATGTACCTAATAATTGTGTCTTGTCTATTGCAGGTGATTTTAATAAAGCCGAATTAAAAGCGAAGATTGAAGCTTATTTTGGTCCAATTAAAATGGGTACCAAGCCAATTCCAAGACCAAACATTAAAGAACCAGCTTTAGGTGGTGAGGTAAGAGACGTGATCTATGATAATATTCAATTACCAGGTGTATTCCAAGCCTATCGCGCGCCAAAGCAAGGTGGGGATGAGTATTATGCATTCAATGTGTTGTCAACGCTTTTATCTGGCGGTGAGTCTTCTAGAATGAATAAAACCTTAGTGGATAAAAAACAACAAGCAGTGGCGGCGCAATCGGTGCCATTTTTTAATGAGGACGAAGGTTTATTCATTGCTTTATCTATTGCAAACATGGGTGTTAAAATCGAAGACCTAGAGAAAAGCATGGATAGTGTTGTGAATGAATTAAAAACTGGATTAGTAGGGGAAAGAGAATTCCAAAAAGTAAAAAATCAAATCACCACATCGCTTGTTACTGGGAATGCAACCATGGCAGGTATTGCAGAAAGTTTAGCCAATAATGAAGTGTATTTTGGCGATGCTAATTTAATTAATACAGAATTAGAGAAATACAATAAAGTAACAAGACAAGATGTATTGAATGTGGCTAAAAAGTATTTAAACAAAGACAATAGAATTGTATTGTATTATTTACCTAAAGAAAAACCTACTAAATAATCAAGTCATTCTAAAAAATGTACATTAAAATAATTTTATGAAAAAACAATTATACCTATTGCTATTTTTAGTTCCATTGGTTTCAATGGCACAGAATATAGACCGTTCCAAAGCGCCAATGCCAGGCAAAGCACCCCTTATTCAAGTAGGTGACCCTGTTAAATTTACTTTAGCCAATGGGTTACAAGTATTTGTTGTAAAAAATACAAAACTGCCAAAGGTGAGTGCTACATTGGCTTTAGATTATGATGGATTTGCAGAAGGAGATAAAGCAGGAGTGTCAGAAATGGCAGGCCAGCTTTTAAAAAGAGGTACCGCCACAAAATCAAAAGCACAATTAGACGAAGCCATTGAATTTTTGGGTGGAACAATGTCCACTTCTAGTCAATCCGCATCGGTTAGTTCATTAAAAGGCAATTTCCCAAG
Organism: Chitinophagia bacterium; assembly: GCA_037143275.1. Taxonomy (GTDB): domain Bacteria; phylum Bacteroidota; class Bacteroidia; order Chitinophagales; family Chitinophagaceae; genus Sediminibacterium. Next base: position 70,841 of record JBAWZB010000003.1, read on the forward strand.
CCTTTTAAGTTTATTATCAGAAGTGGTGTTACAACCAGCATTGGCTACAGATGAATTGGAGAAAATTCGTAAGCAAACCTTATCAGGTATTGAATCTAGCAAAGATGATGCGGATGCGATTTCTGGCAATGTGGTTAAAAAATTAGTTTATGGTGCAACCCATCCTTATGGTGAAATGATGACCACTAAGACGGTGAATGCAGTATCTATTGCGGATGTTAAGTCATTTTTAAAAACGTATTGGTTGCCGAATGCAGCTTATTTGATTTTTGTGGGAGACATAGAACCTGCTATGGCAAAAACATTGGCAGAAAAAAGTTTTGGAAATTGGAAACAAGGCGTAGTTATAAAACAAAATTTTTCGAAACCTGTTTTGCCTAAACAAACCTATGTAGCCATTGTGGACAGACCAGCAAGTGTGCAAAGCGTAGTAGCCATCGCAGGCGCGGTAGACTTGTTACCAGGTGCTTCCAATGTGATTGCAGGGTCTGTGATGAATAATATTTTAGGAGGTGGGTTTTCAGGCCGATTGTTTGCCAACCTAAGAGAAAAACATGGATTTACTTATGGCGCCTATTCTTCTTTAAGTCCAAGCCGTCAAATTGGTATTTTCCAAGCAGAAGCATCTGTTAGAAATGAAAAAACAGATAGTTCTGTACAAGAATTATTACGTGAGATCAATACCATCAAAAATGAGCAAGTAGGAGCGGATGAATTAAATAGAATGAAAAATTATTTATCAGGCGGATTTGCAAGATCTCTTGAGAATCCTGCAACCATTGCCAACTTTGCTTTAAATATTGCACGTAATAAATTACCAGCAGACTACTATCAAAAATACTTGACCAATTTAGCAGCAGTGGATGCAGCAAAAGTGCAAAATGTAGCTCAATTATTTTTGAATACGAATCAAATGCATATTGTGATTGTAGGTAATGCCAAGCAAATCACAAAAGGCTTAGAAAAATATGGTCCATTAAAGTATTTTGATATAGAGGGGAATGAAGTGGCTGCACCAGTAGAAGTAAAAGCAGATGCCAATTTAACACCAGCTGCCTTAATGGAAAAAGCGATTGCAGCTATTGGATCTAAAGAGGCTTTAAATAATTTGAAAGATGTGCAATTAAAAGGAACGGCGAATTTAATGGGACAGTCTTTAGAAATGCAACAAACCATTGTATTACCTGGTAATTCTGTAACGACCATGTCTATGGGCGGCATGGCTATGATGAGACAAGCTGTGGTAGATGGTAAATACTCTGTGGCACAACAAGGACAAGAAGCGCCTATCACAGATGATTTAAAAGAAGGTCTTGATGAGTCTGCTACGCTAGTGCCTGAGCAATTATTCCTTACAAAAGGCTATGGCTTAAAGATTGTTGGTGCAGAAAAAGTAGATGGTAAAGATGCCATTGATGTAGAAGTGACTACTCCTTCTAAGAAAGTGTCACACCGTTTTTATGATGCTACAACTTTCTTATTAGTGAAGACATCAAAATCTAATGAAGTACCAGGAAGAGGCACAATGACACAACAACAATATTACACTGGCTATAAAAATGTGAATGGAGTTCAAATTGCTTCGGAGCAGCTTATGGATTTAGGTCAAATGAAAATTAATATTAAGTACACGGACATTAAAGTGAACCAAGGATTAAAGACAAGTGATTTAAAATAAGAGTTAAGTATCCTACACAAAAAAGCCATCCCCGGGATGGCTTTTTTTATATCGATACATTTATCTGAATGATTTAATCTCATTTTGAATTAGAATCTTATTCCGTATCCGATATTGAAAAACAAATGATTGCCTTTGTAATCTGCGTAGTAGCTGCTTTTCTCAGTTAAGCGATAAGGGAAAATAGCATCTTTTACCATGGTGTTCATAATTGTAAGATCTATAAAGTGTTTTTGAGTTCTATACCCAATACCGCCACTTAAAACCCACTGTGATGCTTTTAAGTTTGCATCTTTATAAGGTGAACCATAAAAAGCAGTTCCTGCTCTTGCCATCCAATTACCATTCAATTTCAGTTCGGATCCAATTTTGAAATTGATATTATTTTGGTATGTATTTTTTATTACATAATTAAGATCATTATAATAATTTATAACCTCAGAATTATTATCATTGGAGGAGAAACGAGTACCAGCATAATTCACTAATTCAATATCTGCACTGATAAATCCTAATGGTTGAGTAGGGTTGCTTGGATTTGCGAAAAAGTAACTAGAACTTATGATAGCTTTTGATGGTGTTGCCATCGTGTAGTCGTAGCCTTTTGGATAGTAGTTACTACTATTACTATTTATAAAATCAGCAGAGCCTATACCATTGGGCATAGCACTGCTATACATCTCGGCACTTATTGCATCCCTAAAGCTGATTAATTGTGGCGTGTGATAAGTAAATCCAAAGCGTAAAGACGGCGCCACTTTATAAATCAAACCAAATTTGGCACCTATCCCAAATCCTTTAGAACTGCTTTCTTCATAAAAATCAAAATACCCTGATTCGCTAAACTTATTGGTCTTGCTAAAGTTGATCATTGGCAAATTTAAACTAGCCCCCAAGTATAATTTATCTTCAATATTTCCACCCCAACCAAATGACAGTTCATTATAACCACCTTTCGTCACGACATCATTTGTTTGATTTAATGCTCCTATTGGGACGGTTGATCTATAATCTGTAATATTTCCATTTTTGTCAAAAATTGGTTTGACTAATTTTGTATAGATGGCAAGAGAACTACCGTAGATAAAATTTTGTTCTGCTTCAGTTAAACTTGCTCCCTTATCGTATAATTGATCTGCAAATTTCTCGGTATAACTAGAGTAAGGGTTTTTACCTGAAAAAGAATAATGATTATTGTAGTCTGCAATCTGTGTATATGAAACTGAAAATGCAGTACTGCTCCAGCCATTTTTTTTACGACCATCTGCTCGGACAATGCCTAAATTACCAAGATTTAACTTATTGGATGATATGGATGTATTTGTGTTGAAATAATCAGTACTATTTGTTTTTTTTGAATATTTCGATGTCAATAAAAACTCACTCGATTTATAAAATCCCAATCCAGCTGGATTTATATTTGACGATGATAAATCTCCGCCTAATGAACCCATTGCACCTGCTAATGCATTACTTCTCGGAGTTCCATGAGGTACAAACCATGAATATTTTAATACATCATCTGGGTCTTGAGCATATGCGTTTAAGCTGAATCCTAATAAAATATAGAGTAATATTTTTTTCATAATTATTTGTTGCTTTTTTTGTAAACGAGTTTGATTAATGTTTAAAAAAATTAAACTCATTAATTTTTTGGTGATTAATTTCCCCCACCAGTTCTTGTCCTTCCACCACCTACAAATCCGCCTACGCCTGAACTACTTCCTGAAGAAGCAGGTGCGCTATTGCTTGGGCTTGAAAAGCTTCGGCTTGGGGAATTATTTTGATTTGAGTTATTTGGCGAATTATAATTTCTTAAAGAATTATTAAAGTTTGCAGCTCTTTCATTTGAACTTGAAGTCATCACTCTTTTCAATAAGCTGCCAAAACTACTAGAGCTTGGTTGTGATGTATTGCTATTGTTGTTTGATCTTGAAAAATTGCCCCCTTCATTATTTTTAATTGCAGTATTACTATTAACACTTCTAAAACTATTAGGGGTATTTGATCTACCGCTAACATTTCCATTACTATTTGAATTAATAAAATTGCCATTTTCTCTAGCATTACTCATTTTATTAAATTGCCCACTGTTTTTCAAATATGGATTTAAGTTGGTACGATTAGATTGAATTGGAACAATTTTGTCATAATTTCTAAAATTGTTAGGGAATCCGCCATAACCTATGCCACCATAATAAACTGGTCTGTATGGATTCCAATATCCTGCGTAGTAAGGGTTCCATCCACCCCAACCACCAAATCCACCATATCCAAATCCACCGTAGCCGAATCCTCCATATCCAAAACCACCATAACCGAATCCTCCATATCCAAATCCGCCACCCCAGAATGGGTCATATCCAAATGCCCCAGCCCAGAAAGGATCGTATCCATATCCTCCAAATCCTCCATAATAGCCAGCCCATCCAATACGATTGCTCCAGAAAGGATCCCATCCTCCGTAACCGAAAGCACCATATCCTCCAAACCCACCGTATCCTCCGTATCCACCATAACCCATACCATAACCAACTCTAAAACTAGGGTTGTTCCAATAGCCAAAATCGTCGATGCTTGACCAACGGTTTCTGTTCGCCACTTTTAATCTTAAATAGCGGTCGTCCTGGTAGTTTTGGTAATCTTGGTATTCGGCTTCTTCTGCAGAATCCACCATATCCGAATTATATCTACTAGATGTTTTTGCAGTTGTTTCCGCCTCTTTAGAAGGGGTAAAATATAGGTCGTCCGTGGCAGCAGTCGTAGTTTGTTGTAAACTCGTACAGCTGGTAAAGAAAAAACTACAAGCCATTAATAAAACGATGGCGTTGAACCCAATGAGGGATAGGTTGTGTTGCTTTTTCATGTTGTTCATTTTTTGGTTTTAATATGCCCTTGATTTAGCATACATTTGACATCCTAAAGGTAACAAAGTTTAAAACATAAGACGCTATTCGTGAATGTTTTGTTACAATATAAAATGTTAAGAATTTTTAGAAAATGGCAAAGGAACTAACTACAAGAGCACAGGACTATTCACAGTGGTATAATGACCTCGTTTTAAAAGGGTCGCTAGCAGATTATAGCGCTGTAAGAGGATGTATGGTAATAAAACCATATGGTTATGCTTTATGGGAAAATATGCAAGCAACATTAGACAAAATGTTCAAGGACACTGGTCATGAGAACGCTTATTTTCCATTGTTTGTACCTAAATCTTTGTTTGAGGCGGAGGAAAAAAACGCAGAAGGTTTTGCAAAAGAGTGTGCCATTGTGACCCATTATAGATTAAAAACAGATCCTAACAATAAAGGCAAGTTGATGGTGGATCCAGAGGCAAAGCTCGAAGAAGAATTGATTGTGCGTCCAACCAGTGAAGCCATTATTTGGAATACCTATAAAACTTGGATACAATCTTATCGTGATTTACCAATTTTGGTGAACCAATGGGCCAACGTGGTAAGATGGGAAATGAGGACAAGATTGTTTTTAAGAACCGCAGAGTTTTTATGGCAGGAAGGACATACCGCACATGCTACGAAGGAAGAAGCGATTGAAGAAACTAAAAAAATGTTAGATGTCTATGCCGATTTTGCAGAAAATTGGATGGCGATGCCGGTGATTAAAGGCGTGAAAACACCTAATGAAAGATTCGCGGGTGCAGAAGACACTTATTGCATTGAGGCTTTAATGCAGGATGGTAAAGCATTACAAGCGGGCACATCACATTTCTTAGGACAAAATTTTGCAAAAGCATTCGATGTGAAGTTCAGTGATAAGAACAATACCTTGGATTATGTATGGGCGACATCTTGGGGTGTGAGTACAAGATTAATTGGCGGATTGGTGATGACGCATAGTGATGATGAAGGTTTGGTTTTACCACCACGTATTGCGCCATTGCAAGTGGTGATTGTGCCAATTTATAAAGGCGAAGAACAGAAAGCTTTATTGGATGAAAAAATACATACGATGGTGGCTGCTTTTAAAGCAGCGGGTATTCGTGTGAAATATGATGATTCAGATAATCAAAGACCAGGTTGGAAATTTGCAGAATACGAATTAAAAGGGGTGCCTGTAAGAATCGCAGTGGGTCAGCGTGATTTGGAAAACAATCAAGTAGAAATTGCACGTCGTGATACCAAAGAAAAAACCACGGTGTCCATGGAGGGCATTACTGAATCCGTTACACAATTGTTATTGGATATTCAATCTAATTTATTCAATCGTGCAAAAAAATACAGAGACGAACACATTACAAAAGTAGACAGTTGGGATGATTTTATTACAACACTTGATACCAAAGCAGGATTTGTTTCGGCACATTGGGATGGTACGCCAGAAACTGAAGATAAAATTAAAGAAATGACCAAGGCGACCATTCGTTGTATTCCTTTAGATAATGCACAAGAAGCGGGGACTTGTATTTTGACAGGACAACCTTCTACACAAAGAGTCTTATTTGCTCGTGCTTACTAGCATTTAAGTTTCAAGTAACATGAAACAGAAGCCCATCCCTCCAGCACTCACGCCTTATTTAGAAGGCAAGGTCTTGTTGATAGACAAGCCATTAAAATGGACTTCTTTTGACATGGTTAAGAAAGTGAGGTGGATGACAAAAATCATGAAAGTAGGACATGCAGGCACACTCGATCCTTTAGCCACAGGCTTATTAATTATTTGCACAGGAAAGTATACAAAGCAGATCAATGAATTTATGGGCATGCCCAAAGAATACACTGGTAGTTTGGTATTAGGTGCTACAACAGCCTCTTATGATTTAGAGCATGCGCCTGAAAATTTTAAATCCATTGACTCCATAACAGCATCAGCCATTCAAGAGGCGACAACACAATTCATTGGCACTATTTTACAAATGCCGCCACAACATTCTGCAATCAAAAAAGATGGCAAGCGATTGTATGAGTCTGCAAGACAAGGGATCGAAGTCAAAGTGGACCCAAGACAAATTACCATTCATGAATTTGAAATTGTAAAAATTGATTTACCCCATGTTGAATTTAGGGTCCTATGTTCAACAGGTACTTATATAAGAAGCTTAGTGCATGATTTTGGTCAAGCACTTGGTGTGGGCGCTTACATGAGTGGATTAAGAAGAACAAAGATTGGGGCATTGCATGTGGAGGATGCCATGCAGTGGGAGGAGCTCGAAAAAGAAATTACAACTTTGTTAGAAGGGTAGACCAATACCAAATTGCCAAGCATAGTTATTCACTTTGAGTCCATTGGTTTTAATTTCGGACCATTTCATATCACTTACATTCATCCAGCCATTGTTATTTTGTCTTGTTGGATCTTTCATCTTTAAGGCATAGTCGATTCTGATAATGAAATAATCAAAATCCATACGCAATCCAGTACCTACTCCAATTGCAAGATCTTTGTACAACCTATCTAATTTAAATCCTGCCCTTATATCGTTTCCTAAATCCCTTGTGTTCCAAATATTTCCAATATCAGTAAAAAGTGCAGACCCTATTTTGTAAGATCCAAATTGTAATAAAGTAAAACGGTATTCAAAGTTGGCTTCTAATTGCAAGTCTCCAAATCGATCAAAATTTTGACGGGATGCACTGGTATCATAAAAAGTAGAACTGCCTAAACCCAGTTGTCTCAATCCCCAAGCACGCATACTGTAAGGGCCTCCAGCCGTAAATTGTTTAAAGAAGGGTAACTGCCCACTTAGCTTTTCATTGTTGCTATAATTATTGCCCCATCCACCCATTAACCTCCATGCAATTTCTGAATTTGAATACTTATAGGTAGACCTATATTCTGCTTCTAATTTTAAATAGCGGTATAAATTATTATTTAATTTTTCTGAAAGTCCAAACAATCCACCAGCGTCTTCTATACCAAATCTTAAATACTGTTGTTGGTGTGGATGTTTGGAAGAGGCACCAATATTGGTATAGCTTAAAGTTTGACTAAGGATATTCCCCTCGTTAAATGAAGACCTTAAAAAAGGATTTTTAATGAGTAAACTATCCAATTTAGAAAACTTATTCAATTGATAAAACTCAACATTCAAAGGATGGTAACTGATGACTTGTTGTTTACCATTTTTATTTTTCTTCCACTCATATCCCCAATTGGTAGTGAAAGATTTTAATTGGTAATAATCTAAACGGTCCATGTAAGAACCATAGAGTGCAAAATTTGTTTTAACGTTTTGATTTGGCTTTGCTTCTTTTTTTACAAAGGGTAAGATTAAATGAGGGAAACTATAAGTTTGCCCTACATTCCATAATAAGGTTTGTGTGACATTGCCGCTACTATTTAAATTCAATTCCACACCAAGTCTAAGACTAGTCACAGAAGGGATTGCTTTTCGTTGAACGTTCTTGTCTCTATAAGTTAGGTTAGTGGATAGGCCCAATAAATTACCAGATCCAAGTTGTGCTGTGTTTCTACTTCCCTCAATATCAAAGTTGACACTTCTTCTCATACTAGGCACTAAAAAATAATGTAAATACACACTGTCATTGGTCAACGCAGTCCTACCATCTACTTGCTGCCATGCTCCAAGACTACTAAATTGATTGAGTGTTTGATAATAACTTGTTTCGTTAAATAGGCTGCCTTTTTGAATGAAAGCTTGTTCTTTAAATAGTGCCGATTTAAATTTTGGCAGGGTATAAAGATGTGTAAGGTTACTGAGGGTATCTCTATTCAATGGTGGATGAACAAGGACGCTGTCTGGGTTATCCAACACAGCAAGATCGCTGTAAAATAGTTGCTTACCTACACGATATTGTTTGGTGATCTCTTTTGATAAATTTCTTAATTGGATGCTAATTTTCCAACTTGGATTTTGATTTTTCTTTTCCTTCGCTTCAGTAATCTGTGTGATTTGACTAAGTGGATCCAATTGTAAAATCATTAAAGAAGCATCGATGGTATCTACTTCTGCAAATATTTTTTCTTTAGTGAAATTATAAAATCCATTGGATCTAAATAAGGCCACTAATCTATCTAATTCGTTATTGATGCTTAAATTGGAATAAGCTTGACCTTTTTTTAAGTAACTATTTTGACTATTTTTTAAAGCGATATTTTGTAAAATAGGATCTGATAACTGATACGTGATGGTGTCTAATAAAGTTTTTTTATTGAGTTCAACTTCCATTGTCACAGTCGTTCTCCATTCTTTTTTGACCGTATCTGTAGTAATGATGGGTGTTAAAACAGGGTGATGGTAACCCTCTGTGGCTAAAAAGTTGGACATGTATAGTATCGTCCTACTCATTCTTTCTGGTTGATAGGCGAGTGGCTTAACGATGGTATTAAAAAAACCATATTGACGAATCTTCAATACTTTGATACTGTCATCCCAATAATTATCCAATGCAATAGAAAGTTCCTTGGCATTGTGTTTTGATGCAGCGTCTTTCACAATGATTTTATTATTGTAAATAAATGCCTGTTCTTTTGGGTAATTGTGTACAATAGCCCTTTTTAAATCTGCGCAGCTATTTAAAAAAAATAAAAGGCTGAATAGACTCAAACTTGATGAGAATCGAATAATTTTAACTTTCCCTAAATGCATGCGCATGATCAATAAGAATGAGCTCAAATATATCCAATCTTTCGCCCATAAAAAACATTGGGCAGAAGAATCTGTTTTTATGATAGAAGGACCTAAGATGATGGAAGAGCTCATGGCTTCTGAATGGGTGATACGACAAGCTTATGCCACCAAGGATTGGATCCAGTCACAACCCTTTAAGCCACACTACGTCACTGAAGTAGCCGATTTTGAATTGGATAAAATGACCCAATTACAAAAGGCGAATCAAGTCATTGCATTGGTCGAGAAAACACAAAGCCATACCCCAATCAATTTAAAGGGTCAGTTAACCTTGCTTTTAGATGGCATTCAAGATCCAGGAAATTTAGGCACCATCATTCGAACAGCAGATTGGTTTGGACTCCATCAAATTATAGTGAGTGCGGATACTGCAAGTTGTTACAATCCAAAAGTGGTTCAAAGCACCATGGGCAGTATTTTAAGAGTGGAAGTGATTGTGGCCGATTTAGCAGAATTGATTCAGGCTTCTAAAATGCCCATTTATGGCGCAGTGCTCGAAGGCAAATCCATACAGACAACCGAATTGGCAAAGGAAGGATTATTAATTATTGGGAATGAATCTAAAGGCATTCGATCTCCACTTTTGTCAATGATTACCAATCCTATTACCATTCCAAAATATGGTGCTGCAGAATCTTTGAATGCTGCTGTTGCAACAGGTATTATTTTAGCAAAATGGCAACACTAATCGAATCGAATGGCTTTTGCTGGACTGATTTTTTTAACCCAAATAGTTGGTAAAAGAAAAGATAGGTAGCAAATGATGGCTGTTCCAAAAATAACTCCAACCACTTGTAAGGGTTGTATTTGAATTGGAAGGGTGTTGATTAAATATGCTGACTCATCTAAGTGGATCCATTGAAATTTTAATTGCAGCCATGAAAGCCCAAGGCCAATCAATACGCCCAGTCCAATACCAATCCAAGCAATAAAACTCGCTTGATATAAAAATACTTTTTGAATCATTGCATGTGTTGCCCCCATGGCATTTAAGCTTCCAATCATAGGAATGCGTTCCAATAATAAAATCAGCAAACAAGTGATTAAATTCACAACGGCTATCAAGAGCATGATTACAATGGTGATATTCCGATTGATACTTTGCACTTGTATCCAATCAAAAAGTTGCGGGTAAAGATCTGTGCTTGCACTGCAAACCCAGTTATCAGGAAGTATAGATTGAATTTGATTTTGTGATTCGGCTATTTTATTTAAATCTTTTACATGAATTTGGTAGCCTGTAATTGCAGTTGGGGCTTGAATCATTTGTTGTAATAAGTGCACATCCACAAAAACATTTTTTAAATCGTATTCTTCGATACCAGAATGAAATAAACCTACCACTATTAATTTTCGTTCTTGTACTTGATTGTTTTGAAAAAAATACAGTCTCACTTGGTCGCCAACTATAATATTCAATTTAGTAGCAATATTTTTTGAGAGGACAATTTCTTTTGCAGGTGATTCACTATTGCCTTGGATCAATCTACCTTGAATCAAACTTGGGATGCTATTAAAATCGGCAATGCCTTTTGCGTTGAGGCCTTCAATTTCCACATCCTTTGCTAGCACCATGGTTTGGTTTAAAAAGGCCGAAGCAGATTGGATATTTGGAATGCTTTTAATTTTTTTTATCACCTGGGGATCGTCTTTTAAGCTTGCACCATTCACGGCACTAATTTGAATATGCCCCCAGAAAGCGAATAATTTACTACTAATGGTCGTCTGGAACCCATTGACGATCGAAAAAGTCAATAAAATGGCGGCCACGCTAATAGCAGTTGCTGCGATAGATAGTCTGACTATAAATCGGGTGTAGTTTTTTTGTTTGTAAAAACTAATTCTTTTAGCTATTTCAAAGGCGGTATTCAATAGATAATTTTAATCAAATCTAGTTTTTTATCTTTAAAACGGGGTACCCTACTTAGGAAAAACGGTCCGATTTTACTACCTTCGCACCGGCAGGTCTTACACGACCAGCTCCTGCTGAACCTCCCTAGGGTAGGAATACAGCAAGGATAGGCGGTTGAGCGGTGCGATGTGAGTAGCCTGCCACTTTTTTATATTTTTATATGAAAAAGTGGCCTTAATTTTAAACTATAAACCTACCATATGAAATTTTTTATTGACACAGGAAACTTAGCACAAATTAAAGAAGCCAATGACTTAGGCATCTTAGATGGTGTAACAACCAATCCTTCTTTAATGGCCCAAGTGGGTGTTAAAGGGGAGGAAGCAATTGCGGCACACTATAAAGCCATCTGTGAATTAGTAGAAGGGGATATTAGTGCGGAAGTTTTGTCTACAGACTTTTCAACAATGGTAGAAGAAGGTAAAAAATTAGCTGCGATTCATAAAAATATTGTGGTGAAAGTACCTATGATTAAAGACGGTATCAAAGCCATCAAATGGTTTACTGATAATGGTATTCGTACCAATTGTACATTGGTATTTTCTGCAGGTCAAGCCATCTTAGCTGCTAAAGCAGGCGCCACTTATGTTTCTCCATTCATTGGAAGAATCGATGATAGTTCTTGGGATGGGATGGATTTAATTGGTCAAATTCGTCATATTTATGATGTACAAGGTTTCCAAACACAAATATTAGCGGCCTCTATCCGAAACGCTTTGCATATTGTGAAAGCTGCAGAAGCTGGAGCAGATGTTTGTACTTGTCCTTTGGATTCTATCTTAGGATTGTTAAAACATCCATTAACGGATATTGGACTAGCTAAGTTTTTGGAAGACGCAAAGAAGATGTAATTACTAATTGTAAGCGTTTTTTCTAGAATAAAATCGATTATAATCAATATTTATAATAGGTTTGTGTCATATGTATGCTACCCTCGCATTTTCAATTACCTTATTGGGCCTTTTTTCAATATTTGAGCTTTTAAGAGGTAATCAAAAAATTAGTCTAATAAAATATCATTTTATAGCTAGATTAATGCTTTTAACGGCAGGAAGCTTTTTTGATTATTTAAAACTAAATGGCAATGAAATTCCTTATTATCAAGAAATATTTAGGTTAATAGCTGCTCTACTTTTCGTCAATATGCTTTTTTTGATAGTTGTAAAAAAATTACCAAAAATAGTTATTGGGTTAGAAATATTTTTTACACTCTACTTTATTATACAGTTTGCCAATGGTTTCCAAGTACCCAATATAAAAGATGGGATGCTTCAAAATAAACCTTCTTTATATCAATTTATTTTTTTTGGGACTTATCTTTTTCTTATTTTATCCGCCATTATTTATAATGTCTTTCAATTAAGTACTATCAAAAATTTTAGTACTAATTTATATGAATCAAAAATTAGAAGATGGGTCCTTAGTTATATGATTTGCCTGCTAGTTTTATTTTTTATCAATATCTTACTTTATACTTCGTTAGTTAGAGATACATTTGTTTTATACAATGATTCTATTGTCAATTCTTTTATTCATAGATTCCTTTTCATATTCTTTATTTTATTAAGGCCAAAATTCTTAGACGACGACAAATATTCAACGTCTTTTAATCAAATCCTTTCTTCAACCAAGGGCCTAGCATTTAAAGAGTTTGAATTTTTGTTTTACGCGAATCATTATTATTTACAACCAAATGCCAACATGGAGGATTTTGCATTAAAGCTCAATGTCACCAAAAATGAATTATCATTATTCCTTAGAGATGAAATTGAGGAAAATTTCACAGAATTATTAAACAAGAATAGGGTTGAGTATTTTAAGCAATTGCTGAATTCAAAGAAATACGAGTCCTTTACAATAGAGGCCTTATCAGAAATGTCTGGATTTAACAATCGTAGGACTATGTACAATGCCTTTAATAAGCATGTAGGGATAACACCTACTGAATTTATTCAAAGACTTAAGTAGTTTGATTGCCATATACTAAACTCTTGTGAAAGCTCATTTTCACAATGAGAAACCTTCTATTTACAGCCCCAATTTGGGGCTTTTTTTATTTATAAGCATTTTGCAGGCATACAGAAATATTTCTAAGATATTTTTCTATTAAAATCAAATATATGCCTGAACATTTTGACGTTTTTAAACGTTTTATTGGAAGTTTCGTAGAAATGTCTGAATCCGAAATGTCCGATTTTATCCAACAATGCGACCGTGTTGAATTTTCAAAAGGTGATTTTATCATTAAAGCTGGTGAAGCTCAGAACAATTTATATTTTATTATTAAAGGGATTGTAAAAAACTTCATCGTAACAGATAGCGGGGAGATGAAAATATACAATTTCAGATTAGAGCATATGACTGTTACAGGCTATGCACATTATAACTATAAAGATAACCTAAAGGCTTTAGTCAATACACAATGTATCGAGGATTGTATTATGATCAAAGTTCCTTTAGCAACAATTCATTATGTAATTAATCATATTAAATTTGGAGAGCGTCTGGGGAGATTATTGGCAGAAGCGCATATCATTGAAATGTTAAATTACATCATTAACAGAGATTCAAAGTCTATCATTGAAAGATATGATCTTTTAGAATTAGAGTATCCAAATATCTATCAACGTGTTCCTCAACGTATCATTGCTTCCTATCTAGGCATTACGCCTGTTCATTTATCAAATTTAAAAAAGAGTAAAATTTATTTTAAATAGTATTTTTTAGGCCTTCATTTTTCTAGAAAAATTTCTAAAGAAAAGAAATAAAAATAACAGTTCATTTTATATCGAAAAATTTCGATATAAATATTAAAATATTATTTTATATTTTTAGTCGATTAGTATCTCACTATAGTTTATTAAAATAAAAACTAAAAATATATACATATGTCAGCAAATTTTGAAATGTTTAATGAGTTTATAACAAAGTATGTTGAATTTACTAAAGATGAGCTAGCTAGTTTCAACAATCAATGTTCTAAAGTAGAGTTTTCTAAAGGAGCCTATATTATGAAATCTGGCGAGGTGCAGAAAAGTTTATATTTTCTTACTAAAGGCCTTATTAGAAACTATATTGAAAACGATATAGGAGAAATTAAAATTTATAATTTTAGATCTGAAAATATGACTGTTACTGGTTATGCGTATTATAATTATGAGGATAATTTAAAGTCTTTGGTAAATGTACAATGTCTTGAAGACTGCGTTTTGATTAAAGTGCCATACGAAGCCATTAATTATGTCATCAATCACATTAAATTAGGAGACCGATTAGGAAGATTTATGGCAGAAGCGCATGTCGTTCAAATGATGCAATATGTCATTCAAAGAGATACAATGACCATTATTGAACGACTAGAAAATATCGATAAAAATTTCCCCAATATCCACCAACGTGTTCCGCAGTATATGATTGCCTCTTATTTAGGTATTACGCCCGTTCACTTGTCTAATTTGAAAAAGAAAAGGAAGCCTATAAAAGAGTAGTATAAAGAATAGCACTAAGTTTTATATTAGTGCTATTCTTGTTATAGCTATCACTTTAATTATTAACTTTCTATTTTTGGTGCTTTGGCCTCTTTAATGCCTGCTTCAAACTGTACATCCAATCCATGAGACACGACTTTAGTATTTTCGTACACATCAAATTTAACTGCCTTGCCCCATTTTAAGGTTATAAAGTGAGCACCTTTGTTTTCATAAGCTTCACCATTCATTAGCTTACATGTAGCTGTCCATCTTGCTATCACTAGCGTATTTCCTGGTCCACCTTTAACGCGTATATCTGTGATTTCAAATTTAAGATCGGGCAACACAATATTGACTCTTTTAAACCATCTTAGTAAGCTTTCCTTATCATGACGTGTTCCACTAAGGCTATTATCCCCAGCAAAAGTATGTTCTAAAGTTTTATCAGATACCCCTGACATGATTTCTTCGGGACGATGCTCCTCAATGGCTTTAAAGTTGTTTCTTACTAATTTTTTAACGATCCTATGGTATGGATTGATATCAAAAGCTTGTGCAGTATTGACTACAATTAACCATAAAAGCAAAACTAAAGTGATTGTTTTCATATTTATTAATTTTTATTAAATGAGTATTTAAAAAATTTGACCTCATTTAGGATCATTTTTTTAATCTTGAATAAATGTAGGAAACGAAAAACATATAAAATTCATAAACTGTTGAATAATTAAAAACTATTAAACTATTTTAATAAAACATTGCATCCAATATTTTACGAAATATTTCTAGTTATGTGTTTAATTTTTAATGTTGTTAAAATATTTTAATATTTTTCTAAAAATCAAAAACGTTAAAATACTTTAACGTCGAATAATTTCTAGAGTATTTTCTTTGTGTTTTAAATTATCACAATAAAATACAATGGGTGTAACAAATAGATTTATAATTAGGTTTACTTGCCTTTTTATAGTTGCGTCAATGCTAGTGGGTAGTTCATTAACTGCCCAAATATTAACTAAGAAACAACAGGATAGCGCCTTCTTACTTCATCCTGGTCAAGAACGTCTTAGAAAAATCCAAAAATCATTCGCTAAAACCTTTGTGAATTATACTGACATCAATCTTTCCCTTTATGGAGCTTTAAATTTTTCTAATCAGAATATTAATGACAAGGCAATTACAGCACCTTTAAATTATTTATATAATAACGTCAATAGTAATAGCTATGAAACTGGCTATAGCGGAGGTTTTAGGATAGATTATAGCTATAAAGAAAAGAAATTCTACTCTTTAAGCCTTGGAGTAAACAGAATTGTGACGGGTAATCATTATGAGAACAAGTATAGTTTATCGCCCTTCATTGAAGATTTTACCCATTTTAAAGCTGACAATACCTTTACTACTTTAAACTTAGCATTTCATGCCAAAATATTACTTCCTGTCAATGCTATGAATAAGTATAAATTTTATGCTGTAATAGGCCCTAGTATAGATTATGTAATATCTGACATAAGTAATGAAAATTTAATTAATAAGGCAGGTCGTAGAGCCATTTACAATGGAGATATTGGTGCCGAGTTTGACAATAAAGGCTTTTATGTATTGTTTGCGCATTATAAAATAGGCCAAAATAGTACCACTACAATAGTGCCTATGCAATTACAACAATTCCAAATTGGTATGAGCATTAAGGCCAAGGATTTATTCTAATTAAGATAAATAATTAATAAAATGAAAAAACTATATATCCTCTTACTTGCAGCAATCACATGCTCTATTATTTCTTGTAGTAAAGAAACAGCTACTACACAAACCGATGTAATGAATGGTATGTTGACCAATAAAAATTGGTATTTGGATTATAGCATTACGGGTGCTAGCACAAAATCTTATGTAGGGCAGTCTACTTATTTTGTGACTTACCTAAAAGATGGCACAACTAAAGACTCAGATGGATTAACTGGGACTTATACAGTTGAAATTGTAAACAATCAATCACAAATACATGTGCAATTAAAAACAGCAGGTGGTAATCCATTAGAGGTGATTTATAATATCCTATCTGTAGGAGATACCAAATTGGTTTTATCAAAGGTGGTCACTGCAGGCACAGCTACTCAATTATATTTTACGAATAAATAATTGAAAACCTCAAGTAAAAGAAAATGAACAATTGGATTAAAAATATTTTAGTAATAGCATTTATTGCAATCATCGGATCAGCTTTCCCCCAAAGCTTACAAGCCCAGCAACTAACTGGTGCTTTTATCATGAGCAGTGTGGGTGGTTTAAATAATATGTCTAACAATAGCATGGCTGTTACTTTTAGTAGCAACGCTGCCTGCTTAAATGTGCAAAACGGTACAGCGGTTTTAACAGGAGACAGAGGTACGGGTATTTTTGCTGTTAACTGTGAGGTAAAGTCAAATTACAATACACTTGGTATAAAACTATACCCCAATCCAGTAATTGCAACAACTAAAATAAAATTCATCAATACGCCACCATTAAATGAACTTTTTAATATTAGTATTTGGGGGGCAGATGGATTTAAAATAACAAGTGGTAAAGCAACAGGTTATGAACTATTTCAAGGTATGCCCTTGGATTTTAGTATGCTACAAGCTGGATCCTATATCATTCAAATAGAATCAGATAAATATACCGACGCTTTAAAATTCATTAAAGCCAACTAACCAATCATAAAAAATTAAGATTTACAATACCTACTCATATGAATTTTCAAAAGTTTACTACATTTAAAACCATTTTAATTGCACTAGTATTAACCTTTAATGCAAATCAGTTATTTGCTCAAACCACTAACGGTATTTTTTTCCAAGCGGTGGCAAGGGATAATTTTTCTAATCCTGCTAAGGACAGAAAAATATTTGTACAATCTAGTATCATACAATCCACACCAACTGGCACAAAAGTATTAACGGAGGAGCATCAAGCCAATACAGATGCAACTGGTGTGTTTAGTATTAGTTTAGGTAATGGTGTGAGAGTAGGAGGAACGGCAAGTGGTTTAGCTACGATTGATTGGTCAAAAGGGCCATTTTATTTAAACTTAAAAGTAGCAATTACACCAATAGGAGGTAATAGTAATTGGGATTATACCAAAGAATGGGTAGATATGGGTACCACCAGTTTTGGTGCGGTGCCATTTGCATTGTATTCGGCAAGTGCTGCCAAGGTGGATGATAAGTTAAATCTATCAGATACCTCTTCAATGCTAAAAGCTTATGCTAAATCTATATCAGTTCAAACATTATCAACCGCAGTAGAATCCAAACTATCTGCAAAAGATACACTGTCTATGTTAGCACCCTATGCTAAAGCTGCGTATACTATTGATTCAAGTTTTTTCAAAACACAATTAGCTACTAAAATATCTATTGCAGATAGTACAAAATATATTACACCAACCCAATTAGCTGCAAAAACTTTTGATCAAACAGCTATAAATTCCGCCATCGCTTCAAAATTAAATATTGGAGATAGTACCAAATCATATGTAACACCAACACAATTAGCAAGCTATAATTTTTCTAGTGGAGGCGGCGGTGGAGCAACTATCGATACTTCAAGTTTATCAAGGCGTATTAACTTAAAAGCAAATGTAAATGATTTAACTTCTTTAAATACAAATGTAATATCCAACACTTTAAGTATTGTAACACAAACCACCGCAATCGCTACAAAATTAAATATCACTGATACTTCTTATTTATTAAAAAAGACTGATACTGCTAGTTTATCTAATAGAATAAATTTAAAAGCAAGTATAAGCTATGTAGATGAACAGATAGGCAATGTAAGTATTGCAGATGCAGATGTGAACAACAAAGGTAAAATCCAATTAGCAGGGGATTTAACAGGATCAGCAGCAGCGCCGACAATTGCCAATAATGCCATTACCAATGCTAAAATTGCAACAGGTATAGATGCGTCTAAAATTGCAGGAGATATAGCTGGAAAAGCCTCAAACGTAACTGGTAAAGTGGCCATTATCAATGGTGGAACAAATGCTGTAACTGCTTCAGGAGCAAGAACGAATCTAGGATTAGAAATAGGCACGGATGTACAAGCGCCATTAAGTTTTATTAGTCCATTAATTAAAAATGGGACAACCATAAGTTTAAATCAAGCAACATCTAGTGTGGATGGATATATAACTGCATCTGATTTTACAAGTTTTTCTAATAAAATAGATGCTAGTCAAAAAGCAGCCAATAATGGAATTGCCACTTTAGGTAATGATGGAAAAATACCATCGGTACAAATTCCTGCTATTTCTTTTCAAA
Organism: Chitinophagia bacterium; assembly: GCA_037143275.1. Lineage (GTDB taxonomy): Bacteria > Bacteroidota > Bacteroidia > Chitinophagales > Chitinophagaceae > Sediminibacterium. Next base: position 89,823 of record JBAWZB010000003.1, read on the forward strand.
GTGCAAGTGTGGTAATTAGCGAAGCTGCAATGTTATCATTATCTAATTTGGTGATTGGAAGTATCGCTATTCGAACTGACAAAAATAAAAATTTTGTTTTAAGCGCTACACCATCAAGCACTTTATCTAATTGGGTTGAACTAGCTACACCTAATTCAGTAACAAGTGTAAATTCTTTATCAGGGCCAAATGTTACTTTAACATCTGATAATATTTCAGAAGGGTCTTCTAATATATATTTTACGACTGCAAGAGCAAGAGCAGCGTTAAGTGCAACAAGTCCATTATCCTATAATGCATCAACAGGGTCAATAAGTATGACAACTGCTTCTGCTTCTAATAATGGTTATTTAACTGCTACCGATTTTACCACATTCAATAATAAACAAAATGCCTTAACTGCTGAGGTAGATTATGTTACGCCTTCTAATTTTGATACAAAAATTAATGCTACAACTGCAAGTATCACTTCATTAATGAATAATTCGGTGCCCTACACAGGTGCAACTGCTAGCGTCAATCTTGGGGCATATGATTTAACAGTAAATGGCATAACCATGGGTATTGGGGCAGCTACAATTACTAATACTTATAATACTGCTTTTGGATACAATGTGCTAGCAAGTAATACGACTGGAAAAAATAATATTGCAAATGGCAATAGTGCACTTAATAAAAATTTAACTGGGTCTAATAATCTAGCCATTGGAGGGAATGCACTAACAAATAATACAACTGGGTCAAATAATACATCAATCGGGTACTTTGCACTTGCTGGTAACATTATTGGTTCTTATAATTCTGCCATTGGAGGGAATGCACTTTATAATAATACAGGCGGGTATAATGTAGCCTTAGGTAATAAAGCCCTGTATACAAATACAACAGGAAATTACAATACAGCTATTGGCTATATGGCGAATGTAGGTTCTAATAATTTAGAAAATGCAACTGCCGTTGGTAATAGTGCTATTGTTACAGCAAGTAATACGATACAATTAGGAAATGCAAATGTGACCAATGTAAAAACGAATGGTACATTAACAGCTGGTGCTGTAACTTATCCAAATACACATGGAAATAGTGGTCAAGTATTAAGTACTACCGGAACTGGAACTTTAACTTGGGCAACTGCTTCAGTACCCGCTGATGCATCTACATCATCAACAGGAATGATACAATTATCTGGTGATTTAGGTGGTACAGCCCTATCACCAACAGTGAATAGTGTAGGTGGGATTAGTTCCTCTACTATTGGTAATTTTGATTCAAGAATTAATACTGTATCCAATAGTGTAACATCGAATACATCAAGTATTACTTCTTTAAATACAAGTGTAAATGCTGCGACAAATACGAATACTGTTAATACAATTGTAAAAAGAGATGCAAGTGGGAATTTTTCTGCTGGAACAATTACTGCAGCCTTATTAGGAAATGCATCGACGGCTACAACTTCCACCACTGCAGGAAATATCACAGCTACTTCCAATAGTACTTTAGTTAGCATTTCAACTTTAAGTGCTGTGGGCACTATTACTTCTGGGACTATTAGTTTAACAACTGATATTAAAACAGCTGGTAAATTATTAGCGGGCAATGTTACTTATCCAAATACACATGGAAATACTGGCCAAGTATTAAGTACTACCGGCAGTGGCACTTTAACCTGGACAACAGTTTCGGCACCTTCTGATGCATCTACAGCTGTAAAAGGAATTGTACAATTATCTGGTGATTTAGGTGGTACAGCTAGTTCGCCAACAGTGAATACTGTAGGCGGAGTTAGTTCCTCCACTATTGCTAATTTTGATACAAGAATTACTACTGTATCCAATAGTGTAACATCAAATACATCAAGTATTACTGCTTTAAATACAAGTGTAAATGCTGCGACAAATACGAATACTGTAAGTACAATTGTAAAAAGAGATGCAAGTGGTAATTTTTCAGCAGGAACAATTACTGCAGCATTGTCAGGAAATGCTACAACTGCCACCACTGCAGGAAATATCACAGCTACTTCTAATAGTACTTTAGTCACTATTTCAACTTTAAGTGCTGTGGGCACTATTACTTCTGGGACAATTAGTTTAACAACTGATATTAAAACAGCTGGTAAATTAGTAGCGGGCAATGTTACTTATCCAAATACACACGGTAACGCTAATCAGGTTTTATCAACAACAGGGAGTGGGACATTATCCTGGACAACTGTTTCGACTGTAAATATTTTTAGTGATGAATTTACGATTGCAACTGCAAATCAAACCGTATTTAATGTTGCAAATGGAGGGGCACTAACAAATGCACCACTAAGTAGTAAGGTTTGGATGTATATAAATGGAACGAGAATATCAAAAACAGCGTATTCAGTTTCTGGAACTACCGTTACTTATGATCCTACTAAAAATAATGGCTATACATTAATAGTAGGGGATCGTATTCAATTTGATTATATTTATTAATTGTTATGAAAATTGAATTTTTAAAAATGAAATTAAGATATGTAACCCTATTTTTAGCCTTATTGCTTTTTTCTAATTTTATCAATGCCCAAAATACATTAGATAAAATTACTGGGTTAGGTAGTACTAATGCTTCTGTAGCTTATTCATTAAGGCTATTAAGTAGCAGTTATGCAGGGCCATTAGTAAGAATTAAAGTGGGAACCTTATTTTACGATGTATATCCAGATGCTTCTAATAAATTTAGTTTAACATCTAAAATATCAGCATCTGTTAGTACATATAATACAGCAGCAGCAAGTGCTGGTGTAAATGAATTGAGCACAATTATTACAGGATCTACAGATGCGACAATAGCAGTTTGGTATGACCAAAGTGGATATGGGATTCATGTATTTTCAACTACGGCAACTACGGCAACTGCAAAAATTATTTCACAAGGAACTATTTATACAATAAATGGACAGCCAACCATTTTTTTTAATTCAACAGGCTACCTTGTTTCATCTTCCACTGTTGATTATAGCTCACAAGTAGGTGCGACAGTAAATGCAGTTGTTCAAAATGTAGCTACTACTAGTAATGTAGGCGGAATAATTGGAACTGCATATCAATATGATCAGCCTGGTTATGGAATAGCAGCTAGTGCAAATCACATCGATGAGGGGTATTTTAGTGATGGTAATGGAGCAGGTTGGTACACTGGGGTATTAACTACGAGTCCAAAAATTCTAACGGATATATTCTTAAATAATACCAATACTAACTCAAACTTTTATGTGAATGGTGTTTTAAAATCTACAACACGAAGTAATGCTTCTGCTAATATTTATCCAAAAAGCGGGTCTAAAATTTATATAGGTCGTGCTAGGGGGTATAACTCTTTTGATTTCAATGGTTATATATCAGAAGCATTCATTTTCCCCAAAATAATAAATACTACAGAACGATCAGCTATAGAAACGAGTCAAGCTATTTTCTTACCACCAAGTGTTACGATTACGTCTAATCCCACAGGGTCCATATGCCCAGGGGCCACTGTGACATTTACGGCAACTACATCTAATATAGCTACCCCTAGTTTTCAATGGTATCTTAATGGTGTGGCGATCACGGGTGCTACTGCTTCCACTTATTCTTCTACCACATTAACAAATAATGATAAAATAACCGTTATTGCCACTCCAGCTTCTGCATCCACCAGTATTGTAAATGGCCCTAATTTAAAGGCCAATCTAGATGCAGGAAATAGTAGTAGTTATAGTGGATCAGGAACTACATGGACAGATTTAACAGGTAATGGGAATAAAGTAACTTTAACGGGAACAGGTTACACAAATGAGAAAGGAGGTGGTATTACTTTTAATACCAGTTCAACTTATGGTACACAAACATTTGTAAGTCCTCCATTTAATGGTGATTTTACATGGAGTTCAATTTATAAAGCACCTCCATTAGATGGAAATGGATGGGATAGAATATATTCTACAGGAGGTTATACTGCATTTCATGTTGGTCATGTAAACGGAAGGCCTCTATTCTCTTTTGAAAATTGGTATCCAGGAGGTGCTACATTAAATACAAGTGGAGAATCAACATTAACTCCAGGCAATTATTATATGGTAACATTTGTTAGATCTGGTAATACCCTTTCTAGTTATGTTCAAGCAAGTCCTTATGGCACGAATGGAACTGCAACAGGGGCAGTAATACCAGTATCACCCATAACAGTTGGAAAGGGGCCAGATGGTAATGCATGGGAAAATGGTGTAATGAACGTCATGTTAATTTATAATTATGCTTTATCACAGTCTGAAATTGCTCAAAACGTTAATTATTATGCGTCTAGATTTGGGTATAGTCTCTCAGGTTATATTTCTAATGCGATCACTACAACAGTTTCACTCACCAAGCCAATTATTACGGTAAATGGAGAAGCCTGTACAAGTAAGGCAACATTAACCACTCCAACGGGTTTATCATCCTATGCATGGTATAAGGACAATGTACTTATACCAAGCGCAACAAGTAATTCCTATGTTCCTTCATCAATTGGAGAATATCAAGTACAAGTTTCAAATGGAACTTGCACAGCAGCTTCTTTAGTGACAACTATTTATAATTGTGTTGTGAATGTAAATGGTAAAATAGTTGCTAATTCAAATGTAAATGCGAGTGCTATCAATAGCACAGAAGGGGGTACCAATTTTGGTACAGGAAAAGATATCTCCGGTAAATTATTCAATACAACAGGTATATCATCAATAATTGGAACTATTGGTTCAACTACTGCTGTCATAGGTGGCGTAATTAGTCCCACAAATATCATTACAACTAGTATTGGGGTAATTTATAGTACTGACATAAATTTCGGTACTTACTCAACTACAACAATACAATCTAATGTAGCTGCAGGTTCCTATTCAAGTACTATTTCTGGACTAAATTCTTCGACAACTTATTTTGCTAAATCATTTATAGTCAATAAAGCAGGAACTAGTTATGGGCCAGCTATAAGTTTTTCGACTACATCCCCACCAATAATTGCAGGTAGTTTATATCAGGGGGGTGTAATTGCATATGTTTTGCAATCAGGAGATCCTGGTTATGATGCTTCAACTCCTCATGGTTTAATTGCAGCCATATCAGATCAAAGTACTGGTATAATGTGGAGTAATAATCGTATTAGAAGTATCACAGGCGCTAATGGAACAGCAATAGGAACCGGACTGGCCAACACTAATACAATTATTGCCAGTCAAGGAGCTGTTGCCACAAGTTATGCTGCTGGATTAGCAAGAGCCTATAACGGAGGTGGATATAATGATTGGTATTTGCCAAGTAAGAACGAATTGAATAAGCTTTATTTAAATAAAACTGTTATAGGAGGTTTTAGTAGTGGGTATTATTTTAGCTCATCTGAAGAAACGAATCAATGGAATGAATATGATGCTTGGCGTCAAAGGTTTGCAGATGGAGCTCAAGAGTCTGGAGGTTATGGTAAAGATCAGCAATTGTATGTACGCGCAATTAGATCATTTTAAAATATTAATAATGAAAAAACAAATTATAACAATTGCAACCATCTTTTCCCTTACTTCTTGCATACCTCCAGGTAAGTTAAGTGAGGCTTTGGATGCCAATACTTTACTTAGTAGTAAGTATGATACTTTAAAAAATAAGATGTCTGATACAGTGGCTAATCTTACAGGTAGCTTGACAGTATTAAAGACGAATCTAAATAGCCTAAAAGACAGTGTTAGCTATTACCGTGCAATAGCATCTAAACCTCCGGTGATCACGGAAGGAGATGTGTTTTTAAACCAAATGTTAGGCCTTTCACTAATTAGTAAGTCGGAACTAGCCGGTATTAAAACAACCAATGGTAGCAATGGAGGAGATAATTTTTGGTTAGATAGATTTAAGGCTGATATGAAAAAATACACGGCTGCAGATGCCGATGTGCGTTTAAATAAAGGCTATGTATTTGTTGATATTTCAGATAAGATATTATTTAATAGCAGTAGTTATTCGCTCACTAAAAAGTCGAAACAAGTGCTGGCAACTATTGCTAGTTTATTACAAGCCCAACCCGATTTGACCTTTATGATTGAAGGTCATACCGACAACAAAGCCTTTAAGAAAAGAGCTGCTAACGATAACTGGAGCTTAAGTGTAAACCGTGCTACTGCCGTTGCTAGAATATTACAAACTAAATACAAGATCAATCCTAAGCGCATTATTGCAGCAGGACGAAGTCAATATGTGCCAATAGATGATAACAAAACCAAGGCAGGCCGATTAAATAATCGCCGTATTCGTATTGTCATTATGCCAACTGTGACGCAGGTAATGAACTTAAATCAATAATGAAAATTGCCATGGATTCAAATATTGTAAAATTATCTAAAAGAGAAATTGAAGTTTGTAATTTATTATTGACAGGAAATTGCACTAATAAAATCGCCGAGTTATTAAATATAAAATGTAATACTGTTTCAACTATCAAGAAATCTATTTTCAATAAAACTAAGACGACAAATTTGATTGAATTGTATGAAGTTTATAAATAAATGCACGTTTCGTTTATTATTTACATTTTTTTCAATTTCATATTCTTAGAAAATTTTCTAATCAAATTTGTAATTTATATTATATCATTAAACTACTTTAAGATTTCAGAAAGTATTAAACTAGTTTAATGAATACCTGTTTTTATAGCTGTATTTTTAAGTTAATAAAATTATACACAGGAAAGCCGAAAACTGTATTTAGAGTAGGCGCAAATTAAATTGTATGAAAAATAAATTTGTATCATTCGCTTTATTGTCATTTTTATGTTTAAGTATGGCTTCATGCTATACAGTTTCTTATGCAGTTGGCACTGGTTCTGAGACCGGCGCTACAGTAGTAGAGAAAAATCATTATTTAGTTGCTGGATTAGCGCCTATTAAAACAGCAGATCCAACTAAGATGGCTGGGGATGCAAAGAATTACCAAGTGACCATTAAGCATACATTTGTAGATGGACTTATAAATCTATTAACAAGTGGTTTATACACGCCAACTACAACCATTGTAAAGAAGTAGTTTTTTAAATGAAAAAAAATGATTTTATGTTTAAAATTAAATTATATAAAAAATCATTTTTTTTCATCTTTCTATTTTTTATTTCAGTCCATTCGACTGCACAATCTGGTATTTTTTTCCAAGCGATAGCAAGAGATATCAATACAAATCCTGCTAAAGACAGAAAATTATATATTCAATCAAGTATTATCCAATCTTCACCTACTGGTACCAAAGTTTTAACGGAAGAGCATCAAACCAATACCGATGCTTTTGGTATTTTTAGCATTATTGTTGGGAACGGCTTAAGAGTAGGAGGTACTGTTAAAAGCTTAAGCACGATCGATTGGGCTAATGGCCCTTACTATTTAAATTTAAAAATAGCGATTACTCCCATTAGCATAGGAGCAGGATGGGACTATTCCAAAGAATGGGTAGATATCGGTACCACTATTTTTGGTACAGTGCCTTTTGCATTGTACTCGGCTAGTTCTGCTAAAATAGATGAAAAATTAGATGCTACGGATACTTCTAAAATGTTAAACCCCTATGCCAGGGCTCAAGCCTTACAAGCTTTATCGTCTACCGTCAATACTAAATTAGCGACCAAGGACACTGCTGCTATGTTAGCTCCTTATGCTAAATTGTTTTACAACTTAGATAGTAATTATTTAAAAAAACAAATAAATAGTTTATTAGGCGCGTCAGATTCTATAAAATACACTAAACAAACTTTTACCGATTCTGCATTACTCAAAAAAATGAATGTTTTTGATACAAGTATCTATGCAAAACAAACATTTGTTGATGCAGTTACTTATTCACAACAAAAATATATTGACCTTTCTTTACAATCAAAATTAAACATAGTTGATACTATAAAGTACACCAAAAAAGCCTATACTGATTCTGCTTTAATTACTAAGCTAAATAACAATGGAAGTGCAGAAGGCCTAACTAATTTTCCTACGCTAAATCAAAACACAACAGGCAATGCTGCAACTGCAACATATGCTAACACTGCAAATGTTGCCAATACAGCAATCACTGCAGGAAATATTACTGCTACTAGTAATAATTCTTTAACAAGCTTGACGTCTTTGAATTCAGTTGGAACAATTACAACTGGGGTATGGAGTGCTTCTACAATTGATATAGCGCATGGTGGAACTGGTTTAAGTACAGCAGGTTCAATTGGACAGGTATTAACTTCTACAATTTCTGGCACTTTAACATGGACTAATACATCAACCATTTTGAGTGCACATTATTTAGGAGAATCTTTTGGAGGCGGTATTGTTTTTTATGTGTATGATAATGGTAAACATGGTTTAATTGTTTCTACTGAGGATCAAAGTACGGGAGTATACTGGTCTAAATCAAGCAGCTATACAACTACAAATGCAGTAAGAGATGGTGTTAATGCAGGCATGGCAAATACTGAACGTATTATATTTAGTCAAGGTATTGGAAACTATGCTGCACAAGTTGCTGCAAATTATAAAGGTGGTGGATTTGGAGATTGGTATTTACCTTCTAATACAGAATTAAATTTACTCTATGCACAAAGACAATTAATGTTTAGCATTGGCTATTCAAATACTTATTATTGGAGCTCAAACGAAAATCCTACTAATAATACGCAAGCCTGGGCTTATAATTTCACAGGCACTGGCAGTTATGGATTGAAGTATTATAATTCAGCATCTGTTCGCGCTATTAGAGCATTTTAATTTACGTAGGAATAAGAATGAATGAAATAGTCATTCAAAAAAATAGATCTTTTAAATGCCTACAACTCTTTTATTAAATGCGCTATTTCTTGCAGCTTCTAATACACGAATGATATTGGTACCTTCTTTTGCAGAAGTTGGAACCGGAGCATTGTTTAAAATGGCATTAGCCATTTTCTCATAAAAGATACCGTAATTGCCTGGTATACTTGGAACCACTTTATTGGTAATGATGCCGTTCATATCAGTATATAAAGTGCCATAATCTTCAGCTGCTTCGTTGCCCCAATTTGGACTATTTGGTTTTTTACCAGCAATTAAATCTGCTTCTTGTATATCCGATCTGTTTTTAATAAAGCACCCTTTGGTACCATATATTTTATAACCTGGGCTTTCTGTCATAAATAACATACCACTTGTTAATGTAATACGGTGAGATGGATAGTATAAGATCAATGTAAAATAATCATCGATGATGGATACTTTTCTTGTGATTCTAATATCTGCAAATACAGCCAATGGCATACCTGATAATAAAATGGCTTGATCTACTAAATGCGGACCTAGATCATATAATAAACCTGCTCCTGGAGTGACTGATTCTTTATGTTTTTTTGGACTCAATGTGGTTCTATAACGCTCAAATGAAATTTGTACATCTTGGATAACACCTATCTCGTCTTCTTGAATTAATTTTTGTATTGTAAGAAAGTCTGCATCATAGCGTCTATTTTGGTAGACTGCTAATTTCAATCCTTTGCTTGTAGCCAACGCATCTAATTCTTCTGCTTCTTTAGCAGTCACTGTAAATGCTTTTTCTACTACGACATGTTTGCCAGCAAGCAATGCACTTTTTGCATAAACAAAATGGGTATCATTAGGGCTATTTACAACTACTAAATCTATAGATACATCAGCAAGTAATGCCTCGTAACTTGCAAAGGATTTTGTACCAGGGTAGGCGGCTTCAATATTTTTAGTGGAGCGTTCCCAGCTTCCAACTAAATGAAAGTTGGGATTGCTTGCAATAAATGGCGCATGGAAAACTTTTCCACTCATTCCAAAAGAGACTAGTGCAGTATTGATCATAGATTTTAAATAAATAATCTATCCAGCTACTTGCTTTCTGATGATATTCAATGCACCACCAGCTTTAAACCACTCAATTTGTTGTTGGTTATAAGTATGGTTGGCATGAATGCTATCGGTACTGCCATCTTTGTGTGTTAACACTAACGTCAATGGTGTGCCAGGCGCAAAATTGGTTAAACCAACTACATCTATGCTATCATCTTCCTGAATTTTACCATAGTCTGCTTTATCAGCAAAAGTTAAAGCCAACATACCTTGCTTTTTCAAGTTGGTTTCGTGGATACGTGCAAATGACTTTGTCAAAACCACGCGAACACCTAAATGCCTTGGCTCCATGGCAGCATGCTCACGAGAACTTCCTTCTCCGTAGTTTTCATCACCTACTACAATTGTTCCAATACCAGCAGCTTTATAAGCTCTTTGTGTATTAGGAACTGTATCATAATTGCCATTCAATTGACTTTTAACATTATCTGTTTTTTCATTGAAAAAGTTCACAGCACCAATCAATAAATTATTTGAGATATTATCTAAATGACCACGGAACTTTAACCAAGGACCTGCCATAGAGATATGGTCGGTGGTACATTTACCTTTTGCTTTAATCAATAATTTCAATGATTTTAAGTCGGTGCCTTCCCATGCAGTAAACGGATCCAATAATTGTAAACGCTTAGATGCTGGATCTACCGCTACAACTACTTGTGAACCATCTTCTGCTGGTGCTTGGAAACCGGCATCTTCCACTGCGAATCCTCTTATTGGTAATTCATCACCTGTTGGGGCATCTAATTTAACTTGTTCGCCTTTATCGTTGGTTAATGTATCTGTTAATGGATTAAAATTTAAATCACCAGCAATAGCTAAGGCCGTGATTAATTCTGGTGAACCCACAAATGCATAAGTGTTTGGATTACCATCCGCACGCTTTGCAAAGTTTCTGTTGAATGAATGCACGATCGTATTTTTTTCTTTTTTCTCTGCACCTACACGCTCCCACATTCCAATACATGGTCCACAAGCATTGGCAAATACTTTTGCACCAATTTGACTGAACACATCTAAGAAACCATCTCTTTCAATGGTGTATCTTACTTGCTCAGACCCTGGTGTGATGAGGTATTCAGACTTCATTGTTAAACCTTTTTCTGAAACCTGCTTGGCTAAACTAACTGCACGACTTATATCTTCATAAGATGAATTCGTACAACTTCCAATTAAACCTACTTCAATTTTTGTAGGCCATCCATTTGCAGCTGCAGCTTCTTTCATTTTAGAAATTGGTGTCGCTAAATCTGGTGTGAATGGTCCGTTCAAATGTGGCTCTAAAGTATTTAAATCTATTTCAATCACTTCGTCAAAATACTTGGATGGATCTGCGTATACTTCTGGGTCTGCAGTTAAATGCGCAGCAACAGTATCAGCTAAGGCAGCAATATCTGCACGTCCTGTAGAACTTAAATAACGGCTCATGCTTGCATCGTAACCAAATGTAGAAGTGGTTGCACCAATCTCGGCACCCATATTACAAATGGTTCCTTTACCAGTACAGCTCATGCTTGTAGCACCTTCACCAAAATATTCAACAATCGCACCGGTACCACCTTTAACAGTTAAGATACCAGCTACTTTTAAAATCACATCCTTAGGAGCAGTCCATCCATTTAACTTTCCAGTTAATTTGATACCAATTAATTTTGGCCATTTTAATTCCCATGCCAATCCTGCCATCACATCACAAGCATCTGCACCACCTACACCAATGGCTAACATACCTAATCCACCAGCATTTACAGTATGTGAATCGGTACCAATCATTAAACCACCTGGGAACGCATAATTTTCTAAAACCACTTGGTGAATGATACCTGCACCTGGTTTCCAAAAACCTAAACCATATTTATTAGACACAGAAGCCAAGAAATCATAGACTTCTTTACTTTCTGTTGTCGCTACTTGTAAATCTTGTTTTGCTTCTACTTTCGCAGAGATCAAGTGGTCACAATGTACTGTACTTGGTACTGCCACTTTTGGACGACCTGCTTGCATGAATTGTAACAAAGCCATTTGCGCTGTGGCATCTTGCATGGCTACACGGTCTGGTGCAAAATCAACATATGAACCACCTCTTTCGAAGCTTGCTATTTTTTGATCACTATGTAAATGGGAAAATAAAATTTTCTCTGATAATGTTAAAGGACGGCCCAACATATTACGAGCTGCGTCTACTTTTGCTGGCATTTCAGCATACAATTTTTTGATCATGTCGATATCAAAAGCCATAGTTGTCAATTTTAGGTGTTAAAGCTGATGCAAAGGTAAGCGAAAATGACCCTCGGCGCAATCAAAAAATGCACTTTATGTCCACTTTTTTTGCTAGATTTGGGTGTAGCTTTAAACAATTCAAAATGCAAAAACTCAGAGATTTTTTAGAATTACACGCTTTTGGTGTTTGCTCTGCCATAGGAGAGCGATTGGGTATTGCTAGTTCTAAAATAAGGATGTGGTTTATTTATATCTCCTTTTTAACCTTCGGATCACCAGTGATCATTTACATGGTATTGGCATTCTGGAGAAGCATGAAGCACTATATCCTTTTAGGCAAGCGCAATCCTTTAAAGTACTAGGTACTTATAAGCTTCCATTATAGTCTTTACAAAACGGCTTTTCGTAAGCGCACTAATTTCTCTAACAAAGGTTCCAACAATTCCAGTCTTAACATATTTGCGCCATCGCTCTTTGCATTGGCTGGGTTAGGATGTGTTTCAATAAACAATCCGTCCGCTCCTGTTGCAATTGCTGCTTTTGCAATGGTTTCAATTAAACTTGGATTACCTCCTGTGATGCCAGATGTTTGATTGGGTTGTTGCAATGAATGCGTACAATCCATAATCACAGGTACATTGTTTTCGGCCATAGCAGGGATATTCCTATAATCTACCACCAAGTCTTGGTAGCCAAATGTATTGCCTCTTTCGGTTAACATGACTTTGTCGTTGCCCGCTAATTTAATTTTATCGACAGCAAATTTCATAGACGCGCCACTTAAAAATTGTCCTTTTTTAACATTCACAATTTTACCTGTCTGAGCGGCTGCCACCAATAAATCGGTTTGGCGACAAAGAAAAGCAGGGATTTGTAAGATGTCAATGAACTGCGCAGCAATCGCAGCTTCTTCGTGTGCATGAATATCCGATGTAGTAGGTAGATTAAATGTAGCACCAACTTTTTTGATCAATTCCATTCCAGTATCATCCCCAATGCCCGTAAAAGAATTCGCACTCGTACGATTTGCTTTTCGATAGCTTGCTTTAAATACATAAGGGATTCCTAAGTTTTTACAGATGGTAGACACTTTTTCTCCAATCTCCATCACCAATGCCTCATCTTCTACCACACAAGGTCCTGCGATTAAGAAAAAATTATTAGGATCGTATGTTTGTGCTTTGAATAAATCTTGTAAATAGTGAGGTATCATAAGGGATGTTTTGCGAGGTCAAAGTTAAAGAAATTATAGTAACAGTTTTTTTGATAAGATAAAAGTGACTTTATTTTGCGTATTTCCAGTTGAATTGTAAAGACAAACCAGCTTGTTGGTATACATCTGATTTCATTGGCGCCAGCTTTACACTTAAATTATTGCTCACATCAAATTCTTTTAAGTGGCCTGATACAGAAGCGTCTACCACATTGATCCCCCAAGCTATGATAAACCACATAATAGATACGTCTCTGTTTTTTCTAAATACATTGCGGTAACTCTGCAGCGATCCTGCACTTAATTTTATTAAAGTAGGATCTATCTTGCTCACATTGGAATTGTCTCCATTTGCTTCCTGAATTCTTGCTTCATAAGCAAATTTTGTTTTCGCATACAAATCGTTATTATAAAAGTAGGTGACAACAGGCACAGAGAGGACGCCGTATACTAACGGAATTTTCCAATATTGTTTATTATAAGCTTGACCAAGTCCTGGTAAGATGGCAGACCTGTTGGTTGCTTTTTTTGGAGAATGATGCACATAGTTGACTGTGCTATCTTGCGCCCACAAGGTTTGTTGCAAACACAACAAAAACAATATGGTGAATAAGCTTTTCATCTAGCTAATACTGACTTGCATTGCGTCAAGGATCTTGTTCAAAGCATTTAAATCATTGTAACTGATAGTGATTTTGCCCGATCCATTTTTTTGATGCAGTAATTGTACTTGAGTCCCAAAATGGTCCTTCAATTTATTTTCCAATCTTTGATAAACTGGTGATAGCTGATTTTGTGGACCAGCATGACTTGTTGTTTTTGATCCAGCAGCTGGGTTTAAATTTTTAATCAGTGCTTCTGTTTGACGCACTGTTAATCCTTTATCCATGATTTCTTTTAACAAGAAAAGTTGTTTATCCACTTCTTTTCCAATCAATAATTTTGCTAAACTCACACTCAAGCTTCCGTTTCTAAGTGCCGCTTGAATTGCAGGTGGTAATTCTAATAAACGAATATAGTTGGACACGGTAGATCGATCTTTGCCCATACGTTCAGCGACTTGTTCTTGCGTATAGTTGAGTTCATCCATCATTCTTTGGTAGCTCAATGCCACTTCGATCTCGTTTAGGTCGACTCTTTGTAAGTTCTCTAATAAGGCGAGTTCTAATAATTCTTTATCGTTCCCTAATCTGATATAAGCAGGTATGTCATTTAATCCAGCAATTTTTGCAGCACGTAATCTTCTTTCTCCTGCAATCAATTGAAATTTCCCATTGGTTAATTGCGCGACTGTAATCGGTTGGATTAAGTCATGCATTTTCAAAGACTGAGCCAATTCTTGTAATGCCTTTTCGTCAAAATCTTTTCGGGGATTCTTTGGATTGACAATGATATTTGACAATGCAATTCGGTTGATGGCTACTGCTTTTTCTATAGCAGCAGGCTGAACCTTTCCTGCAGGATTTTTAAACTCTGCATCCATATTTTGCAATAAAGTGCGGAGTCCTTTACCAATTAAATCTTTGTTGGGTGTGCTTTTACTCATTGTACTAATCTATTATTCGCTCGGCTTGACTCATTTTAGTCATTCCATTTTTCTGTAAAATTTCTTTGGCCAAATTTAAATAGTTCACTGTGCCCTTGCTATCTGCGTCATATAAAATCACTGGCTTGCCCACACTAGGTGCTTCGCTCAATCTAGTATTACGATGGATGATTGTAGAGAATACCATTTCGTCAAAATGCTTACGAACTTCACTCACAACTTGGTTACTTAATCTAAGTCGACCATCATACATGGTCATTAAAATACCTTCTATTTGTAAATCTGGATTCAATCGGCTTTGAACAATTTTAATGGTGTTCAATAATTTTCCTAAACCCTCTAATGCAAAAAACTCACATTGAACTGGCACAATTACACTATTAGCTGCGACCAATGCATTCACGGTGATCAATCCTAATGAAGGCAGACAGTCAATGATGATAAAATCATACTGATCGTCAATGGCGGCGATTAAATTTTTTAAAACGTTTTCTCTGTTAGGAAAGTTCACCAATTCAATTTCTGCACCTACTAAGTCAATATGAGAGGGAACAAGGTCTAAATGGGGAATTTCTGTTTTTAAAACCACATCCGATAGCGAGGTACCATTGATCATTGCATCGTACAGGCTGGTGGTGATATTATGTAAGTCAAAACCAACACCAGTGGTGCTATTTGCTTGAGGATCAGCATCAATTAACAATGTTCTGTATTCTAAAACAGCCAAACTTGCCGCTATATTGATGGCCGAAGTGGTTTTACCCACGCCTCCCTTTTGATTTGCTATTCCAATAATTCTTGCCATATAAAAAGCCTCCTTAATTTGGTCCAAAAATACGGCATAAATAGTAACAATTAGGCTTAATTTTACACCTTAATCTAACCTATGAAGAACCCTGTTTTTGTATTCATCCTCCTAACTTTCTTGATTTTGATTGATTTTTACATCTTTCATGTGTTAAAAATCATGCTGAATGGAGCAAGCGCAGGCGTAAAAACAGCTGTAAGCTTTGGATATTGGTTTCTATGTATAGCCAGTTTGGGGTCTTTTTTGCTATTCCCTTTTATTGTAAACCCTTATTTTAGACAATATATCTTTTCTATCGGGATTGGCTGGGTGATTGCCCAAATGACCTTGGTGTTATTTTTTTTAGTAGATGATGTAAGGAGAGGGGCTTTTTGGACAGTGGGTCAAGTGGCATCCTCAGCGGGTGCTAAATTCATGAATACAGAGCAGGGAATTCCAAGATCGGCATTTTTAAATTGGCTTGGAGTCGGTGTTGCTTCCTCCTTATTTTTTTCGTTGTTATATGGTTTTGGTAACAAATACAAATACCAATTGGTGCATAAAAAAGTGGCTATTAAAAATTTGCCTGCCGCATTCAAGGGTTTTAAAATCATCCATTTAAGTGATATCCATAGTGGTAGTTTAAAAGAAAAAGAAGCAGTCCAAAAAGGAATTGATTTAATAAAAAAACAAGGTGCAGAATTAATTCTTTTTACTGGTGATTTAGTGAACGATAAGGCGGATGAAATGCAGGATTGGAAAGCCCTATTTGGTCAATTGACTGCACCAAAAGGCGTATATAGTTCTTTAGGGAACCACGACTATGGGGATTATGTGCAATGGCCTTCGCAAGATGCGAAAGCAGCAAATTTAGAAGCATTGAAAGCAGTGCATGCTTCCATGGGTTGGAAGTTATTAATGAATGAACATGTGACGATTGAAAAAGATGGGGCGCAAATCAAATTAGTGGGTATTGAAAACTGGGGTGCCAAAGCGAGATTTCCAAAATATGGACAATTGAGTAAAGCCATGGAGGGCGTTGATCCTAAGGAGGTGATTATTTTGTTGAGTCATGACCCAAGTCATTGGGAGGCTCAAGTGATTCCTGAATTTCCTCAAGTAGACCTCATGTTATCTGGTCACACACATGGCATGCAATTTGGATTGGAAAACCCTTATTTTAAATGGAGTCCAGTTCAATGGGTCTACAAACAATGGGCCGGATTGTACCAGCAAGGCGCGCAACAATTGTATGTAAACAGAGGGTTTGGATTTTTAGGCTATCCAGGTAGAGTAGGGATTATGCCAGAAATTACTTTATTAGAATTAGTATAATTTTACAACACAAATAAGTTAACATGTAACAATTGTTATAATTGTACGTTATAGCTTTATATTCTACTATTAAATAATTTGTTATGAAAAAGTTTATCCTATTCGCCTTATTACCTATTGGACTTTGTGCCGGTGCGCAAGAAAAAATGGGTATTGGTATTAAAGTGGGTCAAAATTTAACAAGTGTGAATTCAGTGGCTGTAGATAGACACGCTGCATCCTATCATGGAGGCATCACTGCTCAAATTGGAATAACTAGTAAAATAAGTTTTGTGCCAGAAATTTTACTTTCTCAAACTAAATTATCTACCAATCCTTCCATTGTTGCTTTAATAGGCAATAACGCATTAAAACCAGAGACCTACCATTTGAATTATTTGATCATACCATTATTGGTTCAGGTAAAGCCTTTTCCTATGCTATTATTACAAGCGGGTCCTCAATATGGTATTTTATTAGATCAAAAAAAAGATGGCATCGAAAATGCACAATTAGCATTTAAAAATGGGGAGTTTGCATTTGTAGGGGGAGCTAAAGTCAATCTTGGTGGCTTATTTGTATACGGAAGGTATGTGGTTGGCTTACAAGACATCAGTGAATTACAAGATCAAGCTAAGTGGAAAACAACACAATGGCAATTAGGGATAGGACTTAATTTATTTGGCCTTTAAGGCTTGTTTCAATTCAAGGATGAATTGATTGAATTGCTTTTGCGCCTCAACTTGCTCAATGATAAAACTATTGTCATTTAAATCGCCCACAATCGCATCCATCTCGGCTTGGTTTTCGTAGACCATTTTCCTAAATGGATTCGTATAATCCTTTTCTCTTGAGCTTTTTATTTTTTGTGTAATCTCTTCTTTAATTGCTTGATAACGATCTAGCCATTCATTCATTTTTTTATTACTAAGACCACTTATGGATGTCCCTTCAATCATCTCTAAACAGTACAAAGCGTGCAAATTCTTTTTTGCTAAGTACTTATCTGTTTGAGTTTGATAAAACTGGTGCACTTCATCCCAAGAATTCAATTTATCTGATTTAATTTGTTGAAGCATTGACTGAACAGATTTAGTAGGAATCAGCTGTCCACCAATATTGCTCCATTCAGTGGCTGCGCCACTTGTCTTGATGGCTTTAAGTTTAGTAGATAAACCCTTTAATCCGTTTTGAGTTAGTTTGATGACCAATTGATCCATACCATACATGAAAATCATTTTTTCAAACATGGCAAATGCATCATAACATTTGATGAGCCTAGTTTTACGTTTGCTATTTTCAAATCCTTCCACAAATACATCTAATTGGTCAATTTCTTTTTTAGTTTTTGTAGTCAATAGCTTGCAACCCAATTGCATTAATTGATCGGCTGTAATGCTGGTTGATTTTTTTTCTTTTAACAATTGTGCTTTTGCTACGGCGATTGCGATGACCTCTCTGCCTTTAATTATTTCATTGACACTGTCTGGTGCCAAATAATCGTATTCAAAATATTGGTCTATATTTTTTCTTTTATCCCTGTCTTGGTACTTCCAAGCATTTCTTGCTAGTGCATAAAAATTATACAAAAACCAGTAGCCAGGCATCACCACCAATTCATCTTTGAAAGTATCATTGCTTATGAGTGAGAACGGAATTGGAATATTCAATTCATGATGGTAGTCTCCTTTATTTAAAATAGTAAAGCTTGGGAAAATAGAATTGTGTTTAATACTCACACAAAGGCCTGGCCAGAATCCTCTTCCCATTATCACTTCGCCATCTGCCCCACGGCTATTGTGGTTGGATCCTAGTGTGGCACCAGCAGCAATATTACTTTGTCCCATCAATAACGCTGCACATAGAAAGGAATTGTTATGGTGCTGTTCGTGTGCTGGATAGATTAAAGAGTTCAACACTTCACAACAAGAGATGGTAGCATTTTGTCCTAAAAAGGAGTTAATCAATCTTGCGCCATATTTTAATTGTGAATAATCTGACATGATAAAACGAACCGCTTTAATGCCATAAAATATTTTACAGCCAAATCCCACAATACCATTCACTAATTCAGATCCTTCTCCAATCTGTGTCTTGGCAACTTCATTAGAATTAATAGTGACATTTTTTATTTTATTAGCACCTTTTAAATAAGCATCTGTGCCAATCCAAGTGTCTTTGATGATACGACAATTTTTGATGACAGACCTATCTCCAATTTTTCCATAATAGCCACGCTTGTCATCAAATTGTTTTTCTGTTAGCTCAATAAATTTATCCTGTAGTACTTTATCATGTCTATTTCTGGTCCATAAGTAGGCATCTGCAGTGGTCATGCCATTGAATGGAAGGACTTTTCTGCCCGTATTTTCGTTACACAATTCTAACCAAATTCTTACTGACTCTGTTTCTCCTTTTTTTAGAATCCCATTACCAAATTTTGCATGGTTGGTTGTCACCAATTCATTGACATTATTAATAATCACTTCGTCTCCTATAATATAATGAGATAAGTAGTTGACACTATGAATGGCAACATTATTCCCAAAATCTGAGCTTATAATGGTAGAATTGTATAAACCTACTGGCACTGTTAAATCACTATAGCAAAGACAGGTTGTTTCTAAATTACCAATACGAATCAATCCAAAAAAAGAACAGTTTTTAACCAATTCTGGATTAAAAGCATTGGATACCAATAATTTTGACCAATCGTCACTAGAATTGCCATTGCGTACTAAAATTTCAATCTCTAAAGCTGTTAATGAGCGATATTGTATGCCGCTTCTATTTTGTTGATTGCGTAAATAGTATTCGTCCTTACCTTTTGGTAAGTCTTTAATAAATCCGTACCCAAGTTTTTCAATAGCTACTTTCTTAATCTCATTCATAGGATCTACTATTTATTAAACATTGTAGGATGCATTTCATCCCAACCAGTTGCTTTTTGATATTGATTTGCAATATTTAAAATGGTGCCCTCATCAAATAATTTTCCAACAAAACTGATGCCAGTAGGTAATTGCCATTTTGCATCTAATCCCGTTGGCACACAAACCACAGGATGGCCCGTTAAATTGGTGATTGCAGACTGATTGCCTCCGCCTCTAGATGGACAAATAATAGCATCATATTGTGATACAATTTCATTGACTTTTTGCATTAAAATTGTTCTGTGTCTTTGTGCATTGATGTATTCTACCGCTGGAACAAACCTTGAGGTTCTAAATGAATTTGGCCAATCGTTTTTTGTTTGTCTTGTCAAAGCATCATCTAATCCTGAACGCGTCATATCGTCAAATTGTGCACCAGCTTCAGCACCAATGACAATGTCCATGATATTAAATTGATACACACCGCTGTCTGGAAAATTAATTGGGATTAATTCAATACCCATTTTTTTAAATTGCTTCAACACTTCAAACTCTGAACGGTTCGTATCTTTTATTTTATCAAAATAGTTTTTTGCGTAAGCTATTTTGTAAGTTTTTAAACTCGTTTTTGGTGCGTAATTGAAAGGCATATTGACTGCAGATCCGTCTTTGCCATCTGTGCCGTGTAAATAATTAAAGACAATAGCTGCATCATTGGCAGAACGAGTAATAGGTCCTACTTTATCTAAACTATAACTCAATGCCATCGCGCCAGAGCGACTAATACTTCCAAATGTTGGTCTAAGTCCCGTTGCACCGCAAGTGGTGGCAGGAGAGACAATGCTTCCCCAAGTTTCAGTACCTATTGCAAATGGAACTAAGCCTGCAACTGTTGCAGAAGTCGAACCAGCAGATGATCCCGAAGAACCATAATTTAAATTCCATGGGTTCTTTGTTCTACCTCCAAACCAATAGTCTCCCATGGCGAGTGCACCTAAAGTGAATTTAGCTACTAACACAGCACCAGCTGCTTTCATTTTTTCATATACAAATGCGTCTTCTTGGATGACTTGATTTTGGTAAGGTGCAGCACCCCAAGTGGTCTTGGTATTTTTTACAGCAAATAAATCTTTTAAGCCATAAGGGATACCATGTAATTGACCTCTGTATTTTCCAGCAGCAATTTCAGCATCTGCTTGTTTTGCTTGTGCCATTGCTAAGTCTTCCTGAAGGCTAATCACACATTGTAAAGTATCGCCGTATTTTTTGATTCTATCAATAAAGAATTTTGTCAAATCAACAGCACTAATTTTTTTATTTTTAATTAAATAAGCCAGTTGCTCAATCGAGTAAAAAGCAAGCTCATTTTTATTAGCAGGTAACGCAACTGCAGTAGGTGCATCCCAAATAATTGGTTTTTGCACTTTGTTCAATTGCATACCAGGAAGAATTGCGGTATGCCAAAGACTCAATGGGGTACTATTATTTAATGACAATGCATGCATGGCTTTGTAGTTCGCCAAATTATCTACTACATCATTGATTAAGGAATCAAGTTCTGGATCTGTGAATTGCAGGTCCATTAATTTTGCACTACTTAGAAGGTCTGCTTTTACAATAGGACGCTCTTGTGCAATTAGGGAATTCGTGATAAGCGTAGAAAGGAACAAAAAGCCAATCAACATTTTTTTCATAACAAAACGATTTAGGTGTTATCTCAAAGATAAGATTACCTAGTCGGTTTTGAATTGGGAAAACGTCTTTTTTGTCCTCCATTCGGTCCACCACCTTGTCCGCCCTCACGTGGGGCCCTGCCTCTTACATTGTTGGGCTTGCCCCAACCAGCGTCTTTTGAGGTTTTATTGGCGTGAAACTGCTGCATTGGGTAGGGATGGCTTTCGATCACTGGGATGGTCTTACCAATGAGCTTTTCAATATCCTTTAAAAATACCTTTTCCTCATAATCACAGAAAGAATAAGCGGCACCAGATGCGCCGGCTCTTCCTGTTCTACCAATTCTGTGTACATAGGTTTCTGGAATATTTGGAATCTCAAAATTAATCACATGCGCTAATTCATCTACGTCAATACCTCTTGCAGCAATATCTGTGGCAACCAATACTCTTGTAGATTGGTCTTTGAAATTACTCAATGCCCTTTGTCTTGCATTTTGAGATTTATTACCATGGATGGCTTCTGCAGAAACATTGTTTTTTACCAATAGATTCACCACTTTGTCTGCACCATGTTTTGTTCTTGTAAAGACCAACACATTTTTGATATTTTGGTCTTTCAATAATTCCATTAATAAGGAATTCTTATTCACTTTATCTACAAAATACACCGATTGATCAATGATTTCAACTGTAGATGAAACCGGTGTAACAGTGACTGAGCTTGGCTTGTTTAAAATAACATTTGCTAAGTTCACAATTTCAGTAGGCATGGTTGCCGAGAAAAATAACGATTGTCTTTTCTTAGGTAAGACTGCTAAAAGTTTTTTGATATCATGTACAAATCCCATGTCTAACATACGATCTGCCTCATCTAATACAAAGAATTCTACGTCTCTTAAACTAAGATGACCTTGGTTCATTAAATCCAATAAACGACCTGGGGTTGCAATCACCACATCTACACCATTTCTGAGTGCAGTCACTTGAGGTCCCTGACCAACACCACCAAAAATTACCGTACAATTTAAAGACGTATGTCTACCATATGCTTCAAAATTTTCGGCAATTTGAATGGCCAACTCACGTGTTGGGGTCACAATTAATGTTCTAATTTTTTTACGCTTCTCTGCAGGTTTATGTTGTAACAATAACTGAATAATAGGAAGGGTGAAGGCTGCAGTTTTACCTGTACCTGTTTGGGCGCAACCAAGTAAGTCTTTTCCCTCTAATATAATAGGGATGGACTGTGCTTGAATAGGCGTTGGGGTGGTATAGCCTTCTTCAAAAAGGGCTAATAGGATAGGCTCAATTAGGCCTAAATCTTTAAAATTCGTACTCATAATAGCATGCAAGGTACGACATTTAAATTTGGAGCCCTATTGACTGGGTAAAAGGCTGTATTTACGCATTTGTTGGTGCATGATTTTGAACCACAATGGCGGGAATAAAGAAAGGATGATCATGCCAGGATAACCCGTAGGCATTTGTGGTGCTTCATCCATATTTCTTAAAACCTGGTATTTGCGGGATGCCATATAATGATGGTCGCTATGCCTACTGAGTTCAAATAACATCAGTCTTCCAATAATATGGTTGCTATTCCAACTATGATGTGGCTGCACTCTCTCAAATAATGCAGTTGATCCTTTTTCTCTTTGCAAGCCATAATGTTCAATATAGTTCACGGTTTCAAGTAAGATGGCACCAATGAAAGCAGCTAGTATAAAATAAGCTGCAATGATTAAGCCAAAGTTGATAAAAATCAACAGCACTAGTCCAATTTGAATCAATTGAAACAACATCATTTCATTGAAGAGGACTGGCAAAAAACCCTGTTTCTTTTTTGCATCCTCGATGGCGATATGCCATGCACTTAAATAAGTGCCGACAAAAGTTTGTACCCAAAAGGCATACACCGTTTGTTTGAATTTAGCAGTACTTGGATCATGTGGTGTTGCTACATGTTTATGGTGTCCTTTATTGTGTTCGATAAAGAAGTGCATGTATAAGCTAGTAAGTAATAAAGATTTTGCTAAAAATTGTTCAAATTTATTGGTCCTATGTCCTAATTCATGTGCGACATTAATTCCAAAAGTGCCACATAATAAACCCATTCCAATGATACTGCCCACCTTATCTGCAATAGATTGGCTAGAACCAATATGCATTAAAAAAGTATATAATAAAAAATATTGAAAAGGCACAGTACACCATAATACCACATCATACCATGGATTGGCTTTGGCCAATTGTTCTTCGGCGGCATCTAAATTCACGGGATCAGGTGCTATGAATAATTCAACTAAAGGCACTATGAAAAATACATACAATAATGGCGTCCAAGCATACAAACCAGATTTTGTAAAACTTAAATAGCCTAAGCCATACAATACGAATGGGGTGGCGTATTTGAAAAGTTTAATAAATTTTTGCATGACTAAATATAATAATAAGTTCCTGAAAACTTATTAAAGCAAAGCAAAATTTTGTATAGCAGGATGCGTCCTAAACGTTTTGTTTAAGCATCAAAGAACATTGTCTGCTATTCTACTGTAACGGACTTCGCTAAGTTTCTTGGCTTATCTACATCTATCCCTTTTGCTACACCTACGTAATAACTAAGCAGTTGTAAAGGAATGACGCTTAATAATGGAGCAATCACTTCGTCGATATCAGGCACAAACATCACATTGTCCGACATCGTTGGTAAAACAGTATCACCTTCTGTAGCGACTGCAATAATTTGTCCTTTTCTTGCTTTAATTTCTTGGATATTAGAAACTACTTTTTCGTAATACAAATCTTTAGTCGCTACAAAAACTACAGGTAAGTTTTCGTCCACCAAAGCAATTGGTCCGTGTTTCATTTCTGCTGCAGGATATCCTTCGGCATGGATATAAGTAATCTCTTTTAATTTCAAGGCACCTTCTAATGCAATTGGAAAATTAAAGCCTCTACCTAAATATAAAAAATCTTTAGCGTCTTTGTATTGTTTTGCAATCGCTTCAATTTTTGAAGTATCTGCTAAAATAGTTTTTACTTTTTCAGGAACAGAAGCGAGTTCATTGATTAAGTGTTCATAGCGTTCATCAGAAATGCTGCCTTTGGCTTTTGCAATTTTTAAAGCCATCATGGTCAACACAGCCAATTGTCCAGTGAAAGCCTTCGTACTTGCCACACCAATTTCGGGTCCTGCATGCGTATAAGCACCTGCATGACTCAATCTTGCGATACTACTTCCCACAGCATTCACCACACCAAATATAAATGCACCTTTTTCTTTCGCGCTTTCTAAAGCGACCAAGGTATCAGCTGTTTCACCACTTTGAGAGATCGCTATTATCACATCCCCAGGATGAATCACCGGGTTACGGTATCTAAATTCAGATGCGTATTCTACTTCTACAGGAATACGGCATAATTCTTCAATCATATATTCTGCCACCAAGCCTGCATGCCAACTTGTACCACATGCTACAATCATGATTCTTGAGGCTTTTGTCAATGCTTCTAAATGATTGTCTACACCAGCCATCACAATTTGTTGCTCCTCTTGTAATAGTCTTCCTCTTAAACAATCAAAAATAGTAGCAGGTTGTTCAAAAATTTCCTTCAACATAAAATGGTCATAGCCGCCTTTTTCAATAGCTGCTAATTCCATGTCTAATTTTTGTATGAATGGGGTTTGCTTTTCGTTGCCTAAATTTTTCAAAATCAATTCATCCTTTTTCACAATCGCAATTTCATAATCATTTACATACACCACTTCCTTAGTGTATTCGATGATAGGAGAGGCGTCACTCGCTAAAAAGTGTTCATCCTTTCCAATCCCAATCACTAGTGGACTTCCTTTACGCGCTGCGATAATGGTTTCAGGATCTTCCTGGTCTATTAATAAGATACAATAAGCACCCACGATTCTTTTTAATGCAATACGCAAGGCTTCTTCTAAATTACTATGGTTATTGTCTTGGATGTCTTGTATGAAATTCAACAATACTTCGGTATCGGTATCACTTTTAAAAGTGTAGCCTTTAGAAAGTAGTTCTGTTTTAATTTGGGTGTAGTTCTCAATAATACCATTGTGTAACATGGCCAATCTGCCATTGTTTGATAAATGTGGGTGTGCATTGCGGTCAGATGGTTCACCATGTGTGGCCCATCGCGTATGACCAATACAAATATTGGAGTGCATGTTTTTACCAACCACAGCTTCTTCTAATTCGGCAACCTTGCCCTTTTTTTTATGCACTTGTAAATGACCATCTTGAATAATGGCCACACCGGTACTGTCATAGCCACGATATTCTAATCGCTTTAATCCTTTCAATACAATTGGGTATGCTTCTCTATGACCTATGTAACCTACTATTCCACACATATTTTGACAATTTGAACTTTATTCAATAATTTAAACAAAAATAAACATTAATAATTTAATGTATGCATACCAATTTGATTTTTGACACCTCAGCAGACCTTATTTTAGAAGATGAAAGGGTGTTATTGCGTCCATTGGTGCAGGAAGATATAGTTCATTTATCTGCTTATGTCCATGAGGAGCCAACACTTTGGAATTTTGCATTAACCCCAATTAAAACTGAACAAGAATTTGAGCAATATATTACTTCTGCTGTTGAATCAAGACGCTTAAACACAGCTTATCCTTTTATTGTATTTGATAAAGTTCAAAATAAGTTTGTAGGTAGTACCAGATTTTATGACCTACAATTAAATCATAGTAGCACGCAATTGGGTTATACCTGGTATAGTGAAAGTACATGGGGAACAGGGTTGAATGAGCACTGTAAATTATTACTTTTAACTTTCGCTTTTGAAACAATTGGATTTGAGCGTGTAGAGTTTCGTGCAGACAACAGAAATAAAAGAAGCATTGCAGCTATGCAAAAAATAGGTTGCACTATAGAAGGGGTTTTGCGTAATCATCTTCCAACCAGTGATGGCACAAGACGTGACTCTATTGTATTGAGTATGCTGAAGGAAGAATGGCCAACTATTAAAGCAGGGTTCCTTGCAAGAATAAAAATGCAAGACCAAAATAAATAAGTATCGCGGTGACATCTACCAGTGTGGCCACAAATGGAGCAGATGAAACGGCAGGATCCGCTCCTAGTCTTTTTAAAACCATTGGCAGCATAGATCCAGTGATGGTCCCCCAAATCACCACACCAACTAATGTAAATCCAATAGTGATTGCAATTAACATCCAGTGTTCTCCGTAAAAGCCTGGTGCAATATAATGCCAAGCCATAACCCTAAAGAAACCAATGATACCTAAAACAACGCCTAAAAGTAGGCCACTTAGAATTTCTCTTTTTAAAATTTTCCACCAATCTTCGATGGTGATTTCACCTATAGACATGGCTTGTATAATCAAAGTAGAAGCTTGAGAACCTGTATTACCTCCACTTGATAATATCAACGGAATAAAAGTTGCTAATACAATCACTTTAGCTAATTCATTTTCAAAATAACCCATTGCTGTCGCAGTGAACATTTCACCTAAAAATAGTACCACCAACCAGGTAATTCTTTTTTTGAATAAATTAAAGATAGACATGTCTAAATAAGGTTCGTTCAAAGCTTCTGTACCTCCCATCTTTTGCATATCCTCACTGAACTCCTCATTGGTCACCCATAAAATATCATCAATGGTGACAATACCCAAAAGAACATCATTGTCATCGACCACAGGAATAGCTACCCTGTTATTCATTTTAAATACCTGACTTGCATGTTCTTGGTCATCATAAACGTTCAATGCCACATATCTGCCATCAATAATATCAGTAATAACATCGGTTGGTTTAGCTAATAATAAATCTCTGATTCTAATATCATCCACCAAACAACCTAATTCATCAATGATGTAAATCACATCAATGGTCTCGGAGTTCTTGCCATATTTTCTGATATTGTCCAAAACCTGCGCCACCGTGTAATGCGGATATACATAGACATAATCTGGCGTCATCATACGACCCACTGAATCATCAGGATAGCCTAAAAGTGATAAAGTAATTTTGCGTTCCTCTGGGTCCAATAATTTTATAAGATCACGAATAGCTGCTTTAGGTAATTCTTCAAAAAAATCAGTTCGGTCATCTGGAGGTAATTCATTTAAGATCTTTGCAGTTTTGTTTGCAGGAAGTTCTTTGATGATATCCTTTTGTTGGTTGATGTCTAATAATTTAAAAACACTCACCGCACGGTGTACAGTCATGGTATCTATAATCAAGCCTTCTTTTTCAGGAAATTCATTCACAAGCTCCACCACATCACTGATGTTTTGCTCGTCGAGAAATTCCTTTAAAAGCGACATGTCTTCTTTTGAGATAATCTCTAAAAAAACTTCGGATAATATGATTTCGTCTTCTAATTCTGCTGACATGGCTGCAATTTACGAAATCATACTAGGATATGCTAACTTTATGCCATGATATTGCCAATTTTATACATTATGGAGACCGCCCATCGAGGAAGAGGGGTTTTTACGACAGAGGCTATTCCTGCTGGAACAATTATAGAAATTGCACCAGTCATTGTTTTAAATCAAGCAGACCGAAAAATGGTGGATACCACATTATTACATGATTATATCTTTGAATGGGGGATTGGTGAACAAGAAGCAGCATTGGCTTTGGGTTATGTGTCAATGTACAATCATCATGTAGATGCCAATTGCACCTATGATATGGATTTTGAAAACAAGACCATCCAAATCCAAACTAAGCGAGCGATTGCAGTGGACGAAGAATTATGCATCAATTATAATGGCGATGGGGTAACAGATAAACCAGTTTGGTTTGAAACTAAATAATTGTGCATTATTTTTTACTTCAACTGATACACCCTAACATAATCAATCTCCATTTTTGCAGGGAGGATGGCATCGTTGACGCCCTTTGCGCCACCCCAATTTCCTCCAAATGCAATATTTAACAGTAAATGCATAGGTCCATCAAATGGCCAAGCATCCTTACCGGTGCCATTATTTTTAAAAGTATAATAAGCCTGATTGTCTAGTAAAATAGTCACACTGTCTTTATTCCAAATCACCGAGTAGTCGTGAAATTTTGTATCAAAATCTTTCACAATGATGGTGTCCGTTTTTTGATTGCCTATCATATGATTGAAGCTTTTTGTATGCGTGGTGGCATGAATGAATCCAGGGTTAAAACCCACATGTTCCATGATGTCAATTTCTCCATCATCCGGCCATTTCAATGGGGTCGTAGATCCCAACATCCATATAGCGGGCCAAGTGCCCAATCCTTTTGGCAATTTTGCACGCACATCTATTCTTCCATAGACCCAATCTCCCTTGCCTTTTGTGACCAATCTAGCCGAACTATATTTTCGGTCCTCTATTGTTTGTTGCTTTAAAATGATTGTTAATAGTCCATGATTGACGCTTGCATTCCCTAAAGAGTCTTTAGTATAGTATTGCAATTCATTATTGCCCCAACCCCAACCACCCACATCGTAATTCCATTTTGTAGGATCCGGTAAACCTGTGTAATTAAATTCATCGGACCAAACCAATTGCATCTTTGTCCCTTTGCTAACCTTATTTTTTTTATCAATTTGTTGACTTTGAACACCTAAACTAGCCAAAGTAAAAAGGCATAATAAAAGGAAGGGAAACCAGTTAGATTGCTTCATAAAAGGATTGTTCAAGTTTAAATTAGAGTTTGCCCGGTCTAAATTAGGTTTTTTATGTTGTTTTAGTTGGGGATTTTATAAAAGGGGCGTAAATTTGCGGCATGTTAAACAACAATCATATCCATCATTTTCATCTGCTATCAAATAGGTAAGCTGTAGATGTTGGTATGTATCAATATTTCATAAAGGGCTTACTAAACAGTAAGCCCTTTTAATTTTTATAAATAGTATATGCGATTAAAATTAGCGATTCAAAAATCAGGAAGATTAAACGAAGATTCCATGCAACTTTTAAAGGAGTGTGGGATTGATATTAGCAATGGCGTCAACAAATTAAAAGCGGATGCGAGCAATTTTCCTATCGAAGTCTTCTTTTTAAGAGATGATGATATTCCTCAGTATGTTCAAGATGGTGTAGCGGACATTGGCTTTGTGGGGGAAAACGTAGTGTACGAAAAAGCTAAAAAAGTGGAAGTGGCATATGCCCTAGGTTTTGGGAAATGCAGATTAAGTTTTGCGATTCAAAAAGGGGAGGAGCTTACCGGACCATCATTTTTAGTTGGTAAAAAAATTGCAACGAGTTATCCTGTTTTAGTGCAACAATATTTAGATCAGCACCAAATTACTGCCGAAATTCATGAGATTAGTGGTAGTGTCGAAATTGCGCCCGGTATTGGTTTAGCCGATGTGGTTTGTGATTTAGTGAGTAGTGGATCTACCTTATTTATGAATGGATTGAAAGAAGCGGAAACGATTTTAAACTCTCAAGCGGTTTTGATTAAACGAAATAACCTTTCAGCTGAATTGGTTAGTATCTTGGACCGCCTATTATTCCGCATTGAGTCGGTGAAAAAAGCAAAAAAGCATAAATATGTTTTATTGAATGCACCCAATGCACAACTAGATAAAATCATTGCCGTGTTACCTGGCATGAAAAGTCCAACCATCGTTCCATTAGCAACTGAAGGTTGGAGTAGTGTGCATACAGTGATTGAAGAAGCAGATTTTTGGAATTTAATTGAACAATTAAAAGCGGTAGGTGCCGAAGGTATTTTGGTAGTGCCTATTGAAAAAATGATTTTATAAGATGCAAGTATTTGAAGAACCAATGAAACAGGACTGGGAGACCTTATTAAAACGCCCGAATTTTGATGCAGCCTTATTACTGCCAAAAGTGCAATCTATTTTAGATGCAGTGGCCTTGGAAGGAGATGCTGCGTTGTATCAATTGAGTGAGACCTTTGATGGAGTCAAATTAAATACAATTGCAATTGATCCAGTAATGGTGCTAGCTGCAGAAGCACAGGTTACGCCTGCACTCAAAGCTGCAATCCAATCTGCAAAAGTGAATATTGAGATTTTCCATCAAGCACAATTAAAAAAAGAGGAAAAAATTGAGACCATGCCTGGGGTTTGGTGTTGGCGAAAAGCAGTGGGTATCGAAAAAGTGGGCATCTATGTTCCAGGCGGAACTGCGCCTTTATTTTCGACAGTGTTGATGTTGGGCGTGCCAGCAAAACTAGCAGGATGTAAAGAAGTTATTTTATGCACGCCTCCTAGAAAAGATGGATCGATAGATCCTGCTATTTTATTTGCAGCGAGCTTAGTTGGCATCCAACAAATTTATACCATTGGAGGCGCGCAAGCTATTGCGGCCATGGCCTACGGCACAGCAACTGTGCCTAAAGTATTTAAAATATTTGGTCCAGGTAATCAGTATGTGACTGCTGCTAAACAATTAATACAACAGCAGGGGGTGGCGATAGATATGCCAGCAGGTCCTAGTGAAGTTTGTGTGTATGCAGACGAAACAGCAGTGCCTGCATTTGTGGCAGCAGATTTATTATCACAAGCCGAACATGGGGCAGATAGTCAGGTGTTATTAGTCGCAAGTGATAAAAATATAGTGGATCTAGTGCAAGTAGAAATAGAGCGACAATTGACAGACTTACCAAGGCAAGATTTTGCTCTAAAAGCATTAGGTAATTCAAAAGCGATTGTAATTGCTTTAAGAGAAGATGCCATTGAGTTGATCAACGCCTATGCTCCAGAACACCTTATTTTATCGGTGGACAATGCCTTGGTGGTAGCAGAAAAAATCATCAATGCAGGCTCGGTGTTTATTGGTAATTATTCTCCAGAATCGGTAGGGGATTATGCGAGCGGTACCAACCACACTTTACCTACCAATGGCTATGCAAAAGCCTATAGTGGCGTTAGCGTAGATAGTTTTGTAAAAAAGATCACATTCCAGCAATTGACCGAGACGGGCCTAAAAAATATCGCACAAACAGTGATTCAAATGGCAACCGGGGAGCAATTGGAAGCCCATGCTCAAGCTGTTGCAATTAGAGTGAAAGATATAGAATCAAAAATGTAATTTTAAGGACGATTTAAAATTTGAACTATGGCATTTGAATTAGAAAACTTGGTTAGGCCTAATATAAAAACATTAAAACCTTATTCATCTGCAAAGGATGAGTATACTGGTGAAGCAAAAATTTTATTGGATGCCAACGAGAATAGCTTGGGTTCACCTTTGACGAAATGGTATAATAGGTACCCAGATCCTTACCAACAAAAACTAAAAGAAAAATTAGCTTTTATCAAGCAAATTGAGGCCAATCAAATATTCATTGGCAATGGAAGTGACGAATGCATTGATATTTTATTTAGAACTTTTTGCGAACCTGGTAAAGACAATATCATTATTTGTCATCCAACTTATCCAATGTATGAAGTAAGTGCAAATATCAATGATATTGAAATACAAAAAGCACCATTATTATCGGACTATCAGTTGAACCTGGCGCATATTGAACAATTGGTCAATGTGCATACTAAAATCATTTGGATTTGTTCGCCAAATAATCCAACAGGTAACTCATTAGATCGTATTGATATTGAAACAATCTTAAATCATTTTGACGGTATCGTGGTGGTAGACGAAGCCTATATTAATTTTTCAAAACAAAAATCGTTTGTTCAATCCTTGATTGATTATCCAAATTTAGTGGTCTTGCAAACATTGAGTAAAGCCTGGGGATTGGCTGGTTTAAGAATAGGCATGTGTTTTGCTAATCCTGGTATCATTGGGTATATGAATAAAGTGAAAGCCCCTTATAATATCAATATTGTAACACAAGAATTGGCATTGCAAGCTTTAGAAGAAGTGGGACAGGTGAATGATATGATCAAACTATTGGTTGATATGCGTATTGCATTAGCAGAAGTGATTGCTTCAATGCCACATGTGATTCAAGTATTTCCTTCGGACACCAATTTTCTTTTTGTGAAAATTCCACAGGCAAGAAAATTGTATGAACATCTTTTGACGAAAGGCATTATTGTAAGAGACCGATCTAATTTAGAGTTGTGTGAAGATAGCCTTAGAATTACTGTTGGTACAGAACAAGAAAATACCGAGCTGGTAGATGCCATGTATGAATGGATCACTCAGACTTTTGAATTAACTTTAAACTAATATATTTTAAAATAAAATCAATCAACATGTATAAATTAAGCTACTTTTTTATGGCTTGTGTCCTTGCTTTATCGGTGAGCGCTCAAGACAATGCAGGATTAAAATTACCTGCTGGATTTTCTGCCACTTTATTTGCAGATCAAATTGGTACTGCAAGACATATTGCCATTACCAACAAAGGGGTGTTATTTGCGAAATTGAATAGCCCAAATAAAGCTGGACAAACTATTGTGCGTATGGAAGATACCAATGGAGATGGTATTGCAGAAAAATTAAGTGGATGGGGTAAATACGGTGGTACTGGTATTTATGTGAAAGGGAATCAATTGTATGCGAGTTCTGATGACGCAGTATATTTGTATCAATTGGATGCAAATGAAGAAGTGACCAATCCAACTTCGCCTAAAACAATCATTCAAGATTTACATAGCAGAAGACAACATGCTTCAAAATCAATCACACTAGACCCTCAAGGGAATATCTATGTCAACATTGGCGCTTATTCCAATGCTTGCCAAGAAAAAGATAGATCAGTTGGCTCTAAAGGCATGATGCCTTGTCCAATTTTAGATTCGGCTGGTGGTATTTGGAAATTCGACGGCCTTAAAGAAAATCAATCTTATGCACAAGGTAAAAGATATGCTACAGGATTAAGAAACGTCATTGGATTAGATTGGAATAACAAGACGAATAGTTTGTTTGTAACACAACATGGTCGTGATCAATTGAATACTTTTTATCCAACCATGTACACCGATGCTCAAAATGCAGATTTACCTGCAGAAACCATGTATGAAATCAAAGAAGGCGATGATTGCGGATGGCCTTATGTGTATTACGATCCATTCCAAAAGAAAAAAATGCTTTCTCCAGAATATGGAGGAGATGGCAAATTAGAAGGTGGTAAAAACGCATTGGATCCTTTGGTTGCTTTTCCTGCGCATATGGCACCAATGGCATTGTTATTTTACAAGGGCAACCAATTCCCTGTTAAATATAAAGAAGGCGCATTCATTGCGTTTCATGGTTCTTGGAACAGAGCACCCTTACCTCAAGAAGGTTATTTTGTTGCCTTTGTACCATTTAAGAATGGCAAACCTGCTGGCGAGTGGGAAATTTTTGCCAATGGATTTGCAGGACCAGATAATAATAAAAGTCCAAGAGGCGCAAAAGCAAGACCATGTGGTTTAGCAGAAGGTCCTGATGGAAGTTTATATGTAAGTGATGATAGCAAGGGTGCAATATTTAAAATTAGCTTTAACAAATAATGATGGAAAAAATGCAATTCAAATTATTCGGCTTGATGTTGTTCGCATTACTTTTTACTATTCAGGCGGGTGCACAAAACATGCAAAAGGGTAAAAAAATTTATGAGGCTCGATGTCTTGCTTGTCATCAGGCAGATGGAGGCGGCGTGCCAAATATGAATGCCCCACTTGATGCTGCTTCCAATGTGGTAGGAAATGATATTGCAAGGCTGGTGCGTATTATTCGCAATGGATACAACGAACGTATTGCGTTGGATGGTTTTTATTATAGCAACGCTATGACAGCCAATCCAGATTTAAAAGACAATGAGTTAGCAGATTTATTGACTTATATTAGAAACAGTTGGTCCAACAAAGCTAGTGCAGTGACAGTTGCGCAGGTTCAGGCAGCTAAAAAGAAGAAATAAATATAAAAGTAAAAGCAAAAGATGCGACCAATTTTATTCATTGATAGAGATGGTGTGGTGTTGGAAGAGCCGGCATCTGATTTTCAGATAGACCATATTGATAAGACCATATTTGTGCCTGGTGCGATATCCAATTTGCAAAAAATCGCCAACGAGTTTGGCTATTATAAAGTGATGGTGACCAATCAAGATGGTTTAGGCACGGATGCTTATCCTATGGATACTTTTCAGCCTTTTCAGGACCTAATGGTACGTACTTTGAAAGGTGAAGGCTTTGTGTTTGATGAAATTCATATTGATACCACATTTGCAAAAGACAACGCAGCTACTAGAAAGCCAGGCACTGGATTGGTGCAGCATTTAATGGATGCTACTCAATATGATTTAATTAACTCTTATGTGATTGGGGATCGTTGGTCCGATATTGAACTAGCGAAAAATTTAGGATGTAAAGCCATCTATTTAAAATCCAATCTGCATAGCCTAACATTAGAACAAGAAAAAGCCCTAAAGCCTTTTATTGCATTTGAAGCAAACAATTGGGAAGAGATGTATCATTTTTTGAAACTAGGATTAAGAACAGTTGTGCATGATAGAAATACCAAAGAAACAAAAATTCATATTGAATTGAATTTAGATGGGAAAGGGGATGCAGTCATTCATACTGGACTTGGATTTTTTGATCATATGTTAGAGCAAATTGCTAGACATGGCGCTTTGGACATGAAAATTCAATGCGATGGAGATTTACATATAGACGAGCACCACACGATTGAAGATGTGGGCATAGCTTTGGGAGAGGCTTTTGCAAAGGGATTGGTGGACAAAAGAGGGATGGAAAGGTATGGCTTTGCAATTCCGATGGACGAGGCAGAAGCAAAAGTCTTGATTGATTTTGGTGGAAGAAATTGGATTGTTTGGGACGCAGACTTTAAACGAGAAAAAATTGGAGAAATGCCAACCGAGATGTTTTTTCACTTTTTTAAATCCTTTAGTGATGCTGCTAAAGCCAATATCAATATAAGTTGTAGAGGAGAGAACGAGCATCATAAGATTGAAGCCATCTTTAAAGCCTTTGCGAAAGCGATCAAAATGGCTGTCAAGAGAAATCCTGCCAGCGATGCCTTGCCAAGCACAAAAGGGGTGTTATAAACTTAACAATGAATAGCCCTTTTACTTAGGTTTTTTTGGTTAAAAAAACTGAATACCCTAAATTTGTATTCTAATGAAAACAATAAACAATTTTTGGTGGTGGCATACAAACTCCGTTGGGGTATTGTAAGGTCGTGACCGTAATTGTCAAGCTATACATCAACCCCGACAGGAACTGTCGGGGTTTGTTTTTTTAACGAATGACTGAACGAATCAATTAAGATGAAAAAAATTATACTACAAACAGAGGTGACTACCATGTTAGCCGATACATTTACACCTGTTGGCATCTACCTTCGATTGAGAGATCGATTTAGAGATACCATTTTATTAGAAAGTACAGACTCGCATGCGGCTGAAAATAGTTATTCTTTCATTGGAGTGAATGCGATTGGGGGGATTGAAATCTCAAGTTTGAATGAAATAGAATACAAATATCCAAAGCAAGAACCTCAAAAAGAAGTCATTCAACATGTTCAAGATGCACCCAACCGTATTTGGTCCTTCATGCAACATTTTGAAATGCAAACCTCCGCTCAAAAAGAAGCAGCTTTTGCGCAGGGCTTATATGGCTATACCACCTACGACGCCATTCCATTTTTTGATACCATTGAATTTAAGGCAGGTGCGCCATTGATACCATTGATGCGATATCGTTTATACCAATATGTCATTGCATTCAATCATTTTAAAGATGAGTTGTATATCTGTGAAAATAAAATTGAAGGGATTGATTCTGAAATAGATGCATTGGTGTCAAGTATCAAGCATAAAGATGTACCTCAATATCCATTTAGCATTGTGGGGGCCGAATCTTCTAACTATACCGATGAGGCATATCGTGCTGCTGTACAAAAAGGGATTCAACATTGCATGCGTGGAGATGTGTTTCAGATTGTGTTGAGTAGAAGGTTTCAGCAACAATTTAGTGGAGATGAATTCAATGTGTACAGAACTTTAAGAAGCATCAATCCTTCTCCTTATTTATTCTTTTTTGATTACGGCGACTATAAATTAATGGGCTCATCACCAGAAGCGCAAATCATCATCAAAGAAGGTAAAGCGGTGGTACATCCTATTGCTGGTACATTTAAAAGATCTGGTGACGAAGCGATTGATGCCGAAAGAACAAAGGCTTTATTAAATGACCCAAAAGAGAATGCGGAACACGTGATGTTGGTTGATTTAGCGAGGAACGATTTAAGTAGGGTATGTACCGAAGTACGTGTGAAACAATATCGACAAGTACATTATTATAGCCATGTCATTCATTTGGTGAGTGAGGTAGAAGGCAAGGTGGACAAAGCTGCCAATCCATTTCATTTAATTGCAAAAACTTTTCCTGCAGGCACATTGAGTGGTGCACCTAAGTTTAAAGCAATGCAATTGATAGATGGTATTGAGCCCACTAAACGATCTTATTATGGAGGCTGTATTGGTTTTGTAGGTTTTGATGGCAGTTGCAATCAAGCCATTATGATTCGTACTTTCTTAAGTAGACAAAATACATTGACCTATCAAGCAGGTGCCGGTGTCGTTGCAGCGAGTGATCCAGAAAGTGAATTACAGGAAGTGAATAACAAATTGAATGCATTAAAGACCGCCATCGTATTGGCTGAAAAAATTTAAAATAGATCCAATGAAAATATTAGTATTTGACAATTACGATTCATTCACTTATAACTTGGTTCAAATGATCAAGGAGCAGTCAACTGCTTCTGTGGATGTGTTTAGAAACGATGCAATTCCTTTGGAGGCTATACAGGCTTATGATAAAATTTTATTATCACCTGGCCCGGGCATTCCAGCTGAATCAGGCTTACTCATTCCGCTAATTCAAGCCTACGCTGCCTCTAAATCTATCTTAGGAGTTTGTTTAGGACAACAAGCCATTGCAGAAGCATTCGGAGGGAGTTTAACCAACCTGTCTAAAGTGTACCATGGTATTGCCACTCCTGTTGAATTAATTGGTAATTCAACTTTATTTGAAGGTTTGCCAACCACATTTGATGTTGGACGTTATCATAGTTGGGTGGTGAATGAAAACGATTTATCAGCTGAATTAAAAATCACTTCAAAGGACGCAGAAGGTTATATCATGTCATTAGAACATCATACCTATGATGTAAAGGGCGTACAATATCATCCAGAAAGTGTTTTAACACCCGAAGGCGCTAAGATCATTGGTAACTGGTTGAAAAACTAATAAAATAATTTGATGAAAAAGATTTTACAATATTTATTTGAACATAAAACTTTGAGTCGAGCCACTGCAAAGGAGGTCTTGGTCCAAATTGCGCAAGGGGGATACAATGAACACGAAGTGACTTCTTTTGTGACGGTGTTTTTAATGCGAAGTATCACCATTGATGAATTAATGGGCTTTAGAGATGCTTTACTTTCTTTGGCTGTACCATTGAATTTAGGGATTGACAATGCAATCGATATTGTGGGTACTGGTGGAGATGGTAAAGACACTTTTAATATATCTACATTAGCCTGTTTTATTGTAGCAGGCACGGGTCAGCCAGTTGTAAAACACGGGAACTATGGTGCATCGAGTGTAAGTGGCTCATCCAATGTCATGGAGCAATTGGGTTATATCTTTAAAAATGACGAAGCGGCTTTGTCTAAAGAAGTGAAAGAAGCAGGGATTTGTTTTTTACATGCACCTTTATTTCATCCAGCATTAAAAACAGTGGGCCCAATTAGAAAAAATATTGGACTAAGAACGTTTTTTAATATGCTTGGTCCGATTGTGAATCCTGCAAAGCCAGCTTATCAATTAATTGGGGTATATAATGTAGAGATGGCAAGAATTTATAATTATGCCATGCAATCACTAGGAATCGAATTCACATTGATCCATAGTTTGGATGGGTATGACGAAATTTCATTGACCTCCGATACAAAAATAATTTCTAATAAAGGGGAATTTATAATGACGCCTTATCAATTAGGCAAACGTAAAGTTTTTCCTGAAGAATTGTATGGAGGCAATACAGTAGAAGCCGCAGCGGGATTATTTAAAAAAATTATCCAAGGCAATGGAAGCTGGTCGCAAAATGCGGTGGTATTAGCCAATGCTGCCATGGCGCTTCAGGTCACTGGACAATATGAAAATTATGAAGCTGCTTTTCAGGCTGCAGTAAAGAGTTTGGAATCTGGCGCAGCCAATGATTGTTTAAAGCGTTTAATTCAATTACAATAATGTCAACCAATATCCTCGCAAAGATTGTCGATCATAAAAAAATCGAAGTAGCCGAAAGGAAAGAGCAAATTAGCGTTGCACATTTAGAAGCGATGCCTTTGTTTACAAGTCAAGTTTATTCATTGAAATCTAATTTAATGAACCCGTCTTTGACAGGCATCATTGCAGAATTTAAACGACAGTCACCATCCAAAGGTGTAATCAACGATACAGCATCTGTGGCAGAGGTGGCCAATGCTTACAAGCAATTTGGGGCAGCAGGTATTTCGGTATTAACAGATAAGAATTTTTTTGGAGGAGACTTAGACGATCTCAGTATCGCCGTAAAAAATCCGATACCAGTGTTGAGAAAGGAATTCATTATCGACGAATTTCAATTGCTAGAAGCAAAAGCATATGGCGCTTCCGTGATTTTGTTGATTGCAGCATGTTTAACACCAGCAGCCACTCACGCCTTAGCGACATTTGCAAAAAGTATTGGATTAGAAGTGTTATTGGAGATTCACGAAGAAAATGAACTTGCACATATTTCGGATGCCGTTAATTTTGTAGGTATTAATAATAGAAGTTTAAAATCATTTGAAGTCAATATTGAACATAGCTTGCAACTCAAAAACCAATTGCCAAAAAATATATTAAGTATTGCGGAAAGTGGTATTTATAGTTTGGAGACATTTAAGTTGTTAAAAAAAGAAGGCTTTGATGGTTTTTTAATGGGCGAGTATTTTATGAAGGAGGCGAATCCTGCAGCAGCATTTGAATTGTTTGTCACATCCATAAAAACAGATCAAGATGCAGTTTAAAGTTTGTGGCATAACAAGTATAAATCAAGCAACTGCATTGCAAGCAATGGGGGTGCACTATATCGGCTTTATATTTTATCCAAGTTCTAAACGTTATGTGTTAGACAAATTAAGCCTAGCAGAATTAGCCAATTTCAAACCAGCGGGTGTGAAAAAAGTGGGTGTTTTTGTGAATGAACCATTGGAGCAATTACTTGAAACAGTGGAAGCAGCTGGATTGGATTTAGTCCAATTGCATGGAGACGAAAGTCCTGATTATTGCGCTACAGTGCGTCAAAAAGTGGAGACCATTAAAGTATTTAGAGTAGGTGCAGCAGTGCCTGATTTTGCAGCCTATGAAGCAGTAGTAGATTATTTCTTATTTGATACAGATAGTGCTTTGTATGGTGGTACTGGACAACATTTTAATTGGGAATTAATCAAGGGAGTGACCATA
This sequence comes from Chitinophagia bacterium, assembly GCA_037143275.1. Lineage (GTDB taxonomy): Bacteria > Bacteroidota > Bacteroidia > Chitinophagales > Chitinophagaceae > Sediminibacterium. Next base: position 129,806 of record JBAWZB010000003.1, read on the forward strand.
CCCAAACCTTTTTTCCTAAGTGGTGGGATTGGTCCAAACGATATACAAGGGGTACAAGTGATGGAAAAAACAAAAGCAGGTAAAACATTACTTGCTTTAGATATCAATAGTCAATTTGAAGATACACCGGGTGTTAAAAATTTAGAAAAAATTAAAAATTTTATTCATGCATTTATTTAACGAACTAACCAATTATCAGCAGCCAAGTGAAGAAGGCTATTATGGGCAGTATGGTGGAGCGTATATCCCAGAAATGCTATATAGTAATGTAGAGACATTGAAGCAACAATATTTGCAGATTATGGATGACCCTGCATTTAAAGCCGAGGTGGCAGCCTTACTTAAGGATTATGTGGGCAGACCTACACCATTATTTTATGCAGAAAGATTGAGTGCAGAAATTGGTGCTACAATTTATTTAAAACGTGAAGACCTATGTCATACAGGAGCGCATAAAATCAATAACACCGTTGGCCAAATTATTTTAGCACAGAGATTAGGCAAAAAGAAAATCATTGCAGAAACGGGAGCAGGTCAACATGGTGTGGCGACTGCCACTGTTTGTGCACTCAAAGGAATGGAATGTGTGGTGTACATGGGTGAAAAAGATATTGAGCGACAAGCACCGAATGTAGCCAGAATGAAAATGCTGGGTGCAACCGTGGTGCCTGCTAAAAGTGGAAGTAAAACATTAAAAGATGCTACCAATGAAGCCATTCGTGCATGGATCAATGAACCAGATACAACACATTATATTATTGGTAGTGTCGTAGGACCACATCCTTACCCAGATATGGTTGCTCGTTTTCAAAGTGTGATAAGTGCAGAAATGCGCACACAATTGGAAGCAGTTACAGGGAATGCTTTACCAACCCATGTGGTGGCTTGTGTGGGAGGAGGTAGTAATGCAGCTGGTGCGTTTTATCATTATTTAAACGAACCTACTGTGGAATTAGTTGCTGTAGAAGCAGCAGGTCATGGGGTGTATTCTGGTATGAGTGCAGCCACTACGCAGTTAGGAACTGCAGGCATTTTGCATGGTAGTAAAAGTATTGTGATGCAAACTAAGGATGGACAAGTAGTGGAACCACATAGTATTTCTGCTGGTTTAGATTATCCTGGAATTGGGCCATTGCATGCTTTTTTATATGAAAGCAAGCGAGGTACATTCATGAGTGCGACAGATGAAGCTGCATTAAAATGGGCTTTTCATTTATCAGAAATAGAAGGCATCATCCCTGCTTTAGAAACGGCACATGCATTTGCTGTTCTACCCGAAATGAATTTAAAACCAACAGATGTGGTGATTGTTTGTTTGAGTGGCAGAGGCGATAAAGATCTTGCAACTTATATGCAAGCAATGGATATGAAATAATTAGTATCAAAATGGAAACTTCCAAAAGAAGTGTCTTTAAAAAAAATAGTATGTCAAGGTTAAAGGAATTATTTGAACAAAAAAATGAGCGTGTTTTAAATGTGTATTGCACTGCAGGCTATCCTCACCTAAATAGCACATTGGAAATGATGGAAAGCTTACAAAAAAATGGCGCAGATATCATTGAACTAGGTATGCCTTACAGCGATCCATTGGCAGACGGTGAAGTAATTCAAAATAGCAGTCTTATTGCGCTTGAAAATGGTATGACCATTGACACTTTATTTGAACAACTGGAAAAAATGCGTGTATCTATTCATATTCCAGTGGTGTTGATGGGCTATATGAATCCAATATTACAATATGGCTTTGAGGACTTTTGTAAAAAAGCACAATTACTTGGAGTGGATGGATTGATTTTGCCTGATATGCCTTTGTATGAATTTGAACAGGTTTACGGCACAATAATCAAAGCGCATGAATTAGACTTCATCTTTTTAGTGACACCAGAAACCCCAGAAACAAGATTGAGAAAACTAGATGATTTAAGTTCTGGATTTTTATATGCTGTGAGTTCATCTGCTACAACCGGAAGGGATAAGGATTTTACTAAGGTTGCGATGTACTTGGAAAGATTAAAATCTATGCAATTAAAAAATCCAATCTTAGTAGGATTTGGTATCAAGGATAAAGCCAGTTTTGATGCAGTGAATGTTTTTTCTAATGGCGCTATCATTGGTTCTGCATACATTCAAGCATTGTCTAAAGGGAAGGATGTGGAAACGACTACAAAAACTTTTTTAGAAGGGGTCTTAAGCCAATAAAGTATCCTTTAAATGAACATAACAATCGTACAATACAATGCAGGCAATATCCAGTCGGTGCTTTACGCTTTAGAAAGACTAGGTGTTTCAGCAACAGTGACAGATGATCCAGCGATGATTCAAGCTGCGGACAAAGTGATTTTTCCTGGAGTGGGAGAAGCGAGCACGGCCATGGCCTATTTAAAAGCAAGAAATTTAGATCAACTCATTGTGGCGTTGAAACAACCTGTATTGGGTATATGTTTGGGCATGCAATTAATGTGCAAACACTCCCAAGAAAATGATATCAACTGTCTGGGAATTTTTGACGAGCAGGTATTGGCATTCAAAGCAACTGAAAATACGACCAAAGTGCCGCAGATAGGTTGGAACACAATTACAAATTTAAAAACCGAGCTATTTAATGATGTGCCAGAAAATAGCTTTACTTATTTCGTACATGGTTTTTATGCAGGAATAGGGGACAATACGATTGCCACTTCAGATTATATACAGCCTTATAGTAGTGCATTGCAAAAAAATAATTTTTATGGGGTACAGTTTCATCCAGAAAAATCTGCAATGGTAGGGGAACAAATCATTCAAAATTTCTTAGCCCTAAATGCTTAAAGCACATGCAAATTATTCCAGCAATTGATATTATAGAAGGCAAATGCGTAAGGTTGACAGAAGGAGATTATGCCCAAAAGAAAATCTACAACGAAGATCCATTAGAAGTGGCCAAGCAATTTGAGGGCGCCGGTTTAATGCGTTTGCATTTAGTGGATTTAGATGGTGCCAAAGCAGGTAAGGTTATCAATTGGAAAGTGCTCGAAAAAATAGCCAATAAGACAAGTTTAGTCATAGATTTTGGAGGAGGCATCAAAACAGAAGCAGTATTAAAAACAGTATTTGATACAGGAGCGACTTATGCCACCATAGGCAGCCTAGCTGTAAAGGAAAAGGAAACTTTTGAAGAATGGATTGAACGATTTGGAGCTGCGGTGTTTATGTTGGGAGCAGATGTATATGAAGAAAAAATTGCTGTAGGTGGATGGCTTGAAAAAACAGCTATCGATGTCTATGATTTTATTGGATCTTATATGAACAAAGGGGTCACGCAATTATTTTGTACAGATATTCAAAAAGACGGAAAATTAGAAGGGCCTTCTATAGCGCTTTATCAAAAAATCCTTCAACAGTATCCAAGTTTACAATTGATTGCAAGTGGCGGGGTTAGTCAATTAAAAGATCTAGAGGAATTAAGGACCATTGGATGTTCCGCTGCCATAGTGGGTAAAGCGATTTATGAAAATAAAATAAGCTTATTGGAGCTTTCAACATTTTAAAAATTATGCTAACAAAACGAATTATACCTTGTTTGGATATCAAAGACGGCCGCACTGTAAAAGGGGTCAACTTTGAGCAAATCAGGGATGCTGGTGATCCAATTGAGTTGGCTGCTTTGTATGCAAGTCAAGGTGCAGATGAATTGGTTTTTTTAGATATCACAGCAACCATAGAAGGTCGTAAAACTTTGAGCACTTTGGTGAACCAAATTGCACATCGTATTAATATTCCATTCACGGTAGGGGGAGGCATTAAAACAGAAGCCGATGTGCGTGTATTATTACAAAATGGGGCAGATAAAATTGCAATTAATACGGCTGCATTTCTAGATCCTACGATCATTGATAAATTTGCAAAGCAGTTTGGGAGTCAGTGCATTGTATTAGCGATTGATGCAAAATGTGAGGCAGATCATAATTGGTACGTGTATTTAAATGGAGGCAGAACTAAGACAGATCAATTAGTGATAGATTGGGCAAAAGAAGCAGTGGATTTGGGCGCGGGAGAAATTTTATTGACTTCTATGAATCATGACGGAACAAAGCAAGGCTTTGCATTGGACATTACAGCGCAACTGTCCGAAAATCTACCTGTTCCAATCATTGCCTCAGGCGGAGGCGGAACGGAAGCGCATTTTTTGGATGTATTTACAAAGGGTAAAGCGGATGCGGCATTGGCAGCGAGTATTTTTCATTATAAAGAAATTGCAATTCCCGATTTAAAACAATATTTAAGTCAAAAAGGAGTAGCAGTCAGAATTTAAAGCATCCGTTCAATCCATGTATGTATAAACAATCATTTTCCAACAATCATCTTTCCAAAAATCATCTTTTCAAAAATTATACAACAAGACATTCCATCCATACTAATTAGCATACTATGAATATCAATTTTACAAAATACGCAGATGGATTGGTGCCTGCCATTGTGCAGGACGCTTCCACAAAAAAAGTACTGATGTTAGGCTTTATGAATCAGGCCGCCGTGGACGCCACCATCTCCTTACAAAAAGTTACTTTCTTTAGTCGTTCAAAAAACAGATTATGGACAAAGGGCGAAGAAAGCGGGCATCATTTAAACTACTTAAGTATGGCATTGGATTGCGATCAAGATACTTTATTGATACAAGCCAATCCGTTTGGTCCAGTATGTCATACGGGCACAGACACTTGTTGGGGAGAAGAGAATACATTTGAATCGCATAATTTTTTAGTTCAATTAGAACAAGTGATTGAACAAAGAAAAACAGCTGATCCAGATACCTCTTATGTAGCTAGTTTGTTTGCTAAAGGCATGAATAAAATAGCGCAAAAAGTGGGGGAGGAAGCAGTGGAATTAGTGATTGAAGCTAAAGATCAAAACAACGAATTATTTCTAGAAGAATCGGCTGATCTTCTTTTCCATTATTTAATGCTGCTTCAGGCAAAGGGATTTAAATTGACCGATGTTGTTAAAATATTGAAAATGAGGCATAAGGCCTAGTCCCTAACCAGATTTAATTTCTATATTTGACTATAAATAATAAAGTATGAAAAAAAATATCATCGCAATTGCTTTGATTTTGGCTAGTCCATTCTTACAAGCGCAGTCATTGAATTTACAAGGTAAGTTGACTAATATTAAAGATGCTGCAACTGTAACCTTAATTGACGGTGTATCAAGTAAAGAATTGGTATCTGCTAAATCTGTAGCAGGTAATTTTAGTCTTCAAACAACATTAGAATTTCCAAGTTTATTAGTACTTAGCATTGATGGGGTCGCTCAAAAAATGCCAGTTTTTTTAGGTAATGAAAATGTAATGGTTGAAGGGGATGTGCAGAATATGGCATCTATCAATGTGACAGGTTCTGCGAGTCATGATATATACAATCTCTATATGAATTCATTGAATCCAAAAATGATGCCCTATATCACCAATATGCAAGCTGCGAGTGCGGAAAAAAATACTGCAAAAAAAGACTCATTGAATAAAGCAGCTGCTACTCAATCTAAGGATATCATTGCCACTTTTAATACATTGTCTAAAGCAAATGCAGCTTCTCCAGTAACCACTTTAATGTTGTTACAGTTTTCAAATATTTTCCCAGAAATTAAAGAGAACCTTGCTTCAATCTATGGTGAATTAGCACCTTCAGCTAAGAAAGGACCTTTTGCTGAGTTTATAGATAAAACAATAGCTTCATCTGCTTTTGGACAAATAGGTTCAGCACTTCCTGATTTCACACAAAATGATGTCAACGGGAAACCTTTTACATTGTCTTCTTTAAAAGGTAAGTATGTATTGGTTGATTTTTGGGCGAGCTGGTGTGGCCCATGCAGAGCAGAAAATCCAAATGTGGTAAAAGCCTTCAATAAATTTAAATCAAAAGGCTTCACTGTCTTGGGGGTTTCATTAGACCAGGACAAAGCAAAATGGTTAGAGGCCATCAAGAAAGACGGACTTGCTTGGAATCATGTGAGTGATTTAAAATATTGGAACAATGCTGTAGCGGCTCAGTTTGGTATTCAAAGCATCCCTGCAAGTTTTTTAATTGATCCAACTGGTAAAATCATCGGAAGAGATTTAAGAGGTGCTGATTTAGATAAATTTTTAGAAACGAATTTGAAATAAGCTAGTAAGAAAATAATCTCTTTTAGAAAAAGAGGTTATTATAAAAAAAAGTCCCGAATTAGTTCGGGACTTTTTTTATGGTTGAATATTTTATTTTACTTGAATAGTTTGAGCGAGCCAACTCTTGGAAATTGGTTGTAACCAATCTTTTTCTAGTGTTGCTTTTGTATGGACTAGATTATTAAAATAGAGTGTATCCATGGATAACAAACCATTTTCAAGTGCATAGTTCAATTGAGCTTGAGGAACAGTCTGTACTGTATCTTTAATAAAAAAGGCTAATAATGTTCGGTTGAACATTTGAACCCCTGTTAATTGTTCAATGGCCTTAATTACATGCACCGAACTATCCGTACTGCATCCACCAACTGTTGTAGCAGTTTCGTCGGCCATGATGAGTATAAATTGACCGTATAGCACCGTGGCATAACCCTTTACTTTTGCGCCATGACTTTTCCAGTTGTCTACAAAATTTTCTAGCAATGGTTCCAGTTCAAAAATTTCACCCATCGTGAAAGTTCTATTGGCTTGATAGACCCAAACTTTAGACTGTGGATCGAAATTTTTTGGAAGTATCGTAGGTAAGTCTACCATATATTATTTATTGTGTTGCTCTCGCAATGATTTATTGTATTGCTTTCGCAATGATTTCAGCAATGTCTAATACTTCTGTTTTCACTTCTTCATCTCTATTTTTGATACCATCCGTCATCATGGTGTTGCAAAAAGGGCAGGCACTTGCAACAAAATCTGCTTTTGTTTCAATGGCTTCGTCTGCTCTTTCCATATTCACTCTTGATGTTCCTTTTTCTTCCTCTTTAAACATTTGCGCACCGCCTGCACCACAACATAGGCCCTTAGATTTACACCTGCGCATTTCTTTTAATTCAATATCCAATGACTCCAATACTTTTCTTGGTGCTTCATAGATATCATTAGACCTTCCTAAATAACAACTGTCATGGTAGGTGATTGTTTTACCTTTCCATTCATTGCTATCTGAGATTTTGATCTTTCCACTTTCAATCAATTCCTGTAAAAATGTAGTATGGTGAATCACATCATAGTTACCACCCAATGCAGGATATTCGTTCTTTAAGGTGTTGAAACAATGCGGACAAGTGGTAACAATTTTCTTAATCTCATAAGCGTTCATCACTTGTATATTTTGATACGCCATCATTTGGAACATGAATTCGTTACCGGCTCTTCGCGCAGGATCGCCTGTGCAAGCTTCTTCCTTACCTAATATCGCATAGACCACACCAGCTTTGTCTAAGATGGTCGCAAAAGCTTTTGTAATTTTTTGTGCTCTTTGATCAAAGCTCCCTGCACATCCTACCCAAAATAAAACTTCTGGCTTTGTTCCGGCAGCCATCATTTCTGCCATTGTAGATACTTTCATAATTATTTATTTTAAGATTGCTTTGTCCATGCGTCTCTATCGTCTGGAGCGAATTTCCAAGGTGCAAAATTGTTTTCTATATTGCTAAACATACCATTCCATTCTGTTGGTGCGTTACTATCCTCCATAATCAATGACCTTCTTAATTCTAAAATTATATCCAATGGAGAGATACTCACCGGACACTCTTCCACACAGGCGTTACAAGTGGTACAAGCCCTTAATTCTTCGATAGTGATATGGTCGTTCAATAAGGATTTCCCATCATCGATAAATTGTCCGTTCGCATCTATGTTTTTACCAACTATTTCTAGACGATCTCTGGTATCCATCATAATTTTTCTTGGACTCAGTAACTTACCAGTACTATTTGCAGGACATGCTGCACTGCACCTTCCACATTCAGTACAACTATAGGCATCCATTAAATTTTTCCAACTCAAATCCATCACATCTTTTGCACCAAATTTTTCTGGAGCTGCTGCATTAGTAGGAGCTAACTCAGGCTGCATGGCATAAAGTACTTCGTTCTGTATGGCCACCATATTGTGCATTTTACCTTTGGGTTCTAAGGAAGCATAATAGGCATTTGGAAAAGCTAGTACAATGTGTAAATGTTTGGAATAAGGCAAGTAGTTCATAAAACTATAAATACCTAAAATATGCAACCACCAAGCCGTTTGTTCGATGCTATGTAATTGATGTTCGCTTAAATTGGATAGTAAAGGCTTTATCCATGAAGAGACGATGAAATTTGCAGCAGGATCTGCGGCATTCATTGTTAAAAACAAGCCCATCAACACCATCTCTATTGCTAAAATTAAATTCGCGTCTGTTTTAGGCCAGCCTGCTAAATCCTTACTAATTAATCTTTTTACACGTGTAATATTTCTTCTTGTCAAGAAGAAAATACAAGCTACAAAAACCAACAGCGCTAAAATTTCAAAACTATTGATTAAGAATGGGTAAAATATACCAAGAAAAAGTTCAAAAAAACGATGTGTACCAAAAATACCATCTACGATAATTTCAAGCAGTTCAATATTGATGATAATAAACCCAACATATAAGATTAAGTGCAATAGTGCGACTGGAATATTTCGGAACATTTTCTTTTGTCCTAAAGCTAATAGGAATACATTTTTCCATCTAGCCATTGGTTGATCATTGAGTTCAACAGGTCTTCCAAGATGGATATTTCTTTTTATTGTAAGTAACTTTTTAGCAAAAATGTAAAAAGCTATGACCGATAAGATTAGAAAAATAATACCGCTGATGAATTCCATGGATTAAAGCATTTTGACTTAGACACGAAATTACTCCATTTCCTTTAGTCTCATACCTAAAATACCCTCAAATAATTCACAGAAGCGTAAGAACTAATGTTGATTTTATAGCCATTTTTAAGCAGAATTATTTAATTTGCCGCTATTCCTAGTATTTCAATCCATTCCATTATGAGTCAAGCGATAGATCAAAAAATTGCAAGCTGGTTAGCCGGTAATTTCGATGCTTCTACCAAGGAGGAGATCAGGTCCTTACAAGCCAATCAACCTGAGCAATTGCAAGACGCTTTTTATAGAAATCTTGAGTTTGGAACAGGAGGATTAAGAGGTCTGATGGGGGTCGGCACCAACCGAGTGAATAAATACACCATTGGGATGGCGACGCAGGGTTTTTCTAATTATTTATTAAAAACCTATCCCAACGAATCAATCGCTGTTGTGGTGGGTCATGATAGTCGAAACAATTCCAGATTTTTTGCAGAAACAACCGCTCAGGTTTTTGCCGCAAATGGGATCAAAGTGTTTTTATTTGAGGCATTAAGACCAACTCCAGAATTGAGTTTTGCCATTCGTACACTACAATGCAAAGCAGGGGTAGTTTGCACCGCTTCTCATAATCCAAAAGAATACAATGGATATAAGGCCTATTGGAATGATGGCGGTCAATTGGTGCCCCCACACGATAAAAATGTAATCACAGAAGTAGAAGCCATAGCATCTTTAGAAGAAGTTAAATGGGATGGTGGTGAAGCATTGATTGAAATCATAGGGGCTTCCATGGATGATGCCTATGTTAAAATGTTACAATCTTTGAGCGTGTATCCAGAAGTGATTGCAGCACAAAGTGATTTGAAAATTGTGTATACGCCAATTCATGGTACGGGCATCACCTTGGTACCAAAAGTACTTGCAGCATATGGTTTTAAGAATGTGCATATTGTTGAAGAGCAGGCGACACCAGATGGCAATTTTCCTACTGTGGCCTACCCCAATCCCGAAGAAAGTGAAACAATGCGTATTGGTTTAGAAAAAGCAAAGGCAATGGATGCAGATATTCTTTTAGGTACCGATCCAGACGCCGATAGAGTGGGTATTGGTGTAAAGAATCATAAGGGTGAATGGGTTTTAATGAATGGCAATCAAACTGCTGTGTTGGCATTTGCCTATATGATGGAAGCCAGAAGGGCCAAGGGGATTGCTGCGCCAAATGATATGGTGATTACAACCATTGTGACCACCGAAATGATCAATGAAGTGGCAAGACAAAATGAAGTAAATTGCTATAATGTATTAACAGGCTTTAAGTGGATCGCTGAATTGGTGAAAGAAAAAGAAGGCAAAGAAAATTATATTATTGGAGGAGAAGAGAGTTTTGGTTTAATGATTGGAGATCAAATCAGAGATAAGGACGCGGTAAGTGCGGTGGCTTTATTGTGTGAGATGGCCGCTTATGAAAAAAGTAAGGGCAGGTCCTTGTTTGAAAAGATGATAGAACTGTATATGCAATATGGGTTCTATTATGAACACTTAATTAGCATTACAAAAAAAGGCATGAATGGACAGCAAGAAATTGCAGAGATGATGGAAGGTTACAGAAAACAACCTCCAACTGAAATCGCAGGAAAAAAAGTAGTTACAATATTGGACTATCAACTACAAGTCAATACCAATTTGCTAACTGGGGTTCAAACAAATATACAATTGCCAAAAAGTAATGTACTGCAATTTATAACCGAAGATGGCACAAAAATTTCGGCAAGACCAAGTGGTACAGAGCCTAAAATTAAATTTTATTTTAGCGTCAATGCGGTACTACCAAATAAAGCAGCATTCGATGAAGTCTATGCACATTTGCAAAATAAAATCCACACCATTATTGCTGCGATGCAGTTAAATTAAATCAAGTATGCGAAAATTAGAAGATGCATACCTCCATAAAGGTTTACGCATTCAGTTGGTTAAAATATTAAAAGAAAAAGGAATCACGGACGAAAAAGTATTGGAAGCCATTGGATCCATTCCTAGACATTTCTTTTTAGACTCCGCCTTCGACAGAATCGCCTATGAGGACAGAGCATTCCCCATTGCTGCAGACCAAACGATTTCACAACCTTATACGGTAGCGTATCAAACACAATTATTGCAAATTAAGCCCGGAGAAAAAGTGTTAGAAATTGGCACAGGTAGTATGTATCAAACAACAGTACTAGCAGCTATGGGTGCTAAAGTATTTACAATTGAACGACAAAAACAACTCTTTGATTTAACCCGTTCATATATTTTTAAACAACAATATTCAGACATTCATTTTTCTTTTGGGGATGGATTTGAGGGCTTGCCTGAGCTTGCCCCATTCGATAAAATTCTAATCACAGCTGCAGCACCCAATGTACCTGAAAAACTATGGGCACAACTAAAAGTCAATGGAAAAATGGTGATTCCATTGGATGAGGAGGGTGCAGAGCAAAGGATGATGCGCTTGACTAAGAAAAAGGATGGAAAAGAAAAAAGAGAATCCTTTGAGGCATTCTCTTTTGTTCCTATGTTAGAAGGTAAGACTTCTAAATAAATATAATTTTTACTATTGTTGCATTTGATCCATTCCGCCACTTCCTTCTTGCATCTTTGTACTTTTTCTTCTTAATAAATTCACATCAAATTTACCGAATCGGTAAGAGAAGTTTAATCTAAATAATTGTTGGTCTCTTGTTCTAGATACATTTTGTGTAAAGTATAAACTTTCTGAATAAGTTTTGATGACCCTAGTTTTAAATACGTCACTCACACTTAAAGTTAAAGAAGCTGTCTTGCCGCCTTTTAAAGTCCAGTCTTTTCTTAATCCTAGATCAAAATCGTAGTTAGGTAAATTGTATCCTTGTGCAGTAGACTGTGGACCACCAAAACCACCACCGCCGCCACCGAATCCTCCACCACCTCTTCCGCCACCACCGCCGCCAGAATTGCCTCCTGGAGGAAGGATCGTTTTAGCTTGGTATTGTCCACTAAATTGTAAAGACAAACCTTTTATAAGTTTGAAATTGTTGTTCATTTTGCTGAACCAGCTTGTTAAATTATTGTTGACATCCTGACCAACGATTGTAGAATTGATTTCAGATTTAAACAAGTTAAAGCTTAGGTTCACATCCCACCACTTTGTAATGGTTGTTTTATTGCTAATTTCTAAACCAAATACTTTGGAAGTGTTTGCGTTGATGTAAGAGCTAAAGAAAGTGCTATCCTTGCTAATTGGATTGATATCTTTGTAGATATAATTTGTAATTAAGTCTGTGCTGTATTTATAATAAGCGGTTACCAATAAATTCGATCCCTTTTTATAAACGTTATTGTATGCAAATTCAAAAGAGTGCGTGAATTGTGGTTTCAACTTAGGATTACCTACAGATATATTTAACGGGTCACTATAGTCTGCGAAGGGCTGTAATTGGAATGGATTAGGAGCATTAATACGCTTAGAATAGTTAAATTGAACATCGTTTTTGTCGTTTAATTTATAACTCAAGAATGCACTAGGGAATAAGGAAATAGGTAACTTAATTTTTGATTCTAAAGAATCCTTTCCTTGCTTGTTCAATACATTCACAGTGTAGTCTCTATTTTCTACCCTGAATCCTAACTGATAACTAAGATTGTCTTTCTTGCCTCCTAAGTTGGTATATGCCGCTAATATACGTTCGTTGAACTGTAATTGATTGCTAATACTGTTGATAGGCTCTTCTTTCCCATTGATAATTTTAAATTGATTTCTATTGTTATATTCATCGCGATTATTCATTCTGATACCTGCTTCAAACTTGGCATTGTTCTTGAACAATCTTTCATAATCAATATTAGAAGTATAATTTTTATTATATCCAGAACCTGTAGTCCTTTGATTGATAATAGAAGATTTAATTAAAGAATTATTGTCGCTCGTACTTTCATTGTAATTAAAGTCTGCACTCAATTCGTGACCTGGTTCTGCGAATAAATGTTTGAAACTAGCTTGCCCTCCTTTATTTAAAAATGAAACAATAGAATTATTATCAAGTTTAATGTTGTTGTATTGATTGACCCCATTAAAAATTGAATCGATTCTTTGGGTAGATGCATTTTCAAAATCTCCTTTTACAATGTTTCCAAAAATGGAGAAGGTATTGCGGTTGTCAATTAAATAATCAAATCCTGCTCTATAAAAAGAAAATGCACTAAGGCCAATATTATCTGTGTAGGTACTGATACTAGTTGGTTTCTTAACTAAAAGTAAATCTCTTTGGTTGTCGGACGTACTAATTGACTTACTATTTCTAATATTCGCACTTGCAGAAAAGTTAATCTTATTCGTTCTTAAATTTAAGTCTCCACCTGCATTGATTTTACCACGCATGTCCACACCACCTCTAAGTCCTCCGTTATATCCATTCTTTTTATTCTTCTTTAACACAATATTTAAAATACCAGCATTGCCACCAGATGCGTCATATTTAGCAGAAGGATTGGTGATAATTTCTACTCTGTCAATGATATCAGAAGGAATTTGATCCAATGTCAAAGTCGTTGGACGATTGTCAATTAATAAAGTTGGCGTTGCGTTTCTTAAAGTCACATTCCCATCGATGTCCACATTTAAGTTGGGAATATTTTTCATCACTTCTACTGCAGTTTGGCCAGTACTTGCTAAGTTTTTATCTACGTTGAAAATTTTTCGATCAATGCCCATTTCAAACTGTGGCTTTGCTGAACTTGTTACAGTCACACTTTGTAATTGATTTGGATCCTCCTCTAATTTAATATTTCCTAAATCTTTATCTACAAGGGCCATCATATCTTGAGGGTTACCACCTTGCTTCATGTTAAAGCTAATTTGCTTTTCGTATTTTTTAAAGCCAATCCCAGTGATGATGAGTTTAAAATTACCCATGATAGATAGGTTATCAAAACTAAAATCACCGTTCGTCGCCGTAATCATGGTGGCTACAATGACTTCGCTTGCTTTTTTGGTGGCAGGGTCAAATTTGCTTCCTTTTAATTGTGCTGTGGCACCGTCAATGCCTTTCTTATTGGCATCTACCACTTTTCCGTAAAAATGTCCCATATTCATGTTGCCACCCCCAGCAGGTCGGCCAGTAGGAATTTGAGCAAAAGAGGTCATTTGAATCAATAGAGCGCTAAAAAGTATCGTGAGTTGTTTCATAAATGTTTTTGTGGTCATATAGACCATGAAGATTGAATTCTGTTTAAGCAATAACACAAAATTCGTATTAAAGTTTAAAGAATACGGCTTGTAAAGTATAAGCGGTTAAATATGAGGAAGGATTAGTGCAATCACAGTACCCCATGCTGCCCCAAATGCAAATGCAATCCACCTATAAGGCCTGCTTGCCTTGGCGATTTTTTGCTGGACTATTTTTCTAAATTTTTCCTGCCACTGGGCATGTAGGTCTTTGTTCAAATGTGCGCTGAACGCTGTGATCAGGAGGGGAAAGAGCAAAGCCAATTCCTCCATGAATACTTCCTTTAACTCCATAATGGTCTTTTCTCCAATAAACATGGAGATCATGGGCAGCTTGGCACTTATTTTATTGCTAAAAAAATCATCTAATTTTTCATTGATCAATGGCTTAAGTGCTTCAAAAGGTTCATTTTTTGTCCATTGAGGTATGATTTCGGTCAAATTGATTTGAGCTAACCATTTTTTAGATAAATTTTGCGATTTAAACGGGAGGGTAGCTAATGCCCAAACAAGGATCCAGCCAAAAGCACCTACTAAAATTGGAATCAAAAAAAACGTCATAAACAATATTTAAACTAAAAAACCTATCCCTAAAATTGGGACAGGTTTTTTAATGGGAGAACGATGGGTCTCGAACCCACGGCCTACAGTGCCACAAACTGTCGCTCTAACCTACTGAGCTACGCCCTCCATTTGGGCTGCAAAAATACGTTAATTCAGTAATCAATAAAATTAGTTGAGCATGTTTTTGTAAAATAATGCTAAAAAAGAGTGGAAAAAGATAAATAGACTCAATAGATTCCCATTTTACGCTATTTTTGAAATCCTAGATGCACAAGATTATGACATACGTACAACAAAACAAGTGGAAAGTTTTTGCCACTGTGTTCCTATTTGGCGCTTTATTTTTTGCCTTCAACACATTTAAATCAGAAGATCAAGAGTCGCCAGAATTAAGACAAAGAAAATTATTATCGACTGTTGGCCATTTGTTAGAATCAGAACATTACAGCCCAAGAAATATAGACGATGCTTTTTCTAAAGAAGTGTTCAGTGCCTATTTTAAAGCATTGGATCCAGAAAAAAATACTTTCCTTCAGTCCGATCTAGATAGTTTATCGTATTATAGTACAACCATTGACGATGAAATTCATGGTGCCCCAATTGCTTTTCAACCAGCAGTGAGTCGTATTTATGCGCTGCGTATTGTAGAGACAAAAGCTTTATTCAATCAAATCATGGATCAACCTTTTGATTTTAATGTAGATGATTCAGTGTTATTGAATACAGATAAAATGGCTTATCCTAAAAATGCGGCAGAAAGAGCAAAACGTTGGGAGATGTTATTGAAGTATAGAACCATCGAACGTTATGCAAGTTTGATAGACGAAAGAGAAAAAAATAAAGGCAAAGATAAATTTGAAGTAAAAAATGATTCCACCTTAGAAGCAGAGTCAAGGGCCTATATCAAAAAGTCTTATAAAAAACGATTAGAATCATTTGAATTAACATTCACCAAGGAAAAACAATTCGATCTTTTCTTAAATGCCATTACAGGTTTAATGGATCCGCATACGGACTATTTAGCGCCAATCGAAAAACGTTCTTTTACAGAACAAATGAGTGGTGTGATTTATGGTATTGGTGCACAATTAACGCAGGATGATTTTGGTATTCGTATTGCTAGCATCCAATCAGGTGGCCCCGCTTGGAAGTCTGGACAAATTGTAGTGAACGATGTGATTGTAAAAATTGCACAAGGCGCAGAAGAACCAGTAGATGTATCAGGTTATGAAACTACTGACGCAGTTAAATTAATCAGAGGTAATTTAGGAACAGAAGTAAGGTTGACTTTTAGAAAGCCAGATGGTACTTTTAAAGTGGTGAGTTTAATAAGAGAAAAAATTGTACTGGACGAAGGTTATGCAAGAAGTGTGGTAATACAAAATGGGGAGGATAAATACGGTTATATTTTATTACCCGATTTTTATGCCGATTTTGAAAGAGAAGAGGGACATAGATGTTCTGAAGATGTGGCTACCGAAATCAAAAAATTGAAAGCTGAAAATGTAAAGGGTATCATCATTGATGTTCGATTCAATGGAGGTGGTTCATTATACGAAGTCGTACAAATGGCAGGCTTATTTATAGACAAAGGGCCTGTGGTACAAATTAGAAACAAAGAAGGTAGATCACAAACCCTGTATGACGAAACACCGGGTATATTATATGATGGACCATTGGTGGTGATGGCCAATGAGTTCAGCGCATCTGCAAGTGAAATTTTTGCAGGGGCCATACAAGATTATAAACGTGGTATCATTATCGGAAGTACTTCTACTTACGGCAAAGGCACAGTTCAAAGAAATGTTGCGTTTGGTAAACCACTTGATTCATTGGGCATTCAAACAGAATATGGTTCAGTTAAGTTAACGTTCCAAAAATTTTATCGAATTACTGGAAGTTCAACACAAAAGAAAGGGGTAGCGCCTGATGTTGTTTTACCAGACGAATATGAATACCTAAAGTATAGAGAAAAAGACAATGCCTCTGCCTTGAGTTGGGATGAAATGGAGCGCGCTAAATACATGGTATGGCCTAATAATGCACCATTGTCTCAAGTGATTCAATCCACTAATTTGCAAATTCAAAATGATACGGCATTGAATAAATTTAAGGAAAATTTGAAGTGGGTATCCAATCAAATTGAAACCCCCGTGTATTTAAAATTAGACAAGTATCAGTCTTTTAAAAAACGCGTTCAAGAAGTTTCTAAGCAAAATGAACTAGTCTTAAAATTAAAGACGCCAATGAAGCTGGCTCCTATCAAAGTAGATTATAATAAATTCTACAATAATCCTGATAAATCAAAACAAGATCGTTACCAAGCATGGATCAAAGATTTAGCGAAAGATTTTCAATTGAACGAGTCTAGTAAAATTTTAGCAGCGTTGAATAAAAAATCAACGTCGATTGTAAAAAAATAATTGATCAAATGGAGCAATTGAGAAAGTGGCATGTGGTGTATACAAAACCAAAATGGGAGAAAAAAGTAGACGCTAATTTTGCTCAAAAAGGGATAGAAAGTTGGTGTCCTACACAAAAAAAAGAACGTCAATGGTCCGACCGAAAAAAGATTATCGAAGAGCCATTGTTTAAGTCTTATGTTTTTGTAAAAGCCACTAAGGAAGAATACACCAATGTATTGAGCACAATGGGGGTGGTTCGATTTCTCTACTTTGAAAAAAAACCTGCTATTATTAGAGACAACGAAATCGAATTAATCAGAAAATACCTTGGACAATCTTATACGAACATTCAAGTGGTGGATATGGGCGTGATTTTGCCACAAACCAAAGTAGCAATCAACAATGGCTTATTCATGGGTCAAAGAGGAGAGGTGATCAAAGCAGATAAAAAATCTGTTTATGTTAGACTTGATAGCATCAATATGATGATGATTGTAGAGTTTAAACTAGAAGAAGTTTCAGCACTTTAACGCCATTCCTTTAGTTCAATGCATTAGATGGTCCAGTCCACAATTTGATTACTCCACTCAGCTCTATAGGGAGTAGTGACCCTGATGTAATTATCAGAATAACCTTCTAATATTTCTATTTCCCCGTCTGCTGTTTTCTTAACAGATTCAAATAAGACTTTTCTGTTTTCACCTCTATGTGCTTCTGTAAAATATTGTAATTTCTGGTAAGAGAGATTGCGTAAAATTTTATTGCGTTCGTTCCTTACTGCAATAGGCACGACTGGCTTAATGTCTAAGGCCTTAGTGGCAGCACGTTCAGAATAAGTGAAAACATGTAAATAGGAAACATCTAAGCTATGTATGAAGGCAAAACTTTCTTGAAAATACGCATCTGTTTCACCAGGCGATCCAACAATCACATCCACCCCAATAGCTGCATGTGGTATTAGTTGCTTAACCAATTCAATGCGCGATCTATAAAATTGACTGTTATACCTGCGTTGCATCAATTTCAATACAGCATCCGATCCACTTTGTAAAGGAATATGAAAATGAGGCATGAACTTTTTACTCTGTGCAACCCATGCAATGATTTCGTCTGTTAATAAATTGGGTTCTATAGAGGAAATACGGTAACGCTCAATAGCAGTTTCAGCATCCAATGCTTTGATGAGTTCAAAAAAGTTTTCTTCATGATGCTTCCCTCCATCGCCTCCTTTTCCAAAATCTCCTAGATTGATGCCGGTTAATACAATTTCTTTTACGCCTTTATCCGCCAATGCTTTTGCTTGTTGCACCACACCTGCCACTGTATCACTTCTGCTTTTGCCTCGGGCCATTGGAATGGTACAAAAGGAACAACTGTAATCGCATCCATCCTGCACTTTTAAAAAGGTCCTGGTTCTGTCATTCACAGAAAAAGAGCTATGGAATCCCGTTAATGTTTCAATATCACAGCTACAAATTTTTGTTGCATCACCTTTTGTTAGATTGGCAAGATGCGCTACTAAATTAAACTTCTCAGCTGCACCTAATACTAAGTCAACTCCAGGTATGGTAGCGATTTCTTGAGGCTTTAATTGAGCGTAACAACCAGTGATGACAATAAAACTTTCTGGTGCCAAACGTTGAACCCTTCTTACAAGTTGTCGACATTCTTTATCTGCATTTTCGGTCACCGAGCAGGTATTGATCACATAGACGTCTGCTTGTTCGGTAAACTGCTTCTTTTCAAAGCCTTCCAATTCTAATTGCCTAGACATGGTAGAGGTTTCAGAAAAGTTAAGTTTACAGCCTAATGTATGGAATGCGACAGATCGATTTTGACTCATGGGGCATAAAGATAAAAAACCCTACCTAAGAATAGGCGAGGGAATCCTTAAATTCTTAAAATAACCTTAAAAATGGCTCAAATTTCCCTTTTTGCTCAGTTTCAGTTAAGTTTGCAACTACTAAAATGCACAAAATGGATTTCAAAAAAATCAACAATTTAACAGGTTGGGCAGTTACCTTAATTGCATGTACTGTTTACTTATTAACCATGGAAGCTTCTGGTAGCTTTTGGGACTGCGGAGAGTTCATCAGTAGTGCTTATAAATTACAAATTCCACATCCTCCTGGAGCACCCATGTTTGTACTTTTAGGTAGGGTATTTATCATCTTTTTTGGAGACAATCCTCAAACTGCTGCATTGGCTGTGAACAGCATGAGTGCTATTGCGAGTGGATTTACGATTCTATTTTTATTCTGGACGATCACCCATTTTGCAAAACGTATTGTTGAAGCAAAATCTGGAGCTGCATTGACCAATAACCAAATCTTTTTGGTGATGGGTGCCGGTGTAGTTGGTGCGTTAGCCTATACTTTTAGTGATTCATTTTGGTACAGTGCTGTTGAAGGGGAAGTGTATGCATTGAGTTCCTTCTTTACTGCATTGGTATTCTGGGCTATATTAAAATGGGAAGATAAAGCCGATCAGCCTGGTGCTGATAAGTGGATCATTTTCATTTTCTATATCATGGGTATTTCTATAGGCGTCCATTTATTGAACTTATTGACTATCCCTGCAATTGTGATGGTGTATTATTTTAGATTGTACAAGCCAAGTTTTAAAGGAGGTTTATTTGCATTCTTAGTGGGCATCATCATCACAGGATTTGTACAAGTATTTTTAATTCAATACACCATCAAGTGGGCAGCCTCTTTTGATATTCAATTTGTAAATAGTTTTGGCTTGCCTTTTTATAGTGGCTTTGTAAGCTTCTTTTTATTGCTCACTGTTTTATTTGTGGTGGGCATTCGATATGCCAATAAAAAAGGGTTCTATTTTTTAAAATTGGGTATCTGGTCCACTGTATTTGTATTAATTGGGTATTCAACCTACTTAACAACAATGATTCGTTCTAATGCAGACCCTTCTGTAGACATGTACAATGTAGACAATCCGGTTACATTAGTAGGATACTTAGGAAGAGAGCAGTATGGAGATTGGCCTATTTTATACGGTCCTGATTTTGTTGACAAAGCAGAAACAGTAGAAGGCAGCGATCAATATGTAAAAACACCAACCAATTATGAGTTCTCTGGAAAGAACGTAAAAAGAGATTGGAGTTCTGCACCTTCTGCGCATTTGTTTCCAAGAATGTGGGATGGCGACAATGATCGCGGACAATTAGATAGTTACCGTGCCTTTGCTGGGATTCAAGAAGGCGATGTGCCAACTTTAAGAGATAATATTAAGTACTTTACAAATTATCAATTTGGATTTATGTACCTGCGTTATTTCCTTTGGAATTTTGCTGGTAAGCAAAACGATTTACAAGGATTTGGCAATGTACGTGACGGTAATTTTAAAACTGGAATAAGTGTTGTTGACAACTACTTCTTTGGAGAACAATCTAAATTGCCTGATAGTATTGGCAAAGACAACAAGGCCAATAATAATTTATTTATGTTGCCATTTTTCTTAGGCCTCATGGGATTATTATACCAATACCAGCAGAATAAAAAAGATTTCGTGGTAACAGGCTTATTATTTTTCTTCACTGGTTTAGCGATTGTGATTTATTTAAACCAAGTGACCTTGCAACCACGTGAACGTGATTATGCTTATGTGGGCTCTTTCTACGCATTTGCGATATGGATTGGGTTAGGAGTATTACAAGTGGCAGATTGGCTTAGTAAAGTCATCCATAAAAATATGGCCACTACGATTGCTACAGTCCTTTGTTTATTGGCAGTACCAACATTGATGGCACAGCAGGAGTGGGATGACCATGATCGTGGCCAAAAAACATTGGCGCGTGATATGGCAAGAGCTTATTTAGAAAGCTGTCCTCCAAATGCAGTTCTATTTTCATTCGGTGACAATGATACTTATCCATTATGGTATGCACAGGAAGTAGAAGGCATCCGACCAGATGTACGTGTGGTGGTGAATAGTTTATTGGGATCAGATTGGTATATGCGTGAATTAAGGTATAAAGTCAATAAGAGCGACAAGTTTGATGTGATTTTTACAGAAGAACAGGTTGCTGGCAATAAATTAAATGTCGCTTACTACAATCCATTACCAGAGTTTGGCGAAAAAACCTACCATAATTTGGATTCTGTATTAAGGTATGTGGTAGGAGATCAAACAGGAAAATACCAAGCATCTACGCAAGAGGGTCCGGTGAATATTTTCCCAACACATAAATTCAAATTGCCTATTAATAAAGCATTTGCATTGGCTTCTGGTATAGCAAAGCCAACAGATAATATTGAGTCAGAGTTGTTGATTGATTTCAATCCAAATAGACAGTACATGATTAAGAATGAGTTGGCAATTTATGCCATCATTGCAACGACTCAGTTTAAGCGTCCAATTTGCTTTACATCTACACAAGAGTTAAAAGACCTAGGTTTGGATCAGTATGTACGTCAAACAGGATTAGCCTATCAATTGGTTCCTGTAAAAGGTGCTTCAGTAGATACAGATGTAGCGTTTAAAAATATCATGACTAAATTTGATTTCAAGAATTCAAGTAAGTTCAATGTATATTATGACGAAGAAAACAGAAGGCATTTGAATTCATTGAGATTGAGTGTAGCACAAATTGCACAGGCCTTGGTTGCAGCAGGTAAAAAAGATAGTGCGGTTCAAGTATTAAGAAAATTAGACAAGGAGATCAGCATTCAAAATATCCCTTATGGCATGTCATCCAATAGAGGCAACCAACATAATTACTTCTCTTATTTATATTTACAGGCTGCCTATGCTGCAGGGGATAAGGAATTAGGAAAAAGAATAGGCACAGCGGTTGTGAAAGATTTAAAACAACAATTGGCCTATTATAAATCTTTGGGTACACCAATGTCAGAAGCACAGTTTATGCAAAATGCAGAAAATGCGTATCAGAATAAAGCCACTGAATTCAACAACAAGCAAGCATCGTTCATACAAGACATCTTAACTTGTTATCAGTTGATTAATGTGATTGAAAATTTAGAAAAAGGTGTTCCAGTAGCAACTCAGCCTTAATTTAAATAGAGCTATTAAAAAAGGCGCTTCGTTTGAAGCGCCTTTTTTTTGTGATCAATATTGATTATTTTATTTTTTTAATGCTGGTTGCTATTAAAAGTACTGAATAGAATTAATTAAGCATCGTCAACAAGGCTGTTACAACCTGATCAATTTCAGCTTTTGTGTTGTGCTTTGAGAAAGAGAAACGAACTGTCACTATATCGGTTCCTTTATTCAATGCATGGATAACATGAGAACCTTGTTGTGCACCACTAGAGCAGGCGCTTCCACCACTTGCGCAAATATGATCCATGTCTAAATTAAACAAAATCATTTCAGTTTTTTCATTTTTTGGAAAATTCACACTCAGTAAATTATACAAGCTATTCCCAAATGGGTCTCCATTAAAACTAACGCCAGGAACTTTTTCAACCAATTGATCATGCAAATATTGTTTCAATGATTGTATGTATGGACGATCTTCTTGGAATTTTTCCGTAGCCAGTTCAAGTGCTTTTGCAAAACCTACAATGCCGTATAAATTTTCAGTACCTGCACGCATATTGCGCTCCTGTGAACCGCCATGCACCATGGGGCTTATTTTAACATTTTCATTGATGTATAGAATACCAACACCCTTAGGTCCGTGAAATTTATGTCCAGCACCAGTGATAAAGTCAACAGGTAATTTACTTAATTCAAAAGGGAAGTGACCCACCGTTTGAACAGTGTCACTATGAAAATAGGCCTGGTATTGTCTACAAAGTTGTCCTACTGCTTCAATTTCTATCATATTCCCAATTTCGTTATTGGCATGCATGATGGAAACAATTGTTTTATCTGTTGTAGCTGCTAATAAGTCCGCTAAATGCGCCATATCAATATGACCATTGGGTAAAATCTGAACAAAGCTTAAGTTCAGATGGTGCAATTTAGCTAAATGCGTCACCGTATGCAATGTAGCATGATGTTCAATTGGAGAACTGATAATATGTTTACATCCTAAATCTTTGATAGCTGCATTTAAAACAGTATTGCTACTTTCTGTACCACCACTTGTAAAAAATATTTCGGCAGGCTTGGCACCTAAATTTTTTGCAACAGATTTTCTGGCTTGTTCAATCGCCAATCTTGTTTCTCGGCCATAGCTGTAAATAGAGGAAGGGTTGCCAAATTTTTCGGTCAAATAGGGCATCATTGCTTCTAGTACTTCGGGTGCTAATGAGGTTGTAGCTGCGTTGTCAAAATAGATTCTCTGCATGATTGCTAAATTACTGAATTTTAAGAATCAGCTGAATAATTTTATCCGCTAGTGCATCTGCAGCTTCCTGTGTTTTTGCTTCAGTATAAATGCGCATAATGGGTTCGGTATTACTAGACCTTAAGTGCACCCATTCGTTTTCAAAATCAATCTTAAGCCCATCCACATCGTTCATTGGGAAGGTTGCAAATTCATTTTTCAATTGTTCGAATATCGATGACAATGATAAATTGGCATTCAAATCCATCTTTTTCTTACTCATAAAATAAGCAGGGTAACCAGCTCTCAAATTGGAACAAGATGTACCTGATTTTGCAAGATGCGATAAGAACAGGGCAATGCCAATGAGTGCATCTCTACCATAATGTAAATCTGGAACAATGATACCCCCATTGCCTTCTCCACCAATCACTGCTTTTTCGGCCTTCATTTTTGTCACCACATTCACTTCACCTACTGCACTTGCAAAATAGTTGCAACCATGTTGCTCTGTGACATCTCTTAATGCTCTTGTAGAGGATAAATTACTCACCGTAGCTCCTTTTGTATATTGTAAAATATAATCAGCAACGGCTACCAAAGTGTATTCTTCGCCAAACAAATTCCCGTCTTCACTTACAAAGCATAAACGATCTACATCAGGATCTACAGCGATACCTAGATGCGCTTTTTCTTTGACAACTGTATCACAAAGTTCAGTTAAGTGTTCTTTAAGCGGCTCTGGGTTATGTGCAAAATCTCCAGTCATTTCCGCATTCAACACCACAATATCTTCTACGCCAATTGCTTTTAGTAATGCAGGGACAGTGAATGCGCCAGAACTATTGATAGCATCTACCACCACTTTAAAACCTGCTTTCTTAATAGCGTAAATATCCACCAGTGGATGGTCCAATATTGCTTGAATATGTTTGGACAAACTGTTGTCATCGCCAATTAGTTCACCCATGGCATCCACAGGGGCATAAACAAAATCTTCTTGTTCTGCTAAAGCTAAAATGATTTTGCCTTCTTCTCCACTTACAAATTCACCTTTTTCATTTAATAATTTAAGCGCATTCCATTCTTTTGGATTGTGGCTTGCAGTCAAAATAATACCACCATCCGCATTTTCAAATACCACTGCCATTTCTACGGTGGGTGTGGTGCTTAATCCTAAATGCACCACATCGATTCCAAGGGCCAATAAACTTTGTTCCACCAAGGCTTCCACCATCAGGCCACTCATCCTTCCGTCACGACCCACAATGACTTTCTTTTTTCCAGCCGATTTTCTGATCAACCAAGTACCATAGGCAGATGCAAATTTTACAATATCGATTGGGGTTAGGTTATCGTTTGGACGACCACCAATAGTGCCCCTAAATCCTGAAATGCTCTTAATTAATGACATAGCTGAATATTAAAATAAATCGGAATGCAAATTTACTTTAAATTTTTCCATTCCATGTATCTTTACCGCATGGGGCTAAGTATTTTTCAACAAATTAAGGACATCGATCAGGCATTGTTTCACCAAATCAATGGGGTCTGGCACTTTCCTATTCTGGATCATATCCTGCCTTGGACCAGGCATTCCAACAACTGGATACCCTTGTATATTGGTCTATTGATCTGGTTGGGATATCAAATTGGTTGGAAAACCCTAAAATGGCTTTTGTTTGCCATACTCAATGTGGGGTTGACCGATCAAATTAGCAGTAGTGTATTTAAGCCATTTTTTCATCGATTGAGACCTTGTAATGATCCAGCATTATCGGGAAAAACCAGACTTTTATTAGACCAATGTTCCGGTGGCTTTAGTTTTACTTCCTCTCATGCCGCCAATCATTTTGGTCTAGCCATGTTCATTTTTATTACATGGGGGATGACCCAGCAACGCTATACAAAATTCTTTTTTGTTTGGGCAGGAATCATCTCTTTTGCTCAAATTTATGTTGGGGTGCATTATCCATTGGATGTTGTTGGAGGTACCATGATTGGATTGGTTTCAGGATTTGCAATGGGAAAAGCCTATTTAAAATGGGCAGGTCCAATGGAATTAAACTAATTTATCAAAATGAATAAAAACACATTCTGGCTTTTCTTAATTGCACTTTTGGGTGTTCATTTGATTGGCGTATTTTGTATTCCATTAATGGATATAGATGCTGCTCAATACGCATCTATCAGTAGAGAAATGCTAGAACGTAATAGCTTTCTACAAATTTATGATCTTGGCAAAGATTATTTAGATAAGCCCCCAATGCTTTTTTGGTTATCGGCCTTATCAATGAAAATTTTTGGCATCTATGACTGGGCTTACAGGTTACCCTCCTTTATATTTTTGATTGTTGCATTGTATGCTACTTTTAAATTTGCGCAATTAAAATACAATCAAAGGGTTGCTTATTTAGCAGTATTAATTTTAGCAAGCTGTCAAGCTTTTTTCTTAATGGCGCATGATGTAAGGACAGATACCATGTTGATGGGATGGGTTGCATTGAGTATTTGGTTGATTGCGAAATGGGAATCCTCTAATGCACTGCCAGATTTTGTTTGGGCTATGGTGGCAATTGCTGGGGGCATGATGACCAAGGGACCCATTGCATTGGTTGTGCCATTTTTGGCATTTGCACCACAATGGTTTTTTGAAAAAAAATGGACTTATTTTTTCAAGCCAATTTATTTACCAGGGCTATTGATGATTGGAATTTTATTATTACCCATGAGTTGGGGATTGTACCAACAATTTGACTTGCATCCAGGAAAATTAATCAATCATATCCCCATACAATCAGGGTTGAGATTTTACTATTGGACACAAAGTTTTGGCAGGTATACAGGTGAAAATTATTACCATGAAATGAGCTATCCAACTTTTCTTTTGGAGAATATGCTATGGAGTTTTTTACCTTGGATTTTTATTTTCATTTTGGCTTTTGCAGCAAAGGGTCTCACCATTTTCAAGGAAGGCTTGTTTAAAGTACAAACGGAACGCATTAGTTTTTTTGGATTTTTATTGACTTACCTAGTGTTATCAAGAAGCCAAGCACAATTGCCACATTATATTTTTGTGGTCTTCCCATTGGCTGCGATATTGACTGCTGCGTATTTTGCGACCTTGCTAGAACAAGCAGATCGATTGCATAAATGGATAAAATGGTTTTTTGGGTTTCATTTGTTCATATTTCTGATTTTATTAATTGCGATGGTACTCATCATCAAAATTCCATTTGGAAAAATGGATGGTCCATGGGGTCTTTGGATATTTTTTGGGACATTATTGATTATGATTAGAATTGGGAAAACGCATCAAAGCATCATTCAAAAATGGATTGCTATGAGTTTAGTCTTGATGATTGGATTAAACATAGTTTTAAATGGTTTCTTTTATCCTCATTTATTGCAATACCAATGGGGCAATGCATTGGTAAAAGAGGCGAAGGAAAAAAAATGGGATATCAAAAAAGCCGCGTTGTACAAAATGTCAAATAGCAATGCCTTTCATTTTTATGGGCAACATATTTTCCCAGTCATAAAAGATAGTAGTGAATTAAAAGACGGACAACTGTTGGTGGTAGAAACGAAGCCGGCACAACAAGTCTTATTGGATTTTCCAAAGTCTACCATCTTATATCAAGGAAATAGTTTCTCCGTGACCTTATTAACCTTGACTTTTTTAAATCCTAAAACAAGAGCAGAGGCATTGACGCCTTATGTATTGATGGAATTAAAAAAATAGTGAAATTGGAATAGATATTGCTTAGTACTTTAAAAGTCGCTTCTAAAAATTAAACTGGGTTGCATTGTTAGGCGATTCCAATTCGAAACTTTTTCTGACACCGCCCACAGTTGAATGTATGATGTTGATTTGATTTTGGTCTATCCCAAATAAAATTTCACAAAAAACATTCAGTTGTTTAACCTGCTTCACTTCTTTGATTTCAAAATAGCTCCAAGTACTTTCTTTCTGAATTTCAAAACCAACAAAATCCATCTTATACTTTAGGCCATTGGCTTTGATAGTTAATTTCTTTTGCATGTACAAATTGATAAACTTATTAGCTTGCTCTTTTTGATTGGCTTGATTCAAATCCAATTTCACATTGAATTCTTTTTGAATCATTTTCTCTAAGTCATCTGTATAGGTTCGGGCGCTTATTTCAATTGTCGCTTCTTTTGCATTGTGTTCAATTTCTACCACGGAGATAAAGAAGGGATGCATTGCAGTCAGCATCCATACCATCCAATGTTTTAAACCAATCCAAGCCATAGTAGTTTATTTTGTGGTTACAAAGGTCTTCATTAATTTAACACCAGAAAAATTCATTTATGAACGAGCTATTTTTATATCTAAGACTTGGTTTTAAGCATATTATTGATTTAGGAGGGGTAGACCATATTTTATTTGTATTGGCATTGACCCTAAGGTATATCTGGTCGGATTGGAAAAAGATATTGATTTTAGTGACTGCTTTTACCATTGGACACTCTTTAACACTCGCCTTAAGCACCCTTTCTTTGATTGACATTTCGGTCAATTGGATTGAATTTCTTATTCCAGTGACCATCTTAATAACTGCGGTATCCAATTTTTGGGTGAAGGATTTTGAATTTAAACAACGCTATTCGGCGCATTATGGCTTAGCGCTCTTTTTTGGCCTGATCCATGGTTTAGGGTTCAGTAATTACTTAAAAAGCCTCTTGGGCAAGGAGGAATCCATACTTGGCCCCTTATTTTCCTTCAATATAGGCCTTGAAATAGGTCAAATTTTGATTGTTATGGTGATTTTAGCCCTATCCTACGGCTTGCTAACCCTCCTTAAAATACCTAGAAAAATGTATGTGCGGTATGGTTCTATCTTAGCGATATCCTTATCTTTACGTATGATCATAGATCGAATAGCATCTCTTTAAACCTCGAAAAAGAAACAACAATGAAGAAATTATTGTCATTTGGATTCATGTGTTTAACTGCATTGACAGTTATGGCACAAGATATCCGCAACAACCCAGGTTCTAACCATGGAAACAAGTTTGAACAATTGGGTACGATTTTACCTACGCCTAATGAATACAGAACGGCGAGTGGTGCACCAGGAACAAAGTATTGGCAACAAAGAGCCGACTACGACATTAAAGCAACTTTGGATGAAAAGAATTTAATGTTACATGGTGCTGAGACCATTACTTATTTCAACAACTCACCCGATGTATTAACTTATATCTGGTTACAATTGGATGAGAATGAACATAGCACCACTAAAAATGCTGGTTACCCAGACGGAAGTTCATTGGGAAGAGGCATGAGTCCTGCAATGATTGATAATTTACAAGAAGCAAAAAGCGACAATGGATTGGGTGTGAATATTGTAAAAATTACAGATTTATTGGGTGCTAATTTAAAATACACGGTGAATAAAACCATGATGCGCGTTGAATTGCCAACAGCATTAAAACCAGGTCAAAAATTTGCTTTTAAAGTAGATTGGAATTATAAAATCACTGATAGATTGACAGTAGGTGGAAGAGGTGGATTTGAATTCTTCCCAGAAGATGGCAACCACTTATTCACGATGGCACAATGGTACCCTCGTTTAGCAGTTTATTCTGATTTCCAAGGTTGGCAGCAACACCAGTTTACTGGAAGAGGTGAATTTGCTTTGACTTTTGGTAATTATAAAGTGGCTATTACTGTTCCTAGCGATCACGTTGTTATGGCAACAGGTGCTTGTCAAAACTATCCTGCTGTATTGAGCCCAGCTCAATTGGCTAGATGGAACAAAGCACAAACTTCAACTGAACCAGTTGAGGTGGTGACTTTAGAAGAAGCAAAGAAAGCAGAAAAAACAAAAGCTACAACGCAAAAAACTTGGGTATTCAATGCAGAAAATGTACGTGACTTTGCTTTTGGATCAAGCCGTAAATTTATCTGGGATGCCTTGGCTGCAAATGTAGAAGGTAAGAAAGTAATGTGTATGAGTGCTTATGGAAAAGAAGCCTATGGTCTATACCGTCCTTTCTCTTCTAAAGCGGTTGCACACACTATTAAGTCTTATTCTAAGTTCACTATTCCTTATCCATATCCAGTGGCTCAAAGTATTGAAGCATCTAATGGAATGGAATACCCAATGATTTGTTTCAACTATGGCCGTACCGAAAAAGATGGTTCTTACACACAAGCAGCTAAGAATGGTATGTTAGGTGTAATCATTCACGAAGTAGGTCATAACTTCTTCCCAATGATTGTAAATAGCGATGAGCGTCAATGGTCTTGGATGGACGAAGGTTTAAATACTTATGTAGAATATTTGACAGAAGAATTATATGATAACAAATTCCCTAGTCGTCGTGGTCCTGCTTTTGCAATTGCAGATTATATGAAATTGCCAAAGGATCAATTAGAGCCAATCATGACCAATAGCGAAAACATCATTCAGTTTGGTCCAAACGCATATGCGAAGCCAGCAACTGGATTGAATATTTTACGTGAAACCATCATGGGCCGTGACTTATTTGATTATTCATTTAAAGAATATGCAAGAAGATGGGCTTTCAAACACCCAACTCCTGCCGATTTATTTAGAACAATCGAAGATGCAAGTGCAGAAGATTTAGATTGGTTCTGGAGAGGTTGGTTCTACGGCATCGACCCAGTGGATATTGCAATTGACACAGTGAAGCATGCAGTGTATGATGCATCAATTGCAGCTCCAGCACCAAGATCAATGGGCGGACCAAGAGGTTTATCAAAGCCAGAAGTAAATAGCTTCGAAGACATTTCAAAAATCAGAAATAGAACCGATAAGTCTATTGTATTTTTAACAGATGCAGATACCAGTTTACGTGATTTCTATTGGAGATATGACAGAGGATTAGAGCCTTATGATTCTGTAACGAAGCAACCAGCTATGTCAATGCCTGCAGCGGAAGGTTTAACAGATGCAGAAAAAGCAAAATATGCAAGTGCTAATTTATACGAAGTAAGTTTCATCAATAAAGGCGGATTAGTGATGCCAATCATTCTTGAATTTACTTTCGAAGATGGTACAAAAGAAACACAACGTCTACCAGCACAAATCTGGAGAAAGAACGAGAACAAAGTCACTAAAGTGTTCTTGACAAGCAAGAAAGCGGTATCGATTCAATTAGATCCAATGCGTGAAACTGCTGATATTGATGAGAGCAATAACAAATGGCCAAATGTAGCTGCGCCAAGTAAGTTTGCTTTATTCAAGTCAAAAGGTTTTTCTAGAGGTCAATCAATTGGATTGTCTCCCATGGCTGCAAGTCAAAACAAAAAATAATTTGAATTCATTTCAAAGTAAAAGCCGCTTCAAAATTGAAGCGGCTTTTTTATGTGCGATGTTTTTAATTAAGTATGCGCTGCTGCTTTATAGTTCTTCCATTTGATTATAGCGGCTTCCATATCCGAAGGCAATGGGCTATCAAAGCGCATCATGGCCTCGGTGGTTGGATGAATAAATCCAAGTGTAGCTGCGTGCAATGCGCATCTAGGGCATGCGTCAAAACAATTGTCTACAAATTGTTTGTACTTGGTGTAGATGGTGCCTTTTAAAATTCTATCTCCTCCATATTCTTGGTCATTGAACAAAGTATGTCCAATATGTTTCATGTGGACACGAATTTGATGCGTTCTGCCAGTTTCCAACACACAAGATACAAGTGTGGTATAGTTGTAACGCTCTATTACTTTGTAATGTGTGATAGCATGCTTTCCAACTTCCCCTTCAGGGTAGGCATCAAACATTTTACGGAAAGTTTTATGCCTTGCGATGTGCGCATTCACAGTGGCTTCGTCTTCTTCCATATTACCCCAAACCAATGCAATATATTTTCGTTCAACGGTATGATTAAAAAATTGTTTTGCTAAATGACTTGCAGCTTCGGGTGTTTTTGCAAGCACTATTAAACCTGTCGTATTTTTATCTATTCGATGTACCAAGCCAAATCTTGGTAATACTTCCTCATTCAAATTTGGGTTCTGTTGCAATAAATGAAATGCAACTCCATTGAGTAAAGTGCCTGAGTAATTTCCAATACCAGGATGCACCACCATATCGGATGGTTTATTAATAACCATGATGGCATCATCTTCATATACAATATCCAAGGCCATTTCCTCTGGCTTCAATTCTGTGTAATCAGGGTTGACATAGCTCATATACACCACTTCGTCACCTGGACGGGTGCGGTAATTGCTTTTGATCACTTTCCCATTCACCGTTAAAAAACCACTTTCAATCCCATTCTGTAATTTACTTCTAGTTAACCCCACGATGCGCATTTGAACCCACTTATCAATCCGCATAGGCTCTTGTCCCTTATCTACGACAAAGGTTAGTTTCTCATATACATCTTCATTCTCTATTTGTAGCTCTTCAGTTGACATGATGCAAAAGTAAGTTATTGCCGCTTAGTTTGTAACTTTGTTCTATGCGCCAACAAGTAATTTTCGAAGATTTAGGCATTCAATCTTACCAGCCCACTTGGGATTATCAAGAACAGCTACTAAAAACTGCAGTGGCACTTAAGACAGAGGCAAGGACTGCAGGCAAGGAAGCCAATGAGACGGCAACACAACATCGTTTGATATTGGTTGAACATCCACCAGTTTTTACATTGGGTAAAAATGGCAATCGATCCAATGTATTGGTTTCAGATGAACAATTAAAAGTATTGGGTATTGAGTACTATCATATCAACAGAGGAGGAGATATTACGTATCATGGTTTGCAACAAGTAGTGGGTTATCCAATTATTGATTTAGATAAATTTAAGCCAGACTTGGGATGGTATTTGAGAAGTTTAGAGGAAGTGATTATTCAAGTACTTGCAGAATATGGATTGAAGTGTGAAAGAAGTGCAGGAGAAACAGGCGTATGGTTGGATCCCCATGATCCATTTGTAGCAAGAAAAATTTGCGCGATGGGGATTAAGTGTAGTCGCTGGATTACCATGCATGGATTTGCTTTAAATGTGAATACCGATTTATCCCATTTTGAATTCATTGTACCTTGTGGCATACAAGGAAAGACGGTGACATCTTTAGAAAAAGAATTAGGAAGGCAAGTAGATTACGAGGAAGTAAAGCAAAAAATAAAGTTTCATTTTGAAACGATCTTTGATTGTGAATTAGTTTAACAGAATTTTAAAGTACCCGCTGGTAAAGACCGATTGCCTTGCAAACCTCCGCTGTGTATGACTAAGATGGATGCGTTTTTTTCAAAATAATTTTCTTTGATCAATTGCTCCGTCCCAAATAATAATTTACTTGTGTACACAATATCAGTTGGTATTTTTTCAGTATCCCAAAGCTTGTTCATATAATCAAGCATCATAGGATTGGTTTTGGCATAGCCCCCTTGGTGAAATTGATGGAGTAAAGTATAGGAGTTACTATTTTTATTATCATTTTTATCTAGTAACAAAGCATTGATTTCTGCTTCAATACTACCTTCGTTTTTTAAAACTGGAATGCCAATGACTTTTTGATGGGGACCTGCTGCAAGTAAACATCCAGCAAGCATGGTGCCTGTACCAACAGCACAAATAATATAATTGTAATGAGTTGTGTCTTGCTCGGTTAAAATCGTTGCAGCACCTTTTGCCCCAATAATGCCATAGCCACCTTCGTCTATCAAATAAGTATCAGATTGGGCAGCATTCTTTTCTATAATACTTGCTTTTTTAGTTTGAAAATCTGTCCTGCCTAAATAAACCAATTCCATGCCATAAGCTTTGGCTTCGGCCAAGCTAGGCGTGATGGGCTCATCCGCATTTGTTCTAATGTACCCAATGCTTTTTAATCCAGCTTCCTTAGCAGTATAAGCCAATGCAACAATATGGTTAGAATAAGGTCCGCCAAAACTGGCCACTGTAGAAACCTTATTGGCTTTTGCAGCTTCAATATAAAACCTAAGTTTATAAAATTTATTGCCACTTACAATTGGATGCAAGCTGTCCAGTCTTAACAGATCCACTTTTTGGTTTCGACTCAATGAGTGGATGGATTGTATAGGCGGCTTTATATGCAAAATTTTATATTTAAGATAAATCAACTATTTTTGACCACCTTAATGGATTGTGAAATTACAATTAAATAAAGAAAAATGAGTGCACCGACATTAGTGATTTTAGCAGCAGGGATGGCGAGTAGATATGGCAGTATGAAACAAACAGAAGGATTCGGGCCAAGTGGAGAAACCATTATGGAGTATTCTATTTACGATGCTATAAGAGCTGGATTCCGTAAAGTCGTATTCATTATTAGAGCTGACTTTGCAGATGCATTCAAGGCCGTATTGGAACCAAAATTAAAAGGCAAGATAGAGATTGCATATGTCTACCAATCTTTAGATCAATTTACAGAAGGCTTTGCCATTCCTCAAGAAAGAACCAAGCCTTGGGGTACAGCACATGCACTATTATGCTCCAAGGGTGTGGTGAATGAACCATTTGCGGTGATCAATGCAGATGATTATTATGGACAAGAAGCTTTTGTACAAGCCTATACTTTTTTAACAACAGCATGTTCTGAAAAAGAATATTGCATACTGGGTTATGAACTTGCAAATACATTAAGTGAGAATGGGACAGTGAGTAGGGGTGTTTGCGGTTTGGATGATGCAGGTTATTTAACCACAATTAATGAGCGTACAAAAATTTATAGAAAGGAAGGGAATGGAATTGTTTTTGAAGAAGACGGCATTGAAACACCACTTCAAGAAGATACTAGAGTGAGTATGAATTTTATGTGTTTTGCTCCTGGTTTTATTGATTTGTGCGCAGCTGAATTCAAACTATTCTTGGAGAAAGAAGGACAGGCTTTAAAGTCAGAATTTTATATTCCTTTTGTAGCAGGAAGGTTCAAGACATTGAACTTGGGCGCTGTGAAAGTGATTCCTACCAACGCAAAATGGTTTGGTGTAACTTATAAAGAAGATGCTCCGGGAGTTAAAGCAAGTATAGATGCTTTGGTGGAAGCTAAAGTGTATCCTACGAATCTTTGGGGGTAATTAAAGTTGACCTAGTCAAAAGCACGAACGCTGTAGATATAATTCTTGAAGTTGTTAATTTGAGCTTTAAGATTTTTAGACCCTTTTACTTTCTGTTTGTTCAATTTTACATTCAAGTCTTTGGTTAATTCGTTAGACTCTAATGTTTCAACTAAGTCAAATAGTTTTTCAGACTTAATTGCAAAGGCAACACCTTCGGCTTGTTTTTGTCTGCTACTCATGATGCCCACTAATTCGTTCTTATCGTTGAATACAGGTGCGCCTGAATAACCAGGGTTAGCACTAATTTGAATTTGATAAGTATTGCTATCTCCATTGAATCCGGTTTGAGCACTTAAGTAACCTTTGCCGTATACAATATCATTGTCATTTCTTGGAAAGCCTAATGTGAAAAGGTCCTCACCTAAATCACTTGATTTTTTACGGATGGTAAATGGCAATGTCTTTGTTTGCTTATAATCTTCGTCTTCTATTTTCAATAAGGCTAGGTCTGAATTTTTATCGCTATACACAATGGTTGCCTTAAATTCCTGACCTAAGCTATTCACAACAATGGCACCTTCTCCTTTTAAGACATGGGCATTGGTAATAACAAAGCCTTTGGTATCAATTAAGAAACCAGTACCTCCACTAATTAGTTTTGAATTTTCTGGAACCTTGGTCTTTACTTCGTTCAATAAATGTCCTTGTACTTTTTGATTTTGTTCAATTTTCTCTATCGCCTTACTTAATTCTAAAATTTGATTTCCATTGATGCTAGGGAAAAAGAAAAGCACTAAAGCTGAGGTAAATAATGCTATAAATCCGCCGACTGAAGCTGCAATGGCAGCAACTTTTTTATACTTGCTCCAAAGTTGAATCACTTTGAATGAGGTAGATTGTTCTTTTTCGGGAGCCCATGTACCAGCATCTAATAACTGATTGAATACTTGCTTGTTTAATGCTGCGCAATTTTTTCGATTCACATACAATTCCATTGCTCTTAAGAACATAGCGTGTTCAATCACCATTTGATCAATCTCAGGTGTTGCTTTACGAATAGCCTCAAATTGAGCACGCTCTTCAACAGACATCTGGTCTGTCAAATAAAGTTCTATTGCTTCCTGTAATTGAATGTCGTCCATGTTGTTATTCTCCTATATTGTATTGCGCAAAAAATAGTTTCTTTAAGCGCATTAAACATTTATATTTTTGGTTCTTGGCATTGTCTGCATTGGTGTAACCAAACTGACTTGCTAGTTCCTGCATCCCTTTTTTATTCAAATAGTATCCTTCTAACAAACTTTTACATGGTTCGCCAAGACTTTTTAGTGCGCGATCCATGATGGCAAAAGCAGCATCTTTTTTCTCAAACTGGTCCAGATCTTCTTCCACAGAGATGGTTTCCTCTTGAGTGCTGAGCGGGGCACTATATTTTCCCATTTGTTGTAGCCTTTTTAACCAAAGGTTTTTACAGATAGAGAATAGATAGGTTTTAATTTGACAGGTGAGTGTAAAATGATCGGACTGTACTTTTTCGTACAAAGCGATCATTGCTTCCTGAAAAATATCCCTTGCGTCATCAAAAGAGCCATTGTTATTGGTAACAAAGTGCTGAATCATACTAAAATGATTCTTATAGAGGGCTTCCACCGCTCTGGAGTCATTTTGGGCTAGCCCCTTTAAGAGGGCTTGTTCGTTGAGTTCAGCTTTCAAGAGATTAATACTATTAGGGTACAAAAGTAACCCAACTAGGGTAAAAATGACCTGATTTTAAATATTTTAAGAAAATGAGGTTACCTTTTTTCAGTTAGCGTATTAAGAGTATCATTTAAACATTAAAACTCATTCTAATGAAAAAAGTATTCGCAATTTTCGCTATCGCTGCTTTAACTGCTTGTGGTGGTGCTTCTACTGAAGCTAAAACTGATTCTGCTGCTGCAACTGTTGATACAGCTGTAGTTGCTGTTGATTCTGCTGCTGTTGCAATGGATTCAACTGCTACTGATTCTGCTGCTAAGAAGTAGTAGATCAACAAAATCGAACTATTGTACTCCATAATTTGGGGATCAATTATAAAGGCACTTTGTGAAAACATCGTGCCTTTTTTTACGAATACTTGTTAGTAAAATGTAAAAAACTTTCTAGTTTTAGCCTATTTTAGGGAGTTTTAGCCTATCTTTGTGCCACGATGAAAGCAAATAGCAACTGGTTTTACTTTTTCTTTTATTTCTACTTTAACCAAAGTAGCCGGGTAGTATTTGTAAAAGCATAAACGAAATAACTAAATATACCATCCCGGCTCAAAAAGCCGGGATTTTTTGTTCAATAAATCGATTCAAGCAATTAGAACAGCTTAAAAGATGCAAAAAAAAGTAACGATACAAGGATACGAGGGTAGTTTTCACCAGGTGGCTGCAAGGCAGTTCTTTGGGAAAAATGTAGACGTGATTCCTTGCGCTACTTTTAGAGAAGTGGTTCGTATTGGAGAAGATGTACAACAATCCGATGGTGGGGTGATGGCAATTGAAAATTCTATTGCTGGCAGCATCCTTCCTAACTATAATTTGCTACAAAAGAGCAAATTACAAGTCATTGGAGAAGTGTATTTATCCATTAGTCAAAACCTTATGGTGTATCCGGGTGTAAAATTAGAGGAGATCAAAGAAGTGCATAGTCACCCAATGGCGATTCTTCAGTGTTTGGATTATTTGGAAAACCAAGATTGGAAATTGGTGGAGACAGAAGATACTGCTCTGAGCGCGAAGCAGGTTCGTGAACATAAAAGCAAACATATTGCAGCGATTGCAAGTAAGTTCGCTGCACAATTATATGACTTGGATGTCATTACGCCAGACATCCATACTTTAAAAAACAATATCACGCGTTTTTTAATCATGGTGCCTGCAAAACAAAAAATGGAAATTGCGGATGCAGATAAAGCGTCTATCTATTTTCAAACAGACCATTCTAAAGGAATTTTATCCAAGGTATTGGCCAAAATTGCTAAGGGTGGAGCAAATTTAAGCAAATTACAAAGTATGCCTATACCAGGTAGTACTTTCAAATATGGTTTTTATGCGGACATTGAATTTGAGCAAAAAAAACAATTGGATAAATTATTGGTAGAATTAAAATTGATGACCAATAGTTTCAAAGTATTTGGGTTGTATAAAAAAGGTAAAGTTGTAAAAGGATAATTATGCATTGGACGGTAGCAAAAAGATTGGAAGGGATTGGAGAATATTATTTTTCAACCAAATTGCGCGAAGTTGACGAACTCAACAAAGCGGGCAAACAAATTATCAATTTAGGTATTGGTAGTCCTGATTTGCCGCCGCATCCAGATGTCATTAAGGCATTACAAGAGGAGGCAAGCAAGGACAATCAACATGCTTACCAGTCTTATAAAGGCGTTCCGGTTTTGAGAGAAGCCATCGCCGCTTGGTATCAAAAATATTTTAAAGTAGAAGGGATTAATCCCGCTACCGAAATATTACCCCTATTAGGAAGTAAAGAAGGGATCATGCATATCTGCATGACCTATTTAAATGAAGGAGATCAGGTGTTAATCCCTAATCCTGGTTATCCTACTTATACGAGTGCAGTTAAATTAGCGGGTGGCACTCCGCTTTATTATGAGCTAACTGCCGAAAACAGTTGGGCGCCTGACTTTGAAAATTTAGAAAAATCAGATTTATCAAAAGTCAAGTTAATGTGGGTGAACTATCCACATATGCCAACAGGACAAAGTCCAACCAAAGCGCTCTTTGAGCAATTGGTTGCCTTTGGGAAGAAGCATCAAATATTGATTTGTCATGACAATCCTTATGCATTTACCTTAAACAATCAACCCGAAAGTTTATTGTCTATTGAAGGTGCAAAAGAGGTGGTGATCGAATTGAACTCTCTGAGTAAAAGCCAAAACATGGCAGGGTGGAGAGTCGGCATGTTAATTGCTGCCGAAGACAGAATCAATGAAATACTTAGGTTTAAATCCAATATGGACAGTGGTATGTTTTTACCAGTCCAACTAGCTGCTGCAAAAGCATTAAGTCTAGACGAAAGTTGGTATGAATCCGTGAATAAAATATACAACGCACGTCGCGAAAAAGTATTCGAATTATTAGATGTTTTAAAATGTGCTTATTCAAAACAACAAGTTGGAATGTTTGTTTGGGCAAAAATTCCAGCCACATTCAAAGACGGTTACGCGTTGAGTGATAAAGTGCTTTACGAAGCCAATGTATTTATCACACCAGGAGGCATTTTTGGGTCTGCTGGTAACGAGTATATCCGTGTGAGTTTGTGTGGGTCTTTAGAAAAATTTAATGAAGCAATTAAAAGAATTGAAGCATGCGTTTAACAGTGATTGGTATTGGATTAATTGGTGGCTCTATTGCCATGACCCTAAAGCAAAAAGGCTTTGTGGAGCATGTCATTGGAGTGGACAATAATCCTTTGCACCAAGACCAAGCAGTACAATTAGGTATCGTAGATGAGATGATGTCTTTAGAAGACGCCATTGTATCCTCTGATTTAATTGTGGTTGCAACGCCTGTGAATATTGCAGAAAAATTGCTTCCAACTATTTTAAATTTAATTGACAAGCAGGTTGTATTTGATGTAGGGTCTACTAAGGAAAGTATTGTTCAAATCGCGAACGCGCATTCCAATAAAGGAAGATTCGTTCCTACCCACCCCATGTGGGGAACTGAATTTAGTGGTCCAGAAGCGGCTCAACAAGATGCATTTAAAGAAAAAGCAACTGTAATTTGTAATAAAGAACAAATTGACAAAGATGCTTTGACATTAGTGGAGCAAGTGTATGAGCAATTAGGGATGCATATATTATACATGGATGCAATGAAGCACGACATCCATGTGGCTTATGTTAGCCATATATCGCATATTACTTCTTTCGCATTGGCGAATACCGTGTTAGAGAAGGAAAAAGAGTCTGATGCTATTTTTGAATTAGCAAGTGGTGGTTTTGAAAGCACAGTGCGTTTGGCAAAGTCCAATGCGGCAATGTGGGTTCCCATCTTTATGCAGAATAAGGAAAATGTATTGGATGTGCTAAATGAGCATATCAGTCAGTTGAAAAAATTTAAGTCATGTCTTGAAAAAGAGAATAGTGACTACTTATTGGATTTGATTGAAAATGCGAATGGTATTAAAAGAATTTTAAAATAAAATTCTTAATCAAAGAAAATTAAAAAATTAAAAATGAAGAAGACAGAAGAGATACAAGTAACTAATGAATTGATAGAAGCAGTAAAAACAAAAAAGACTTTTGCTGAAATTGGTATCAATGAACAATTGGTTAAGTCCGTGACTGAATTAGGATATACGCATGCAACAGAAATTCAAGAACGAGCAATTCCGGTATTGATTAGTGGAACAAAAGATTTTATTGGACTAGCACAAACAGGAACAGGTAAAACTGCTGCGTTTGGTTTGCCTTTATTACAATTAATCAAAACGGCAGACAGATTTCCACAAGCATTGGTTGTTTGTCCAACAAGAGAGTTGTGTATGCAAATTGTAAACGAATTGAACTTGTTTAAAAAGCATGTTCCAGGTTTACAAGTGCTAGCGGTATATGGTGGAACCTCTATCAGTATGCAAATTAGAGACCTTAAAAGAGGGGTACAAATTATTGTAGCCACGCCTGGTCGTTTGATTGATTTGATAGAAAGAAAGGCAATCAACTTAGAGCAAATTGAATATGTGGTATTGGATGAGGCAGATGAGATGTTGAATATGGGATTCCAAGAAGACATTGAGTTTATCTTAAAAAATACCCCAAACAGAGAAAGTATTTGGTTGTTTAGTGCCACTATGCCTGCTGAAATTAAAAAGGTAAGCAAGCGTTACATGAAAGAGCCTGTGGAAGTAACCATTGGTAAAGTGAATGCTACAAACAAAAGTATCGATCATCAATATTATGTGACCTCAGCACAATATCGCTATGAGACCTTAAAAAGAATCATCGATTTCAATCCAGGCATTTATGGTATTATTTTTACGCGAACTAAAGCAGATGCACAAGATGTTGCAGCTCGTTTAACACGCGAAGGATATGATATTGATGCTATCCACGGAGACTTAACACAACAACAACGTGATAGAGTGATGGGTCAATTTAGAGATAAAACTTTACAATTATTGATTGCAACAGATGTGGCTGCTCGTGGTATCGATGTAAAAGGTATTACACACGTCATCAACTTCGAGTTACCAGATGATGTTGAAGTGTATACACACCGTAGTGGTCGAACTGGCCGTGCTGGTAGCCAAGGTGTTTGTATTTCAATCGTTCATGCAAGAGAGACTTATAGATTGCGTCAGATAGAAAATAT
The DNA here is from genome assembly GCA_037143275.1 of Chitinophagia bacterium. Classification (GTDB taxonomy): domain Bacteria; phylum Bacteroidota; class Bacteroidia; order Chitinophagales; family Chitinophagaceae; genus Sediminibacterium. Next base: position 170,477 of record JBAWZB010000003.1, read on the forward strand.
CAACAAGAGTACTTTTCATAAATTAGATATACCTAGTGGTAAGGATGTTTGTAGAAAACAATTCTTCCATGTCATGGATAAGTTAATGTCAACAGATGTGAGTCATGGTGATTATGAAACTTATGTGCCAATGTTGGCAGAGAAATTTGCCGACATGTCTAAAGAAGAAATCTTAACAAGAGTGGCTGCTTTAGAATTCAACCGTTTCTTAAGTTATTATGAGAATGCGCCTGATTTAAATTTAAGAGCTCCAGAAAAGAATGGTCGCAGAGAACCAATGCAACAACAAGATCGCAACCGTGATAGAGGACGTCAAGAATTTGCCGGTGGTGATCGTGGTGATAGAGGAGGTCGTGAAGATCGCGGTGGTCGTAGTCAATCAAGAGGTACTGCAGGCGCTACACGTTTGTTTGTAAACTTGGGTACAAAAGATGGTTTTTATAAAGCAAGTTTCTTGCAATTTATTTTAGACATGAGTGATTTAAAAAAGGATGTCTTAGGTAAAATTGATATGAGAGATATGAATAGCTGGATTGAAATTGAAGCAAGCTCTGCCAAGAAAATGATTAGTGCCTTAGATGGTAAAAACTATAAGGGTCGTCGTATTCGCATGAATGATGCAAATAGCGGTGGTCAAAGAGGTAGTAACGAAGGATAATATTTTATAGCTCAAAATTTAAACTGGTTAACATGGGAATTTTATTAAAGAAAACACCATTGATCATTTCTGGTCCTTGTAGTGCAGAAACCGAAGAACAAGTGATGCAAACAGCTAAGCGATTGGCTGCTACTGGCAAAGTAGACATTTTACGTGCAGGTATCTGGAAGCCAAGAACAAGACCAGGTAGCTTTGAGGGTATTGGTACAAAAGGTTTGCCTTGGTTGCAACAAGCAAAAAAGGAAACAGGGTTGCCAGTTGCCATAGAAGTTGCTACTGGTAAACAGGTGGAAGATGCTTTACATTTTGATGTAGATGTACTTTGGATTGGAGCAAGAACCACTGTGAATCCTTTTAGTGTACAAGAAATTGCAGATGCATTAAGAGGGGTGAAAGTGCCTGTGTTAATCAAAAATCCACTGAACCCAGATTTAGAATTATGGGTGGGCGGAATGGAACGTATTGCAAAAGCAGGAATTGAGGAACTTGGTTTAATACATAGAGGCTTTAGTTCTTATGGTAACACTGAATTTCGCAACGCACCAATGTGGCATTTAGCTATTGAGATGAAGCGTCGTTTCCCTGGAATTCCAATGATCAATGATCCTTCTCATATTTGTGGTCGTCGTGATATTTTGCAAGAAGTAGCACAACAAGCAATTGACTTAGATTTTGATGGTTTAATCATTGAGTCACATATCGATCCGGACAATGCTTGGAGTGATGCAAAACAACAAATCACGCCCGAAGTTTTGAAGGAAATGTTGGAAGCGATTCGTTGGAGAAAAGAAAATATTGCTTCCGAAGAATTTCATACTGCACTCGAAAAACTGCGTCAACAAATCAATCAATTAGATGATGAGTTATTACAAGTATTGGCTACACGTATGAAAGTGGCACAAAAAATTGGAGAATATAAAAAGAACAACGATATCACCATCCTTCAAACCAATCGTTGGAATGAAATTTTAAATAGAGCAGTTGCAAAAGGGAATAAAATGGGATTGAGCGATGATTTTATTACTAAATACATGGATGCTGTGCATATGGAAAGTATTCAGCAACAAAATAAAATTATGAATAGCTAAAATTGTCTGGAGCTTCCAACAATTTTAGTTTATTATAAATGAATTGTTATGAAAAATTGGAAAGTAAAATTTACAAATAGTACAGTTGAATTTGTGTTAGATGGCAAATTTGCAGCAATCAGTAAAATGGTTGACAAAGCAAACGCTATTTATATTACGGACGAAAATGTGTATGCCCTGCATCAAGAAAAATTTAAAGGAAAACCTACTATTGTTGTACCTGCTGGAGAAGCACACAAACAACAAGCGACAGTCGATTTTATCATAGAAGCATTGTTAAACTTTGGTGCCAATAGACAATCGGTTTTGATTGGTGTTGGTGGGGGTGTGGTGACAGATATGGTTGGCTATGTTGCTGGTGTATTTATGCGTGGCGTTCAATTTGGATTTGTACCCACAACTTTACTAGCTATGGTGGACGCTTCGATTGGTGGCAAAAACGGAATCGATGTGGGCTTATATAAAAACATGGTGGGCTTGATTCGTCAGCCGGCTTTTATTGTATATGACCATAGTTTTTTAAATACCTTGCCTAGTTATCAATGGGAAAATGGGTTTGCCGAAATCATCAAACATGCTGCTATTAAAGATGCTAAAATGATGCAGGAACTAAATCAAAACAATTTAGCTTTCTATCAAAAAAATAAAAAAGCACTCTCTGCCTTGATTCAAAAAAATGTGGAGATTAAAGTGAAAGTGGTGCAGAAAGATGAGTTTGAAAAAGGTGATCGTAAGTTGTTAAATTTTGGACATACTTTAGGTCATGCGATTGAAAATGAACATGCATTACTACATGGCCATGCAATCAGCATTGGGATGGTATATGCTGCTAAAATTTCTCAAGTAATATTAGGTTTCACAGGAACGGGTATCTTGGTAGAGACGCTCAAAAAATATGGCTTACCTACTGCGATGCATTTTGATATTGATGTCGCAATGGAACTGATGCAAAAAGATAAAAAGAAAGCCAATGCAGGGATGCAATATGTGCTTTTAAGTAAAATTGGTAAAGGGGTTTATGAAACCATACCAATGAAAACTTTACAAAAACTGATTCAACTTTACTCATAAAATGCGCGCGACAGTTTATCCAAATACATTAAATGGGGAGCAGGTTGCACCAGCTAGTAAAAGTAGCATGCAACGTGCATGTGCAGCAGCATTATTGCACAAGGGGACGACTCGAATTTTTAATCCTGGTCACTCCAATGATGACCTGGCTGCAATAGAAGTCATCCAAAAATTAGGTGCTGTTGTTACAATAGAACCATTAACCAATGAAAAAATAAATACTAAAACAATTTATGTCCATTCAAATGGTGTGATGCCAATTGGTAGTACTATGAATTGTGGAGAAAGTGGATTGGGTATTCGGATGTTTACGCCCATTGCAGCATTAAGTGATCAATCAATCACGATTGAAGGTGAGGGTAGTTTATTAAGAAGACCCATGCATTTTTTTGATACTATTTTTCCAATTTTAGGCATCGAAATACAATCTCAATCTGGATTTTTACCTATCCAAATCAAAGGTCCATTGAAGCCTACCACAATTGATGTAGATGGCTCTTTGAGTTCTCAGTTTTTAACTGGTTTATTAATGGCTTATGCAGCATCAGATGCCACGGGAGTTGTAATTCATGTGCATGATTTAAAAAGTAAACCTTATATCGATTTAACATTGACTGTGTTAAATGCGTTTGGTTGGAAAGTACAACATCAAGGGTATGAGCGTTTTGAATTTCTAGCACATCCACCTTTGGCACAGCATATCGACTATACAGTGGAGGGTGATTGGAGTGGTGCAGCTTTTTTATTAGTAGCTGGTGCGATTGCAGGTCCTATCACCGTGAAAGGATTGCAATTGGATTCTACTCAGGCAGATAAAGCAGTTTTACAAGCTTTGAAGGCCACTGGCGCATCCATTGAGTTTAAAGATGATTCAATAACAATTGGTCCAGCAAAAGCTAGTTCCGGGATGGTCCAGCCACTTAAAGCATTTGAATTTGATGCAACAGATTGCCCAGACTTATTTCCGCCATTAGTTGCATTAGCAGCAGTATGTCATGGTGTAACAACCATTCATGGGGTAAGTCGTTTAGCACATAAGGAAAGCGATAGAGGAATCACTTTACAAACTGAATTTGCAAAGCTGGGTATTCAAATTGAGTTATATTTAGATAGTATGATGGTGCATGGTGGATTGGGTATTCATGGTGCAGAAGTATTTTCTCAACATGATCACCGCATTGCTATGGCATGTGGGGTAGTGGCATTATGTGCAGATAGCCCCATTACAATCACCGATGCAGAAGCAATTAATAAATCATACACCGATTTTTTTAAACATCTGCAGCATTTAGGTGCGAAAGTTGATTTAGATAAAATTGCTTAACTTGTAAACACTCTAATAGTACAGTCATGAATAGTTTTGGTACCTTATTTAAAGTTCAAATTTTTGGCGAATCGCATGGTGATTGCGTAGGCGTTTTGATAGATGGATGTCCTGCAGGATTACCGCTACAACAATCTCATTTCGTAGAAGATATGGAGCGCAGAAAAGGCGGTAAACAAAAAGGCACAACACCAAGACAAGAAGATGATATTCCTTTTTTTAAAACGGGTGTTTTTAATGCTACCACAACAGGTGCGCCACTCATGTTATTGTTTGAAAACAACAATACAAGAAGTAGTGATTATGAAAAACAAAGAGCGGTGCCAAGACCAGGACATGCCGATTTTACTGCGCATCAAAAATTTGGTGGCTTTGAAGATTATAGAGGGGGCGGACATTTTAGTGGCAGATTAACTGCGGGTTTAGTAGGGGCAGGAGTGGTTGCAAAAAAACTTTTAAAGGACGTTCAAATTCAAGCAACTATATTAAGTATTGGCGGAGAGACAGATCTCGAGAAAGGATTACAAAATGCGATTGATCAAAAAGATAGTGTAGGTGGCATTGTAGAATGTGTGGTGAAAGGTTTACCAGTAGGATTAGGAGAACATTTCTTTAATTCTGTGGAGTCTTTAATTAGCCATGCAGTTTTTGCAATTCCAGCCATTAGAGGTATAGAATTTGGTACAGGATTCGCTGCGGCAAATATGTTTGGCTTGGAGCATAATGATGCCATTATAGATGCAACAGGAAAAACAAAAACAAACCATGCAGGTGGCGTGGTAGGTGGATATACCAATGGCAATGACCTAGTGTTTAGAATTGCTGTAAAACCTACTTCTTCTACACCTAAGTTGCAACATACTTTGAATTGGGAAACCAATGAACAGGAAGATTTTTCCGTAAAAGGCAGGCATGATCTATGCATTGCTTTAAGGGTACCCGTGGTACTAGAAGCGGTCACGGCAATAGTTTTAGCAGATTTAATGCTGATTGATCAACGACTACCAAGATTAATTCAATAATTTAAATTTAAAAAAATGGATACTGAATTTATATATCATATTACAACAACACAAGCTTGGGAAGAAGCAAAAGTAAAACAGCTTTATTTGCCAACTGATTTTGCAAAGGATGGATTTATTCATTGTTCAATTGATAGACAAATTGAAGGCGTACTAGAAAGGTTTTATCAAGGGCAGACTGGCTTAGTGAAATTGAAAATAGAAAAATCTAAAGTACAAAGGCCAGTGTTATTTGAATTGGCAGAGGACTTGAACGAAATGTTCCCTCATATTTATGGCCCATTAAATTTAGATAGTGTAGTTGAAGTCATTTCAATATAGACCTATGAAAAAAGTGATCATTCAGTCCATTGTTTGCGTTTATTGTATGTTCTTTTTTGGAACCTTACAGGCGCAGCAAGTGTACAGTAACACATTTACGACAGAGAACTATTTGGATAGCGTCAATATTAAACGCTATAAAAATAAAATTGATACCAAAAGAATTAAAATCGAAATCAATCATATTAAAGGCATTTCGAGTTTTTACAGTAAAAATTTAAATGGTACTTGGACCTCCACCGGGGAACATTACTATAATAACAAATACACTGCTGCTTGTAATTTATACAAATTGAACACCATCGTCAGGGTCACCAATTTAAGGAATGGGAAGACGGTGCTGGTGAGGATCAATGACCGCATGCATCCCAATATGCTAAAAAAGGGCAGGGTGATAGATTTAAGTCAATCAGCAGCTAAACAATTGGTTTTCAGTTCAAACGGAATTGTTAAAGTGACAATCGACGCCATTGGTTATTCCAAAAAGAACCCTAAAATGGACGAAAAATAGACTTTTAAAAAATTTCAATAATTCACTATTAAGACCTAAATTTGTGAGACATTTAACAAACAATTAATATGAAGAAATTATTATTTTCTCTATTCGCTTTGGGTTTTATGATTGCTGCTCAAGCTCAAACAAGTGCTGAGGGTAAGAAAAAATCCGTTGCTATAAGATTCAATGCTTTAGATTTTGGAACTGCAGCTCAAGTTCAAAATGGTTCTATAGGGTCTGTTTTAAATTCAAAAAGTTGGGGTCAATATGCATCCATGACTAAATCGTTAGGTGTGAACTATACAAGTCAATATTCTGACCAAATAGATCTATTTTCTAATTTAGACATCGCAGCTACTCGTATTCCATTAAATACAATGAACGCAATTACAGTTTCAAACGAAAATCTATTGACTTCATTTGAGAGTGGTGCAAATTTCAAAATGTTTAAAGGCGATTATAGAGTGAATCCATATGTATCAGCAGGTTTAGGTATCCGTACTTTCGCATTCAGAGACTTTAGTCTTTATGCACCAGTTGGTTTAGGAGTGCAAATCAAAACTTGTAAAGGGTCTACTTTAAATATCACGACAAATTACGCAACAAAGATGTCTAAGGCTTTTACACCTTCTTACAATTATGGAATTAGCTATAGCTTCTTGTTGAACTAAAAAATATTTATGTCTAAAAAAGTAATTGGGCTAACACTTTTTTTATTTGTTTCATTGTTAAGCAATGCACAAGATCAAAAAGTAAATAAAAATAAACCAGCCTCAATTGCGCTTAAAGCATCTATACTGAATTTTAAGAAAACCCCTCTTACGGAGGGGTTAACTGTTTCTACACCTGCTCTAGGTGTTCAATTTTTCAAAGGAATAGCACCTCAATTGGATGCAGTAGTGAATCTAGATTTTAGTACTTTAAAATATCCTTATTACGTTTCTTCAAAGCAACCTAAAGCAACGACTAATTCAATTTACGCTGCTATGGATGCACGTATGCACATTAAGTTTGCTAACGATGATAAATCGGTCTTGCCTTATGCTATTTTAGGTATTGGTTTGGGAAAAGATGCGGCTAAATTTACAGCCTATGCACCGATGGGTCTTGGACTTCAGTTTAAAGCCAAACAAGGTTCATTTTTAAATGTATTCGGCACCTACAATGCAGAAGCTTCAAAGTTGACTAAAATGCATACAAACTACGGAATCAGCTATTCTTTTCCGTTAAAGTTAAAAGAGAAAAAAGCCATTGCATTACCTACGGTAACAGTTCAAGCAGATCAAGATGATGATGGTGTTTCAAATGATAAAGACGATTGTCCAGAAAGAAGTGGCTTATTAAAATACAAGGGCTGTCCAGTTCCAGATGAAGATGGGGATGGCATCAATGATGAAAATGACAAATGCCCCAATGCAGAAGGAACAGTTCAATATCGAGGTTGTCCAGTGCCAGATACAGACAAGGATGGCATACCCGATGACCAAGATGCCTGCCCAACAGTAGCAGGATTAACCCGTTACAAAGGTTGTGCAATACCCGACACCGATCATGATGGCATCAATGACGAATTAGATCAATGTCCTACGATTGCAGGGATTGCGGGTAACAATGGTTGTGAAGATTTGCAGCCTAAGTTAGATATCATTGCTACTGCTTTGAAATTTGAAAGTGGACAAGTGAATCTAGCGGCTAAATCATTACAAGGTTTAGACGCATTGGTGCAATTGATGACGGAATATCCTAAGACAACGCTAACGATTACTGGCCATACAGATAATACAGGTACTCGAAAGATCAATGATCGTTTATCTTTATCAAGAGCTAAAAAAGTACAAACTTATTTAGTTAAAAAAGGACTTGCAATTAATAGAACATTTTTGATAGGACTAGCAGATACACAGCCTATTGCTAATAATGCTACAAAAGATGGTAGAGCGCAGAACAGAAGAGCAGATTTGACTATAAAATATGAATAGCGCTTTCTAGTACTATCCCAAATTTCACTTGTACAGACTCAATAATCGCTTCGGAGAAATCCAAAATCGTCTTTCCTTTTGCAGCACCATAATTCACAATCACCAATACTTGGTCCTTATAACAGCCAACTTGATCTTTGGTGACAGCTTTCCATCCACATGCTTCTAAAAGCCAACCAGCAGCAATCTTATAGGTATGGTCATTGATAGGGTAGGCCATTAAAGAAGGGAATTGAAGTATAAGCTGGTCATACTGATTTTTTGTAATCGTTGGATTCTTAAAAAAGCTTCCTGCATTGGCTAATTTTTTTGGATCAGGCCATTGATTAGTCCTTAAATAGATGACTGCATTTGCAATAGATTCCACACTTGGTTGATGAACGCCCATTTTATGCAATACCGATTGAATGGCACCAAAGTCTGTTCTTAGTAAAGGTTGTTTTGATAATTTAAACTCAACAGCACAAACAATATACCGATTGGCTGCTCTACTAAAAATACTAGACCTATAACCAAAAGCGCATTCAAGATGTGGGATGGTCACCCATTCATTTTTTAAGGTATCGAACGCATCTACACTTAAGATATGTTCCCCAACTTCTACACCATATGCGCCAATATTTTGTATCGGTGCAGCGCCAACGGCACCTGGAATCAAACTTAGATTTTCTAAGCCACCCCAAGATTTTTGTACACAATAACTTACAAAATGGGACCAGTTTTCTCCTGCTCCAACTTTAAGTACGACTTCTGATGCTGTTTCTTGCAGCTTTTGAATTCCGGTGATCGCCATCTTAATGACCAATCCATCGTATTGCTTGGAAAATAAAAGATTCGTTCCAGCACCCAGCATCAAATAAGGTTGGTTGTGGTTGTTAGCCCAATCAATGGCTTCGTTTAAAGCTTCTTTAGTCGTTACTGAAGTAAAAAAGGATGCAGTTTCTTCGCAAGCAAAACTATGGTACCGTTTTAAGGTTATATTTTTTTGAAGCTTCATTTAGTTGGGGTCAATATCAATGATGATCTGAACAGATTTATACCTTGGGTGAACTGAAATTAAATGAATAAAATGTAACAGCTGTTTTTTGGCAATTTGTAATTGCTGTGGTTGTTTGGTTATTTTAACACAAAGCTCCCAAATATATTTATTCCTTATTCTGTTAATAATAGGTTGGGCTGGCCCCATCACTGTTTTTTGAATGGAGGGGTCTAAAGATTTTAAAAAGTGATTAGCAGCTTCTTCGGCAATATGATTGTCTTTGTGTTTAAATAGAATGCTCATTAACCTACTAAAAGGAGGGTAAGCAAAGTGTTTTCTATTTTGGATCTCGAATTCATAAAAAGCATTATAGTCATGGTCTTTTACAAATGCTACCACTGGATGATTGGTCTGGCTTAGTTGCACAATCACTTTACCTTGATCATTTTTTCGGCCTGCTCTGCCACTCACTTGTTCCATCATTTGGAATGCCCTTTCGTTGACCCTGTATTGATTGAAGTTGAGTAAACTATCCGCATCTACAATACCCACCAAGTCTACATGTTCAAAATCTAATCCTTTGACAACCATTTGAGTGCCTACCAATACATCAATTTCTCTTCTTTCAAATTGTTGGATTAAATGGTCGTGTTCATTTTTTCCTTTAATATTATCCAAGTCCATTCTAGCAATTCTGATATTTGGCAAAGCCAATGCTAATTTTTCTTCAATTTGTTCGGTACCAAAACTCTTTTGTTTGAAACTTTGTTTGCCACAAGCCTCACAAGTATGCACGACTGGATAAGCTGCGCCACAATAATGGCAAGAAAGCATATTTTTTGCTTTGTGTAAGGTTAAACTCACATCGCACTGTTTACAATGTGGAATCCAGCCACAGGTTTCACAAATCATATAAGGGGCGTAACCTCTTTTATTTTGAAATAAAATGACTTGTTTGTTTTTTGCCACAGTAGCGCTTATCGCTTCTAATAATTGAGGCGTTAATATAGCAGATTGTTCAGTTTGTTTTTTCGTATCTACTATGTCCATTTGTGGTAAGGCGCCTTCACTAAATCTTTCGTTTAAGTGGTAATAGCCATACTTATTTTGCATGGCATTGTAATAAGTTTCAATTGATGGCGTAGCAGAACCTAATACCACTTTAGCACCTAACTGATTGGCATAGTAAATGGCGGTATCTCTAGCTTGATATCTTGGCGCAGGATCTTGCTGCTTATAAGAAGCATCATGTTCCTCGTCAATAATGATTAAGGATAAATTTTTATAAGGAAGAAACAAAGCAGACCTGGCGCCTAACACAATTTTAATTTCACCCGATTTTACTTTATTCCAAATTTCAACCCTTTCGTTAGGATTGAATTTAGAATGGTAAATCGCAATTTTCCCTCCAAAATATTGTTTAAGTCGACGAATCATTTGAGCAGTCAATGCAATTTCTGGGAGCATATACAATGCTTGTTGATTGGACTGAATCGCCTGCTCTATTAATGCAGCATAAATCTGTGTTTTACCACTTCCTGTGACACCATGTAATAGATTGACCGAATGGGTTTTCATTTGTTCAACCATGGAGTCATAGGCCAGTTGCTGTGCAGAAGACAATTGGTGTAGGTTGGTATTCCCCATATTTGCATCCACTGCTAAGCGATCTATTTTTCTTTTCTCAACAACAAGAATGCCTTTATCAATCAATGCTTTTAATTGTGCTTGCGCAGCACCTGATTTTTCTAATAATGCTTTTTGTTGCACATGCCCCTCCGTTTTTTGAAGATGCAAGAATGAAAGTAGCAGGGCTAGTTGTTTAGGTGCCCTAGTCCAATCATTTAACAATAGCTCTAATGCCGCTTCTGAATGATAATCAGGATGCAAGTGCAATACATTTTCAACTTTAATGGTATACTTATCGTGCATGGTTTCCACTAAGGAACAAATACCTTTTTGGATGAGTTTATTGATGACTGGGTAAACCGATTTTTTATCTAATAACTTTTGTATTTCTAATAGACTAAGTTGTTTTTTTATTTGCAATGCCTCAGAAATAATATATTCTGTATCACTAAGATGAAGACTATCTATCTCTGCATCTTCATTTAAAATAAATATACTTTCACTGGATATTTTTAAATGGCTAGGAACTGCAGCCTGCATAACTTCCCCTTCGGTACACATATAATAACTAGCCATCCATTCCCATAATTGTAATTGGGCTGGATATAGGATGGGTGCATCATCCAACACGCCGAGTATAGGTTTTGGATTAAATCCAGCAGGTTTTTCTGTGAGGATATTTTTTATGATACCTGCATACCGCTTATTAGCACCCAACATGACTTCTACACGCATCCCAATCATCACCCCATCGGCTAGTTCAGTAGGAATGGCCCATGTATAATTTTTAGGTAGGGCTAATGGTATGATGATTTCGGCGTACATATAGGGCTACAAAAATACATTAAGAAGCTGGATACTGACGATATCTTCTTAATCCATCGTCCATCATTTGGTGTACCTGCTGCTTTAGGATTTCAAGATCCTCGATTGTATAATTGTCTACAAAAACAGTTGGCAAATAGACCACTCGACAGATGCCAGGGCGAAGGGTAAAAATGCTACTAAAATGCATTCTGTCTACTGAATCAATCATTAAAACTGGTTGTATAGGCACCTGCATCTCAATGGCTATTTTAAAGGCCCCATTGTAAAAATCTTTCAAAGGTCTTTCATCGGTCATGCTAAAAGTGCCTTCCGGAAAAATAAAAATTGAAATTTTATTTTTTAAAGCTGCTTTTAAATTTTGAAGACTTTGAGCTCTTTTTTCAGGATTAGATCGATCTACCAAAATCACTGCATGTCTGTAGAATAATCCAAAAAGCGGAATTTTTGAGGATTCAAATTTCCCCAATGGTTTAATGGGTTGATGCTTGAGTTGGACGATAGGAGGGATGTCCATATAAGAATTATGATTTCCAACAAATACATGCGCTTGATTAAAATCATGTTTGCCCTCGTAAATTTCTTGGTGGCGCATGCCTAAGAATAGGTATAAGCTTTTTGAAAAATAACGGGCTATTTTATAAATACCTTTTGTTAAATATTGCTCACCTAATGGAAGTATGAAGAGCATGGCAAATAACGAAACAATCGTCAAGCAAGTAAATATGAATAAAGCGTAACAACAATAAATGATTTGAAAAGGGCGTAAAATATTTTTCATGCGTAGGACTAATTCCACTAATATAATAAAAAAGGCCCGATTGAATTAAAAATCTATATTAAGTCCACACGCAATGCATGCGCGATAGATGGTGCTTCATTCAAGTGATTGGCAGGGAAGATGCCAAACAATGAACTTCCTGATCCACTCATACTCGCATAGAGGGCACCTAATTGATAAAGTTGATCTTTTATATTTGACAGGGTCGGTTCGGCTTTAAATACAGGGGCTTCAAAATCATTTATTAAAGCAGCCTTCCATTCAGCAATAGGTTTTTCAATAATGGATTGAATGCTTTGAGATTTTGTATGTGGGTTCAGTTGCTGGAATGCCCATTTAGTAGCAATATGGATGCCTGGGTGCACTAGTAAAAATTGATAGTTGGAAAGATCTAATTCTATTGGAGTTAAAATTTCACCACGTCCTTTTGCATGACATGCTTTATTGTACACGAAAAATGGGCAGTCGCTTCCAAGTTGACTAGCATAATCAATCAATTCACTGTCATTTAAGCCCAACGAAAATTGTTGATTTAAAATAAGCAATGCAGCTGTTCCATCACTTGATCCGCCACCTAATCCTGCTCCCATTGGAATATTTTTGTGAAGATGCATCTGCACAGGTGGAAGTTGAGGGAAATCTTTTTTAAGCAAATGATAGGCTTTCAAACAAAGATTTTGAGCAGGGTCCCCAGGAACAGCAATACCTGATTGTGTCATGGTTAAACTATCAGCAGGTAAAATTTCTAGGGCATCTGAAACTGCGATGGGATAAAAAACTGTTTCAAGTTCGTGGTAACCATCTGGTCTTTTAGCAAGGATCGAAAGACCAAGGTTGATTTTGCAGTTGGGGAATTGAATCATCCTAAGGCTGCTTTGGTTCATTGCGCTTGTTGATTTCATCTCTGATATCAATGGCGCGGATATAATCTTCTTGTTCTAATACCTCACTTAGTAATTGATTCAATTCAGCTAAAGATAGTTTAGCTAAGTCACTTCGCTCAGATGTTTTTGTAATTGTATCTGGCATCGTCACTTTATCATTTTTCTCGTTGGTTAAACCAGCTTGATCCAATATATGTTCATACACGTAAACAGGGCAACCAAATCGAACGGCTAAAGCTAACGCGTCGCTAGTTCTACTATCTATTTCGATGGTGTCGTTGGAATTATGACAAACTAATTTTGAATAGAAAATACCTTCTTGTAAATCGCAGATATAGACTTCTTGTAACTGTAGGTTAAATGCAGTCATGAAATTTTTCATCAAATCATGGGTCAGAGGTCTCGAAGGATGCATATTTTCCAATGCCACTGCAATGGCCTGCGCCTCGAATCCACCTATGACAATAGGTAAGCGCCTCAATCCATTCACCTCTCCTAAAATAACCGCATAGGAGTTGGATTGGGTAATACTATGTGATAGCGCAACAATTTCAAGTTCAATTTTCTGCATAAGATAATTTGCTTTACAAAGTTAAAGCAAAAAAGTATTGATTTGAATTAGGCCTTTGATTTTTGTATGGCAGCTGTTAGGGCTGGTAATACTTCAAATGCGTCCCCAACAATACCATAATCAGCAGCTTTAAAGAAAGGGGCTTCTGGATCTTTATTAATCACCACAATGGTCTTACTTCTGTTGACCCCAGCAAGATGCTGGATAGCCCCAGAAATACCCACGGCGATGTATAAATTAGGTGCCACTTGAACCCCTGTCTGACCCACATGCTCATGGTGGGGTCTCCAATCTGAATCAGATACAGGACGACTACAAGCCGTTGCAGCGCCTAATACTTTTGCAAGATCTTCAATAATACCCCAGTTTTCTGGTCCTTTTAATCCACGTCCACCACTCACAACTATATTGGCTTCGGTCAATGGGATTTCACCTTCCACTTTATGTGTAGCAGTCACTTTTAGGGATGCTGCAGGAATCGCTATAGATAATGGTTCCACAGCGCAAGTACCTTCTTGCATATGCACACCAAAACAATTTTGGTTGATAGAAATCACTTTAATTGGGGTATCGATATTGATTTGTGCAAATGCTTTTCCAGAAAAAACTGTTTTAGTCACCGTAAATCCATTGCTTGTATCAGGTAAGCTATTTGCGCCAGTCACAATACCTGCATGTAATTTTACCGCAACTGCAGGAGCGATGGCTTTTCCGTTTAAATTATGTGCAAAAACAAGTACAGAAGCATTGGAAGCTTTTGCAGCTTCAGTCAATACTTGACTGAAAACTTTTGCATCAAAATGATTTAAACTGGCATCACTCACTTGGTGTAATTTTTGTAAGCCATATTTTCCTAGGCCTGCTAAATCATCCGTTACTGAGCCTAGTAAAATCCCTTCTGCTGAAACCCCCAATTGTTTTGCAAGGGCAGCACCATAAGAGATGGCTTCTAAAGAAGATTTTTTAATTTGTTGGTCTGCTTGATCAATATATATAAGTACCATTTTATTTCGATTTGAATTTTTTTAGAATGCTTTTGCTTCTTCTTTTAATAATCTGACTAGTTCATCCACATTGTCTGCAGCAACTAATTTTACACCCGATTTTGCAGGAGGCAAATCATAGGTTTTGATAGAAGTGGTTGCTTGAACAGCAATTGGTTCAACTACTTTCAAAGGCTTTGTTCTTGCAGCCATGATACCACGCATATTTGGAATTCTTTGTTCTGCCATCCCTTTTTGACAACTCACAATTGCAGGAAGTGCTACTTCGCAAGTTTCTTCTCCACCTTCAATCTCTCTTTTAACAGTTGCAATGTTGCCATTCAAAAGCATTTCATTGGCAAGGGATACAAATGGTAAATCCAATAAGCCAGACAACATGGAACCAATACAAGCACTGTTATAATCAATGGTTTCTTTACCAGTCAATATTAAATCGTAAGCCCCTTCTTTTGCGATTGCAGCAATTTGACTTGCCACTACAAATGAATCATTGCTTTGTAGATTGATACGAATAGCTTCGTCTCCACCAAGTGCTAAAGCTTTTCTGATGATTGGTTCTGCATCTGCTTCACCTACTGTTACAAGGTGAATGGTAGCAGTTGGATCTTGCTCTTTGATTTCAATCGCTCTTACTAATGCATACCACTCGTCGTAAGGATTGATGATCCATTGAACGCCGTTTTCATCGAACTTTGTATTACCTTCGGTGAAGGCAATTTTAGATGTGGTGTCTGGTGTTTTGCTGATGCAAACTAATAACTTCATAGTCTAATACTTTTTGGTTGTTTATGCAACTAATGCAAATATAAGATAAGATGCAACGAATTGAAAGAATAATTGAATTTTTAAATCAACAACCTAAGGATAACTTTTTAAGACATGCTTTAGCGTTGGAGTATATCAAAATAGGGGACTTGGAAAAGGCAAAAGCCTTATTCATTGAAATCTTGACTGAGTCCCCAGATTACGTGGGTTCTTATTACCATTTAGCAAAATGTTTAGAAACGCGTTTAGAAAAAGAAGCAGCCATTGAATGGTATGAAAAAGGGTTAGCTGCTTGTAAATTAGCCAAGGAGGATCATGCTTACAGAGAATTATTGGCTGCTTACGAAGATCTTGTTTATTAGATCCCACTTTTTTATTGCAATTCCATCAACGAAATTTATTTCGCTTTTTTTAGTTTTACAAGTCTAGTCTTTGACTCAATTTTTGGTCAATGAATTGAAAAAAATGTTCAGGCTTGTAAGTACGCCATGCACTAATCTCCATGAGCTCTACGAAGCGGTTTAATTTTCGCAATAAAAAATCATGTTGGGCGGCAGGATGGAAATTGACCAATACAGCCCATCCGTCTTCATCCGATAATTCTTCATACAATTCTTCGTAATAGTCTTTATCTCCACTATGAAAATTAAATACATTTTCGGCGATCAAAATAAATTTAATAATCCCTTCTGCCATTAATTTATCAAGGACTTCTCGTTTTAGTTCCATGATATCATTTTCAATGGTATCATTCCATTCGCCAATGAGTTCTATGATGGCAAATTTTGCATCATAGTCGGTATATAAAATTTTTAAGTACAAAGTTTTGCTTCCAAACTCATCCCACTGAGGATGGATATAATAATTGTATACCATTTGTGAAAACTCAAATTCACTATAAGTCCTGCCATAAAAGATAGACCTTGGGTCTGCTTCTGCAGTGTACAAATGTCGCCAATGATAATAAGGTTCTATATCGTGCATGGGGACCTAGTGTTTGCTATGGTATTCAATCAAGCCTTCCATTGGAGATTTTACAATTCTGCCTAATTCAATTTCATAGCCTTCGGCCAATTGTTTTAAGACATCTCTAAAGCCATAAGCGACGCTGCCCACAAAATGAATAGGGTGCAACCAAGATTCATTTAACTTATTCAAATGCGTAAAAAAGAAATCGTTCAAACCATCTTCAATAATATTTTCGATCATGTAATGGCCTCTATTTTCAACTAAGAAATCGGTAAAGCTTGCGATATAACTATTTGGAGTAGGAGCTTTATAGACTTGATTTAAAATACCAGCACGATCCAAACTATATTTTTTCTCAAACATATTCATTAACTCTTCGTCAAATGTGTTGTATAAAAAATACTGCAATACTTTTTTTCCTAAGTAAGCGCCACTTCCCTCGTCTCCCAAAACATAGCCTAATCCCGGACTATTTTTTGTAATTTTTTTACCATTGTAAAATCCTGCATTGGAGCCAGTGCCCAAAATACAAACCACACCTTTTTCATCCTGACAAGCAGCTCTTGCAATGGCCATTAAATCGGTTTGAATATCTAATGTGGCGTTTTTGAATACAGTTTTCAAAGCCTTTTTTACAATGGCTACATTATCTGCATTACTAAGACCTGTTCCATAAAAATAAACAGCTGCTACCTTGCTTAAATCTGTTTTTTTATGAAAGGCTTTTTCTATCAATTGTACAATCTCTTGTAAACTTAAAAAGTAGGGGCTGATGCCTTTTGTTTTAATGGTTTGAGGCTTGCCGTTTTGAACCAATGTCCATTGGCATTTTGTGGCACCGCTATCAGCTATTAAATAAGTTTTTTTCATGTTAGTTGAACTATAGTATGAAATTAGCCATTTCATTTTGAATTGATGTAAATTTGCCAAGAATTCATACAACATGCAACAAAATCAACCTCGTTCTACCCAAACTAGTTGGGTCACTCCAATCGCCTATGCTGTGGTACTTTTATTGGGTATTGGGATAGGTATTTTTTTAAAAGGAAGTTTCTCGATTGGGTTTCCTTCACTTGATTCAAATTCAGCCATGGACGAGATCATTGAATTAGTAAAATCAAAATATGTTGAACAAGTGAATTTGGATAGTACACAAACTAAACTAGCCGATTTTTATTTAGGACAATTAGATCCACACTCAGTGTACATTCCACCTGCAGATTTAATGGAAGTCAACGAACAATTGCAACCTAATTTTAAAGGAATAGGGATAGAGTTTCAACAATTCAGAGATAGTGTTTTTGTAGCATATGTGATGCCAGGAGGTCCTGCAGATAAAGTTGGATTAAAGACAGGTGATATTTTATTGACAGTGGATGATACTGTAAAATTATCTGCCAACAAATTAGATGGGGAAGCTATCAAGCGAAAAATAAAAGGTCCAGCAGAAGAAAGTTTAAAATTGAGCGTGCTGCGCAACCAGCAAAAATTGACTTTTAATTTAACCAGGGCATCTGTACCTGTTTCTCCAATAGATGCAGCTTATATGTTGAGCGATACCATTGGCTATATTAAAATTGACAAATTTGCAGACAGAACTTATGAAGCTTTCATGCAAGCATTGGAACCTTTATTAAAAAAAGGCATGA
This sequence comes from Chitinophagia bacterium, assembly GCA_037143275.1. Classification (GTDB taxonomy): domain Bacteria; phylum Bacteroidota; class Bacteroidia; order Chitinophagales; family Chitinophagaceae; genus Sediminibacterium. The sequence goes on from JBAWZB010000003.1 coordinate 188,492, forward strand.
AATCCCTTGTTATAGATTTAAGAGGCAATGGCGGTGGATTGTTATCAGAAGCAGTCGGGATTGCAGATGAGTTATTGTCTGGCAATAAATTAATTGTATACACAGAAGGCTTACATGCACCAAGAGTGAATTATTATAGCAAAAGAGAAGGTTTATTTGAAACAGGTGGATTGACCATTTTAATGGATGAAACATCAGCCTCTGCAAGTGAAGTATTAGCAGGCGCTTTGCAAGATTGGGATAGAGCAAAAGTAGTAGGAAGAAGGTCTTATGGAAAAGGATTGGTGCAACAACAATTTAGATTATCCAATGGTGGCGCATTAAGATTGACTACAGCAAAATACTATACACCATTAGGTCGCAATATTCAACGTCCCTATAAAAATGGAAAGATGGCCTATGAGCATGATTTTCTTGAACGCATTGTGCAATCCAATGGTGGTATTTTAGATACAGCATCCATTGGCAAAGCCTATAAAACGCCAAAAGGCAATACGGTATATGGTGGTGGAGGAATCATTCCCAACCAGTGGTTGCCAATCAATGCCTTGTATGCAGATTCTAATTATGCCAATTTATATGTGGCAGGTGCTATGAATGAATTTGTGTTGCAGTATTATCTTACAGCACAAAAATCATTGAACCAATTTCCAACTGTTCAAGCATTTGTAGCTGCTTATGTCAAGCAAGACCTCACAAAATTGTTGGATCAATATTTAAGACAGCATCAAAAGCCAGGATTGCCAGCTTCTATGTTACAAAACAATCTTTTACAACAACAATTGGTAGCCTATTTGGCGCGATGCAAATGGTATAAGCAGGGGTATTATGAAGCCATTAATTTAATGGATCCTAATTTTAAGATGGTAGTGAAAAATTAAACCGAATTACTTTAGCATCTTCTAAGGTAAAAAAGGAAGAAATTTTACTGTTTGAATGGTTGTTAAAATTGGCGCGGTAGCATTTAATTGCTGACCATTTAATACCTTTTCATATTGCTTTAAATAATTCAATGTCATTTGCGTACTTGTGAAATTGTCCATCATATAGTCATGACAAGTTTTTGTATCAAATTGATCTGCGTGTTGAACGCCCTCCACAAGTGCGCTCAATGAATTACTCGTGATGCCCACACTTGGGTGAATGATTTCGGTTAAGGAACCATAAGGGGTACCAAAAACGGGACAACCAAAATAAAGACTCTCCACAATCGACAAACCAAAAGGCTCATTCCATAGCACTGGAAAAATTAAGCCCTTGGAGCCTTTCAATAAATTATTTTTTTCTGTACCTCCAACCATTCCATCAAAACAAATACGAGGATCAAAACTAAGGCGAATGCCTTGATTGAAATTGAAACGCTTTCCACCAATTACTCTAAACTTTATGCTTGCATGTTGCGCAATTTTAATTGCACCTCTTACATTTTTTACACGCCATGCAGCGTCCCCTAAAAAATGAAAATAGTTTCTTTGTTGATTCAGCCCAGGGTCTCCATAATCATCTGGGTCAATGCCATTGTGCACATAGGACTCGCTGCCGTATCTGCTTGCATGGTTTTTGGACACAAACACTGTGTTGATATCCAATGGATCTTGGTCATTGGTATTGCCATGTAAAGTGAAAATATAAGGGAGCTTAGGGGTCTCATTGACCTTGCAATTTAAATGCACCACATCCACCCCAGCAGGTATTTGTTGATTAAATGGAATGTCATGATTTAGGGTATGCACACCAGTTGCAAAATCACAATAAGAACCAGGTCCAACCAAATAGGAGACCTGGTGCCCCATTTTAACCAATTCCTTGCCTAACCACCAAATCACTCTTTCTGTCCCCCCGTATTGCTTTACTGGGATACTGGTATTGTTGACAAGGAGGATATGCATGCCCAATATTACGATAAAAATTGAAGGTAAAATGGGTTGAATGAACGTTAATCATTTTTTTTATGGTTGCTTTTGAAAAAGTCTTAACTTCAAAATCTTAATAAAAATTTGATTGCATGAAAAGACTTTTTACGATCGCAGCCCTTTTTTGTACTTTATTTGTACAAGCACAAATTAAAGCAACATCCGCTCAAGAAAGATTAAAAACAATTGACCAAAGAAAGCAATTGTTGAGTAGATCCACTTTAAATGAAACTGGTTTTAGAAATATTGGCCCCTCTGTAATGAGTGGTCGTGTGGTGGACATTGAGGTGAATCCTCAAGACCCCACAGAATTTTATGTGGCCTATGCTTCTGGCGGATTATGGCATACAAAAAACAATGGTCAAAGCTTTGCACCTATTTTTGATTCAGTAGATGTTTTGACAATTGGCGACATTGCAGTGAACTGGCAGAACAGACATATTTGGGTAGGCACAGGCGAAGTGAATAGTAGCCGTTCTACTTATGCTGGTTTAGGGGTGTATCGTTCTGCGAACAATGGTAAGACTTGGGAATACCTTGGATTACCAGAGAGTCACCATATTGGAAAGATTCAATTATCTGCAAAAGATCCTAACACTGCATGGGTGGCTGTTCTAGGTCACTTATATTCTGAAAGTAAAGAAAGAGGTATTTACAAAACAACAGATGCAGGAAAAACTTGGAACCAAACATTAGCAATCGATGCGAATACCGGTGCGGTTGATGTAGATATAGATCCAAGTAACGAACAAAATTTATATGCCGCCATGTGGTATAGAACAAGAACCGCTTCCAACTTTGAAGAATCAGGAAAAACTTCTGGTATTTATAAGAGTACAGATGGTGGTGATCATTGGACTTTAATATCTACCCCAACAAGCGGCTTTCCGTCAGGGGATGGTGTTGGTAGAATTGGTTTAGCAGTGTATCCAAAAAATCCTTCTATTGTGTATGCTATAGTGGACAATAATTTTCATCAACCAGATACTGCAATGCAAAAAGCAGCAGACACATCAAGGTATGTGTTAAGAGATTTTAAAACTTTGACAGTAGACCAATTTCTTGCTTTAGATGATAGAAAATTAAATGCTTTTTTAAAGTCACCACGCAATGGCATCCCAGCTAAATACAGTGCAGAAGGAATTAAGCAAGATGTAAAGACAGGCAAATTATTGCCAGATTGTATTTGGGATTATTTATACGACGCAAACACTGCTTTGTTTGAAACACCAATTTATGGTGCACAAGTGTATCGTTCAGACAATGCAGGTGTAAGTTGGGTTAAAACGCATGCTAAGCCAATAGACTTATATAGCACTTATGGCTATTATTTTGGTAAAGTGTTTGTGAGTCCTAGTAATCCTGATAAGATTGCTATTACAGGTGTAAGTGTTTTATTAAGTACAGATGGTGGAAAATCTTTTAATGCCATTGGAAAAGAAAACGTACACTCAGACCATCACTTTGTTTGGATGAATGGTGCGCGCGATGGTCATATGATTATTGGCAATGACGGTGGATGTAATATTACTTATGACAATGGTGCACATTGGTTCAAGGCCAATACACCTGCTGTTGGACAGTTTTATAATATTGCAATTGACATGGCAAAGCCATACAATGTCTATGGTGGATTACAAGACAATGGAAGTTGGTTTGGTTCTAGTGCAACAAAAGAAAACTATGATTGGTATGACAATGGCCACAATCCATTTAACAATTTAGGTGGGGGAGATGGTATGCAAGTGCAAGTAGATTGGAGAGATAATAAGACAGTGTATAGCGGATCTCAATTTGGTTTTTATACCAGACAAAATGTGGCGACTAAGGAACGTAAAACGGTTCGTCCAATGCGTGATTTGGGAGAGCCATCAGTAAGGTACAATTGGCAGTCACCAATTTTAATAAGCCGTCACAATCAAGATGTATTTTATTTTGGTACCAATAAATTCCACCGATCAATGAGTAAGGGAGATAGTTTAGTGACTTTAAGCAATGATCTAACAACCAATCCTGTTCAAGGAGATGTGCCTTTTGGAACAACTACTACAATTAGTGAAAGTCCAATTCGTTTTGGATTGATCTATGTTGGAACAGATGATGGCAATGTGCAAGTATCAAAAGATGGAGGGAATAGCTTCAGTTTGATTAGCCAAAAATTACCAAAAGGTTTTTATGTAAGTAGAGTGATTGCGAGTAAGTACAATGTGGCAAGAGTTTATGTAACATTGAATGGATACCGTAACGATCATTTTAATGCATATGTATACCAAAGTGATGATTATGGTTCCACTTGGAAGCAGATTATGAAAGACTTACCATCAGAACCAGTGAATGTAATTAAGGAAGATGCAGTTGCTGAAAAAGTATTGTATGTAGGAACAGATGGTGGCTTGTATGTGAGTTTAGATGGTGGTAATAGTTCAATGGCTTGGACAAAAGGCTTGCCAGCAAGTGTTCCAGTACATGATTTAGAAATTCACCCAAGAGACAATGAGATTATCTTAGGTACGCATGGCCGTAGCTTGTATGTAGGTAAATTAGATGCTTTAAGAAAGCAATTGAAATAAATTAAACTGTTGAATCAAAAAGGGCTAACTAATTTTTAATTAGTTAGCCCTTTTTTTATATAGAATTCTTTTTAAAAACTTTTCGTACAATAGTTATATTTTCCTACTTATCTTTCTTTTATTCATTTTTTTCCTTCTTTTTATTTTTCTTTTTCTTTTTCTTTGACTTTTTAACTAAGCTTTTAAATAAGCTTGTTCTTTTTGAACTAGTAAATTAAATACTTTTTCTAAAATAGGGGAGTCAGTTGGGATAGGCGTTGCATCTATTTTAGTAACCGCAATAATGCGTTTGGTAGAACTTGCGATGAATGCACCTTTCGCAGTGTTGATTTCTTCAAGGGCTATTGGTCTTTCTTCCACGGTGATACCATTTTCTGAAGCTTCTGCTAAAATATTTTTTCTAGTAATCCCTTTTAGTACTTGGTCCTTAGCAGTTACAATATGGCCTTGTTCAGAAATCAAGAAAAAATTGGATCTAGGACATTCTCTAATCATCCCCTCGTGGGTGTATAAAATATCTTGACCACCAAATGCTTTTAGTTGAGGTTGCAAATAAATGGCCATTAAATAATCTGTTGTTTTAACCTGCGGTAATTGACGTTGAAAAGTATGACTCATTAAGGCAAAGGGACTTACTGAAAATTGGTTGGAAGGAACAGGTAAGGGTTGTTGAATGATCGTTAACCTTGGTTGTTCTAAAGTATAGCCATCCGAACTATCTCCTCCAGAAACAATTAGTTTAAGGCCAGAGTAGGGCATATCATTTTTTGCTACTAATTCCATCACAATCTTTAAGATAGACTCCTTAGATTGAGGCACATCCATGTGCATCAATGCTGCAGACTGGTACAAACGGTCTAAATGGTCTTGAACAAATAAAGGCTTGTTGTCTACCACCCTTAGATAGTCAAAAATGCCATAACCTCTTTGAATCAATAAGTCGTTCAAAGACATGCCGGTTTGGCTAAAAGAGCTTATTTGTTCGTCGTAATAACAGCTAATGTTTTCCAAGATGGTTGATTTTGTGGTTAAAATTAATGATAATTAATACATTAAGAATATTAAAAATGAAGACTAGATACCAAGTTAAATTTTTATTCATATTTAATTTATTAATAATATGTATAATATTATTAATGTGTAATTAAACTTTTTATCAACATTAATTTATTGTCCAAAAGAAAAAAATCTAAGAATAATTCATTTATATTCTAATGTTTGTTAATATATTTAACATACTACACGTCCCCCCGTTAAGTACCCTCCTATCTTAATTGGTGTAAAATCATTTGTATTTTTTTAATTAATTAACAAGTTTTGTTTAATCAAAACAGTAATTATTCTTTTATGATTTTATCAAAATTGAAACAAGCCTTATTAGGTGCTACCTTAGTATTAAGCAGTTTAGTAATGCAACTAAATGCGCAGTCAAGTTCTCCAAGAAGAATTATTGTAGATGCAACAAGCACTACAAATTCTGGAACTTCATTCTCAACCATTAAAATGGCGGTGGATTCTTCTAGAGATAGAGATACCATTTTGGTTAAAGAAGGAACCTATAAAGAGAAAATCATAGTTGGCGGATCAAAGCGTTTAGTTTTTGCTTCCGAGTTTTTACTTGATGGAGTAAAAACGCACATCAATAATACAATCATTTCAGGTGCTGGGGTAACTCAGAATAGTTTAAATGATGTATTGTTTGGTGCATTTGGTAATACATATGATAGTACCTATTTTAAGTTTGTAGGCTTTACAATTGACAGTGCTGCAAAATATGGCATGGAAGTTAGAGGTGGATTAGTAACAGATTGTATTTTTAAGAATTCTGGTTCCTTAACAACAGTTCCTTTTTACTTTCAAGGGACTTATCTAAGAAATATTACAGTTTATAATAATATTGGTACTGCAATTATTGCATTCAATGGAGTTGGTGCACAAAATACAAATGCACCTTATGCTGTTATTGAAAACGGTTTATTCTATAACAATAGAGGAGTATCGCAAAATCAAAATAACGAAAGAGGACCATATGGTGGTAATTTAGGAGGCGTTATTTGGTTTAATGGTGATGTTAAAGCAAAGTTGTTAAATAGCATTTTCTATAACAATAGTGGAGACCATTTGTTAATTATGGGTGGTGGAAGTGCATATGATGTAATAGATGTTTACAATAACGTATTCTATAAAAATAAAACAAGAACCGCCTTTTTTAGAACTTGGGAAGGGGATTATGGAAGAAACAATTGTACATCAAGATGGTACAATAATATAATAGACAACAATTATCTATTAGCATCACAGTCAAATGCAAGTGAATTTGCTTGGGGAGGCGGACCTGGTAATACAAAGCCATTTAATTATATTTTTAAAAATAATATTTTCTCAGAAACTTTAAATACAAGTACTCAAACTGGATTTACAACTGGGTTCACTTTTTCTTATGACACTGCATCTCATATAATAAGTACTGTTCAATTTGAAGATACCGCAAATTTGAATTTTGCATTAAAAAATACAAGTGCCGGTATTGGAGCAGGTATTGCCAGCCTTGTTCCAACTAAAGATTTCAATGGGAATGCTCGTCCTAATCCAACAGGAAGCATTTTTGATATTGGTGCAATAGAATCTGCAAGGACATATCCTACACCTATTATTTTAAGTTTGCAAAATGCAATTTCTAGTGCAAAAAATGCAGTTAAAGTTTCCTTCTCACTTCCTGTTAAGCCAGTTGGAGACTCAATTATCATATACAGGCATACAGCAACTGATACAGCAGTCTTGTTAACAAAACCAATTGATTCAATAGCTTTTAGTAGTGGAACACAGGTTATTTTTAACGATACAAATGCAGTTCTAAATGCAAGAACGTATTATTATGCTATAAAAACATTGTTTGCAAATAAATCAAAATCTGCATTAAGCAATGTGGCATCTATCACAACACCTTCAACAGTAAGTTCAATTTCTAAACCGACAGCATTAGCCCTTGTAACAACTGGTAGATCTGGTGTTTCCTTGACTTGGTCTTCTACTACAAAATATAGTGGTGGAGGAACAACTCCAACAAATACTCCGTATATTGATATTTATAGAGGATTAAGTGCAAGTTCAGCTACCTTATTAGTTGATAATTTAAGAGATACTACTTCAACTTATTCTGATAAAACAACATTGCCAAGTACTACATATTACTATTATTTAGTTTCTAGAGGAACTGATGGTGTAGTATCTGAAAATAGTGATGTTGTTTCTCTCCAAACCAATAGTAGTGTAACTGCAACAAAATGGTTTGTAAAAACTACTGGTCTGGATAATGATAATACAAATGGTAGTGATGAGTCATCTCCATTCAAAACTTTGTCCTACACATTTTCAAAAGCAATTAAAGGAGATACTGTAATTATATTACCAGGTACTTATAATGAAAAAGTACAAGTAAATGCTGGAGTAGTTGTAGGTTCCAAATATTTATTAAATAAACAAGATACAGCAGTAATAAGAACAACCATTTTAAATGCTGCTGGTTTGTCTAATAATATGATTTCTTATACTAGTTCCAATACAAATAATACTTGGATTAGAACTCAATTTGTTGGGTTGCATTTCAAAGGTGCTGCGGGAAGTAATAAAATGCTATTTAATTTTAATGGATCTTGGCAGAAACCTGTCACTATTGATAAATGTTTATTTACATATAATGGGCCAAGTGCTTTTCTAGCAGTTGAAGGAAGAAATCCTGATCAAGATATTATATATGCTCAATTCCAAGATAGTACTATAATTAAAAATTCAACTTTTGAAAATAACTATGGTAAATTAAGATTTGATGGACAAGGGATTGAAATAAATAATAATATTTTCAAAAATAACAATCAAGGATATACTAGACCTAATAATCAGTGGATTGGAACTGGTGTGATTGAAGGATGGGTTAGAGGAAAAACTTCAATTACAAATAATATTTTCTTCAATAATGGACAAGCAGTAAATGATATGAACCAAGTTTATGTTGCTTATTTTGGAGGAAATGATTCCTTATTTTATTCTAATAATACATTCGTAAATAACAATGTACCTGCAATTAAATTTCAAACTCAGCCAAATCCTAAGGTATATATTACGAATAATATTTTCCATAATAATAAATTAGATGCATTCTCTTGGAATAATTCAGTTGCAGATACGTATGTAAGAAATAATTTCTTTAATTCAGATCCAAATAATAACAACTATTTTACTCAAATGGGTAGTATTATAGAGAATAACATATATGATAAGGATCCGAATTTTGAGGATAGTGTTAAATTTACTTTGTCTTCATCTAGTAATTTGATAAATAGTGGATCTAATTTTACAGGTTTAAATAAGAATGTTGCAATTCCTAGTACCGACTTTTTTGGTAACTCTAGACCTGGTCCTTCAGGTTCAAATGCTGACATTGGAGCTGTTGAATCAAGTTTTGGTTTCCCTTCGCCTTATTTAATTTCTACAGACGGATCAGATAAAAAAGTTACACTAAAATGGAGAAAACCTGTGAATGGTTCAATTAATGGGTATGAAATATTTAGAGCAACTTCTACTATTCCTTCTTCAGTTTCAAGTGCTACATATACAATCGCTAATGCTGATAGTGTTGTATTAATTGATAGTAACCTAACTAATCTTACAAAATATTTTTATAGAGTACGAGCATACTCCGGTTCAAGCTCAAAAATTTATAGTGGTCTTTCAAATGAGTTGTTTGTACAGCCAAATATTCCTCCAACTGGTGTTGATACTTTAAGTGCTTTTGCTGGAACCAGAAATATCGCTTTAAAATGGGTTGATACAGCAGGTAAGAGAAAATATAATGTTTATAGAGGTAATTTGGCTACTAATTTAGAAAAAATTGCATCAGCAATTGATACCAATTATTATATTGATAAAACTGTAAAAGTAAATTCAAAATATTTTTATGCAGTAAGTGTAGTTGATAATGTAGGTGCTTCAAGTATCCTTTCAAAGTTAAGTAATGCAACCGCTACAAATATATGGGTTATAGATACTGCAGGTAAAGAGACTAACAATGCTTCATCAATGATGCCTTTAAAGAGTATTCAATATGCTATTGATAATAGCTTAGTTGGGGATACGATTATATTAAATGATGGCTCTTATTTTGAAAATCTAGACTTGGTAAAAAAGGCTGTCACAATAATGGCAAAAAATAGAGGTAAGGCTATATTAAATCCTCTTTCAACGAATGCATCAACAAATCCAATTATTAGAATACGTGATCAAAATTGGGGCGGAAATGAATATTCTAAAATAAGAAATAAATTTATTGGGTTAGTAATTTCTGGTTCCACAATGACACAGTGGAGTTCAAATGGATCACCATCTGCAGTAGATGTTCAAGACGCATCAAATCCATTATTTGAATCTTGTACCTTCTCAAATAATACATCTCAATATGTATTTAGCTCAAATTGGAGCGCTCCAGAAATTAGAAATTCTTTGATAATAAATAATACAACACAGAATGGTGTATTTAACATAAATGGTGATTCTACAAGACCAACACTAAATGTTCTTAAAATTATATATACTACAATTGCTAACAACAGCTATTTAACAAGAAATTGTTGTGGTTCAGAAAAAGCTGCTGTAATATTTAATAGTATTTTAAGTGAAAATGGATATGATGCCAATTTCAATGAAAAATTCTTTAGAGTGGTTGGTTCGATAGTGGACAATGCAAAATTAGCAACACAATCTCCTTCTAATAAATCAGTAGATCCACAGTTTAATAATCCTTCAAGTAATGACTTTAGTTTAAGTGCTTTCTCTCCAGCTTTAGGAATGGCTGAATCTAGATTCGTTATTCCTGGAACTCAATTAAACGATACTTTAAATGCCATTACTTATGATTACAATAATGCTACTAGACCTAATCCAACTGGAACAGCTGGTGATGTTGGTGCATTTGAAAGTAAATTTAGCTTAGCAGCACCTCAAATTACACGTTTACAAAGAGCTGCCAAAGCAATTACCTTAACATGGGAGAAGCCAGATGCTAGTGTTAATTATGCTGGCATTAAAGTATATAGAGATACCATTAGAACATCTTTAGATACCATTGCGCCTTTGAATATCACAGTAGACTTAGCTAAAAATACGATTACTGACGAATTACCTAATGATAAGACTTATTATTATGCTTTAAAAGCTACATTAGGTTCAGGTGCATCTGAAATCAGAACTGGTTTAAGTAATGTGAAGTCTGTGTTAGATACCATTTTCATTCCTGCAATTAATTTTGGAACAGATACTGCATCATTCAAAATTAAAACTGGTAGTCGAAATGGTGGACATGTAGCTAGTTTAATGCATTTGGTGAATTTAGGTTCTTCAACAACACCAGGTTTACCAAAGGTAATTTTCTATTCACAAGAATTTAAGTCAATTGATAGTACCTCTAATTCTCCTAATGAATCAGACTATTTAAATGTATTGAATATCAATAAAGGAACTGGGGCTAATAGCATTGCATTTAGTTTAAATAAAAGACCAATTTTATCTAAGGGCAAGGCGGATTATATGCAAATTGTAGCTGCAACAAATGTCAATGGGGATGATGACTTTGATTTCGCAACTATTTTTAGAAAAGGTGGAACTGGAAATGATAAAACTCAAATTGCTTATTTGGTAAACGATAAAAATTTGAATTTTAATATTGATACAACGAATGTGCCAAAGCAATTCTTTAATAGCATGTTAAATCCATGGAATCAAACTACTAATTTAACATACAAATGGGATCAACCTACCTTTAGACATAATGAAGGTGCAACCAATGGTGGTCAAAATATTGAATCTACAGCAGAATTCATGGATGGTAATTTTGATGGCAAGGAAGAGATGATTGTAACTTTACAACAAGTCAAGTGGGAGCCTAATCCATTAATTTCATTTTCCAATACCAGCATTGAGAATACAAGTAGTGGCATTAAAATTGTGAAGTTTATTGATGTTAATAACGATGGTATTCCTGATATTTTTGGTATGACAAACTGGTCTAATTCAGTTGGATTAGGACAAACAAATGGCAATCCATTGGTGGTCTTTGTTTCTAATAAAAAGGCAGGCAAGTTCTTTATGTATTATACTGGCATTAATGTGGATTGGGGAGCAAACCTTTACATTAATGATTTTAAGAATGAAAGAAAAGTTCAAATCTTAACCAGAATCAATGGCGGTAACTATAAGGTTTACGATTTAGATGCCAATTATAAATCTGTAGCATCAGCTATGCAAGTAAACGCCGCATTAAATGATGGTAAGCTGACTGTGGGGGATATCAATAATGACTCTTATCCAGATGTGATTACAGTGGATAACTCAGGTTCTGTAGTAGCTTATATCAATAACCAGCAATCTGAATTTGTTAAAAAGAAAATTGGTGGTATTCCTTTCAATGCAAATACTGTTTGGAGTTTATTCAATTTAAGATTGGTAGACTTGAATAAGGATGGCTTCAATGATTTGACATGGATTGAAATGGGACAAGAAGCAGATGGGTCAATCAATTGGAACAGCAATAATTTTGTATTTAAAGCTTGGTTACAAACTAAGGGCGACGACAATTTTGTAAGAAAAGCACCAGCAGCTATCAATGTTGATAATATTAAAGTATCTAATAATGGTTATGGCGTTAAAGTAAAATGGACGCCTACAAAAGATAATGTGGATAGATACATTTTTGCCAATATCAAAGTAGATACCTTATCAAATTATAAGTCAGCGAGAATCAATACTGGCTATAATTATCGTGCATCAGATCCAACTATACCTATTATATTAGATAGAGTGTATGCAAGAAATTATCCAGATTCAATTGAATTCAATGATGTGAATCTTACAAGTAAGAAGCCTTATTATATTTCTTTACAAATGGTGAACAAGGAGGGTAATGCATCTGCATACACTCAAGTAATCTATAGCCCTAAGGATCCTTTACAAAGTATAGACAATGCAATTCCAGGTATGTACAATGCTAAGTTTAGCTGGGGTGATTACAACAATGATGGTCTAATGGATTTGGCAGTCATTGGTCAAAATGATGATATTGGAAATATTACAAAAATTTATGAAAATAAAAATGGGTCTTTCCAAGATCTTAATTTAGCTAATCGTGCATTTAGATATGGCGATATTAAGTGGGTTGATTTAAATAACGATGGCTGGTTAGACTTATCTATTATTGGTCAATCAGGTGCTGCAGTTGTTTACCAACAATTGATTAACAACAAAGGCGTATTTGAAGTGAGTACACCTACATCTGTGGCTGGTTTGAAATATGCGAATATGACTTTTGGTGATTACAACAACAATGGTACTTTAGACATGTTCACCACTGGACAGGATGTGAACGGTAATCCAAAATCATTTTTATACCAAAATGACGGAAAAGGTAATTTCAAAGTGGATCCAGAATTCAATGCATACTTTGCAGTGCCAGATATGTATGATGCTGATGCTAGATTCCTAGATTATGATTTAGATGGTGATTTAGATTTAATCTATTCTGGAACTGGAACTGGTGGAAACCCACAAGGAGGTATTCGTGTGAATACTTTATTGGATCCTAAAATCACAACCAATAACTATGGACAAAATAGTAATAATGGGTATTCTTATAGCATGAATTTGCAAATGAAGAATACAAAATTAGACATTGCAGATATGGATGGTGATGGTGACACGGATATTGTGGCAATGGGTACTGCTAGAAAATATACCGGCAATACATTCATTGATTATCCTCAATTGTTATTGTTACGCAATCAAACTGCAGAAAGTAAGGATGCTAAATTTGGTTCTTTCTTCTCTTACAATAACATATATAATGCAACAAGTATTATTTTGGATAGCGTAGAAAAAGGTGACATCAAATTGGTTGACTTTAACAACGACGGTTTAGTAGATATTACTTTGGCTGGAAGAGATGTTAAAGCAAATCCAGTCACTAAGTTCTACTTGAACGAAGGTGGATTTGGTAATTTCACTTTATCTAAGAATGCAAGCATACCTCAATACACAGAAGCTGCAATTAGCTGGGGTGACGCGAATGGTGATGGAAGTATGGACATGGTGATTAGTGGTAATAAATTGGTTGGAAGTTCTACAAGTATTTACTTGAACGACCAAGGAGAGAATATCAACAAAGCACCGAGTGCACCTAGTAATTTGAAATTTATTGATCAAGGACAGGGCAGGGTATTGTTATTATGGGATGCTGCAACTGATGATAAAACTGCACCAGCTAACTTGTATTATAATTTGAAATTAGGAACTCAACCAGGCTTAAGCGACTTAAGAGTCATTCAAGTGAATCCTGCAAACGATAAACTATTGACACCAAATACTTCACTGATTGGATCTAATCAATATTATATTGAATTACCTCCAGGGGTGTTCTATTGGTCAGTGCAAGCTGTAGATGGAAACTATTCTTCTTCTAAATTTGCTTCAAGTCAAAAAATCGTTTTAAAGTATCCATGGCAGTTCTTAAACCAAGGTGGATTGGTGGATACAAGAATACAGCCTTTAGATAAGCCTTCTTTTGCTTGGGCTGACGTAAATAATAAAGGTGTGTTTGACTTTATCTACTTAGGTAAAGTGGTGAATGGTAGTGATTATGGTAATTTCAATACCCCTGTTGGTTTATATAGAAATATGGGTGGCAAGTTCGTGAAGTTGCCAAATGATTCTACTCGATCTATACCTGGTATATCAGGTACTTCAGGCACTAATTTTAAAGATGAATTAGCAAACTTAACTAGTCCAGAAATTAAGTGGGTAGACTTAAATAATGATGGATTATTAGATTTAGTTGTAGCAGGTAATGACTATAACAACGGTAATGGTAGATTAGCTATCTATAAAAATAGAGGTAATTACAAATTTGAAAATATCACAGGCGCTATCTACAATGGTGTACCATTTGCATCACCAAAAATTGCATTTGCTGATATTGATCAAAATGGTTATGTAGATATGATCTATGCTGGTGTGGACAACACACAATCTGGTGTATTCAAATTCATTGGTTTATTTAAGGATACAGCAGCTTCAAATAAAAATGGATTTAAGGCATCGACAATTAAAAACAATTTAGATGTATTATTGACCAACAATGGCATTTCTAACGTGAGCTTACAATTTGGTGATATCAATAAGGATTTAAAATTAGATCTAGCTATCTTATATGACAATATAGATGGAAGAAGATTAGGCGAAGTCTATATGAATACTTCAGATACTTCAAATAATATTTCATTTGCTAAGAATACCTCTTTAAGTATTCCTGCTTTAAGAAATGCTACATTAGATTTGATTGATTACAATAATGATGGTTTATTAGATTTATCATTGTCAGGTACAAGTTCTTCAACAGGACAAGTATTCAGAATTTACCAAAATAAATTCATTGACTCTGCAGCTAAAACGATTCAGTTTGTTCAAACAAATTCAGACATTAAACCATTTGAATCAGGTCAAACTACATGGGGTGATATCAATACAGATGGATACCCAGATATTATCTTTAGCGGTGTGAGAGCAGGGTCTGGAAGTATCTCTTCTATGGCATTAGCTGATCCAACAACTGCTGCTACAAATGGTATCACTAAGTTTAAAGAATTGCCAACCTTCCCATTCGGTAATTATATCACTATGCGTCCAACATTGGGTGACTTTAGCGGTAAAAAAGTATTAGATGTGGTATTGGTAGGAACCGAGAAGATTGTTAATCCTTTAACCAATGTGTCTACTATCAGTTCTTCATTCAAAATATTGAAGAATGTACGTGATTTGTCTGCAAAAGTGATTGATCCTTCACCTTCAAATAACAACCTGAAAGTGCGTCAATCATTGGCACAATCAAGTGCACCTAGAATTGTAAACAACGTGGTTGTTCCGTTTGCAGATTCTGCAATTACAATTGCAGATGATAATTATGCCGAGTCTAGTTATACATCTAATGCTAAACCATCTAAACCTAAAACTAGTAGCTCAACTATTATTAGTCAGGTAGGAACTAAATTCTTAGTTCAATTTAACTGGGAAAAAGCAACTGATGATAAGACTCCAAAAGACGGTTTAACTTATGCCATCTCTATTGGAACTAAGCCTGGCTTATCTGATGTGATTGATCCAAATGCAGATTTAATAACTGGTATTAGAAAGTCACCTGATGCGGGTAATGCAGGTACCAATACTTCTATCACTTTATTATTAGATCAAGGCACTTTCTATTGGTCAGTACAATCAATCGATGCATCGAACACAGGTTCAAACTTCTCAGACAATAGAACGATTCAAATAAGTTCAAATAGAACATTAACTGAGCGTTCTGCACCATCTAATATCTTATTGAATGGAGATAGTACTGCCACATTTGTTATCAAACAAAACGATCAAGATGGCTTTAAATATAAGGTAACTGCTAAGCATGCGGATGTAGCTGCTACGGTTAAGTTCTCAATTGTAAGTGATGCAACTGTTACTTCTGATGTGATCTTTAAATTAGATACAGTTACGAACAACTTATTATTGAATGCTAAACCAACTGCGGCTTCTTATAAGGTTAAATTAAGAGCAACTGACAACTATGGAAGTTATTTTGATAAGACCTATTCATTCGGTGTTGTTCAAGCGCCAACTAAATTATTAGTGAACGAGAAAGACTCATCTGTTTTCTATTACAGTAAAAACAATGCAGACTCTTCTAAATATGTATTATCACTAAGGGCATTATATGAGCCAACACCTACAGATGCGCCAGTATTAACTTACAAATTTATTACAGGTGCAAATGGAGAGAATAATGGTCTATTTGATTTAGCAAATACAGTATTAATTAATAAGCGTAGGTTGAATGATGCAGATACAATTAGATTAAAAGTTGCTGCAGAAGATGCAAATGGATTAACTATTGAAAGAATCATTAAGTTAGTCAGTTTGGATTGTACAACTAAACCATCGTTAAATATCAAGGCTTCTGCTACAGCATGTTTACCACTTGTTGTGAATTTAGCAGATACTGCGCTTGTCTTAACTGGTACTAGTTCTAAACTTACATACAGCTACTTTAGCGATTACAATGCAACAGTAAAAGTGGCAGCACCAAATGCAGTCAGTACAAGTGGCACTTATTATATAAGAGCAACAGATTCATTAGGATGTTCTATTGCTAAACCAATCATCATCAATGTAGCTTCACAACCAGCTAAGCCAGTAGTTTCAGCAGGACTTACTTGTCAAAATCAATCTTCAGTGACGATTAATTTTGCTGCATCAGCTACAACGAATAAGTTAGCTTGGTATGGTACAAATGCTACAGGTGGTACACCTTCATTAGCAATACCAACCTTTAATACTTCAGCAACTGGTATTTTATCTTACTATGTTGCACAAGTAGATACTTCTGCTGGATGTTATAGTGACAGAATTAAGTTAGATATCAATGTATTGCCAACACCAATTGCGCCAATAATTTCAAGAGATACTGCAGGAAATCTAATTTCTTCTAGTGCTACAGAATTAAGTTGGTTTAAAGATGGTGTGAAGCTTACAAATACAGGTGCTTCATTCAAGCCTTCAGCTGTTGGTTCTTACACAGTTAAAACCACTTTAAATGGCTGTACAAGTGCTGCAAGTAATACATATTATTACTTAGTAACTGATATCATTAGATTAAGTTGGGATGAGTTCATCAAGTTAACGCCAAATCCATTCATCAATTTCATGAACATTGACTTTGTAGTCAAAGGACATCAAAGATTGAACATCGAAGTCTTCTCTGCTGCAACAGGTGCAAAAGTGGCAACAAGAATTGGTGTGACTGCAGGATCGAGGTTAACATTCAATGAATTAAATCCAGGCATTTACTTTGTAAGAGTTGCTTCACCGGACTTAAAAGTGTCTCATCAGTTTAAAATGGTTAAATTATAATTTATGAAAAATATAAAAATCGTCTTTAAGAAAATAAGCATACTAGCATTTGCTTCCAGCCTATTTTTTCTAGCTGGTTGTAGTAAGGGTGGGGATAGTCCTGCACCTACGCCTACACCTCCACCAGTGGTAATCACAGAGTCTGATCTAGTATTTAAAGTGGATATAGCAGGTTCAGAAGTAAATTACGCTAGCGTTTATGCAGTCGTAGGAACATCAGTGCTAATGAACCCAACTATCTCTTCAACTTTACCAAAAGATGGGGTTACGATTGATGTATCTGTAAAAAAGAAATTAGATAATACAGTTGTTTTTAGTTCAAATTTATCTTCTTCTGCATCAAGTAATCCAGTGACAGTAACTGGTTTGGCACCTGGAGTTTTATGTGTTGCCACCATCACAATTACTTCAAAGTCAAAAGCATCTAATACTGCGACAAAGACATTTGAATTGGCCGCTAAGTAGCCCCCCTTTTTAATCCCCTTCACAAACCGTCCCTGTACTTCTTACTCGGACGGTTTTTTTTGTACTATTTTACTATCTTTAGCCTTAAGAATAAGAATATATGAGTCAGGTAGCAAAAAATACATGGGGTCCTGGATTTTGTGCTTTGTTATATTTAGTCGTCCATTTTATTCCTGATTTTGGTGGGGCCGATGTAATGGGATCTCAGTGGTTGTATGTGAGTGTGGTGGACTTTGCGATACTGGCTTATATTTTGTTCAATCAACAACAGTTTAAAGTAGCAATAGAGGCTATCTTAAAATTAAAATTCACCATTGTCTATAGTTTCTTGGTTTTATGGGCATTGCTTTCTCTTACTTATTCCATGAATGCCATTGAAAGCTTGGTTTGTTTGGCTAGATTATTAAGTACCTATTTAATTTTCATCAACTTATCCATCCTGTTTTATAAAAAAGAACTGACCACGCTTTTTAATGTGGTGGCTGTTTTAGTGGCGGTGGTATTGTTCTTTGATGCTATCTATGTAATCACAGGATTCTCCAAGAACATGGTGGATATGAATCTGGATCAAAATATTGTTAGTTTAACTGGAAAAAACGGCAATAAGAACGTGATGGCAGCTAGTTTGTTGATTAAATTTCCATTCTTACTTTTTGTAATTATACACAATAAATTAATTGGAAAAATTGCAGGCTTCATTGTTTTATTCTTAGGGATGATGGCTTTATTTATTTTAAACACGAGGTCTACTTTTGTGGGTTTAGGGTTACTATTTGTCATGTTTAGTGTAGCAGTTACTTTATTGAATAAAAAACAAGGCATTAAGGCAATCGGTATTCACCTGGCCTATTTTATTCTTCCAATGGTATTTGCTTTTTTTGCAGCCAATGGGATGTTGACTAAAGCGGTTGATATACAAGGGTTTCAGGGCGGTTATGGTTCTGTTACAAAAAGAGTAGGAGATATCAATGTGGCGAGTGAACAAAATAGTCGAATAAAATTATGGAAAGCAGCGATTGATTATTCCACCAAACATCCATTCTTAGGTGCAGGGTATGGTAACTGGAAATTAGCTTCTATCCCTTACGAAAAAGAGTATACCAACGATTTATTTGTGCCTTATCATTGTCATAACGATTACATTGAAATGTTTGCAGACCTTGGGGTGATAGGTGGATTGAGTTTTGCTGCTTTATTTGTTTTACTAGGCATCACGACCGTTCAATTTTGGATACAATCTAAAGACGACCAACATAAATTGATTATGTCCATTGCATTAATGGCCATCGCTTGTTATTTTATAGATGCCTTTTTTAATTTTCCTGCCGAAAGAACCTCTATGCAGACGATGTTTGCTTTGTCTGCCGCTTTATTATTTTTACCTACTTATTTCACTGATTCAAATAATACCAATCAAAAGAAAAATTTTAAAGGGGCACTCTTATTATTTATTCCTTTATTATTAATCGTAGGCGCTATTTATGTGAACTATCAAACTTACACCTCCCTCAAAGTTCAAAAATTTGTGATGGGGGAGATCAATGAAGATCCTAAAATGGCATTGGACGACGTGAAGGATGCATTCCCTGAAATCCCTAATTTATCTACCTCTACCTTGCCTATTAAAGCATTGGTTGCTAGGTATTATTTAAGAGATAAGATGAATGATGAGGCCATGCGCTTGTTAAATGAAAGTGACAATGTGAATCCATATTTACATTATAATGACTTTATCAAAACAGCTATATTTTCGACCCAAGGTAAAATGGATAGTACTTTTTACTATGCAAAAAGAGCATTCTATAACTGGCCAAGAGCTACAAGTTATTATAAGAACATGATTTTTGCATCCGCTAAAATGAAAGACACTGCAGAAGCAACCAAGGCATTTAAAACCTATATCAAATACAGAAATAGTGGGGAAGGGTGGAACCAATATATTTTAGGCTTAATTGAAATCAATCAAACACCTATTGCTGTAACTAGGGCATTATTGGATACAGCCATTGCAAAATTCCCGGCAGATAGTGCCATTTTTGTGAATACTAAATCATTATTATACGGTACTGCAATTTCAACGGGTAGTTTACCTAATTATGCAGCATTAGGTGGGCAGGCTTTTCAGAAAGGCAAGTATACTGTAGCTGCAAATTATTACTTACAAGCGAGTGCTGTAGACCCTGGGAATTATACACATTTTGAAAATATGGGTATCTGCTATTACACAGCTAAGTCCTACGAAAAAGCCATTCAATATTTTAATCGAGCCATTGATTTACCATCTGCCAACACAGGCAAGTCTGAATTCTTTAAAGCCATGTCCTATATTGCTTTAGGAAACAATGCAGCAGGATGTAGCGCTTTACAAGCGGCAAAGCGAAAAAATTACCCTGGAGTAGATGCTCAGATTGCACAGTATTGTAAATAGGTAGCAATAAAAGCTATTTCACTCGAGTCCAAACATCTGTTCTGCCAATCAGACTAATACCAATATAACCTCTCACATTTAAAGTGTTCTTGTCTTTAGCGGTGATGGTGCATTTGTATTCTTTACCAGATTTTGGATCGTAAATATGCCCATTCTCCCATTTGCCATCGGTCTCATTGTAAGAAAATCCCCAAAGGTTAATTAAGCCTAAAAGAGGTCTGTTATGTAGTGCGCTATTTGGATGTTTGGTGTCTGTTTTTGGCTTATTGGTTGCAGGGTCTATTGGTTCGCTCAACCAAACGATTTTTCCTTGGAAGTTACTCGCATTTTTATAGATCTCCACTCTTGCATTGCCATTACCTGTTAACCAGGTGCCTACGATTTGATCTGCGTCTTTTTGAGCCAATAGGGACTGGGTAGATAGGATGAGAACGAATAGGGATAGGAGTTTTTTCATATGCTGATTAATTGTAATGTTGAAATTAGTGAGAAAGTTTGAAAGAAGTTTCTTTTATTAAATTATTATTATATTCAAATATATTCTAGTTTATAGTCTAATATTAGATTTAATTCATATCATTGTTTCTAAAAATTAATTCAACATAAATATACATTTTAATATTATTTAATATGTTAAAATAAATCGTGTTGATCTAAAACCTATAAATGTGAATAATTTTAAATATAATTTAATGCCAAGAATTAAAAAGTCAGATTTACCGAAATTGAATTTTAAACTTGCTGCCTTGTTAATGCTATTAAGCATGCAATTCAGTATGTTATCAGCGCAAGATCTGACAACTAAACAAAAAGACAGTGCTTTTTTATTACGTCCAGGCCAAGAGCGTTTAAAAAAAATCAAAAAATCATTCGCTAAAACCTTTAAAGACTTTGTTGGAAATGATTTGTATTTATTGGGTTCCTTAGATTTGGCTAAACAGACAATCAACGATGAAGGTATTTCTAATCCACTAAACTATTTATACAATTCAGTTAACAGTAACAGTTATAAACCAGGTTATTCGGCTGGGTTTAGAATAGATGGAGTATATAAAGAAAAGTATCCTTATTCTTTCATTTTTGCTATTAATAAAATTGCGACAGGAAATAATTATTTAAACAAGTACAATAGTGCTCCTTTTCTAGAGGACTTTACACATTTTAAGGCAGATAATCAATTTACGACAATTAGTGTTGCCGCGCATTACAAGAAACTGCTTCCAGTAAATGATATGATTAAGTATAAATTTTATGCAATTATAGGACCAAGTTTTGATTATAAAATATCAAAAATTAGTAATGAAAATTTAGTGGATGGATCAAGCAACAGGGCACTTGTTAATGCAGATTTAGGAGCTGAATTTAATAATAATGACTATTACATCATCTTTGCTCATTACAAATTAGGCACTAATTTATTCAATAGCGCTGTTCCAGTTCAATTGAATCGATTTGAGATTGGAATGACTATTAAAGCCAAAGATTTATTCTAAATAAAATAAGCAAAAGAATTATGAAAAAATTATTTATAGTATCAATGATAGCAGCTTTTACATTAGGTATTGTTTCTTGTAACAAAGAAGTCTCTAATACAAAAGCGGATTTAATTCAGACTAGACTAGTTAATAAAACTTGGTATTTAGACTATTCTATTACTGGATCTGTTACAAAAACATTTGTAGGACAATCTACCTATTTTATTACTTTTTTAAGTGATGGCTCTACCAAAGATTCTGATGGCTTAACTGGTACCTTTTCTATTGTGAATAATAATGGCAAATACGAGTTGTCTGTAAAAACTAAGACAATCAATGGAAATAATTTTAATTATACACATTTGATTGAATCTGTTGGCGATGAAAAAATGATACATTCTTATACAGCTGATGGGCAATCGGTTAAAACAATCCTTTATTTTACAAGTAAGTAACATGAAAATAAAATTAAGAAAATTGAATAGCCCCGTTGTTTATGTATTAAATATTTTATTGGCTATATCTACGCCTATCATACTTCATGCGCAAGAAAATAATGGCGCTTTTATAATGAGTAGTGTAGGCGCATTAAACAATTTCTCTAACAATAGTATGGCATTAATTTTTAGCAGTAGTTCAACTTGTTTAAATGTACAAAATGGAACTGCGGTGCTTACTGGAGACAGAGGTAATGGTTTGTTTGCCGCTAATTGTGAAGCAATCACAAAGCTAAATTCACTTGGTATTAAACTTTTACCAAATCCAGTAAGTGATTTTACTAAAGTTAAATTTACCAACATACCTCCTTTAAACGATAATTTTAATATTACGATTTTAGGCTTAGATGGTTCTAAAATTACAAACCTAAGCGCTACTGGATATGAGCTTTTTCAAGGTAAACAAATTAATTTAAGCGGCTTAAGCACAGGAACCTTCTTTATACAAATTGAATCATCAAAATATATAGACGCTTTAAAATTTATTAAAGCTAAATAGCATTCCAAATCCAAACTAAAAATTTAAATAGCAAAACTTTATAAATATTTACAATGAGCAAAACGAATTATACTTTTTTAAAAACTATTGTCCTTGGCATGATGCTAATAGTTTGTGCTAATGAATTATCAGCACAAAGTGTCAACAATGGCATTTTTTTCCAAGCTGTTGCCAGAGATAATTTTTCTAACCCTGCGAAGGAAAGAAAAATCTATGTGCAATCTAGTGTTATCCAAACAACCACCAATGGCCCAAGTTTATTAGTGGAGCAATTTCAAGTTAATACAGATGGTACGGGTATGTTTAGTATTAGTATTGGAAATGGTACAAGGGTTGGCGGAACTGCATCTGGTATCAATGCAATTGATTGGTCTCAAGGCCCCTTCTTTTTAAATTTGAAAATTGCAATTACACCAGCTGCTGGTAATGTTGGTTGGGACTATACTAAAGAGTGGGTGAATATAGGGACAACCAGTTTTGGCGCTGTGCCATATGCTTTATACTCTGCAAATGCAGGAGGCGTTAATCAAAAATTGAGCATTACCGATACAACAAAAATGTTAGCAGTTTATGCTAAATCACAAGCCGTTCAAGCTTTATCAACCACGGTAGAAACTAAGTTATCTGCAAAAGATACTTTAACTATGTTAGCACCATATGCAAGAGCCGCCTATGTGTTAGATTCAGCATATATTAAAGCTCAGTTAAAATCTAAGATGAATATTGCTGATAGTAGTGCAGCTTATGTAACGCCTACTACTTTAAATTCTGCTATTAATTCTTTAGTAGATGCAGGAACTTTAACAGGTACTGTATTAAAATCAACGGTGACAGGATCTAGTTTAACAAGTGTTGGCACATTAGCGAACTTAACAGTAACTAATCCAATAGTTGGAAGTATTACGGGTAATGCTGCTACAGCAACAAGTGCAACAACAGCTACTACAGCTGGTAATATAACAGCTACTAGTAATACAACATTAACAAGTTTATCTAATTTAACTAGTGTTGGAACAATTACTACTGGAGTTTGGAGTGGAACAGCAATTGCAGTTGCAAATGGAGGAACAGGTTTAACAACTACTGGTTCAAGTGGGCAATTTTTAACTTCAACAGGAAGTGGTACTTTAACATGGACAAGCAATTCAAGTGTTCCATATAATGGTGCAACTGGTGCGGTTGATTTAGGGGCTTATGATTTAACTGTAAATGGATTGACTGTTGGAACAGGTGCAGGCACAAGTACAAGTACAAGTTTATATAATACTGCTATTGGATTTAATTCTTTAATAACAAATACTACTGGGTCTTATAATACTGCAGTGGGTAGAGGTACTTTAGTATCTAATACCACTGGCTATAGTAATACAGCAATTGGGTATAATTCACTCTATACAAATACCACAGGCTATAATAACACAGCAAATGGAAGGCAATCACTTGCTATCAACACCACAGGCTCTAATAACACAGCAAATGGGTTTCAATCACTTTCTAGTAACACTACAGGATTTTCTAACACCTCAACTGGTTCTTTTTCGCTTAATAGAAACACTACAGGATCTAATAACACAGCAAATGGGTTGCAATCGCTTTCTTTTAACACCACAGGTGCTAATAATACAGCAAGTGGGTACAATTCTCTTTTATATAACACAACAGGCTCTAATAACACAGCCAATGGGTATCAATCACTTTCTAGTAACACCACTGGAGGTTATAATACTGCTAATGGGTTTTATTCGCTTTTTGCAAATACAACAGGTGAAAATAATACTGCCAATGGGTCTTATGCGCTTTATTCAAATACAACAGGTAATAATCTTACAGCCATTGGCGCTAATTCGCTTTATTCAAATACGACGGGATATAATAACACAGCCATTGGGTTTTATTCTCTAAGAGTTAATACAACAGGTGGTGCTAATACAGGCAATGGTTCTTGGACGCTTCTATCAAATACCACAGGTACTGCTAACACAGCCAATGGTTCATCTTCGCTTCAAAATAATACGACTGGTAATAATAATACAGGAGCTGGAGAGAGTTCACTTTATTCAAATACAACAGGTTATCAAAATACAGCAAATGGTGCAGGTGCACTTCGAGCAAATACAACAGGCTATAATAATACAGCTACGGGATACAATGCACTTTATTCAAATACAACAGCAGTTTCAAATAATGCATATGGTTCTAATGCACTTTATTCAACTACAACTGGCGGTGGTAACAACGCATTTGGCTTTCAATCGCTTTATACAAACACGATCGGAACTGCAAACACAGGCTATGGCCATTCTACTTTATATCTAAATACAACTGGATCTAATAATACTGCAATTGGATATAATACATTAGATAATAATACAACTGGATCAAATAATACCGCAATTGGATATGATGCTGACGTTAGTTCAAATAATTTATCAAATGCAACTGCAATTGGTAATGGTGCAATTGTAAGTGCAAGCAATACCATCCAACTCGGAAATACTTCAGTGACCAATGTAAAAACAAGTGGAACTATAACTGCTGGTGCAATTACTTATCCTAATACAGCTGGTACTAATGGACAAGTTTTGACTACGAATGGAAGTAATACAGCTAGTTGGCAATCAAAATCAGCAGTAAGTCATTCAAAAAAAACTGACGCTACTACAGCTTCTGTAATCACAGTGGGTAATTTACAATTCAGATTCAATACTTCAACTGGATCAGTAGAAGTTCTTTCACCATCTGGTTTTAAAAATGTGCAAGTTTTTGCTACAAAGAAAACCTATACAAGTAATACTTCTGGCGGTGGAACAATTAAAAACTATTACGTTAATGAAAATTATTTTAATTCGTGGAATCCAATTATTAGACTTGATAGTTATACAAATATACTAACAATTGGTTATTATGAGACAATTGATTTTCATATACATAATATTGGTAGTGGGACGAATCCTGTTATGCCAAATGAGTCATATAAAGTTTTTGTTGCAAATGACGGCTATGATATGATCTTATTAAGAGTAGATTTTGCAAATTAGTATCTGAATGAGCAATTTCTAGTGATTACCTAATTTTGAAATTTTAAATTGAGCAGCATTTATATTTTAAAAACTCCGATTTCTTGACGATTTCGGAGTTTTTGGTTCACTAAGATTGTCGGCTTCGTTTCACGTCCCCGACTTCTCTCAATGGCGTACTTACTCAAAGCCTTCTTTATACAAATTGAATCAACAAAATATATAGACGCTTTAAAATTTATTAAAGCTAAATAGCATTCCAAATCCAAACTAAAAATTTAAATAGCAAAACTTTATAAATATTTACAATGAGCAAAACGAATTATACTTTTTTAAAAACTATTGTCCTTGGCATGATGCTAATAGTTTGTGCTAATGAATTATCAGCACAAAGTGTCAACAATGGCATTTTTTTCCAAGCTGTTGCCAGAGATAATTTTTCTAACCCTGCGAAGGAAAGAAAAATCTATGTGCAATCTAGTGTTATCCAAACAACCACCAATGGCCCAAGTTTATTAGTGGAGCAATTTCAAGTTAATACAGATGGTACGGGTATGTTTAGTATTAGTATTGGAAATGGTACAAGGGTTGGCGGAACTGCATCTGGTATCAATGCAATTGATTGGTCTCAAGGCCCCTTCTTTTTAAATTTGAAAATTGCAATTACACCAGCTGCTGGTAATGTTGGTTGGGACTATACTAAAGAGTGGGTGAATATAGGGACAACCAGTTTTGGCGCTGTGCCATATGCTTTATACTCTGCAAATGCAGGAGGCGTTAATCAAAAATTGAGCATTACCGATACAACAAAAATGTTAGCAGTTTATGCTAAATCACAAGCCGTTCAAGCTTTATCAACCACGGTAGAAACTAAGTTATCTGCAAAAGATACTTTAACTATGTTAGCACCATATGCAAGAGCCGCCTATGTGTTAGATTCAGCATATATTAAAGCTCAGTTAAAATCTAAGATGAATATTGCTGATAGTAGTGCAGCTTATGTAACGCCTACTACTTTAAATTCTGCTATTAATTCTTTAGTAGATGCAGGAACTTTAACAGGTACTGTATTAAAATCAACGGTGACAGGATCTAGTTTAACAAGTGTTGGCACATTAGCGAACTTAACAGTAACTAATCCAATAGTTGGAAGTATTACGGGTAATGCTGCTACAGCAACAAGTGCAACAACAGCTACTACAGCTGGTAATATAACAGCTACTAGTAATACAACATTAACAAGTTTATCTAATTTAACTAGTGTTGGAACAATTACTACTGGAGTTTGGAGTGGAACAGCAATTGCAGTTGCAAATGGAGGAACAGGTTTAACAACTACTGGTTCAAGTGGGCAATTTTTAACTTCTACAGGTAGTGGTACTTTAACATGGACAACAGTTTCAAGCGGCGGCGGAAGTGGGGTAACGTCTGTTGGTGCTATAAGTGGTACTTCTAGTGCAAATGGAGGAAGTATTACATCTGGAGTACTAAACCTAGCACCTGCTGATGCTAGCAATGGGGGTATAATTACCAACGGAAACCAAACTTTTGCGGGGGGTAAGATTTTTACTGATAATATACAAGTAAATTCAATACGAATTGGTACACCTAGTTCTGGATCTGCAAATACAATGGTGGGTGCTTATTCACTTTTATATGGTGCTCCTGGAAGCAATAATACGGCTGTAGGTACAATGTCACTGTCAAGTTTAACCAATAGTAATAATGGTGGTAGCCCAGGAGGTAATGACAATACAGCAGTAGGAACAAATGCAATCAGACAGGGAGGTGCTGCCAACGGAAACCGAAATACGGCAGTAGGAAGTGCAGCATTATCGAATGGAAGTGCACCTAGTGATAATACAGCAATTGGTTATAATACATTGAGTGTTGTGTCAGGTGACGCCAACACTGCAGTAGGTAGTGGGGCACTTTTAGCAAATACCATTGGTTCAAATAACACCGCTATAGGTTATAACGCAAATGTTGGTTCAGGAACATTATCCAATGCTACAGCAATTGGTAATGGTGCAACAGTAACTACAAGTAATACAATTCAATTAGGAAACACTTCTGTGACCAATGTAAAAACAAGTGGAACTTTAACTGCTGGTATAGTAACTTATCCAAATACAGATGGAACAAGTGGTCAGGTATTAAGTACTACTGGGTCTGGAACTTTAACTTGGACAACAGTTTCAGGAAGCGGAGTGTCTTCTATTGGATCAATTAGTGGAACTTCAGATATAAAAGGTGCAACGATTAGCGGAACTACCTTAACACTTACTCCCGCAAATGCTAGTAATGGAGGTATTGTAACTGCAGGTGTACAAACTTTTTCAGGTGCTAAAACATTTTCAAGTACTGTTTCTATTAATACTCTGGGAGTAGGTATAAACTCTCCAGCAGCTTCAGCAGTTTTAGAAGCAAGTTCAACTACAAAAGGGTTTTTGCCACCCAGAATGACTGGTAATCAACGTGATGCAATTACAAATCCTGCTACAGGGTTAATAATTTACTGTACTAATTGTGGACTTAATGGTGGAGAGCCAGAGTATTATAACGGACGTATTTGGGTTAATCTTGTTGGTGGAACAACCCAATCAGCAGTACCAAATTACAGCCCTGGTGCTGATGCATATGGTGGAAAAGTTGCTTATCTATATACCTCTTTAGATCCTGGTTTCGACCCAAATGTTGATCACGGATTGATTGCTGCTGCTGTTGATCAAGGTTCAGCAACAAATGGTGTATCACAAGGGAATACACCTACTGATTATGGAATTTCTCAAACAAATAATTATAGGGGTGGAGGTTATTCTGATTGGAGATTACCTACCTTGAATGAACTCAATAAACTTTATATTAATAGAGTTGCAATCGGTGGATTTGATTTGAGTGAATCTTATTGGAGTTCTGATTTATCAAATGGTTGGCAAACACTTATTAACTTTAACAATGGTAATCAAGGAACAACAAATAATATTTACAACCTTAATAAAGTAAGAGCGGTTCGGACATTCTAGTGATTATACAACCAGAACTTTAATTTTAAAATCTATAATTCGTAAATATAGATTATACTAAATAGATTTAATTGTTCAATATATATAAGTACCTTTAAGATATAAATCAATACTTATGTTATTAATCATTTTAGGAATAATTTTATTTTTTGCTGCTAGAGCAATTAAACAAGGCAATACACCTTTATCTAATTATGCAAAAGCATTCAGCATCACAGGAATCATTTTTATTACTTTAGGGGCACTTACTTCTAGTATCAAGCAAATTGATGCTGGAGAGATTGGCGTACAATCTTTATTTGGTAAAGTACAAGACGAAGTATTGACAAGTGGATTGAATTTTGTAAATCCTTTAATGGAAATCAATACAATTGATGTTAGAACGCAAAACTATACAATGAGTGGGGTGCATAACGAAGGTGACGTAACTGGCGACGACGCTATAAGAGTATTAACTGCTGATGGATTAGAAGTAGTGATTGACCTGACTGTATTGTATAGGGTTCAAGCATCACAGGCTCCAAAAATTGTGAAAGAAATTGGATACGATTTTAAGAATGTCGTAATACGTCCCATTACAAGAACAAAAATTAGAGACAATGCCGTATATTATACCGCAGTTGATTTATACTCCATTAAAAGAGATGAATTCCAATCTAGAATTTTTAAAACAATTGAGGCTAATTTAAAAGTTAGAGGTTTGGTTTTAGAACAATTATTAGTCCGTAATATTACCTTACCAGTATCTGTAAAAGGTTCTATTGAAGAAAAAATTAAAGCAGAACAAGATGCCCAAAAAATGCAGTATGTTTTGCAAAAAGAAAAGCAAGAAGCAGAGCGTAAAAGGGTAGAAGCGCAGGGTATAGCAGATTACCAAAGAATTATAAGTCTTGGTTTAGGAGACAAGCAATTACAATATGAGCAAATCCAAGTAATGAAAGGTTTAATTACTTCTCCCAATGCTAAAGTGATTATCATGGGTGGAGGTAAAACGCCAATTATTCTTGATGGGAAGAATTAGGATTATTGGCTTCGTTTCAATTCGCCGACTTTCCTCATCTAAATTTATTGAGTAGGGATTGTCGGCTCCACTGCGTTCCGCCGACCTCCCTAAATGGCGTCCTTACTCAAAGCTTTTCAACGAACCGCTTCGCGTTTCGTTGGCTTTTTTGTTTCTCGTCTGCTTACGTGAGCGAGCTCCCGACGCAGCCTTAAAACAAAAAAGCCTGTCACTTTCGTGACAAGCTTTGTGAACTGGCTGGGACTCGAACCCAGGGCCCATACATTAAAAGTGTATTGCTCTACCAACTGAGCTACCAATTCTAACCCGTTTCCCTTTTGAGGAGTGCAAAAATAGGGATTAATTGAATTAAAACAAATAAAAAGGGAACTTTATTTCCCCAAAACAGCTCCTAAGTGGTTCATCTTCAAATAACAATTACTTTTGTACAAACACATTTTTATGTCTGCATTTAACAATAAAGTTGTTGTCATTACAGGTGGGTCCGATGGCATCGGAAAGGCTTTGGTAGAGCAGTTTCTAGCCTTAGGTGCTAGAGTGGCTACCTGCGGAAGAAGTCAGGATAAATTAAATCATTTGCAAACGCAACATCCTGATGCGCCTTTATTTTTAAAGGGTGTAGATGTGCGTAACGAACAAGAATGTGAACAATTTATTACAGATGTCATAAGTTCTTTGGGACAGATAGATGTACTCATTAACAATGCAGGAATCAGCATGAGGGCATTGATTACAGAAACCACTACCGAAACTTTGAAGCAAGTGATGGACATCAATTTTTGGGGAACTGTCTATACCACTAAGGCCGCATTGCCAGCTATATTAAAGCAAAAAGGGGTCATTGTGGGCGTATCTTCTATTGCTGGATATCGTGGCTTGCCTGGAAGAAGTGGCTATTCTGCGTCTAAATTTGCCTTAAATGGCTGGTTGGAAGCGATTAAAACTGAATTATTGCATACAGGCACCCATGTGATGTGGGTTTGTCCTGGTTTTACGAGTTCCAATATCCGCAATGTGGCGTTGAATAAGGACGCTAAATCTCAAGGAGAGTCGCCGATGGACGAGGGCGCAATGATGTCTTCGGAGGAATGTGCTGGGCATATCATCCACGCGATAGAAAAACGCAAACGTACATTGGTACTTACTTTCACAGGGAAGCGTGCTGTTTTTTTGAATAAATATTTCCCAGGATTGGCGGATAAATTGACTTTCAATTTTTTCTTTAAAAACGGCGAACTCATTAAATAGGGACACTTGCTTTAAAGTATTGATACTCATTTAAAAATTAGGGCTTAACCACAAAATAAAGGACTTATTTTTTCGTTTAAGATTAAATATGCCATTAATAACTTTAACATCTGATATTGGCCAAGAGGATTTTATCATTGGTGCTGTTAAAGGGCAGATATTGTCAACTATTCCGGGTTGTGTGATTGCAGACATCACCCATTATTTATCGAGTAAGAATTACCAACAAGGGGCTTATATTTTTAACAATGCAGCAAAATATTATCCTGCGGGCACGGTGCATGTGGTGATGGTAAATGCCTTTCATTATCCTACTGATCATTTATTATTTGCTCAATTTAATGGGCATTATTTTATTACGCCAGACAATGGTTTTTTAACCATGATGCTGGGTTTGAAGCCTAAAGAGATTGTAAGAATAGATTGTAAAGGGGCAGGTACTTTCATTCAAATGACCGAGCGTATGGTAGAAGCGATTGCCTATTTTTTTGCTTCTGGAAGTTTGGATGAAGCTGGTGAAAGAACCGATACCATTCAAGAGATTTACCCAATGCAGCCTACTTTGGGGCCAGATTGGATGGAGGGTCAAATTTTATTCATTGACCAGTTTGAGAATGTGGTGGTGAATATTCGTAAAGAGGAGTTTGATTTTCATGCCAAGGGCAGGTCCTTTAAGATTGTATTTACCCGTAATGAAACCATTGAAACTTTGAGTCAAAACTATGGATCCGTCCCTGTCGCCGATAAGATGGCTTGGTTTAACTCTGCTGGATATTTAGAGATAGCGGTGAGAGGGGGCAATATGGCGGGTTTGTTTGGTTTGAGTAAATACGACGAAAACCAGTCTAGTAAGCAACGTCCCAACGACAATAAGTGGTTTTTCCAGATGGTGCGTGTTTTCTTTGAATAGTTAACATTTGTTTTTTCATTTGCCTTTTTCGGGGTATTTTTGCACCCTATAAACACTTAAAATAGAACTATATGGCATACGACGTAATCGTTATTGGTAGTGGTCCTGGTGGATATCCTGCTGCTATTCGTGCTTCTCAATTAGGCTTAAAAGTAGCTGTTATCGAAAAAGAAAGTTTGGGTGGCGTTTGTTTAAACTGGGGTTGTATCCCAACCAAAGCATTGATTAAGAGTGCTCAGGTATATGATTATGTAAAGCATAGTGCAGATTATGGCATCACTACCACAGGCGTGAATCATGATTTTGGCGCAGTGATTAAGCGTAGCCGTGGCGTAGCAGATAAGATGAGCAAAGGTGTTCAGTTTTTGATGAAGAAGAATAAGATTGATGTGATTATGGGTTACGGTAAAGTACATTCAAAAGGCAAAGTAGAAGTAAAAGCTGCGGATGGTACCACACAAGTGATCGATACAAAATATATTGTACTTGCAACTGGTGGTCGTTCAAGAGAATTACCCAACTTAAAGCAAGATGGTAAAAAAGTAATGGGCTACAGAGAAGCGATGGTGATGGAGCAACAACCAAAGAGCATGATCATTGTTGGTAGCGGTGCGATAGGTGTTGAGTTTGCTTATGTGTACAATAGCATGGGAACAAAAGTGACAATTGTGGAGTTTGCTCCAAGAATTGTTCCTGTAGAAGACGAAGATATTTCTAAAGAATTAGAGAAGCAATATAAGAAGCAAGGCATCGAGATCATGACGAATGCATCCGTTGAGTCAGTAGATACCACCGGCGCTGGTGTAAAAGCCTTGGTTAAAAAATCAGATGGTACCACCATGACTTTAGAAGCAGATGTGCTTTTAAGTGCTGCTGGTGTGGTGGCGAATCTTGAAAATATTGGATTAGAACAAAACGGAATTAAAGTAGATAAAGGAAGAGTTGTGGTAGATAAGTTTGGACAAACTGCTGTTCCAGGTATTTATGCGATTGGAGATTGTGCTCCTGGCCAAGCCTTAGCACACGTGGCTGCGAAAGAAGGTATCAACGCCGCAGAACATATTGCATACATGGAAAAGAAGCATGCGCATATGCCAGAAGGAATCGATTACAACAATATTCCAGGATGTACATACTGTATTCCTGAAATCTCTAGTGTAGGCTATACTGAAAAAGCTGCGAAAGAAGCAGGATATGAAATCAAAGTTGGTAAGTTCCCATTTGTAGCAAGCGGTAAAGCTTCTGCAGCAGGTGCAACCGAAGGTTTTGTGAAAGTTATTTTTGATGCAAAATATGGTGAATTCTTAGGATGTCATATGATTGGTATGAATGTAACTGAAATGATTGCTGAAGCTGTGGTAGCTCGTAAATTAGAAACCACTGCGCATGAAATTTTAAATGCAATTCATCCACACCCAACAATGAGTGAAGGCTTGAAGGAAGCAACTGCTGCTGCATACGGCGAAGCAATTGATATCTAACTAGCTTGGAATAAAATACAGAATGGCTCGTGCTTCAAATGATTTTGAATGCGGGCCATTTTTAATAAGGTTGAATATATAAATGGATTTTAAGGAACAACGAACAATGAAGTACGAAAAAGAAATTAATCGAAGAAAAAGCTTTGCCATCATCTCTCACCCAGATGCGGGTAAGACCACATTGACAGAGAAATTATTGTTATTCGGTGGTGCCATACAAACTGCAGGTGCTGTAAAAAGCAATAAAATCAAGAAGCATGCGACTTCGGATTTCATGGAGATTGAACGTCAAAGAGGTATCTCTGTGGCCACTTCGGTGATGTCATTTGAATACAAAGGTAATTTGATTAATTTATTAGATACCCCAGGGCACAAGGATTTCGCAGAAGACACTTACAGAACTTTAACTGCCGTAGACAGTGTGATATTGGTGATAGATTCCGTGAATGGGGTAGAGCCTCAAACAAGAAGGTTGATGGAAGTGTGTAGCATGCGTGCCACACCGGTGATTGTGTTCATTAATAAGATGGATCGTGATGGTAAAAACAGATTTGATTTATTAGAAGAGATAGAAGCGGAATTAAAAATTTCTTTACATCCAATGACTTGGCCTATTAATAGTGGTAAAGAATTTAAGGGCGTGTATAATTTACATGATAAGAGTTTACGACTATTCACGGCAAGCACCAAAGCAGACGATGAAGATGTGGTGGCGATTGGTGATTTATCTAGCCCCGTCTTACAACAAAAAGTGGGTGACCGTGATGCGGATTTATTAAGAGAAGATATAGAATTAATTGATGGAGTATATGGTGCGCTGAATCCGACAGATTATTTATCTGGTTCGATTGCCCCAGTATTCTTTGGCTCTGCTGTCAATAATTTTGGGGTCCAAGAAATGTTGGACACTTTCATTCAAATTGCACCTACACCGCGTGATAGAGATACCAGTGTCAGAAAAGTACAAGCAGGTGAAGATAAGTTCAGCGGATTTATTTTTAAGATCCATGCCAATTTAGATCCTAAGCATCGTGATAGAATTGCTTTTATGCGTGTATGTAGCGGTAGGTTCGAGCGCAATACCTATTATAAACATGTGCGTTTAGACAAGGATGTTCGTTTCACCAATCCTTATACTTTCTTAGCACGCAGTAAGGATATCGTGGAAGATGCTTATCCTGGGGATGTGGTGGGTCTTTTTGATACCGGTAATTTTAAGATTGGAGATACGCTAACTGAGGGTGAGAAGTTTTACTTTACAGGAATCCCAACCTTCTCTCCTGAGATCTTTAAAGAATTGGTGAATAAGGATCCTATGAAGACTAAGCAATTGGAGAAAGGGATTCAACAGTTAACCGATGAAGGGGTGGCGCAATTGTTCACGCAGTTTGGCGGCAATAAAAAAATCATTGGTTGTGTGGGTGACTTACAGTTTGAAGTGATTCAGTATCGTTTGCTGCAAGAGTATGGTGCAGCTTGTGAATTTAGAACCCTTCCTTTTTATAAAGCTTGTTGGTTAACCTCAACAGATAAAAATAAATTGAACGATTTCTTACGTTATAAGCAGCAAAATGCGGCCGAAGATAAAGATGGTTCACCGGTGTATTTGGCACAAAGTGAATGGTTCTTAAACACAGAGATCACGAACAATCCAGACATTACATTCCACTTCACCAACGAAGTCAATAAATAAAAAACCTACGAATTATTTTTCGTTAAAAATATTTTATGAAGTCAAAAACTTTAAAGCAGAATAAGGTCAATATCATCACGCTAGGTTGTAGTAAAAACTTGGTGGATAGTGAAATGCTGAGTGGTCAATTGGTGGCCAATGATATCGATGTGGTGCATGAAAATAAAAAGTTAGATCATAATATTGTGGTGGTGAATACTTGTGGGTTTATTGATAAAGCAAAAGAGGAGAGTGTGAACACCATCTTAGACCAAGTGGCACTAAAAAATAAAGGAAAATTAGATAAAGTGTATGTGACGGGTTGTTTAAGTGAAAGATACAGAGGTGACCTTGCTGCAGAAATACCAGAAGTAGATGCTTGGTTTGGCACCATGGAATTGCCTTTGATGTTGAATCAATTGAATGCCGACTATAAAGCAGAGTTATTGGGAGAGCGCTTATTAAGTACCCCACAGCATTATGCTTATTTAAAAATTAGTGAAGGCTGTAACCGTACTTGTTCTTTTTGTGCCATTCCTTTAATGCGCGGGCAACACGTAAGTAAAACCATTGAGCAATTGGTGGAAGAAACAAAAGGCTTGGTGAAGAAAGGGGTGAAGGAGGTCATGTTGATTGCACAAGAATTAACTTATTACGGATTGGATATTTATAAAGAGCGTGCCTTACCTAAATTATTACACGCTTTAGCAGATATAGAAGGGGTGGAGTGGATTCGTTTGCACTATGCATATCCTTCTAAGTTTCCTTTAGACATCTTGGATGCGATGCGTGAGCGCGATAATATTTGTAATTATATTGATATTCCTTTACAGCATGCAAGCAATAATATGCTCAAAGCCATGCGTCGTAATATTACCAGAGAGGAAATGACCGAATTGATTCATGAAATCAGAAAGCGCGTGCCGGGTATTGCTATCAGAACTACTTTGATTGCTGGCTTCCCAGGAGAAACATTAGAAGATATTGAAGAATTAAAGGCATTTTTACAATTGCATAAATTTGACAGAGTGGGCATCTTCACCTATAGCCACGAAGAAAATACAAGCGCACATGATTTAGTGGATGATGTTCCTGCCGAGGAGAAACAACGCCGTGCCGAAGAGATCATGGAAGTGCAACAAGAAATTAGCCTTGAAATCAACCAATCCAAAGAAGGGCAGATTTTAAAAGTATTGGTGGATAAAAAAGAAGCTGGACGTTATTTAGGCCGCACTGAATTTGATAGTGTGGAGGTAGACAACGAAGTAGTGATCAATACCAATAAAAGATTGAAGCCAGGTGATTTTGTAATGGTGAAAATTACGAAAGCGTACGACTATGATTTAGAGGGCGATTTAGTTGACTAGTAAATGCAGCTACAGTGGCTGTACTAATAAAAAAATACCCCATTAAAATATAGCTACTCGCACCAAAATAATTTTGTAGTCCAAACCATCCTCCATAATACAGGATGCCGCCAACACAAATCATATTTTTTACCACCTCATAGATCAATGCTCTTGGATTGCGGTCCATGAATTCTGTTAAAGCATATACTTGCGCAAATATGAATAAGCCATAGTACATTATATTGGTAAGGCCAATACTTGCTACATTGCCAAATAAATAACTTACAATTAAGAGTAAGCAAAATAGTTGAATCCATAAATAAACAATCATCCCTTTTGAAGCAGGGGTGTCGTATTTTTCGAACTGATACACATCTTCAATTTTATACACAGGATATTTTTCAACCACATCTGCTGGTCTCCATCCTAATGGCATCAACCAAACACGTAATTTATCTTTCCAACTTTTTGTATACCAGGCATCTTGCATTAATAACCATAGATGCATGAAATTAATTTTGATGGGATTCCAAGTACGCACTGGTCTAGTAACCCCATATACAGCAGGTATTGCTGGAGTTTCTTCTTGAAAAGTCCCAAACATTCTATCCCAGAAAATAAATATTTGACCATAGTTCTTATCTAAATACTCTGGATTAATAGCATGGTGCACACGGTGATGTGCGGGTGTAACAATAACATATTCTAGCCAGCCCATTTTATTGATATGTTGTGTATGGTACCAGAACTGAGCAAATAAATGTAAAGGCGCTACCACTGCAATCACTTGTTGTGGTACACCAAACATTGCTGCAGGAATTAACAAGAAAGCATAAATCCTAAAATACACCGAGATACTTTGTCTTAATGCACAGGCTAAATTAAATTCTTCACTACTATGGTGTACAATGTGGTTGTTCCAAAAAAAGTTCACTGTATGTGCTAATCGGTGAACCCAATAGCCTGCAAAATCTAAAGCTAAAAATGCAATCACATAAAGCATCCAACTAGACTTTACTTGATAAATAGTCAAGTGCTCCACCAACCAACCATAACTAATGATTGCAATGCTCAACCCTAAAACGTCTTTTGTAGAATTGGTCACGCCCGAGCTTAAACTAGAGATCATATCCATCGTTCTAACAGTATCATTGCCCTTGCGCCATCCATACCATTTTTCAAATAAGACCAATATTAAAAATAGGGGCATAGCAATAACAAGAATCTTACCGTAGGTTTCCATAGGGGTTCGTTTTAAGCGAGCAATTTTTTGCCCTATAAAAGTATTATTTTTCTTCCAATATTGAATAAAATGCCTTTATCAATGCATTTTTCCCGAAATTTGCCCACGATGTCTCAAAGCAGTATGCATATCCCATTTAGTTCAACCCATGTATTCTCTAAACTAATCAATGATTATTTAGAAGGTAAAGGTTCCGCGCTCAATTTTGTGCAATACGCACCTACTATTGAGGGATACAAGGCAGCAATAGAAGGCCGAAAAAAACATCCAATCAATCGAACTTTATTGTTTGATGTATTGACAAAACAATACAGCAATCTTCCACAAGAAAAAACAGTCAATGACCAATTGGCCTTGTTAAAAAAGGATACCACTTTTGTGGTGACCACAGCACATCAGCCTAATTTATTTACCGGACCATTGTACTTTTTTTATAAAATAATTCACGCCATTCAATTAGCTGCAAGTTTGAAGGCAACATTTCCTGAATACGATTTTGTGCCCGTGTATTATATGGGCTCGGAAGA
Source organism: Chitinophagia bacterium (assembly GCA_037143275.1). Classification (GTDB taxonomy): domain Bacteria; phylum Bacteroidota; class Bacteroidia; order Chitinophagales; family Chitinophagaceae; genus Sediminibacterium. Next base: position 226,829 of record JBAWZB010000003.1, read on the forward strand.
TGCCGACTTGGATGAGGTAGGCGCATTTAATTTAGATGAAAAAAAATGCCAATGGGTGACAAAGCAATCAGGCGCCATTGGAAGAATGCAGGTGGATGATGCTTTATTACTTTTATTAAAACAATTAGAAAATTACTGGGCAGTACTTCCTCAAGGAATAAAGGCCTTGCACATTTTAAAAGAAGCCTATCAAAAAGGTACAACCATTAGCGAAGCGACTTTGTCTTTTGTACATGCATTTTTTGGATCAAAAGGATTGTTGGTATTACAGCCAGATGATGCCGCACTTAAAGCATCATTTATTCCAGTGATGGAAAAAGAATTACTGACCTCCTTTTCTCATGAAGCGATACAATCTACGATTGCTGATTTATCCAAAGACTATCATGTACAATCCGAAGGCCGAACCATCAATTTATTTTATTTAAAAGACAATATAAGAGCAAGGATCGAAAAGCAAGGCGAGCAATTTATAGTAGTGGATACGGATATTCAATTTACACAATCTCAAATCATAGTAGAATTGAATCAACACTCAGAAAGGTTTAGCCCGAATGTGATTTTAAGAGGGGTGTATCAGGAAACGATTTTACCTGGTGTGGTTTTTGTGGGTGGAGGAGGAGAGTTAGCTTACTGGATGGAATTGAAAAATGTCTTTAATCAAGTGGGTGTGCATTATCCTTTATTACAACTAAGAAATTCTTTTTTGCTGATGTCTCACAAACAAGCGGAGCAGTGGGCTAGTATGCAGTTTGAGGAACTAGATTTATTCAAGCCCACTCTTGATTTAGAAATAGCTTATGTAAAAAAACATACCGATACTACATTGGATTTACAGGATCAATTGAATCAGCTATCCCATTTGTATACAAGTGTCAAAAATCAAGCGGTGCAAGTAGACGCTACTTTAGGAGCACATACCGAAAATTTAGCGCAGCAAGCAAAAGCAAAGTTATTAGCGCTAGAAAAGAAAATGGTGCGAGTCGAAAGACGTAAGCAAACTGTTGCGATCCAACGCATACATCGTATTAAAAAAGAGTTGTTTCCTTTTGATAATTTACAAGAACGTGAGGAACATTTTTCTAAATGGATAGGTCAGTATGATATTTCGTGGATAGATTCCATCATGGAACATTCCAAAGGCTTGGAGTCTCAATTTAGAATAATAAAATTTGACTAAGCGTCAAATTGATTCTCCCAATTGGATTTTAATTGACTTACTTTTTCCAACACTTCAGTCTCCATTTGTAATTTGTAATCGGCCATTGCCAAAGCAATTGTTTCGTCATTGGTACCTATAATTTGTGCAGCTAATAAACCAGCATTTTTTGCTGCGTTCAATGCAACCGTTGCAACTGGCACGCCATTCGGCATTTGTAAGATTGATAAAATAGAATCCCATCCATCTATAGAATTAGAAGATTTAATTGGAACTCCAATTACTGGAAGGGTGGTGATAGATGCAATCATTCCTGGTAAATGTGCTGCGCCTCCTGCGCCTGCAATAATCACTTTAAGGCCTCTAGATTTTGCTTGTTTGGCGTATTCAACCATACGCTCTGGTGTTCTATGTGCCGAAACCACCGTTAATTCAAAAGGAATATGGAATGTTTTAAGGACATCCGCAGCAGCTTGCATGATGTTTAAATCACTGTCACTTCCCATGATAATTCCTACAATTGGTTGGTTGGCCATAAAATGTATTTATTGCAAGATACAAACTTATAACAATAATTAACCTAAAGCGCGTTTATAGAGTTGTATGGTATTTTCCAAACCAAGGTATAAAGCGTCGCAAATCAATGCATGTCCAATACTTACTTCGTCAATATATGGTATTTCTTTGATGAGGTAGGCCAAGTTGAATCTGTCTAAATCATGCCCTGCGTTAATGCCTAGTCCCAATTCTTTTGCCGTCGCTGCAGCACTCATATAGGGGGCAATTGCAATTTCTTTATTCCCTGCAGCAAACTGCTTCGCATACATTTCGGTATATAATTCTATTCTGTCTGTTCCAGTGGTTGCAGCGGCTTCTACCATTTTTTCATTCGGGTCTACAAAAATAGATACGCGTATGCCTGCCTTTTTAAAAACAGCAATGATTTCTTTTAAGTAAGCTTGTTCTGCAATGGTGTCCCATCCATGGTCGCTAGTTAATTGACCTAAGGTATCAGGCACCAAAGTCACTTGAGCTGGTTTGTTTGCTAAAACAAGGTCAACAAATTTTTGTTCTTTGGGATTGCCCTCAATGTTGAACTCTGTATGAATATTTTCCTTTAAATCATAAACGTCTTGGTAACGAATATGTCGTTCGTCTGGTCTTGGATGCACCGTGATGCCTTGGGCGCCAAAGCGTTCACAATCTAAAGCCACTTTTATTAGATCAGGATTGTTACCGCCACGACTATTTCTTAGGGTCGCAATCTTATTTATGTTTACACTTAAATGAGTCATGAGCAAATTTAAGTTAATTTTGCATCTCAATTATCACCTCATGGCTTATTCTAATTTAGAAGCTTGTTTATTGGATTTAGAACGCAATGGACAATTGCTCCGAATAAAGGAGGAAGTAGATCCTCATTTGGAAATGGCAGCGATCCATTTACGTATTCATGAACAAAAAGGGCCTGCTATTTTATTTGAAAAAGTGAAAGGCTCCAAGTTCAGAGCAGCTTCCAATATTTTTGGGACATTAGAAAGAAGTGAATTTATTTTTAGGGATACTTTACCACAGGTGAAAAAATTAATTGAAATTAAAATTGATCCTGCCTCTGCACTCAAAAATCCATTGGCTGCTTTAAGTGCATTGCCAGCTGCGATCAATGCCTTGCCTAAAAAAAATCCAATCAGTCAACCAGTCACTTACGAGGAAATAAATATTAGCGATTTGCCATTGATCAAACATTGGTCCATGGATGGCGGTGCTTATGTGACTTTACCTCAAGTGTATACCGAAGATTCAGATAAGCCTGGGATTGCCAATAGTAATTTGGGGATGTACCGCATACAATTAACGGGTAATGATTATGTGACTGATCATGAAATTGGTTTGCATTATCAATTGCATAGAGGGATTGGGGTGCATCAAACAAAGGCCAATAAAAAAGGCATGCCTTTGAAAGTAAGTTGTTTTGTAGGCGGGCCTCCAGCACATAGTGTTGCTGCTGTGATGCCACTACCAGAAGGATTAAGTGAAATGAATTTTGCTGGTGTACTTGCAGGAAAAAGATTTGGATATACGTATAAAGATGGATACTGTTTAAGTACCGATGCGGACTTTGTGATTACTGGAGAAGTGTTCCCAGGGGAGAATAAACCAGAAGGCCCTTTTGGAGATCATTTGGGCTATTATAGTTTAGAGCATAGTTTTCCATTAATGCGTGTGCATAAAGTGTATGCAAGAAAAAATGCCATCTGGGCATTTACAGTGGTTGGAAGACCGCCACAAGAGGATACTAGTTTTGGACAATTGATTCATGCCATGACGGGTGCTGCGGTGTCCAATGAAATTCCCGGATTAAAAGAAGTGCATGCAGTAGATGCAGCAGGCGTGCATCCATTATTACTAGCCATTGGTAGTGAAAGGTACACACCGTATTTAACGATTAAACAACCTGCAGAAATTTTAACCATTGCCAATCATATTTTAGGAACTGGTCAATTGAGTTTAGCGAAATTTGTTTTTATCACAGCGGACGATACCAATCAATTATCGACCCATCATGTGCAGGCATATTTTGAATATATTTTATCAAGATTGGACCTTAGTAATGATATCCATTTTTACACTAAAACCACCATGGATACTTTAGATTATTCTGGAGAAGGATTAAATTCAGGATCCAAAGTGGTGATTGCAGCTTATGGTGATGTTAAAAGAACTTTAGCAACAGCAGTTCCAGAAAGATTACTGCAATTAAATATGGATGCTAGCTTAGTGATGCCAGGCGTGATTGCAGTGAATTCTTCTGCCTATACTACAAGTGATTTACAAGCAGCTTTAGCGGGGCAGGGTGAAGCATTGTTAGCACAAGAAGGTGTAGTCATGATCATTAGAACGGAAGACCCAGGATGGATGGCCAGCGATTTAAATAATTTCTTATGGGCTGCATTTACTAGAACCAATCCTTCACATGATATAGAAGCTATTGATGCATTCATAACAAATAAACATTGGGGTGCAAAAGGTCCACTGGTTTTTGATGCTACGATTAAACCACATCACGCACCACCTGTATTAAAAGATGCAGCAGTAGAAAAAAGGGTAGATGCAATCTTAGAAAAGTACGGGTATTAAATCATAGAAATTTTCAATGAAGTAATTAGCTTAAAATATTACATTATTAAGCTGCAACTTCAATCCAAGTGTGGTCTGCTAGTAATTTAACTGTTGCAATAAATTGTGCGAAAGGTCCTGCACCACCGCCCCATTCATGAGGTGCTACCATCGATAACACATGCGAACCATCTTGCTTTTCATACACATGGTATACCTGTCCAATTTGTGGCTTGAAAGTAATTTTTGCTTCGTAAATCATCATGCTCAATTCTTTTCTTTTACGAATTTCTTGAGCTTGCCTCGCAAGTAATTCTATTTGCTCTTTAATTTGATTAAGCTGCATATTGGTTTGATCCTCCATTGCAGAGAGTGCCTTATGTTTAATGACACCTTCTTTAGTTGGACGAATAGCGACACTACCCGCAGAAGAAGCATAAGGTAAAACGCTTAATTGTTTATGGTAGACTTCTATATTTTTAAAAGGACTTTGATCTTCTTTGAGACCCTCATGCGTTACTTTTAAAAACCCGTTTGCTAAAATTTCGTGAACCACTTTAAGAATCAATACATTCTCCTTAAAAAATTGCACAGTCAAGCAAGAGGCATTGTTAATTTCGGCGCTAATGGTACTAGCTAATTCAGTATTGTCAAAAGCCATTGGTTGACCATTGGGATTGACTTGGTATTGGGCATAAAATGCATCGTTTTCTAAGTTGACCCAATTGTGGCTAAAGCTCAATAAATGACCATTCGAAATCGTCTCTATTTTATAATTACCAGACTTAGGAACTGTTTGGTATTCGAAATCACATTTCTCTGGAAATAACTGCCAACTGGCTAAAAAATTATATGCTTGAACCATGAAATAATAACAATTTTAGGCTTAAATGGTTGAGTTAAAAGGCCTAAAAACTAGTTTATTTCAACATAATTTGGCTTCTCAACGATATTTGAATTGTACTTGAATCTAAGATTGGTAATAAGGCTAAAATTCCAAGGACTCATTTGCTGATTGGTTCTAGGGAAATAGAATCCTTTTAATTCAATAGTGCCAAAAACAAGGTTTTCGTTTCTAATTCTCAATCCAGAGCCTACTGAGCTATAGATATCGCCATTTAAGATGGGGTCACCAACCGTTCTAATATATGTAAGATTTCCAAACACAAAAGGTGCAGACTTAAAGCCCCAAATTGGACGGTTATTGTACAGCACTGTTTCCCAGTTGGCCGAAAGACGCGTACCTCCTTTAATTTGTTCTCTATTGAGTTGAGGAATGCCATAAATACTATTAATTCTCAATGCCTCGTTGTATTTATTTTTCAAAGTTTGTGTAAAACTCAAGTTGATAATTTGTCGATAGCCAAAACCATTGTTTAAGTACTTGACTTTACTAAACTGCTCTAAGCTAGCAAGGAACCTAAAGTCTTGTAAAGACTGATTGATATAACTACTTGCAATATTGGCAATGATATGGGCGTAGTTTTCTTTTTTAGATAATTTATATTGTTCAAATTTAAATCCAAGATATGCCGCTCTGTCTTTTTCTATTTCAGACCTACCCGTTGTCCATGTCAAGGATTGACCAATGGGTAAATCTTCATTCCTACCTAAACCATATAAATACCTTGTTCGATAAACGGATTGTCTAACAAGGGTATAGGATACAAAATCTGCCTTCAAATTTTGGTAATTCCTGTCTAACTGTAATAAATAGTCAATTGGTCTATCTTTAAAATTATTTTCAAGATGTCTATACTGAATAAATTGCCTGTACTCGTTTACTTTTATTTGTTTTTTTTGTTTTGTCAATTGGTATCCAATCCAAATATCTTTATGCTTTAAATTATAGTTCAATTGCTTGTTAAATAGGGTATCCCATTTACCAGGAAAAACATTTTCATTGATCGTTTCTAAGTATTCCATACCACCTAACCACTTGCTATTAGGATGCAAGATGGGTCTTTGCACATTGATATAATTATTGCTTGCAGATAATACATTATTGACCAAATTATTCCCAAATTGATTCATCCCCGCATTGATAGATATAAAACTTCCCATTATATTCGTCATGCCCAGATCGTATCCCCATCCAGATTTTGGGTTTCTTTCGTTTTCAAAATTCTGAATCAATTGTATACTATTTCCTGTCCCTAAAAAATTAATATTATTAATTTTAGCAGAGTAGGCTTTTTTATTATGCATGAGTACTTCACCACCATAATTAAATAAGTCTTTCGTAACCACTACTAGGTCTACTTGATTGGTATCGTATGGGGTAACATGGGCTGTTATTTTAGCATCTTGTATATAATTCAAATCCCTCAGCCATTTTTCATTGTAAGCAATGATGGATGGGTCAAACACATCCCATTCTTTGAAAAATAAATTCGCTCTAATGGCCCTGCTATTAGAGTTGGATTGCAAAGCATTCCCTAGTTTAGAAAATAGATCTTTCATCTTCGAATCCTTTGAATCCAAACTTGTCAAAAAATCATGTTGTTCAATGGTAATGCTATTGATTCTTTTTCCTGCATAGGATTGGAGGGAACGGATTTGTTTCAATAAATTGATTCTAGTACTATCCGTCATAGACTCCGCCTTGCCTGTGACTGCATGCTTTGCTTTGTCAATTAAATTTATTTGCGCAACAATTGTTGGGGCAAAAATGCATTGCCCAAATAGGTTCAATAAAATAAATAAGGTGATACCTTTTTGATACATTTTAATTTACAAGACTTTAACGGCTCTTTGTTTTAAGGAACTCATTGGAATATTCAATAGCTTACCTATTGGTTTGCCATTTCGGTAACTTATAATTCTCATGATAGTTACGTCTTCTGGAATAAATACAGGTCCACTAAAATGATGGCTATAATTGTCTGGCATCGACTCATCTATGGTGTAGTAAAAATCCAACCCTTCTATTTCTCCTTCCATACTTGCAAATAATTCACCTTTTGTATTTAAGGTGGTTGTAACAATTGGATCATAAATACTTTTTGCGTATTTAATTTGAAGGGTATCTAAAATAGCAAAATGCCCTTCTACTTTTTTTGCAAATTTATTCCAGTCTTTATTTGATTTTGGTGACCATGCGACTTCTGCAATCGCCATGAGTCTTGGCCATGCCATGTATTCCAGGTTTCTAATATTCTGTAATTGCTCGCTCCATAAATTACCTTGGTTGCCCAAGATATATTTTTCATCTACACCTTCTGGAACTGGTTCAAAACTATAGGTCTTCTTCATTCTTAATCCAGCATAGACAGCACCTTCTGCAGTGGCTTCGCCTTGGTAATAATCCAAGTAATTATGTGAACTTGGACTCATCACTACAGGATGTTTTTGTTTTGCTGCTTCCGCGCCACCTTTAATGCCTCTCCAGCTCATCACTGCAGCTTCAGGGGCCAATCCGCCTTCTAGTATCTCATCCCATCCCATTAATTTTTTACCTTTGGATTGCATGATCTTTTCTACAAGACGTACAAAATAGCTTTGCACTTCCTCTTGATTTTTCAAATTTTCTTTTTGCATCAATGCTTTGATGTCCTCGCTTTTTGCCCAATTGTTTTTTGCAGTTTCATCGCCGCCCATATGCATGTATTCAAATGGAAATAGGGTAGCAAGTTCTCCAAAAATGATGTCTAATTTTTCATAGACCTCTTTTTTAGATGGATCCAAGTTATTATCAATTTTTGCTGTGATATGTCCATTCATGCCAGACCAGTCTATAAAATCATCTCCAGCATTGACTTGGTAAGGATAATCAGGAGTGGTGCTTAGTTGTGGGTAGGCTGCTAAAAAGGCCATGCTATGACCAGGTATATCAATTTCTGGCATGATTTCGATGTTCTTTGTTTTTGCATAAGCCACTAAATCCTTGATATCTTCCTGCGTATAAAATCCACCATAGGTTTTTGGTTCTTCTAAAGCAGGCTTGGTGATATTATGCCATTTGCCAATTCGATTGACTCTTAATGCGCCCACTTCTGTTAATTTTGGCAACCCTTTAATTTCAACTCTCCAACCATTGTCATCGCTTAAATGAAAATGCAATCTATTTAATTTGTACATCGTCATTTCATCCATCATCTTTTTCACTTCTGGCACTGTAAAAAAATGTCGGCTCACATCCAACATAAATCCTCTCCATTCAAATCTTGGCACATCGCTGATTTGTATAAATGGTATGGACCAATTCATTGTTTTATCTATTTGATTACCATAAATAGACGGTGGACATAATTGCAAAATACTTTGCCATGCATACAATGCACCAGCATAAGTTTGAGCTCTTACTTGAATCCCTTTTTCGTTCACGGATAATTGGTAACCTTCTTTTCCTAATGTATTATCTTGCACCTGTTCAAAACGGATATGGGCATTTTTTGAAGCAGAAAGGATTACTTTTTTACCTGTGACTGTTTTTAATCTATCACTTATTGTGCTTCCTAAAGTTGCAAATGCAGAAGGCACTTGAATGGATATTTCATTCGGTAACTTAAATGACCCTTTAACAATTTGCATTGAACTAGGTTCTGGAATCAGTTGTATTTGTTGTGCTTTTATACTGCATGTGGTCAAAGCGGCTATTAGAAAGAAGCTAATATTTTTGAATGTCATAGTCATGATTTTATTCGTTCCTTAAAGGTACTGAAAATAAAAAACCCATGCTGATAAAATCAACATGGGTCAATAGGGAGAAATTGTTATTTCTTTTTGTCTTTTAAGACTAGTATCTGTAAGCGTCAGACTTAAATGGACCCGCTTTAGGTATTCCCAAATAAGCTGCTTGCTCGTCTGTTAATTCGTCTAATTGAGCACCTACTTTAGCCAAGTGTAAACGTGCTACCTTCTCATCTAAATGCTTAGGCAATACATACACTTTGTTTTCGTAGTTCTTATGGTTCATCCATAATTCAATTTGCGCTAATGTTTGGTTAGAGAAAGAGTTACTCATCACAAAAGATGGGTGACCAGTTGCACAACCTAAATTCACCAAACGTCCTTCTGCTAGAACAATCACATCCTTACCATCGATATTGTATAAATCTACTTGAGGTTTGATGGTGTCTTTTGTATGACCATAATTTTGGTTCAACCATGCCATATCAATTTCAATATCAAAGTGACCAATATTACATACAATCGCTTTATCCTTCATCACTCTAAAATGCTTTTCGTTGATCAAGTCTCTACAACCAGATGCAGTTACGATGATATCTGCTTCTTTCACAGCATCAATCATACGTTTTACTTCGTATCCGTCCATTGCAGCTTGTAATGCACAAATTGGATCAATCTCAGTTACAATCACACGACAACCCGCACCACGTAAAGATGCAGCAGAACCTTTTCCTACGTCACCGTAAGAACCTACCACAGCAACCTTACCAGCCATCATCACATCAGTCGCACGACGAATCGCATCTACCAATGATTCTTGACAACCGTATTTATTATCGAACTTAGATTTAGTCACTGAATCATTTACATTGATTGCAGGCATTGGTAATGTACCTTTAGCCATACGCTCATATAAACGGTGTACACCTGTTGTTGTTTCTTCACTCAAACCTTTGATACCAGCTACGAATTGAGGGTACTTATCTAACACCATATTGGTTAAATCACCACCATCATCTAAGATCATATTCAAAGGACGATCTTCACCGCCAAAAAATAATGTTTGCTCAATACACCAGTCACCCTCTTCGATAGATTGACCTTTCCAAGCAAATACACCAACACCTGTTGCAGCAATTGCAGCAGCTGCTTGGTCTTGTGTAGAGAAGATATTACAAGAGCTCCACTTTACTTCTGCACCTAAAGCAGTTAAAGTTTCAATCAATACTGCAGTTTGGATGGTCATGTGTAAACAACCAGCAATACGTGCACCTTTTAATGGTTGGCTAGGACCATATTCTTCACGAATACTCATTAAACCTGGCATTTCTGCTTCAGCTAAACGAATTTCTTTACGTCCCCAATCTGCTAGGGAAATATCTGCTACTTTATAAGGTAGGCTAAAATCAATGTTTTGTAAACCTGACATATTTAATAATTTAGAGTGTAAAGGTAGTTTTGTAGGATAAAATAATAAAATTTATCTAAAATATAGTGAAATAATCTAAAATAGGCTATTTTTATATCTATAAACACTTTTTAGAGATGAATAATAAGACACAAACAGAGGATTCGGCTAATGTCAATTTTAGCACAAACGAAATGTCCCAACAAACTGTGCACTTAGATGTGAAAGATTTAGCCATTCTAAGACTTTTGCAAAACAATGCAAGGATGAGTGTGAAAGAGATTTCAGAAGCGGTGCAATTAAGCACCACGCCTGTGCACGAAAGAATTAAAAGACTTGAAGCCAATGGCGTGATTAAACAATATGCCACTTTGATTGATGGGGCTAAAGTGCGTAAGGGTTTGATGGTGATTTGTTATGTGTCCCTGAACCAACACAGTAAAAAATCGGGCACACAGTTTATCAAACTCATCAATGAATTACCAGAAGTGGTAGAGTGTTATAGTATTTCGGGGGAATTTGATTTTATGTTAAAGATTGTCGCCGAGGATATGAATAGCTATTATCATTTCCATGTGAATAAATTAAGTCAGGCGGAAAATATTGGACAAGTACAGAGTGTCTTTATCATGGGCGTCGTGAAACAAACCCATGTGTTGATTTAAAATGTTAAACGCATCACATAATCGTCCATAAAAAAACCATTCCCAATATCAAATTTAAACTCGGCTTCTTTTATAAAGCCATGTTTTAAATAAAAAGTGTAGGCGTTATTTTGCTTATTCACTTGTAAAAAAAGGGAACTTGATCCCGCAGCTTTAGCAACTTCAATCGTTTTATTTAATAAGGCCTTGCCAGCGCCCGTGCCTTGAGCAGCCGGTAGAACGTATAGCTTATTCAATTTGTGTGCTTTTAAACCATCAATTTTTTCAGTATTATTTTCTTCTTCTTCGGGACTCACAGAACAAAATCCTACTGCCTCCCAATCGCCATTGTCGTTTTTTATACTTGCAATGTAAAACTCGCAACCCGTATGCATTTGCTTTTCCATTGAATCGTCACTGTACATCCAGTCCAACATGAAATCAATTTGCTCCTGAGAAATGATATGTTCATAAGTACTGGGCCAGGTGCGCTCAGAAATGGATCGAATCAAAGCACGATCAGATAAGGTAGCAGGTGTTATTTGAATTTCAGTCATTGTATGTTAGTTGAATTAACCTAATTGCGCTAAACTTTCTTCAATGGTTTGGATTCTAGCCAATGCGTCTGCTTTCTTTTTTTGCTCAATGGCAATCACTTCTGGTTTTGCATTTTGAACAAATTTCTCGTTTGCTAATTTCTTTTCAACGCTTTCTAAGAATCCTTTTTGGTGTGCTAGGTCTTTTAATAAATTTTCTTTTAAGCTGGCAGTATCAATGGCTTGATCTGCTACTAAATAAAATTTATCTTTTTCTAATGCCACAACAATGCTTGAACCGATAGCTGAATTGGTATAGGCCACGCTTTTAGCATTGACTTGCTTTGCTAAAATGTTTTGTATCGTTTGGTAGGCAGCATTATTATCGGATTGAATATGCACTTCAATCGTATCCTTAGGTTTAATTTGATTTTTATTTCTAGCATCACGCAAAGTAGAAATCACATTTTTTAAAAGTACGCCAGCATGCAAAACCGATTCGTCCACTTTGCCCACAGGTGCTAATTCCTTTACACATAGATCCTGCGTTTGAGGTTTTAGCATATGATGAATCTCCTCTGTGATGAATGGCATGAAGGGATGTAATAACTGCAATAAATCATCGTAGAATCCAATACTGTTTTCAAACACGGTCGCATGGATAGGTTGTTCATAGCCTGGCTTGATCCACTCTAAATACCAACTACAATAATCGTCCCATATCAATCCGTAAATTGTTTTTAAGGCTTCACTTAATCTGAATGTTTTAAGCATTTCATCTACCTCTAATTGTGTAGCACTTAGTTTTGCTTGGAACCAATCCATTGCAAATGCTGCATCCTCAGGGATAGCACCTTCGTGACTTTGACGCGGCTCCCACATTTTTAATAGTTTGGTTGCATTCCAAAGTTTGCTATTGAAATTTCTGCCTTGCTCTAATGTAGATTCTTCAAATAATAAATCATTGCCGGCAGGAGAGGCAATCATGATTCCAAAACGAACTGCATCTGCACCATATTGATCTATCAATCCAAGTAAGTCTGGTGAGTTACCCAAACTCTTACTCATTTTTCGGCCTTGCTTATCACGCACAATACCTGTGAAGTACACATCCTTAAATGGAATTTGGCCCATGTATTCTTCGCCAGCCATAATCATCCTTGCCACCCAGAAGAAAATAATTTCTGGTGCAGTTACCAAAGTGCTAGTAGGGTAGTAATAATTAATTTCTGCATTGTTTGGGTTGGACATGCCTTTAAATACTTCGATAGGCCATAACCAACTACTAAACCAAGTATCTAAACAATCAGCGTCTTGATGCAATTCCTTACCAACTGTTTCTGGATAGGTTGCATGTACTTTTTCAATACTTGCCTCCACATAGACATTGCCTTCTTGGTCATACCATGCTGGTATTCTATGGCCCCACCATAATTGTCTACTGATACACCAGTCTTTAATGTTCTCCATCCAATGACGGTATACATTTTTAAATTTAGCAGGATGAAAATGAATTTCATCTGACATTACTTTCTCCAATGCAGGTGCAGCCAATTGCTTCATATCCACCCACCATTGCAAACTCAATCTTGGTTCCACAATGGCATCTGTTCTTTCGCTAAAACCCACTTGGTTCACATAGTCTTCTATCTTCACTAAATTACCAGCAGCTTCTAAATCGGTGGCAATGATTTTTCGAACTTCAATCCTGTCTTTGCCAATATACATTGGGGCAGCATCATTCATGGTGCCATCCTCGTTCAAAGTTTCTATGACTTCTAAACCATGTTTTTGTCCAAGGTTAAAATCATTGATATCATGCGCTGGAGTTACTTTCAATGCACCAGTTCCAAATTCAATTTCAATATAATCGTCTGCAATAATAGGGATGCGTCTGTTGATCATTGGCACAAATGCATGCTTGCCAACTAAATGGGTATACCTAGGATCTTTAGGGTGCACACAAATAGCAGTATCCCCAAAAATGGTTTCAGGACGCACAGTCGCAATCGTAATAAATTCCTCACCAGGTAGATCTAATTGATATCTAATGTGGTACATCTTTCCATTGACTTCCTTGTGGATTACTTCCTCGTCACTCAATGCAGTCTTGGCCTTCACGTCCCAGTTGATCATGCGTTTACCACGATAGATCTTTCCCTTTTTATATAAATCAATGAATACCTTAATCACCGTTTCATAATAGTCTGGATCCATGGTGAAAGAGGTACGCTCCCAATCCAAACTACAGCCCATCTTCCTTAATTGCTGCAAAATGATCCCGCCATATTTTTCTTTCCACTCCCAAGCATAACTTAAAAATTCCTCACGGCTTAAGGATGATTTAGCAATCCCTCTTTCTCTTAACATCGCAACTACTTTTGCCTCAGTAGCGATAGATGCATGATCTGTACCCGGTACCCAACAAGGATTCATGCCTTGCATACGGGCACGACGTACTAAAATATCCTGAATGGTATTGTTCAAGCAATGGCCCATGTGTAAAACACCAGTCACATTTGGAGGAGGGATAACCACGGTATAAGCTGGTTTGTCATTAGGCACACTATGAAAATAGCCTTGATCAATCCAATGCTGATACCAGTTGGTCTCTACTGCGCCCGGTATAAAATTTTTACTCAATTCCATGCTAATTGCTTTTCCTATAATGAGTTACAAAAATAAGGAAAAGCCACTAGCTATTATTGACAAAAAAATGCGAACTTGTCGCCTAATGGAATTTGCAATTGTAGACATAGAAACCACTGGCGGGATGCCCCATACACATGGGATCACTGAAATTGCAATTGTGATACACAATGGCGTGGAAGTGACGGGTAAATATGTGACTTTGGTGAATCCAAGACAAAAAATACCACCCTTTATTGTGAATATGACGGGTATTAGTGATGAGATGGTGGCCCAAGCACCATTGTTTGAGGAAGTCGCTCCTCAGATTTACAATTTATTGAAAGACCGCATTTTTGTGGCGCACAATGCAAGCTTTGATTATTCTTTCGTTAGATACTTATTGGGTAAGTCCGGATATGATTGGTCTGCTCCTAAATTGTGCACCATTCGTTTAAGTAAGAAAGTATTCCCTGGTTTACAAAAATATGGTTTGGGCTCTTTAACGCGTGACCTAGGTATTCGTATAGAAGGAAGACACAGAGCCTGGGGAGATGCACAAGCCACCGCCGAAGTTTTGACTATGGCTATTGAAAAAGAGGGGATGGCCCCGATACATTATTTGCTGGCTAAAAAAGAAGTCAGAAAAAAAATTACGCCAACCAAAGATGCACCAAGTGAAGACGCTAATGCCGAAGGGTCCAATGACGAGGACAGCAATTAACTCAATTGAGATTTATTAATACTCCGCAGTCACTCCTGTATAATTCTGAGGGGTGATTTTCTTTAATTCTTTTTTCAAAGCCATCGTAATTTTTAATCCGTCAATGAATTTATGCATCGACTTTTTATCAATCTTGCTATTGCCTCTTGTTAAATCCTTTAATGCCTCGTAAGGATTAGGATATTGTTCGCGACGTAGAATAGTTTGAATGGCTTCTGCCACAACCGCCCAGTTATTTTCAAGGTCTTCATTGATTTTTACTTCATTTAAAATCAACTTCCCTAAACCTTTTTCAATTGAATTAATCGCAATCGTGATATGTGCAACAGGTACCCCAATATTTCTTAAGACCGTAGAATCAGTCAAATCTCTTTGTAGTCTACTAATTGGCAACTTAGCCGAAAGATGCTCTAATAAAGCATTGGCGATGCCTAAATTACCTTCTGCATTTTCAAAATCGATTGGGTTGACTTTATGCGGCATGGCACTTGATCCAACTTCGCCTTTTTTAGTTTGTTGCTTAAAGTAATCCATAGAGATATAGGTCCAAATGTCACGAGTTAAATCAATCAATATCGTGTTCAATCTTTTTAAGTTGTCACAATGTGCAGCAAAATGATCGTAGTGCTCAATTTGAGTGGTGAACTGCATACGCTCAAGGCCTAACACATCATCCACGAATTCATTGCCTAATGCTACCCAATTTTTTTTAGGGAAGGCGATATGGTGTGCATTGTAATTTCCAGTTGCTCCCCCAAATTTTGCAGCATAAGGGATGCTACTAAATAATTCTATTTGATGGTTGATTCTTTCTACAAAGACCATGAGCTCTTTTCCCAATGTAGTTGGAGAAGCTGACTGACCGTGGGTTCTTGCTAGTAATGGGACCTTCTTCCACTGTTTTGCAAATTGGTATAATCTGTTTTGCAAATTAATATAGGCTGGCAAAATTTCAGATTCCATGGCGTTTTTCCAACTAAGTGGAATAGCTGTATTGTTGATGTCTTGAGATGTCAATCCAAAATGGATCCACTCTTTCAATGCGCCCGCTTTGTGTTCGTCTAAAATTGCTTTTAAAAAGTATTCAACCGCTTTTACATCATGGTTGGTAGTCGCTTCTATGGCTTTGATTTTCGCAGCATCTTCCTCCGAAAAATTTTCTACAACTTCCAATAAAGCTTTTCTTAAACCCACAGGCAATTTGAAGAACTTCTTATCTGCTAAAAATAAAAAGTAGTGTACTTCTACCAATACGCGATACCTGATAAGGGCATATTCAGAAAAATAAGCACCAAGTGCTGCAGTTTGTTTGTGGTAACGACCATCGATTGGTGAAATAGCGCTTAAATGAGACATATAGTTTGCTTTAAAACAATTTGAATGAATATCTTTGCACAAAGTTAATTCAATTGGACAAGAGATGGCGCATTGGGGTGGTAAGTTATTTCAACACACAACCCTTATTATTGGGGATAGAAAAAGCTGATTTTTTATCAAAAATAGAGTTGGTAAAAGACTATCCAGCAAAGATTGCACAATCCTTAATCGACGGCCAAATAGATATTGGCCTTGTGCCAGTGGCCATTACCCCATTTTTATCGCATCCACATATTGTATCTGATTACTGTATTGGCACTAAGACCAAAGTGGCCTCTGTCGCTATTTTCAGTAAAGTCCCAATGGATCAAATTGAATCCATTTACTTAGACTATCAAAGCAGAACATCCGTTCAATTGGCGCGGATACTACTTCAAGAATTTTGGAAAAAGGACGTTCAATTCCTAAAAGCTCAAGAAGGCTATATCCAATCCATTGAAGGCACTACTGCTGGGGTGATTATTGGAGATAGGGCACTAGCAAATTTGACCGAG
Source organism: Chitinophagia bacterium (assembly GCA_037143275.1). Lineage (GTDB taxonomy): Bacteria > Bacteroidota > Bacteroidia > Chitinophagales > Chitinophagaceae > Sediminibacterium. The sequence goes on from JBAWZB010000003.1 coordinate 243,548, forward strand.
TTTAAGTATGTATATGACTTAGGTGAAGCATGGATTGAACATACTGGTCTGCCTTTTGTTTTTGCTGCATGGATGTCGAATCAACCGATACCGGATGCTTTTAAATCTTTATTTAATCAGGCCAATGCCTATGGCGTGGAGCATATTGATGAAGTATTGAATCAACTACCTGTAAGAACACATGGATATAACATGGAGACTTATTATACTAAAAATATAGCGTATCAATTAACTGATACAATGCAACAGGGTATGCAATTGTTTTTAGAAAAAGTCAAGCAATTAGCGTCTTAAAAATCCAAAAATTTTATTTTTCAAAAATCCTTGAACAAGTTCTTTTAGTTCAGGAGCAGGATTGATCCATATTAATAATCCGTAGAAGCCAAATCCGTAGAAGCTGGATTTAATGGCAATATTCAATACAAAATTAGAGGTAGATGGGATGATGTAAATTAAGAACATTAAGATCATACTGATGATCAAAAATAATCCATGTTTTAAAGTGTAAGGCTGTAAATTAAATTTCTTGTACAAGAATAAAAAACGTACACTATTGTATAGGGTCAAAGCTGCTAAATTTGAATAGGCTAAGCCAATCAATGAATAGTTCGTAATTAAATAAAAGTTCAAAGGAATAGACAAAACAATGTAGAACAGGTTAGTAAAGAAATCAAATCTCCAATAATTAGATGTGCCAATAATTTGTCCATTCACGCCAGTTGCAAGGTCAATTAATTTTGCTAGTCCCATGATAAAAACAATTGGCACCAAGGCATCATAGCCACCTCCTTGGTTATGGCTGATCCAATTTAAAAATGCAACAAGGTTTTCGATATTCAACCAAATTAATCCAAATAATAACAATCCAATGGCTAGGAGATTGGATACGCTCTTATGATAGATATGTTTGATGTTCGCAAAGTCTTTATCCTTCCATGATTTAGCCAATACAGGAATACTAATGGCATTTAAACTTCGCTGTGGAATTTCCATGATGGCTGACACATAAGTAGCGATAGCAAAAATACTTGCATCACTCAGTCCTCTTAGGCCAACAATCATAAAAGTATCATTGGTCCTTGCTAGTAAATTAAAAAACTGCCCAGCGAAAACAAATAATGCAAAATTGAGCATCTTCCACTTTAGGCGCTTTGTAACACTACTAATTTTAAAACTTCTAAATGACCATTCTTTAGAAGTAGATAAGTTGTATATCAATATTAAAGTAGGGATCACATAAATGCCACTAAAAAGTAAAATGAACTGATCTAAATTGAGCCACTTTAATCCAACAGCAAGAATCAAAACGGTGGTTAATATTCTTACCGCGGTTTCTCTTAAAAAATTAGTGAGCACGCCTTTTTGAAGGCCCCAAGCAAAAGCCTCTAACCAATAAAAAATCAATAAAAAGAAGGTGTAGGGATAGACGTAGTTAAAATAGGTAGCTAGGCTAGGAGATTTGCCTAATTTTCTGATGATGAAATCTTTATTCTCCCATCCAATCCACATCATCAATCCAAAACCAATTAGGTTAATGATTAAAGTCAAAAAAGGCAATTCGTTTTTCTTTGGCCCTAGGTAATGATTGTAAAATGGAAAGAATTTATATACCACAGGAAGGGTGCCTAATGTACAAAAAACAGATAGGGTGGCACCTATATCAATCATGGCTCTAACAAGTCCTTGATCATTTTTTGAGAAGAACATGGGGAACAATACAAGCAAATTCACTGCACCTATCACAAACCCAATCATGATAAAGATAGACGACTTGATGCCTTGTTTTTGGATAATCCCCATGCTACAAATATAATGAAAAGCTTATAGGACTTTGTAGAAATGAGGTTTGTTTTGGATAATTAAGAACAAGTTTGACCAAATGACTAGCACATTCTTAGTTAAACCCAATACTTTATCTAATTCCTTGAATGGATTATTTAAATGAATCAAATTTTTAAGGAAACTACCTATGAAAAATACGGGTATAGCAAAGCTGTAATTCAATAGTTGAAATAGAAACCAACCAATACCATATTGTTTTCTAATTCGAATATGATTGCTTATCATTAATTGAAGTCCTTTGCGATCAAAAAGGTTAGTATAGGATTTATCATTAGAGTTCGCATTTGCAGAAATCACTTCTCCCATAATGTGAATGATGTGAATATTACCATAAATGCACAATGTCCCAAATTTCCCTAATCTACTGCACCATTCTACTTCTTCGCCATACAAGAAAAAATCTTCATCCATTAACCCGCATTTTTTTATCACATCTGATCTGACCATTAAAAAAGCACCGCTTATCCAACCAACCATTTCCTCTGAAGAGGCAGATTCTATACTCGGTTTTTTTACGTTGGTTAACAATGAAATCTGTTTTAAAAAATCCCCCCAATAGGGTAATGGTAATAAGTGGTTTAGCCCTCCTTTCATAAAGTGGCTTCCAGAAATTTGTGTTGTAAAATCTTTGTTTAACATTTGAACACCGCAAGCAACATTTGTTGACTTTTCAAATTCTTGTAAACAAACGTTTATCGCATCGTTTAAAATAAGTGTATCCGGGTTGAGCAATAAAATGGATGCACCTTTTGCTAGTTTAATACCTGCATTGTTGGCTCTTGCAAAACCAGCATTGTATCCCATATCATGCCATAGTAGAAATGGGAATTCATTTAATAATATTTCTTTGCTTTGATCTTTGGAATCATTATCAACAATAATCCATTCGAAGCTTTTATAAGATTCAAAAGCAACCGCAGATTGTAAACAATCTTTTATAAAATGCGATGATTTATAATTTACTATGATGATGGATAATTTCAATAGTTATAGTTTGCCTTGAATAATATTTTGTAAGTAAGCTAAAGTCATTAATATTTTTGAAATAAAACCGTTTTTAAGTTGAGCGCTTGAAAATTTGGATTGTAGATGAACCATATTTATAATAGACACGGGCCAATGGGTGTCTCCAAATTGAGTTAGATCTTTTTCAGACCTAATTTGGCAATTTCTCAGAATACGCCAAAAGGCATCAAAAACAATGATATTTTTTAATGGAGTAGTGCCATATTTGTCTAATAGAATATGCCCCTCTGGTATTTCAACATTTGGCACATTGAGGCAAGAATTGGTTACTTGACTCTCGCTTACACCAACATGAATTAAGGTATCTTGTATAGGATATACTTCTTTTTCTTTTAAAAGTACTCTAATGTAATATTCCAAATCAACCCTCCATTTCATTCTTTCATCATATTTTTCCAAAATGCTTTTATGAAACATAGTCACACTTGGTGGCCCAATGATATTTTCGGACAATAAAAGTAAAGGTTGTCTTAAAATACGGTTTAGCTGGGTCTTATTATGATGAACGGGTTGATACCTTTCTTCGGTTTCTATAAAATTACTGTAGGATGAATAGATGAATTTTGGACCATACAATGTTGCATCTGCAAATTTTTGTAAACTGTCATTGGTTGAAAACCAATCATCATCATGCATTAATTTGATCCAATCTCCTTTGGCTTTTGAAATGGCTGCATTCCAGTTGGCAGGGGTACCTAAAGAGGGACTATTTTTAAAATATTGAATTGGAACTAAATTGTTATATGATTGAAGAAAATTATAAACCGATTCATCATCACTGTCATCTGAGACAATTATTTCATAATGCTTGTAGCTTTGCTCTGCAATTGAGGCCAACAAACGTTTCAGGTATGGAAGTCGTTTGTATGCGGGAATGCAGATAGAGATAAAAGGTTGCCCCATGCTTGAAAATCAATTAATAAGATGAAATTAGTAACTTTTTAGCATTTATGTTAAATTCGCAGACATTAAGACTAGAACATGTTAAAATTAGCAGGGGTTGTTATTTTATATCATCCAGATAAATCCAAGACTATTGAGAATATAGCTACTTATGCAAATCAATTAAATAAACTGTACATTTTTGACAATTCAGTGCCATCTTCAATAGACATTTCGAATGATTTAGCGTATTTAAAAATTCCATTTGAATTTATTACAACTGGAACAAACGAAGGAATTTCTAAAAGATTAAACGAGGCTGCACACAAGGCCATACAAGAAGGGTATGATTTTTTATTAACGATGGATCAAGATTCTAGTTTTGAACCTGGAGCTTTTGAGCAATATCTTCAATTAGTGGATGCTTATGATAAAGCACAAGTTGCCCAATTTGGTGTTAATTGTGATCCAAAACATATTCCAATTTCAGACGTCCCTTTGAATACAAATAGTTTAATTACATCTGGAACTATTTTGAATCTAACTATTTTTAAAAATATTGGAAATTTTGATGAAAAATTATTTATTGATTTTGTAGATGTTGAATATTCTTTGAGGGCTTCCTACAAGGGCTATCAGAATATAATTTTCCCCAATATTATCATGAAACATGCGCTAGGGTATTTAAAATTAGGCAGATCTTTTAAAAATTTTAAAAAAACGCTTAGAATTTTACATGCACCAATTAGGGTGTATTATATTATTCGTAATGGGTTGTATTTATTATTTAAAGTACAGCACCTAGATAAGAAAGCTAGAAAGGCGATCCTGTTTGACCACATGAAGATGTTAAAAAATGATTTCTTATACAATGATCATCTTGGCGCTGTGTATGTTAATGCGGCGCAGGGTGTGTATGATTTCTTATTTAATAAAATGGGTAAAAAATAAAATATGAAAGTAGCTAGGATTTTAATGAAGTTTATTTATTTTGTTTATGCAACACTTTACTTTCGTAGTATTAGATTGGCCTATTTATTGGTAATTTATACAGTAGATTTCCATTTTCTTTCTAAACTTGAACGACAAGAAAATAAATTAGTTTTTAATGATACTGGTAATAAAATTTATATCAATCAATTACATTGGTTTGGTTTTTTATTTCCAATGTTAAATGAACTCTTACAAAGCACTAAAGCTAAAGTAGTCAAATTAGAGAAAGATTTTTTTATTATTGGTATTCAGGGATTAAATTTTAAAGTTGCTTCTTTGTCTAATATGGCAGTATTACATGAAATTTTTATTCAAAAAATATACGACATAGAATTAGTTGGTCCCGAAGTAGTAGTCATTGATATTGGTATGAACGTGGGGGTGGCAAGTCACTTTTTCGCTAGTATGCCTAATGTGAAAGCAGTGTATGGATATGAGCCATTTCCAGAGACATTTCAGGAGGCGTTGTTCAATTCAGCATTAAACCCGACATTAAAAAATAATTTGTTTCTTTTTAATATTGGAGTGAGCGATCGTAATTGCAAAAAAACAATTACGCTTTTTGAAAGCGGTTCACTATCTGCTTCAACAATAGAATCAAATACATCTTTTACAAAAAAAAATGGGGAAGAAGTTGAGGTTGAATTAATGTCTGCTAAAGATGTTTTAACAACTATCATTCAACAGCATCCAAATTCGCCCTTGGTACTAAAAATTGATTGTGAGGGAGAAGAGTATGCTATTTTTGAATCTCTTGAAAATAGCAATTTAATGTCAAATGTTACAGCTATTTTAGTTGAATGGCATGAAAAAGGAATAAACCCTATTGCTTCATTTTTAATAGATCAAGGCTTTCAATTTCACCATATTCCCAATAAAGAATTGAATAGTGGTATGGTCTACGCTTTTAAGAAAAATTAGTAAAGCATTTAATTTAGCTACCAAATAATCCCTTCAAAGCGTCAATCCTAAATTGAATGACTGGCCATGATTTAGCTGGAGTCCCCTGCAAACTGTATTTTATACCTAATAGTACGGAAGCCCCCAATTTTAAAAGGTATTCCACTATCTTTTTTAAATAAGCCTCTTTTGAAATGGCTTTTGTTCGGGCTTGCTCTCCTCTGCCAATCCCACTTGCTACCCGGTACATATATTCCGATGTCAATTTTTTGACTTCTACCACATGATGCACACAAATAAATGGGTCGTAATAAATCGTATGCCCAAGGGCTAATATTTTATAGAATAGTTCTTTGCCTTCGCCACCAATTCTTAAAGTGCCTACCACACCAGGTATTTGAGTGTTAAAGCCACCAATAGCATCATAGACATCCTTTTTAACAATCATATTGGATTCAATTGGATACTTTCCATTTTCAAATGCACAAGCAGTAGGGGCATAATCAAAATTTCCAACTAAAGAGGAAACATAATAACTCATCCATTTAGGTTCAGAAGGAATGTATTTTGGGATGATGCGCCCACCAAAGCCAATGGCTTCTGGTTTGTCCTGTATATGCTTGATGATATTTTCAATATAAGAGGGCGTAGCCACTGCATCGTCATCCATAAAACATAGCCACGCGCCCTTGGCTAATTGAGCGCCGGTATTTCTAGCAAAAGAAGCACCTTGATTGGTCTCTGTAGCATAATAAAAATACCCCTCTGGGTTTTCAGTCCTCCATTTTGCAACCACTTGTTCTGTTCCATCTGTTGAATTATTATCTACCACAATCACTTCAAAATTATCTTTTGAAGCGGTTTGTTGGTATAAACTATCTAGTGCACCACCAATGTATGCGGCACGATTATAGCTACAAATAACAACAGATACAAGCATTAGGTAGTTGTATTTTGCTTGTTCATAAACTGTTTGATTGCTAAAGCAATGCTAGCAATCAATGCCAACCAAAGTAGGATAGAAGCTACACCAGCAAGTTTTTTTGTGTTGGTGATTGAATCAGGCTTGAATTCAAATCTAATTTTATGATCACCAGCAGGCACAACCAATCCTCTAAGTACATAGTTCACTTTAACAATTGGAGTTTCCTTTTCATCCACATATGCTTTCCAGCCATCTTTGTAATAGATCTCACTAAATACAGCTAGTTGTTTTGCATTTGTTTTAGCGGTGTAGTTTACTTCATCGTTCTTATTATCCACTAACTGAATACTTGCAGTTGAATCGGCTTGTAACCCTTGTAAAGCATCTATTTTATCTTGCTCGTCCATCACCGCAGTATCTTTTGGATTAAAATAAGTGAGGTGATCCATCACAGCTCTTGGCCCTTTTTTAAATTCAATCCCTTTAACAAACCATGCATTGCCTAAAGCATCTGGATTAGGGATGGTATCAGATGCCATATTACCAGTGATGATGTATTTGGTATTCATCATGTTCAAAGTCGGCAAACATTTTGGGAAATTATACCATTGGTTTTCGATCAAATCTTGGTAGATACTTAATTTAGCAGGATTGTATCCGCCCACTAATTTATGGTGATACGCGAGGATGGCGCCCTCATTGAATGAGTTTTGCACACCGCGTCTTAGGTCAATGATTCTATAATAACTTTTATCTTTCAACAATGCATTGTCTAGTGCGGTTAATGCAAATGCATTGTCATTTTCTGCAGCTTCGACATATTGACTAGGCTTAAGGTATTGCACATTAATCTGGAATAGGTCTACCAATGTTAAAATTCCAATGGCTGCAATAAATATTGTTTCTTTTATGGTTTGCTTAATATATAAGAAAATGAGTAAGAAAGCAATCCCAATAAAAATAAATGTTCTTGTCAAATCTGATTCAATGAATCCTTTTCGGTCTTCTGCAATAGCATTCACTAAATCTCTGGCAGGAGCTTCAAATGCTGCTTTTTGATTTGGGTCTTGTATTTGCATAATCTGACTCATCAATTGTTTTTCACTTTCCGATTTAAAATCAGATGTAAAATACAATCCTATTAATGCCACAAACACAAATCCTAATGTGATCCAACCTATTTTATGTGTTTGAATGAAAGTTTTAAAATTGGTAGCTTTTAAAGTAGCGCTGATACCATACATTGCTAAAACCCCAATCAATAAAGTTGGTACAACAATAATCATACTTGGAGCACGGAACTTATTGTAAAGCGGCAAGTATTTTAAGATCATTAAATTGAAGGACTCAAAATAAGAACCAGCTGCTAACATAATAGATAGTACAATGACTCCACCAATCCACCAACGGTTAGGATTTTGATTGCTTCCAAATCCAATACAGGCAAAGAAACAAATAAGGATACCAACGTAAGGAGGACCTGCTGTGAAACCTATGCCGCCCCAATAAAATTGTAAGAAAGATTGCAATTGCTGACCCACTTCTGGTTGCATTTGTTGTATGACTTCAATTGCTTTTGATTTTGTTGGGTCTACTAAATTTGGGTCACTCGACGCACCGTAAACATGAGGGAACATCATCACCAATGGCTCTGATAAAAACATACTATAACTTAAAGCATAATCTTTGTTCAATCCTGTATTGGTAATTTTACTGTCCTTTGTTGCCAAAGCGCTTCCACCTCTAATAGTAGATTTTCCAAATTCTGCAGTGCCAATAAGCATCATAGCATTGACTGCCAAGCCCATTAATCCAGCCACTAAACTAAATCCAACAGTTTTAAGGATATGTGTAAAATCTTTTGCCTTGATCCATTGTACAAGATAAAAGACAGACATGACTAGTACGATGATTAAACCATAATAATTGATTTGAAGGTGGTTCGCTTGTACAAATAATGTTGTGGCAATCGCAGTCATGATTGCACCTAAGTAATATTTCTTTTGAAAAATCAATAAGATAGATCCAATAAAGAAAGGGAGATAAGCAATCGCATGCATTTTGGTGATATGCCCAACAACAATGATAATAGGATTATAAGTGGCATAGCTATAGGCCAATCCACCTACAATTGCAATCATGGTAGAGAATCCAAGGACCTGCGCTAAAAAATAAAAACAAATACTAGCTAAGAAAAATAAGCCAACTGGTTCAGGCAAATTAAGTGTGAATAATTGATCTAACATTCCAATGGAGAATGCATTCCCAGGGATTCCAGTAATTTGATAAGCAGGCATCCCCCCAAACATATTATTGGTCCACAATGGAGTTTTGCCAAATTGGTCTCTATAATTGAGGGCGTCTTGTGCCATCCCTTTCCATTGAGTGATATCCGATTGTTGTAATACTTTACCTTCTAATGCCGGCTTACAATACACAATGGCAACAATAGCAAAAATAGCTACTGCAATAAGATGGGGAAGGGCAGACTTAAAAAGAGACTTGAACATATGTATTAATTTAATAGTAACAAACCTACAACTAAATAGGCTTTTTTGTACTTTTAGATCCTTGTAAATATCAACAAATGTCCCCACGCTCCCCATTGGCCTTTTTTTCTAAAGTAGCTGTGATTACCAACCTAATATACCTGCTATCGACCCTATTTTTGTTCATTACTTGGATGAAAATCCCACGCGATATTGCGCAATTTATTTCGGTGATGGGATTGGAATTGGCCCCATTCATCAACATCCTATTTGTATTTATCCTTTTTATTCAAGTCATTCAAAAAAAAGTAATTAATTTGCCCACTTGGCAAACTATTTTTAACCTAAGTATGTTAATGGTTCAGATAGGCCTTTTATTTATTTAAATTCAAGTATGATTCACCAAATTTTAAAAGACAAACCCACCAAATTATTTTTGGGTATTACGGCTTTTTTTGTTGCTAACGCATTAATTGCAGAGTGCATTGGAGGAAAGATTTTTTCATTGGAATCTGTTTTTGGTTTTAAGCCAATGAACATGACTTTATTTGGGGAATCTGGATTGGCATTTAATTTAACCTGCGGGGTGTTGTTATGGCCTTTAGAATTTATCATTACAGATATTGTCAACGAATATTATGGTCCTAAAGCAGTGAGACGAATAAGTTTGATTGCTGTGGCTTTAATCAGTTATGCCTTTATAATGTTTTATTTAGCCATGTCGGCTGCACCTGCAAGTTTTTGGGTGGCGTCAAAAATGCAAAATGGTGTACCAAGTATGCAATTGGCATTTGAAGCTATTTTTGGACAAGGGATGTGGATTATCATTGGAAGCATCATTGCATTCATGGTGAGTCAATTGATAGACGTCACTGTCTTTCATCAGATCAAAAAAAGAACAGGAGAAAAAATGATCTGGTTAAGATCCACAGGGTCTACCGTGGTGTCTCAGTTGGTGGATAGTTTTGTGGTACTCATTATTGCATTTAAAATAGGCAACGGATGGTCTTGGTCCACTGTATTAGCAGTAGGAGTGGTCAACTATATGTACAAATTCACTATGGCGATTGTATTAACGCCATTGATTCATCTCATCAGAAATCAAATTGAACGCTATGTTGGCGCAGATGCAGCAGAAAAAATGAAGCGTGAAGCGATGGGTGAAAATGCAAATATTTAAAGAGAGTTTTATACTCATTCATCTTTTGATGCAAAAAGTTCAATCAGCATGTTGATAGCCACTTTGTCTATAGGCAAAGTCATGGTATCTTCTGAAAGTTCGCTAAATGGTATCCATCTTAAATGTTCTGCTAAGCCATTGGGATCTGAAACTTCTTCCGGTAAAAAATCAAATGCTTTTTCTTTTGTTTTCACAATCGAAGTATCAGAAGTATGCACTAAATAGTAGATGGAAATAATTTGATCTTTATTGTTGAAGGCAGAAATTTGAAAAAAATCTGTCGTATAAAAATGATCTCCTACATGCACTTCGATACTAGCTTCTTCCATAAACTCTCTAGCCAATCCATCCCTGGTGCCTTCGCCAATTTCTAAACCACCACCAGGTAATTTGGTAATATAGTTCCCTCGGATAAATTCATCACTCACTAAAAGTTGTTGATGTTCATTTAATAAAATACCATACACCCTTACGTTGAACAAAGCCATTTTAAAAACTATTTTAATTTGATAGATGCGTTATAAACAAATGTACCAGGGCCTTGTAGCCATATCTGATTAAAGTGGCCACCACCTTGGTTGTTAAAACTGACTGCGAGTGCACCGCCTAATGTTTTAATGGATACATGGTGTTCGCCTATTTTATTTAGATGGGTTGTGATAGCCGCAGCAGTGACACCAGTGCCACAACTATAGGTTTCATTTTCTACACCTCTTTCATAAGTGCGCACAAATAAATGGTCATTATGGAATTCAATGAAATTAACATTCACACCTTCTTCCTTGAATCGATCGTTGTAACGAATACTTTTCCCTGCTGTTAACACATCAAAGCTTTCAACATCATGGACCAATTGTACATAATGTGGAGAACCTGTATTCGTAACAAAAAAATGATCGCCAACCTCTACAGCATTGACGTCCGACATTTTTAAATGAATCCATCCATTATTTTCAATACTTGCTTCGTGAGGTCCATCAATGGCAATAAAAAAATATTTTTCTTTTATAATCCCATGATCATAGGCATACTGAACTAGACATCTGCCACCATTGCCACACATGGTTCCTTCAGTGCCATCTTTATTGTAGTAAGCCATAGAAAAATCATAGCCAGCAGCATTTCCTAGTAAAATCAATCCATCTGCCCCAACACCAAATTTTCTATCACATAAAAAAGCAATTTGTGCATTGGATAATGAGACAGTTTCGTCTCTATTATCAATGATGACAAAATCATTGCCTGTACCTTGATATTTTGAAAATTGAATCTCCATTTGTACGCTTTGAATGAGTTATATAGAAGCAATAATGCCTATACTTTTTTGAATCATATGATCTACAGCTTTTGCGCCATCTTTACTAAATTCCTTTTTCACTCTATTGGCCACAATCACGTTGATACTCAAACACTGGTGCCCTAATAAATTACACAGACCATATATCGCACTTGTTTCCATTTCAAAATTGGCAATATGATGGTTCCCAAAACGGAAACTCGTCATTTGATCTACCAAATTAGGCATCTTTAATGGTAACCTTAAAATCCTTCCTTGCGGCCCATAAAAGCCAGGACAGGTCACAGTCATACCATGGCTATAACCTTCTGTAAAATGCTTTAACAAGCCCGCACTTGCACTAAAGATATAAGGTTTAATATGATGCGCTTGGATATTGGTATGTTGTTCAAAAGCAGCCAATATTGCAAGCTCTTCGGGATTGTTATTAGGCTGGTAAAAATGCAATAAATTATCAATGCCTAAACCATGTGTACCTACCACCAATTGATCAACGCTAACTTCGCCTTGCAAAGACCCACAAGTGCCAAGTCGAATTACAGACACCGATTTTTTAATGTCTTTAATATATCTTGTTTCAAAATCAATATTCACCAATGCATCTACTTCGTTTAATGCAATGTCGATATTATCCGGCCCAATTCCAGTACTCATCACCGAAATGCGTTTTGTGCCAATATAGCCTGTATGGGTAATAAACTCTCTATGCGCAGACCTATGTTCAATATGATCAAAGTACTTACTAACGTTGGCCACTCGGTCAGGATCACCCACTGTGATGATGGTATCTGCAAGTTCTTCTGGACGAAGGTCTAAATGATACACGGCCCCTCTAGAGTTAATGATCAATTCGGAAGCACCGATAGGCTGTTGCATACGCAGTTTTTAGACTACAAATGTCGCTTAATTCGATTTAGTGGTAAAATTCTTTTATAATTAAGTTCTTTACGTTAATTTCGCCAACCAATTGGGTCCTGTGGCCGAGTGGCTAGGCAGAGCTCTGCAAAAGCTTCTACAGCGGTTCGAATCCGCTCGGGACCTCGATACAAAGCCTCTCACGAAAGTGAGAGGCTTTTTTAATGCGACACAACGTCGGGTGCTAGCACACGTAAGTTGGGGAGCATTAAAAAAGCCAAAAGGATGCGAAGCATTCTTTTGAAAGGCTTTGGGTAAGACGAGATAGCCGAAGCGGTTGACAGCGAATGTAATGAGCTGGCAATTCGAAATCGCTTTAATTAATTTTTGAGTAATTTGCAGGCATGAAACATTCCCAAACCATTGGCATCCTCCTCACATTATTGTTATTCTTTTGTACCACTCAACCACTCGTGATTATTGAAAGTAGACACTGGGTAGTAACAGGATGGGATGCTGGCGCGACTAACTTTGGGCAATCAGGTAAATTTTTATTGTACATAGGTATTCTAGCCATTGTATTTTTTGCTTTACCTTCTTTAGGTGCAAAGCGATTCAACATGGCATGGGCAGCTTTATTAGTTGCATGGAGTTTCAGAAACTATCTAGTATTATCTGCATGCGCGATGGGGGAATGTCCTCAAAAACAATGGGCATTATACGCTTGTATTGTTTTAAGTTTTGGAATTTTAGCAATGACCTTCTTGCCCAAGCTTAAAACAAAATAACCCTCTTTTGGAGGGCTATTTATTTTGTATTTCAATGAATTTATTTCGCTAATTGTTCAAGACCTTTCCCTATTAATTGAACGGCTTCTTTAATTTGTGCTTCTGTAATAATCAATGGGGGAGCGAATCTAATTTTATCGCCATGGGTTGGTTTAGCGAGGATCCCTAATTCTTTTAGGTATAAACATAAATCCCAAGCAGCTTCTGGATTCTCGTGTTTGATGACAATGGCATTTAATAATCCACGTCCTCTAATTGAAGCAATAAAAGGAGAATTTAAGTTGGCTAATTCGGCTCTTAAGATTGCACCCATTTTATAGGAGTTCTCAACCATATTTTCGGATTGAATCACTTCCAATGCTTTCATCGCAACTGTACAAGCCAATGGATTACCACCATAAGTAGAACCATGTTCGCCTGGCTTAATTTGCAACATCACAATATCATCTGCAAGCACTGCAGCAACAGGAATCGTTCCGCCGCTCAATGCTTTTCCTAATATTAAAATATCAGGTCGCACATGTTCATGATCGCATGCTAATAAAGTGCCAGTTCTTGCTAATCCAGTTTGAATTTCATCTGCAATAAACAACACATTGTATTTAGTACATAAATCTCTAACCCCTTTTAAATAGCCATCCGTTGGAATCACCACTCCTGCTTCACCTTGGATAGGCTCCACCATAAAGGCTGCCACATTTGAATCTTGAAATGCGGTTTCTAAAGCAGCTAAATCGTTGTAGGGCACTAAACCAAATCCTGGCATAAAAGGACCAAAGCCATTGTAACTACTCGGATCTGTAGAAGAGGAAATCGCAGCTAAAGTTCTGCCCCAAAAATTACCTTCTGCAAAAATAACTTTTGCTTGATTTTCTGGAATGCCTTTTACTGCATAGCCCCATCTTCTTGCTAATTTAATGGCGGTCTCTCCACCTTCAACACCTGTATTCATAGGCAACACCTTGTCATATCCAAAGTACGCCGTGATGTATTTTTCGTATTCACCAAGTAGGTTATTGTAAAACGCTCTAGAGGTTAAAGTTAATTTTTGAGCTTGATCTGTCAAGGCTTTGATGATCGCTGGATGACAATGACCTTGGTTGACAGCAGAGTAGCCGCTTAAGAAATCAAAGTATCTTTTTCCATCTACATCGTATAAAAAAACGCCTTCGCCTTTTTCAAGGACAACAGGAACGGGATGATAATTGTGTGCGCCAAATTGATCTTCAAGGGCAATATACTTTGCAGTATTTGCACTCGTTTGTATGGGAGTAGACATGTACTATTTTTTTAAATAAAATGATAAAAACAGGGGGCATCAAGTTCAGTCAACTTGATTCAAAAACTAAAAACGATGGGCTTAATTTTACCCCATGGGATGATTTAGAAAATCTAAATTAGAAAATAAGAATTTTGCCTTTATCATAGGGCTAAGATAGGGTTTTTGGCTAATTTTCCCATATTTGGACTTACATTCGCATAAATATAGCTGCTTTGGAACCGCTCGTATCAATTGTTATTTTAAATTTTAATGGGGCAAATTATTTGAAGACATTTTTGCCTTCGGTATTAGCGACGACCTACGAACACAAAGAAATTGTGGTGGCAGACAATGGATCAAAAGACAATTCTTTAGAAATACTTGCCAAATATTTTCCAACCGTTAAAGTGATTCAAAATCCAACCAACGAAGGTTTTGCAGGAGGATACAATTGGGCACTTAAACAAGTGCAGGCCGATTATTATATTTTATTAAATTCAGATGTGCTAGTGGATCCAAATTGGGTAACGCCAATGGTTCAATTAATGGAATCCAATCCTAGCGTTGGTGCTTGCCAACCAAAAATATTAGCGCAAAAAGAGCCAACTAATTTTGAATATGCTGGTGCAAGTGGGGGATGGATAGATGCCCTTGGATATCCTTTTTCAAGAGGCAGGGTATTTGATGTATGTGAGCAAGACAAAGGTCAGTACGACAGCGTGGAACCAATTTTTTGGGCATCTGGTGCTGCTATGATGATTCGATCTAAACTGTTTCATGATTTAGGAGGATTTGATGCAAGCTTTTTTGCGCATCAAGAGGAAATTGATCTTTGCTGGAGGATGCAATTGCAAGGCCATACATTGTATGCATGCCCGACTGCTGTGGTATATCATGTGGGTGCGGGTACTTTACCAAGAGGTGGTCGAAAAGTGTTTTTAAACTTTAGGAATAATTTGATCATGCTAAGTAAGCATCTTCCGATTCAAGAATTACTATGGAAAATGCCATTGCGTTTTGCATTAGATGGGGTATCTGCTTGGAAAGGCTTATTGAGTGGGGATGGGTACTTTTTTACGGCCATCTTTAAGGCACATTTAGCTGTTATAGGGTACTGGCTAACAGGTAAAGTCAACAGGAGCAGGGACTGTAAACCAATGGCTGCTTTAGGCGGAGTTTACAATGGCTCGGTTGTTTTTCAATACTTTGTAAAAAACAGGCAAAAATTTGATAAAATTGTCACCAAACTCGTTCATAATTAAGAACTTGTTGTTATTTTTGCATCCGTAATTATAAACTATGGCACAAGAAATACAAGAAACATCTACCAATAAAGATATTGCTAAGAATTGGGTGAGTTCTTCAAGATTCCTATTTTATGTATCTGTTTTCGCAATATTAGCGTTGGCATTGGGGAATTGTACTAAGTTATTCAATGGTCGTTACAAAAAGTCAGTTGTGGAAGTGAACTCAAGTTCACAGTACAAACCAGAATATAAGTAGAAAAAAATTTTGTTGGTGTGCGTTGATTCCTTATTTTCGCAGTCCAAAAATTAGTTCTTATTCAAGCGAAAGTAGCTCATTTGGTAGAGCACGACCTTGCCAAGGTCGGGGTGGCCAGT
>JBAWZB010000004.1:0-146451 GCA_037143275.1 Chitinophagia bacterium
TAGCTCAAACAATCCCTACGAAATAGTATATATTCTACTTTTCTTTTTATAAAAATTCCATGGCATTAGCTCAAACAATCCCTACGAAATAGTATATATTCTACTTTTCTTTTTATAAAAAACCAGTTGGCATTATAGCTCGCAAGCTAAAACGATCGCTGCGGAATAGTATATATTCTAACACTTTTTTATTCTAAAAACCTTAGTGTACTCTTTCTCCGTTAGAGTAAGTTTTCAAGACTTTAATTTGTAAGATACTATCTGTAGGAACTTTCATTAAGTCTTTATCGAGTAAGATGAAGTCTGCTTTCTTACCAACTTCTATAGAGCCTACTTGCTTTTCCATACGGTTGGCTTTGGCAGCCCAAATAGTCATACCACGAATAGTTTGTTCACGTGTTAATGCATTCTCCATTTGGAATCCACCTGCTGGAAAACCTTTTGCATCTTGTCTAGCAACAGCTGCTAGGAATGTTTTGAATGGATTGATTTCCTCCACTGGAAAATCTGTACCTAATGGCAACCATCCATTTTGTTTCAATAATTGTTGAAAAGCATAGCCACTTTTTAATCGCTCCGCACCTAATCTATCTCCAGCCCAATACATATCACTCGTTGCATGAGTAGGTTGCACAGAAGGAATGATGCTGTACTTTCCAAAATAATCAAAATCATTAGGATTTAAAATTTGTGCATGTTCAATGCGCCATCTTTTATCGTTCTTACCTTTTAAATATTTCTCATACACTTTCAACACCACTCTATTTGCACTATCGCCAATGGCATGGGTACACATTTGAAAATCGGTGTTAATTAATTTAGCAGCCACTGAATCAAAATGTGCTTGACTACTCAATAAAAATCCACCCCAGCCTGGCTGATCCGAATAATGCGCTATCAATGCTGCACCTCTTGAACCTAATGCGCCATCACCATAAACTTTTACACCTTTCACCATTAAACGATCGGTTGTATAACCGCCGTTGGTAAAATAAGTAGAAGTATACGAACTTGGCTTGTCACTTAACATCACATACAATCGCATTTTTAGATCATTGCTTTTTTGTAAAGCATCAATCATATCAATATCATTTGGACTTAATCCACAATCTGTAATAGTCGTTAAACCTGTTGCGAAACAATTTTTCTGCGCCGATGTCAACCAGTTTTTATAATCTTCTTTTGTCGCCGCTGGCACATTTCTTTCTACCACGCCTACTGCATTGTCTATTAATAAACCTGTTAACTTTCCTCCTGCAATTACAAAGTCCCCTCCTTCCATTGTCTGACCTGCTTTCACACCTGCAATGGCTAATGCTTTATCATTCGCAATACTTGCATGACCATCCACACGCTTTAACAACACAGGACGATCAGGAAACAATGCATTCAATGCTGCATTGGTAGGGAATGCTTTGCCAGGGAATCTATTTTGATCCCATCCTCTTCCACGAATCCATCCATTCCCAGGATGTGTTGCCACAAAATCTTGCACACGTTGTAACACTTCTTCCCATGAATTGGCGAACATTAAGTCGACTGCATATAAAGATTGGCCATACCCTAGAAAGTGTGCATGTGCGTCTACAAATCCTGGATACACGGTCGCGCCTTTTGCATCCACCACACTATTAGCTTGATAAGTTTTTAAGATCTCATCATTGGTGCCCACTGCAACTATTTTACCATCCTGCACTGCCATGGCTTCTGCCACTGCAAAGGATTCATTGACCGTATAGATTTGTGCATGGTGCACTACTAAGTCCACTCTTTGATTGATACATGAACTGAATAGCACAATAATGGCAATCGCAAATAATTGACGCATGGGATTTAATTTAGATACTAAAAATAAGGAAATAAAATAGAAATTGAACTAGGTTAAATAAAGTATTCAAGCAATCAAAAGAAAGCCTTAACTAGTTCAACAATTCACAAGGCTTTAAGCCAGTGTGTTTTTTGAAAGCTGCAGAGAAATGGGAGATGGATGAGTAGCCTAATAAGGCAGATACATCTGTTACGCTTAATGATTTTTCGTACAACAAATACTTTGCATGTTCCATTCTTTGCTGCTGGTAAAAATCAAAAATAGTAGTGCCAAATACCTCTTTAAAGCCTTTCTTTAAATAGCATTCGTTCATGGCCACTTTACGGCTCAATTCCTTGATGGTAATGGGATCCCCAATATGTTGTAATAAAATTTCTCTTGCTAAATAGATGCTTTCTTTACCACGATCGTCTGATAAAAATTTACAAGTAAAGCCTTCTTCTTTTTCATCCACAATGCATTCCAAACTAAATAAAAGTAGTTCGTGAATTTTTGCATTGATAAAAATATTCTCCAAAGATCCTGTATAACTATAGTTCAACAAAGAATCCAATGTACCTCGCTTGCGCATACACAATGGAAATGTTTTTACAAAAGCATTGGGATGTTTGAACGCCAACACTTCATCCTTGCGATTTTTCAATTTTACATTGTGTACAAATTGATGTAAAAAAGTGGAAGTAAAATGGAAGGAAAAAACATCTACCGTTCTGAGTGGACCCGAACAATCTTCGGTAGGCAATTGACTGCAATTACCACACAATTTATTGTCACAATAACGATTGCCAGAAATACAAAATCTTAATTCTAAAAAGTTATCAGTTGGACGTTTTGCGTTGTAATGATAAATGAACATCCCTGTGTCCTCTAATTCTGCAGGAGCTTGAGCATAATAACGATGGATGGTGTACTGTGTAGAACCAGGAATGAGCTGTTCTTTTTGGTACAACAAAGCCATGCCAGCAAAGCCATTGGGCTGGTTCACTTGTTTTAATATATCGTTTGCGACCATCATTGAACTGCAAATTTAAACTATAAACAACAAATGAAATAAAAAGGTTCATAGGATGACATTCAAATGACGCAAAATAAGCCCCAAATTTTAATCCGAATCTAAAAATCATACGACTCAATTCAATCCAATTATAGAATCGATTTTAAGGCCGTTTTTAGCCTCATTTTTAGACGCTATGCAATGAACAAAATCATTTTAATGGGGATAACTATAGCGGCTTAAATAAGCCTTAAAAGAGGATAAATTTCTTAAATTTGTTTGCGTTCAGAACGCCCTATAAAATTAAAAATTCGTACAGACTATGTCAGAAGATTTACAACACCCAGATTCGGCCGAAAACAAGAACTATGGCGCCGATAGCATCCAGGTATTAGAAGGATTAGAAGCCGTAAGAAAACGCCCTGCCATGTATATTGGCGACGTGGGTATGAAAGGTTTACATCACTTAGTATACGAGGTAGTTGACAACTCTATTGATGAAGCATTAGCCGGTTATTGTTCTCATATCGAAGTCACCATCCATACAGACAATTCAATCAGTGTTCAAGACAATGGTCGTGGTATCCCAACTGCGATGCATACTAAAGAAAAAAGGTCTGCATTGGAAGTGGTTATGACGGTCTTACACGCCGGTGGTAAATTTGATAAAAACACGTACAAGGTATCTGGTGGATTACACGGTGTAGGTGTAAGTTGTGTGAATGCATTGAGTACAAAATTATTGGTGACTGTTCAACGTGAAGGCAAAATTTTTGAACAAGAATACTGTATAGGTGCACCACAATACGCAGTAAGAGAAATAGGTACAAGCGATAAAACTGGTACTAGAGTTCATTTCTGGCCTGATCAAACAATTTTCCAAGAAACAGTTTACCGTAGAGAGATCTTAGAAGGTCGTTTACGTGAATTGTCTTATTTGAATAAACGCATTAGTATTTCGTTAACCGATTTAAGAGAATTAGACGAAGCAGGTGCGCCTTATGTGAGCCTTTTTTATAGCGAGGGTGGTATCATTGAATTTGTGCAAATGTTGGATAAGAACGGTAACAGAAATCCAATCATTGCAGCGCCTTTATATGTAGAAGGTTTAGATGAGGCTTCTAATGTGATGGTAGAAGTAGCATTGACTTACAACGACGATTTTAAAGAAAATATTTTTTCTTACGTAAACAATATCAACACCATTGAAGGTGGTACACACGTAACTGGTTTTAGAACTGCTCTAACACGCGTCTTTAAAAGTTACGGTGACAAAGAAGGCTTGTTTGAAAAAGCAAAGGTTACTGTGGAAGGGGATGACTTTAGAGAAGGCTTGAGTGCCATTATTTCTGTGAAAGTGCCTGAGCCGCAATTTGAAGGTCAAACAAAAACTAAATTAGGGAATAGTGAAGTAAGTGGTGTGGTTCAAACAACTGTGGCTCGTGCCTTAGAAGCATATTTAGAAGAAAACCCTAAGGAAGCAAAATACGTGATCTCTAAAATTGTACTTGCCGCCCAAGCCCGTGTTGCTGCTAAGAAAGCACGTGATATGGTACAAAGAAAGACGGTACTTTCTGGAGGTGGCTTGCCAGGTAAATTAGCCGACTGTTCGGAGCGTGATCCTGAAAGATGTGAGTTATACCTTGTCGAAGGAGACTCTGCAGGTGGAACTGCTAAACAAGGTCGTGAAAGGTCTTTTCAAGCGATTCTTCCATTGCGTGGTAAAATCTTGAATGTTGAAAAAGCGATGGAACACAAGATTTATGAAAATGAGGAAATCAGAAATATGTATACCGCTTTGGGTGTAACAGTGGGCACACCTGAAGATCCAAAAGCATTGAACATTGCAAAATTGCGCTATCATAAATTAATTATTATGACGGATGCCGATGTGGATGGATCGCATATCGCCACATTAATTCTGACATTCATCTTTAGATATATGAAAGAGTTAGTGCAGAATGGTTATGTATACATTGCACAGCCTCCTTTGTATTTGGTGAAAAAAGGAAAGGAACAAGAATATGCTTATAGCGAAGAACAACGCAAGGACTTAGTCATAAAATTAGGCGGCGGAAATGATAGCTCTGTAACGATTCAAAGATATAAGGGTCTGGGTGAAATGAACGCAGATCAATTATGGGAAACAACTATGGATCCTTCCAGAAGAACTTTAAAACAAGTGACCATTGATAGTGCTGCCGAAGCGGATAGGATCTTTAGCATGTTGATGGGCGACGAAGTGGCTCCTAGAAGGGAATTCATTGAATCTCACGCCAAATATGCCAAAATTGACGTTTAAGGGCCTCAATTAGGGGGAATTTATAAACATTTAACAAAAAATCGTATAATTCAAACCTAGCATACCAATAAATAAACTAATTTCATCTAGCATTTTAAAAATTAAAATATATACAAAATGGACACTTCAAAAATGATCAAAGCATACTGCTTGAAAACAAAAGAAAAAAATGTACCAATGATGGACGCTGTTATCACTAAGACTGCTAAAGGCGGTTATATGGCTGGCGGTCATGATGGTAAAGGAAATAAAATGGCAGCTATCATGAGTGAAACAAATGCTTTAAAAGCAATCGCTGATGGTGTAGCAACTAAGGGTTTCTAAGACCTTCTTACTACCTAATTGAAAGCCTGCTCTTTGGAGTGGGCTTTTTTATGCACTTGCTCCTACGACTCCATGGTGGATTTTTGTCAATGTAGCAAAGCAGTGTTCCATACTCTTGATGTCTTTAATGATCAAAATAAATGTTTTTCCTACTTGCTTAAAATGTGCATTGTTCATGGCCGTTTGAGTGAAACTTAATAGCCCTTTAAAAATGGCACTTTCATAATAAGGGGAATCTGGTCGATTGATAAAGAAGCATCTTAAGGTCTCGTCCTTCAAAGTCATTTTTTCAAAACCGAGTGCAATCGCCAATCGCCTTGACTGAATGGTGGTAAATAAGGATGCAACTTGTTTTGGCATCGGCCCAAAACGATCTATCAATTCTAGTTTCATGGCTTCTAATGCAGCATCATCCTCGGATTGATCCAATCTTGTATAGAGTGAAAGTCTTTCTCCAATACTTTCGACATAATGATCTGGTAACATGATCTCTAAGTCTGTGTCTATTGCACAGTCTTGAACAAAATCATCTTGTTTGCTGATTTCCTCTACAAATAACTCTTTGAAATCCGAACGCTTTAATTCACGCACGGCTTCTGCTAATATTTTTTGATACATTTCAAATCCAATCTCGGCCATGAAACCACTCTGCTCTCCGCCTAATAAATTTCCAGCACCTCTAATATCCAAATCACGCATGGCAATTTGAAAGCCAGAACCCAATTCACTAAACTGTTCTAAAGTTTGTAAACGCTTGCGAGAATCATCTGGCAAAGTACTCATGGGAGGTGCCAGTAAATAACAAAATGCTTTTTTATTACTACGTCCCACCCTACCTCTTAATTGGTGTAAATCACTCAATCCAAATTGGTGCGCATTATTGATAATGATGGTATTTACATTTGGAATATCTACCCCACTTTCTACAATATTGGTACAAACCAAAACATCATACTTACGTTCTATAAAATCAAATATTTTTTCTTCGAGCTGGTGTCCCTCTAATTGCCCATGTGCAAATCCAATACTTAAATCGGGGCAAAGCTTTTGAATCATTGCACACATTTCGGCCAATCCTTGTACTCGATTATGAATAAAAAATACTTGACCGCCTCTTTCTGTTTCAAAGTAGATTGACTCTCTAATAATATCCTCATGAAACACTTGTACCTCGGTATGAATAGGTTGTCTATTGGCTGGTGGTGTATTGATGATGCTTAAATCCCTTGCACCCATTAAACTAAAATGGAGGGTTCTTGGAATGGGTGTGGCAGTTAAAGTCAAGCAATCTACATTGGTTCTTAAGGTTTTTAATTTTTCCTTATGTCCTACACCAAATTTTTGTTCCTCATCAATGACCATTAAACCAAGATCTTTAAAATGGACTTCTTTTCCAAGAATGCCATGCGTGCCTACCAAAATATCAATCTTGCCTTCCTTCACTTTGGCAATGGTTTCTTTTTTCTGCGCCGCAGATTTGAATCGATTTAAAAAATCAATTTCAATTGGAAAATCTTTAAGCCTTTCTTTAAAAGTTTTAAAATGTTGGAATGCTAAAATAGTAGTTGGAACCAATACTGCTACTTGCTTTCCATCAATAGCGGCTTTGAATGCTGCACGAATCGCTACCTCCGTTTTACCAAAACCAACATCTCCACAGACGAGTCGATCCATTGGGGCTGGCGCTTCCATATCCTTCTTCACATCGGCTATTGCTTTTGCTTGATCAATCGTATCCTCATAAATAAAAGAGGCTTCTAATTCATGCATCATGTAATTGTCTGGGGTAAATGCAAAACCGGTTTGTGCTTTTCTTTGAGCGTATAATTTAATTAAATCAAAAGCAATGGATTTTACTTTGGCCTTGGTCTTATCTTTTAATTTTACCCAAGCATCAGATCCTAATTTATTCACTTTAGGAGGCGTCCCTTCCTTACCAGTATATTTTGAAATCTTATGAAGTGAATTAATATTGACATATAAAATATCACTATCCTTATAAATAATCCTTACCGCTTCTTGCATCATTCCACTAACTTCGATCTTCTGTAATCCACTGTACACGCCAACTCCATGATCGATATGAGTGACATAATCACCTGGATGCAAGTCACTCAAGGTGCGCAGTGTGATAGCCTTATTTTTACTATAGGCTTGTTTGACTTTGTATTTATGGTAGCGCTGAAAAATTTGATGGTCTGTATAACAAACCATTTTATGATCATGGTCAATAAACCCTTCATGAATATTTTTCACGATTGGCGTAAACTGAATTTCAGTTTTTAAATCGGTAAATATAGCATGCAAGCGTTCTAATTGCTTTGCTTGTTCTGCAAATAAAAATAGGTCATAGCCTTTCTTTTCAAATTCTTGTAAATTGGCTATTAAATATTGAAACTGTCTATTAAAGCTTGGTTGCACTTGTGTGCTAAATGCCAATTTTTGCTCCGTTAAGTTGGCTTGGAAGCCCCATTCAATGATGGGTCTTTTCATTATTTGATCAATAACACTATCAACAGATACAAAATCATCTTTGTCTGTATTTTTCTTATGTGCATCTGTATCATCCGATGTTTTAAGGATTGGCGCATGTAATAAAAAAGCTTCCAATGCTTCTATTTGATCCTGTCCCTTCTGTTCAATCAGTTTCCAATCCTTTAACCAAACCACCGTATTTTCTGCAACAAATTCCATGAAAGGAATTTTGATGGTATCCTCAAACTGTGTGGTTACATTGGGTATAATATTGACTTGCAATAATTTTCGTTCACTCAATTGAGTTGCTGGGTCAAATAAACGAATACTATCTACTTCCTCGCCAAATAATTCCACGCGATAAGGCTTTTCATTGCCAAATGAATAGATATCAAAAATACCACCTCTTAATGCAAATTGACCAGGCTCGTACACAAAGTCGGTTCGCTCAAACCCATACTGAACTAACCTTTCCATCAACACGTCTAATCCAAGTGTATCATTGGTTTTTATTTGAATAATATTGTCTTGTAAGGTTTTAGGCAGGATCACTTTTTCAAAAAATGCCTCCGGATACGTCACTACAATTTTCTTATTACCACCCATCGACAATTTCGTCAAAGCCTCCGTTCTTAACATCACATGAGAGGGATTGAGTAAACTAAAATTTTGACTGGTTTTAAAAGAAGAGGGAAAATAAAATAAGTCCAATGCACCTGTGATGCTCTCAATAGAATTATAGAAATAAGCTGCTTCTTCTGCATCATTTAATACAATCACATGATTGTATGTGGCCGTTTGTGGATGTGTGAAAATGTATTTTAAAACAAATGCTGGAGCGGAACCATTTAGATTTTGCAAGTGCACCTGTAAAGGCTTACTGCCAGATGCAGACATAGCAATCCCGTCTACTATTGTTTTTAGTAGGGGGGATGCCTCATACCGATCAAACAAGGATTGCTCGTTCATAGTTCAGGCCGCAAAGATACAATCAATAAACGGACGAAGCGATGATCGTAAGGTCAATTTCTTGCCATTGATGCGTCAATACTTCAATAAAAGCAACTCCCTCATTCCCCGAAAAATAGGGAATATAGATGCCCTCTTGATAGCCTAACACAATGGAGTATTTGCCTGGCGCTAGTCTAAGTTTAAATTTTCCAGCATCATCTGAACGAACCTGTTTGATGATTTTAGCCTCAAGTCCTTTTGCATAATTGCCTTCTTGACCAACCAATTGATTGACATTGGCTGCTTCATAAATATAGACCGTGGTCGAAATTGGTCGACCCTTTTGTTGAGCCTTCCCCTTGAATGGCATAGTCGCATTTTCCTCTAACAATACATGGCCTTTGATACCCTGTGGAAGGATATAAAAGCCCATGAGTATTGGGGCTAAACAAATTAAGAAAGTAGATCGAATGGCTTGTTTGCGCATAGATGCTATTTATTTAAAGTTACATCAAAATATCAAGTGCACATAGGTCGTTTTTTTGGTTGAACTTGATTGAATTTCAAAGAATTGATTTAAATTTAGACTTATGAAAATACGTCTTTTACTCCCCCTAATTTTTGTATGCACAGCAAGCATTTTAAAAGCACAGGATGCAACAAAAAAAGAAGTGTTGATGCAGACTTCTAAATCACTCGCTTTGGATGCGCGTAATAAATTTTCAAAAGCAGTCATCACTGCTAAAGAAAAAGGATGGCCTATTGAATATGCTTCTCAAAATCAAAACAACGCAAAATTAATTGGTGTAGATGAAAAAGGATGGCCAAAATATTATGTAAGCTTTGCTGATCCTGTTGCCTCTATTACCATTGGTGCCAATAAAGTTTGGCCTGGCGCAGCGTCCAATTTAAACTTAAGTGGATCAGATGATAATATGACTAATAAATTGGGCGTTTGGGATGAAGGAAGCCCCTTGTTGACGCACAAAGAATTCAACAGTAGAATTACACAAAAAGACAATGCAAAAGATGTTGTAACGCATAGTACGCATGTGGCTGGTATTGTGATGAGCAAGGGATTGAATCCACTTGCTAAAGGGATGGCGTATAATGTAAAAGGGATTCTTGATTATGATTGGAATAGCGATTTGTCAGAAATGTCGGCAGCTGCTGCAAATGGTTTATTGATTTCAAATCATTCCTATGGAACCGTTACTGGGTGGAACTACAATAGTGATTCTTCACGCTGGGAATTCAATGGCAGATTCAATGAAAAAGAAGATTATCGTTTTGGATTGTATGATTATGATGCACAAATTCAAGATTCAATTGCCTATAATGCACCCAACTATTTGATTGTTGTTGCAGCAGGTAATAACAGAACAAGCGTTGGTCCTGCAGTTGGACAAACTTATTGGAGAAGAAACGAAGCAGGCAGAATGGTAAATTCAGGAGCCCGACCTGCCGACATTAGTAGCAATGATGCATTTGGAAGTATCTCTACAGACAAGAACGCAAAAAATGTGCTCACTGTGGGTGCTGTGTATGGTATACCATC
The DNA here is from genome assembly GCA_037143275.1 of Chitinophagia bacterium. Taxonomy (GTDB): domain Bacteria; phylum Bacteroidota; class Bacteroidia; order Chitinophagales; family Chitinophagaceae; genus Sediminibacterium. Next base: position 10,433 of record JBAWZB010000004.1, read on the forward strand.
TGAATACAGTAAAAAAGAAGATGTAGTAATGAGTAATTTTAGCTCATGGGGGCCAACAGATGATGGCAGAATCAAACCAGATATTGTAGCACAAGGTGTTTCGGTGTATGCGCCTATTGCAACAAACGATTCTAGTTATGGCTACCTAAGTGGTACTTCAATGGCATCCCCTGGTGCCGCTGGAAGTTTATTATTATTACAGGAATTAAGTCATCGTTTTACACTCAGTGGTGCGCCAAGAATTTTAAAATCAGCCACTGTTAAAGGACTTGCTATTCATACAGCCAATGAAGCAGGATTGTACCCTGGACCAGATTATAAATATGGTTGGGGATTGTTAAATATTGCAGAAGCTGCTCAGGTTTTAAATACTGCTTTCACGAATAACAATAGTGCAAGTAGTCCTCATTTTGTGTATGAAAATACCTTACTCAATGGTGAAAGCAAGTCTTACACCATCACCGCTTCTGGAACAAGACCTGTCAAAGCCACCATTGTATGGACTGATATTAAGGGCACTTCAAGTGAACTATTGAATGATGCGAGTCCAGAATTAGTGAATGATTTGGACTTGGTCATTACCCAAGGAAATAAAACCTTCAATACTTGGAATTTAAGTCCAAGCAGTCCAGACAATCAAGCATTCAAAGGTGTCAATAATATTGATAATGTTGAAAAGGTAGAAGTAGATACCAGTTTAGTGGGAACGGTCTACACTGTCACCGTGAAACATAAAGGCACACTTGAGAGAGGACAACAAAATTATTCTTTGATGATTAGTGGTGCAGGTGGAACAGCCTATTGTCCTTCAGCCGCAACAAGCACTGCTGGAACTAAGATAGATAGTATTCAATTAAACAATATTAAATTCTCAAAAACAACTGCAGACAACTATGTAGACAATACTGCATTGTTTGTGAATGGAGAATCCAATGGTACACTTAATTTATTTATGCGATTAAGTAGTGCGGATGCATCTAATGTTAATCGATTCGTAAAAGTTTTTATTGACTATAACAACAATGGCATTTTTGACACAAATGAACTAGTACATACCAGTGCTGCACTGACCAATGGCGACTATAGTGCCAATATTGATTTAATCAGTAATTTGATTGTCAATCAATTCACAAAACTTCGTGTGGTGGTGGTTGAAACATCTGCTGCAGCTAATTTCACTGCCTGTGGAACATATACTGCAGGTGAAACCCAAGATTACACCCTAAAAGTTGTCAACCCATCTAATGATATACAACTGTTAGAGATCACCAATCCAAGTGGTGGTGTTTCTGAAAAAGCGGTTCAATATGTGACCGTTAAAGTTGCAAACAATGGCGCAAATAAATTGACTAATATTCCAATGACCTTGGTTGTGAAAAAAGGCAATACCACAATTTTGAATCTATCAGAAACATTTACTGGTAGATTGTATGGATCAGAAATTATGTCTTATACCTTCCAAACACCAATTGCAATTGATTTAAGCCAGAACTATACCATCACTGCCACTGCAAGTCTTACGAACGACCAGCAACCAAGCAACAATTCAATGACAGCGAATATCATTAGCGCTGGTCCAAGCCCAGTAATCACTGGTTCTGCAACTGGCTGTAATGGAACTGTTCAATTATTAGTAAATAATCCAAAAGGCGATGAACAATATTTGTGGTATGATAAGAACAATGATGTTAGCAAACCTATTGCCAATGGTTCTGTCATAAGAACATCCACTACTGCAGAAAATGTATATGTAGGAAGAGGATGGAATGGATTTATTGGGCCTAAAGACAATACCACTTTAAGCAGTTCAGGTGGTTATAACAATTGGGGTAGCAGTTATGGAGAATTCATTCGTTTCAATACCACTGGACCAGTCACATTAGAAACATCAAAAATTTATACTGGCTATTCAGGTAAAATTGAGCTTGAATTAAGAGCCCTTAGTACATTTACCGATACGACTTATTCCTATTTCCCTTCTCAAACACAAAAATCCATTTTACATGTGGGCGCAAGTAGTCCTAACCCAACACCTGCCACAGGTAGTGCTGGATCAGGGACTCCAACCCCTTTTGTTCAAGGTGATACAGGAAGAATCTATGCCATCAATATGAACTTAACACAAGCGGGTAACTATATTTTAATTGCGCGATGTTTGGATAGTGCAACCATTTTTAGAAATAATAATATCACCACCAACAATCATCCATTTGGCCCAACAGTGCTTGCAACAATTACTGGCAACTGGGCTGGTGCGAATTTTGAGAAATTTTATTATTTCTTTTATAATATGCAAATAAGTACGCCTCAATATGAAAAAGCATTGAGTAAAATTCCAGTGATATTGACTGCTAAACCTGTTATATCTCAAATAGGGATAGATAGTTTAAATACCACCAAAGCAGATAGTTATCAATGGTTCATGAATGATGAAGCCATCACAGGTGGAACAAAAAGTGGTATAAAAGTGACCAAAAATGCGATGTATAAAGTCAGTGCTACAACTGGAACTTGTACCAATTATTCGGATAATAAATTAGTATTGATCACCGATATTCCGCAAGCCCCAGCTAAAGAAATTGGTTTAAAAATTGTTTCAACCGACTATATTGAAAACATCATTAAAGGCAATCAATTCTATATTCAATTTAATAATGTAAAGACCAATACCATTGGGGTTAGCATCATGAATAGCAGTGGTCAAACAGTCTTCCAAAAAGATAAATTAAACAATCAGAATACAGCACAAGCAGTGCAAGTACCTACTTTAACAACAGGCATTTATTATGTAAAAGTATTTGCAAATAATAAAGTATACGTACAAAGCGTATTCGTCACCAATAATTAAGTCATTATGTTACAGCCATGGCAGGACGCGGTCGTTACCAAAATTGTACAAGAGACGCCTACAACAAAACGTTTCTTTCTTGCCTTGACAAGTGGCCAAGTATTTGATTTTACACCTGGTCAATTTGTGACATTTGATCTGCCTATACATGAGCAAAAAAATAAACGATGGAGAAGTTATTCCATTGCATCTGCACCATCTAATAACAATGAATTTGAATTGGTCATTGTGCATTTAGAAGGTGGCGCTGGTACCACTTATTTATTCAATGAAGTGGCTGTTGGTTCCATCCTGCTATTAAGAGGCCCTCAAGGTGTTTTTGTTTTACCAAAACCAATCACTACCGATCTTTATTTCATCTGCACTGGAACTGGCGTTGCGCCATTTAGGTCAATGATCATAGACATGCATCAAAAGAAAATACCGCACCAGAATATACATTTACTATTTGGATGCAGACAATTTACAGATGGTTTATACAGTGCTGAATTCAAGGCATTAGAGTTGGCAGAACCACAATTTTATTATCATCCAAGCTTTTCTAGAGAAACCGAAATTCGCGAAGGTGCTCATTTAGGTTATGTGCATGCCACCTATAAAAAATTATTGGCATCAGGGGCCAGCACAGATGCGCATTTTTATATTTGTGGTTGGAAAAATATGGTGGACGAAGCAAGAACCACCTTATCCGAATTAGGCATTCCAAAAACTCAAATACATTTTGAATTGTACGGCTAGCTGATATGCTTTAAAACCAAAGCTTTGACTTCACTCATAGGAATTCTTTCCTGTTGCATGCTATCTCTGTAACGAATGGTTACGGTATTGTCTTCTTTAGTTTGATGATCGATGGTCACGCAGAATGGCGTTCCAATTGCATCCTGTCTTCTATAACGTTTTCCAATGGCATCTTTTTCTTCGTAAAAGCAATGGAATGAAGGCTTACATTCGTCCATCAAGGCTTTAGCCAATTCAGGTAAGCCATCCTTTTTTGTCAAAGGCAGTACCGCTAATTTTAATGGAGCCAATTTCGCAGGCAAATGCAAAACAACCCTTGAATCAGTCGTGCCGTCTTCTTTTTGAATGGTTTCTTCTTCATATGCATTGGATAAAAGCAATAAGAACATTCTATCCAAACCTATGGAAGTTTCAATCACATAAGGCACATAATGCTGATTGATTTCTGTATCAAAATATTGTAATTTCTTTTTACTAAATTCCTGATGACGCGTTAAATCATAATCGGTTCTTGAGTGAATGCCCTCTACTTCTTTAAATCCAAATGGGAATTCATATTCAATATCTAAAGCCGCATCCGCATAATGGGCTAATTTAATATGGTCGTGAAAACGGTATTTGTCTGCTGAGATTCCTAAACTTAAATGCCAATTCATACGCTCATTTTTCCAATGCGCATACCACTCTTTCTGAGTGCCTGGCTTCACAAAAAATTGCATTTCCATTTGCTCAAACTCACGCATTCTAAATATAAACTGACGTGCAACAATTTCGTTTCTGAAGGCCTTCCCTGTTTGAGCAATTCCAAAAGGAATTTTCATCCTTGCAGTTTTTTGCACATTCAAGAAATTAACAAAAATGCCTTGTGCTGTCTCTGGTCTTAAATAAATGGTATTGGCATCCTCTGCGACTGAACCTAATTCCGTAGAGAACATTAAATTAAACTGACGAATCTCTGTCCAATTAGCTGTTCCACTTACACTACACTGAATTTTGTTTGTTTGAATCAATGTTCCTAAACTAGCAAAATCATCATTTGCTAATAGGACTTCCATATCAGCTAATAATTTTGTTGCAAGATCACGTAATGCATCTCCTCCATCAGCAGCTTTTGCAGCTTCTTCCATCAACTTTTCTGCATGTGCTTCGATCAAATGATCTACACGGTATCTTTTTTTACTGTCCTTATTATCAATCAATGGGTCACTAAAACTATCCACGTGCCCACTCGCCTTCCAAGTAGTTGGATGCATGAAAATGGCAGCATCAATGCCTACAATATTTTCATTCAATTGCGTCATGCTCTTCCACCAGTAGTCGCGAATATTCTTTTTTAATTGGGCACCATAAGGACCGTAATCATATACTGCACTTAATCCATCATAGATTTCGCTACTAGGAAATACAAATCCGTATTCTTTGGCATGCGAAATAATTGCTTGTAATGTATGGTCTGTAACTGTCTTACTCATAGTTTGCAAATATAGGTCGAGAAAAGATTATGGTTGTAATTTTTCATTGTTTTGATGCCTTTCCTTATCTCGAATAGTTTTCTTTTGGATATTTTTCTCCAATGCTGCCGTCAAATCAACACCAGTTTGATTGGCTAAGCAAATCAGTACAAAAAGTACATCGGCCATCTCATCCCCCAGGTCTGCACTGGCCTCCTTATTTTTAAAGGATTGATCCCCATATTTGCGCACCATCAGTCTAGACAACTCCCCCACTTCTTCCATCAAGACACCCAAATTGGTTAGCTCACTAAAATAGTTCACGCCAATGGTCTTGATCCATTGATCTACCTGATCCTGTGCTGCTTGAATTGTAATTTGATTGGACATATTATTCCTTGTTTTTTGAATCCATTAATATCGTAACAGGGCCATCGTTAATGAGTGCAACCTTCATGTCCGCTCCAAATTGACCTGTGGCAATTGGCTTACCTAAATCCTTTGTTAATTGTTGGATCATCTGCTTGTAAATTGGCATCGCAATGTCTGGTTTTGCAGCAGCAATATAAGAAGGCCGATTGCCCTTTTTAGTGGCGGCATACAATGTGAATTGACTAATCAGTAAGATGGATCCTCCAATTTCTTGCACACTCTGGTTCATAACCCCTTCGGCGTCATCAAAAATGCGAAGCTGCACTAGTTTATTGGAAATCCATTGTATATCCTCCAAACTGTCCTCATTTTGAATGCCTAATAACACCAATAAGCCTGCTTCAATGGCACCAACAATTGCTCCATCAACTTTGACATTGGCCTCTGATACTCTTTGAATTACGACTCTCATTAGGATGCTATTTACAACGTGAAGATAAACAAAACTATTTTCACTAATTTAGCTGTAATTTCAACACCTTGAGTAGTATCAAAAAATTAGTCAGTCAAACTGCATGGTATGGACTTAGTTCAATAGCCGCAAGGTTTATTAGCTATTTGCTTACCCCCTATTTAACCTATAAGCTTTCTGATATTGCTTATGGGGAGAATTCGATTGTCTATGCTTTTATTCCTTTTTTGAATGTCATTGTGACCCATGGCATGGAGACCGCTTATTTTAAGTTTGGTACCAAAGAAAATGAGGAAGAGATTTATAACACTAGTAGCTTTTCAATGCTATTTGTCACATTGCTTGTTTTAATTGGACTGTACACTTGGAGGTTGCCATTGGCCGACTTATTACAAATTACTGCCCACCCAGAATATATTAGCTTGCTAGCTTGGATTGTGGCACTCGATGCTTTGACCACTATTCCTTTTTCAAGACTAAGAATGCAAGAACGTCCCAAAAAATTTGCATTGATCAAAATTGGCGGCATCTTATTGAATATTTTAGCGACCTATAGCTTTATCAGTCTTTTACCAAATTATGTAGCAACGCATCCAGGTAGTTTTTTACAAAAATTATATCAACCAAATTGGGAAGTAGGCTATATTTTAATTGCAGGAATAGTGCAAAATGTTTTTGTGTTGATTTTGTTACAAAAAGAAATTAGATCCATCCGTTTTAAGTTCAACTTTAAACTTTGGGCAAGCATGATGGCCTTTGCGCTTCCACTTATTTTAGTAGGATTTGGCGGTATGATCAATGAAACTTTAGACCGTATTATGTTAGGATGGTGGGGGCCAGGAGCAACCGTAGATGCCAATAAAGCCATGGTAGGCATATATAGTGCCTGTTATAAATTAGCCATTTTAATCACCATTTCTATTCAAGCTTTCCGGATGGGTGCTGAACCGTTTTTTTTCAAACAAGCAGAGACGGATCAAGCACAAAAAACATATGCTAAAGTCATGAAATTTTTTGTGATCAGTTTATGTGTGATGTTCTTATTTGTGATGTTATACATTGACTTATGGAAATCGTTTATTCAGAATCCTGCCATGTATGTAGGCCTAAGAGTGGTCCCAATCTTACTCATTGCAAATATATTTTTAGGCGTATACTATAATTTGAGTATTTGGTATAAACTAAGTAATAGAACCATGGCAGGCGCTTGGATTACTTTATTAGGCGCTTTCATCACGATTGTCATTAACTATATTGCTATTCCTCATTTTGGCTATATGGCAAGTGCTTGGGCCACCTTCTTTTGTTATGGCACCATGATGGTGGTGAGTTATCTATGGGGACAACGCGTTTATCCAGTACCTTATGCCACCAAAAAAATGATCGCTTATTTTGTCATTGCATTATTGGTCTATGGTATCAATTTATTGTTACACCTTGTTTCAACCAATCAACCTTTCAATTATTTATTTGCAAGCATTTTACTTTTTGCGTTCATTGTATTTGTTGCAAGGGTTGAAAAAAAAGATTTGCAATCCATCTTTAAAAAATAAAATAAATGGCAGAAGATTTAATACTCCATCATGGAGATAAAAAAACACAGTACGAATCCTTAATCCCTCAAATCAAAGGTTTAATGACTGGAGAGGATAATTTAATTGCCAACCTTGGTAATATTGCAGCTGCATTGAAAGAGCAGTTCAATTGGCTATGGGTCGGTTTTTATTGGGTAGTGGATGATGAATTGGTATTAGCGCCTTTTCAAGGCCCAGTAGCTTGTACCAGAATTAAGAAAGGCCGTGGTGTTTGCGGCGCAAGTTGGGAAAGAGGAATGACCTTGATTGTGGAAGATGTTGAAAAATTTCCAGGACATATTGCTTGTAGTAGTGCATCCAAATCTGAAATCGTAGTGCCTATTTTTCAAAATGGTCAGATAGTAGGTGTTTTAGATGTAGATAGCACCGAATTGGCGCATTTTGATACGATTGATCAAGTGTATTTAGAGGAAATTGTTGGGTTCTTAGACCAATTTTAAAAAATATCATTTAAGTTTGCAACCCCTAAGCGGATGTGGCGAAATTGGCAGACGCACTAGACTTAGGATCTAGCGCCGCGAGGCGTGTGGGTTCGACCCCCTCCATCCGCACAGTTAAAAGGCTCCAATTTGGGGCCTTTTTCTTGTTATAATGGCTTAATTAAATGCAAAAATAGTACCTTCGCCCCCCTTAAACATACAATAAGCAGTAAAATTAATACCTATGGCAACCATAAAAAGAACCAACATTGCGCCTTTAAATGACCAATTAACGGTGACCATTTCAAAAGCAGATTACTTATCGACTTATGAAACAAGTTTAAAAAAACAAGCAAAAACGGCTAACATTCCTGGATTCAGAAAAGGCATGGTGCCAGCCGGTATGATAAAAAAAATGTATGGTCAAGCTATTTTTACAGAAGTGATTTTAAAATTAGTAGATAGCGAAATGAACCAATACATGTCTAAGGAACAAATAGACATTTTCGCACAACCACTTCCAATGGCCACTGCATTTGCCAATATGGATCATAATAATCCAACGGATTATGATTTTTCTTTTGAAATTGGATTAAAGCCAAGCTTTGAAGTGAAAGCAAAAGACATCAAAGTCAAGCGTTATAAAATTCAAGTCACAGACGAGATGGTTCAAAGCGAAGTGGAGCGTCTTCAAATCAGAAATGGCAACATGACTGAACCAGAATTATCAACAAGCGAAGACAATGTGTTGAATGTCACTTTCATTGAATCAGATAAAGATGGAAATGAAATTGAAGGAGGTATCAAGAAAGATAATTCATTATTGATCAAATATTTTAGCGAAAAACAAAGAAAGCAATTCATTGGAAAGAAAAACGAGGATACTGTTGTGATTCAATTGAATAAAGCCTTTGATGATAAAGAACTAGACATTATTTTAAATGATTTAGCATTGACAAATAACGACGCTGAAAAATATTTTAAACTAGTGATTACGAAAGTGGGCTTAGTTGAAAAAGCACCATTAGACGAAACATTGTTTACTGTGAACTATCCAAACCAAGCCATCACCAACGAAGCAGAATTCAAAGCAGCTGTAAAACAAGATATTGAAGGATACTATGCGCAACAGGCAAAAAATCAAGTGCATGATCAAATTTATCATGGCTTGATTGAGCAAACTAAAATGGACTTTCCAGAGGCATTTTTAAAACGTTGGTTGCAAAAAGGTGGAGACAAACAAAGAACAGAAGAAGAAGCAGAAAAAGAATATCCAGTTTTCCAAGATCAATTAAAGTGGACTGTGATTAGTACACAATTGATTGCGGATCATAAAGTAGAAGTGGTTGCAGAGGATTTAAAAAGCTTCGCAAAACAACAATTGATGAGTTATATGGGTGGCCAATTAGGTGCGTTGGGTGACAATGACCAATGGTTAGAAGATTATGCCGCTCGTATGATGCAAGACAGAAAGTTTGTCGAAGAAAGTTACCACAGAATTAGCACGGATAAATTATTCAATGCCTTAGAAGGAGAAGTGACTGCCAAAGAAGAATCAATCGCAGCAGAAAAATTTGCAGATTTACTGAATAACCACAAACACTAATTTGACCGATTTTGATAGCAAAAGCCCCCGGAATGGGGGCTTTTGCTATTTAGCCTAATTTAAAAAAAATATTAGGCTAAATAACAACAATAATGATTTTGAAGCCCCCATTCCAGGGGCTTTTGTGTATCCATCAAGTTTTAGGTCAAATTTGGCACTCTTTTTGCAATAGCTTAGAAGAATAGGTTTTACCTTTACAATCTGAAAAAAGCAAATATGAACATAGGAAAAGAATTCGAAAAATACGCGATCAAACACAGAGGGATCGGAAGTAATAGTCTGCATCAATATCAAAATAGTGTGACCAATCTGACACCCTATATCATTGAGGAAAGACCAATGAATGTGGCAAGCATGGATGTGTTTAGCCGTTTAATGATGGACAGAATCATTTTCTTAGGCGAAGGCATCAATGACTATGTAGCGAATATCGTTACTGCGCAGTTGCTATTTCTTGAAAGTACAGACCGTACAAAAGATATCCAAATGTATATCAATAGCCCAGGCGGCAGCGTCTATGCTGGATTGGGTATTTATGACACTATGCAATTTATTAGCCCCGATGTAGCTACCATTTGTACAGGTATGGCTGCGAGCATGGGTGCAATTTTATTATGTGCTGGTGTAGAAGGTAAAAGAACTGCATTAAGACATAGTAGAATCATGTTACACCAACCTAGCGGTGCCATTGGTGGACAAGCTTCAGATATTGAAATTACCGCAAGAGAAATCAAAAAATTAAAGCACGAATTATACGAAGTCATTGCCACACATACCCATAAGGATGTGGAGTTGGTTGCTAAAGATTGTGATAGAGATTTTTGGATGACCGCATCCGAAGGTAAAGCATATGGCTTGGTAGATGAAGTGTTGTTAACCAACCCAAGAAAAATAAAGAAATAATTATAATCATTTAAACTGTTTGTATGATACTGACCAATCGATTTTTAATGGAAGAAGAGGATGAGCATAAAGAAGAAAAAAAAGAAGACAACGCGCCCTCTTTTTTGAATAGAAAAATGGAGCAAATCTTTTTTGAAAAAAGAGCTATTTATTTATGGGGTGTGGTAGATGATAAATCTGCAAAAGATATTATTTCTAAACTTTTGTTGTTGGATGCAGATAAGCCAGGTGAACCAATTCATTTTTATATCAATAGCCCAGGCGGCGTGGTGACGAGTGGGATGGTAATGTTTGATACAATGAATTTGATCAAGAGCCCTGTGCATACAATTTGTATGGGCTTAGCAGCAAGCATGGGCTCTATTTTATTGAGCATGGGCGAAAAAGGCAAGCGAAGTATTTATCCGCATGGCGAAGTCATGATACACCAACCAAGTTTGGGTGGCTATTTTCAAGCTACGAGTGCAGATATCGAAATTCAAGCAGAACAAATTAGAAAGACAAAAGAATTAGGCGCACAAATTTTAGCAAAAAATTGTGGTAAATCTATAGAGCAAGTGATGTCAGATTTTGACAGAGATTACTGGATGAATGCCAAAGAGGCAATTGAATATGGTATTGTAGATAAAATTGCTAAGAGCTTATAATAAAGTGTGGATCATAAATAACTGTCAATGAAAATGAGTAAAACAGAAAATATACAATGTTCTTTTTGTGGCCGAAGCAGAGATGAAGTAAAAATCTTAATTGCTGGTCAAGAAGGCCATATATGCGAGCACTGTATTGAGCACGCTCACGAAATTGTAGATAAAGAATTCCATCAAAAAAAGGATGCTGGAAAAGCAGGTACCCTGAAAGTACAGAAGCCAATTGCTATAAAAAAATTTATGGACCAATACATTATTGGTCAAGATGAAGCAAAGAAAATTTTATGCGTTGCGGTATACAACCACTTTAAGCGCATTAACTTACCTACAACTATTAAAGACGATGTTGAAATAGAAAAAAGCAATGTGATTATGATTGGCGAAACTGGAACAGGCAAAACATTGCTTGCTAAAACCATTGCCAAGCTTTTAAATGTGCCGTTTGCTATTGTGGATGCCACCGTATTTACAGAGGCTGGATATGTTGGAGAGGATGTTGAGAGCATGTTAACCCGTCTTTTGCAAAACTGTGACTATGATGTGGAAGCTGCTCAAAGAGGGATTGTATATATAGATGAGATTGATAAAATCGCGCGCAAAAGTGACAACGCATCTATCACAAGAGATGTAAGTGGTGAAGGTGTACAACAAGGTTTATTAAAAATGCTTGAAGGGACCGAAGTATTGGTGCCTCCTCAGGGTGGAAGAAAGCATCCAGATCAAAAAATGATCAAAGTAGATACCAAAAATATTTTATTTATTTGCGGTGGTGCTTTTGACGGCATTGATAAAATTATTGCTAGAAGAATTAATACCAATGCCATTGGATTTAGTGTCAATAAAGACGAACAAGAATTACAACGTAAAAACTTGTTGCGCTTTGTGAATGCACAAGACATCAAAACTTTTGGTTTAATTCCAGAGATGCTAGGACGTCTACCAATTGTTACACACTTAGAACCATTGGACGCTGCGACTTTAAGGAGCATTTTAACAGAACCAAAGAATGCTTTAATTAAGCAATACACGCAACTATTTGCCATAGAAGACATCAAGCTTACAATTGATCCAGAAGTATTTGATTTCATTACTGCAAAAGCAATGGAATATAAGCTTGGCGCTAGAGGACTAAGAAGCATTTGCGAGAGTTTATTTACGCAAGCTATGTTTGAACTACCTGGCACAGATACGAAAGTATTCAATCTGTCTTTAGGGTATGCAAAAGACATGTTTGATAAAAGTAAAATAAGCAATTTAAAAGTGGCTTAAAAAATAAATAATCATTTTAAAAATAACATTATGCAAGAACTAATTGACCGTTTAGTAAAAGAAGCAGGTATCACTCCAGAACAAGCAAAGCAATCTATCGAAACCATTGCAGCATTTGTAAAAGAAAAATTCCCTATGTTAGGTGGTGCTGTGAATCAAATCTTCAAGCAAAAATAAATTTACTTTTTACTTGGGATAATCATTTGTTCCAATCTAAGTCAATGAATTACGATTCAGTTACTTAGATTGGTTCTTTTTTTTAACACCATTGCTTCTGTTTCTGTGAGGTCCAACTGAATCACTAGTTCTGACCAAGTCAACCTACCCTCTTGTGTTTTTCTAAGCTTTAATATCCTCCAAACGGTCGTTTCATCAAATATGCCTAGCGACATCCAATCCTCAAAGCGCATGGTTTGATAGGCCATTTTTTTAGATGTATTGGGCTGATACTTTAAATAGGGGTAGATCATTTCAAAATCAAAACCAGTGATGCCATACACTTTCTTTAACCCTTGTATATTGGTAAACCCACCTGACCATTTTTGATAGGTTAAAATTCTTTTCACTTTATACGCAGGCAAACCAGTAATTCGTATCCAATCCGATGCATTGGTATGATTGATATCAATTTGTTCGGGTCTATATTTTTCCCATTTTCGATTGCTATTTTGTTTGTTGTAGGTGGTTGAATCCATTGCTCTAATTCGCACCCATGGCAGTAAGGTTGTAGCTTGAATTTCAGAAAGACCATACCATTTTAAAAGGTCTTCTTTTTTATAAAATCTTCCCCCTTTTGCTCGATAATGATAAAGTGTTCGCATTTGTTTACTAGACAATCCCAGTTGAAATCCATGAGTACTATCCAACAAATTTGGATCAAAATAAAACACCTTTTTAGGCTTGTTTTTGGCATTTGTCGTAGCAGTAAGTTTAGTAGAAGTTGATGGCAATAAATAATGCAACAATAAACTTATAAATAAAATACCACCAAGGACTACAATGCCTTTTTGTTCTTTTGATGTAAAAATGAAATAGGATTTCCAATCAAATTGCATATTGATTTTGAACAAACCTATCTTTTTTTAGCATGCGATGATTGCGTAAAAATACTTAGATGGTCTATACAGTAATCACCATTCCATCATAAGCCATTCCAATACCCTTTGGCAAACTTGGCTCCACCACTGCATGTAAGCCAATCTGGTGGCTAAAATGCGTGAAATAGGTTTGTGGTATACCTAAAGACTGCGTCAATGCAATGGCTTCGGATAACGTAAAATGTGTGGGATGCGCATCGGGACGCAGTGCATTTAGAATGAGGACTTTGGACCCTTTAATTTGCTCTAAGGCTTCTGCCGAAATATAATTGGCATCTGTGATATAAGTAAAGTCGCCAATTCTAAATCCTAGAACTGGCATCTCGCGATGCATGACTTGTATTGGTGTCAATTGCATATCCCCAATCTTAAAAGGGGTTTCATGATCAATGGTATGCAATTGCATTTCTGGTAATCCTGCCTCTTTATCTGCTTCAAAAGCATAATAAAAATCACGTCGAATGGCGACTTGTGTGATGGTGTTAGCATATATCGGCATGGATTTACCCGAAAAAAAATTGAACGGTCTAATGTCATCCAATCCTGCATAATGATCTCGATGGGGATGGGTAAAAACCACTGCATCTATATGAGTTGTTTTTGTGCGTAGCATTTGATACCTAAAATCTGGTGTCGTATCGATGATGATACAAGTGGTGTCAGATTCTATTTTGATACTTGTTCTTAATCTATTGTCCCTGGGATCATTTGAAATACATACAGGACATGCACATCCTATGAGGGGAACCCCAGTACTGGTGCCTGATCCTAGAATAGTGATACGTAACAAAATAGATAGGGTTAATATTTATGCTTCTGTCAATGCAATGCGCTTCACTTCCTCGTATAATTTTTGAGAATCAAGCGTCAACTTATCAAAATCGATGGTGAGTTGTGGAATCAATTCAAGTAAGGTATTGATTCTGGCTTCCAAATTTAAAAACTTGTTCAAAACCACAATCTTCTTGAATTCAAGCAAACACCACCCACTCTGGAAATTACCTCGTTCGTATCGAACGACGTATTCTGATTCGCCTAAAATATCTTCTAATTTATCTAAAGTGCCTTGTGTGATTTTCATAAAATTGGGCAGTTTTAAGTCCGTTTAACCTTCATTAAGCTGTGCTACAAAGATAGTTTTTTGGAGGTGTCGCTATTTAAATAAAACGCAGGAGTTATTCACATTTCGTACCTTTGTCAACACATTTAGCTTATGGAATTTTTGACTCGAAAAATGATCAATGATCCAGTACATGGATTTATTACGATCAATGACCCGTTGATATTTGCCATTTTCAACCATCCTTTTTTTCAGCGATTAAGAAGGATACAACAAATGGCTTTAGCACAACTCGTTTATCCCGGTGCTGTACATACAAGATTGCACCATTCTTTGGGTGCCTATCAATTAATGTGTAATGCCATCAATGAACTTAGAGATAAGGGCATTGATATTAGTGCAGAAGAAGCGCAAGCAGCAAAAGCGGCCATTTTAATGCATGATATTGGCCATGGACCTTATTCACATGCTTTAGAAAATGAATTGATAAAAGGGGTACACCACGAGGCGCTTTCTTTATTAATTATGAATCAACTCAATGCAGATTCAAACCCTGTTTTGAATGGTCAATTGACCATGGCGATTCAAATTTTTACCAACCAATATCCTAAAACTTTTTTACATCAATTAATTAGTGGACAGCTTGATGTAGATAGGTTAGATTATTTATCTAGAGATAGTTTCTTTACAGGTGTCAGTGAAGGCGTGGTGGGCTATGAGCGCATTTTAAAAATGCTGAATGTAAAAGACAATATTTTATTGGTCGAAGAAAAAGGGGTCAATAGTGTAGAGAAATTTTTAGTCTCCAGGATGCTGATGTATTGGCAAGTATACCGACATAAAACAGTGATTGCTGCAGAAAATATGTTGATTAAAATTATCCAAAGAGCAAAAGCATTGGCAAAAGCTAAAGATAGTACCATTGCAATAGGTGGCGTTTTGGATTATTTTTTATCCAATGAATTTACGGCTATTGATCAAATTGATTTAGCCGCCTATTGTCAATTAGATGATACGGATATTCTATTCGCCATCAAAAAATGGCAATCCCATTCAGATCCAATTTTATCCTTATTGTGTCATCGATTGTTGAATCGAAAAATATACAAATGTCAGTTGCAATCAGAACCCATTACTGAGGCTGCCTTAAATCAAGCCTTAACAGCTACAAAAGCTAGGTTCAATGTGGATGATGAAGCTGCTGCGTTTCTATGTTTTAAAGGAGAGACGAGCAATACTTTATATAAGAATGACAGTGAGAATATCCATATTTTGCTAAAAAAAGGTGAAATTTCTACCATTTCAGAGGTGCAGAACGCATTAATTGTTGAAAGTCTTTCTACCCCAGTTAAAAAATTTTACATTTGTTTGTTCAACGAATAACCCCCAATTCAAATAAATAACGCAAAGCATGCTAGAATTTAGTGCCCAACAGATCGCATTGATGGTTCAAGGTCAAGTAGAAGGTGATGCATCCGTAACTGTTCATAATTTTGGTAAAATAGAGGAAGCGACTGCAGGTCAAATCTCTTTTTTAGCTAACCCTAGATACGAGGCATTTTTATATGCTACTGCTGCTTCCATTATTATCATTAGCGATCAGCAAGTATTAAAACAAAAAATAAATGCCACTTTAATTAGGGTGCCAGATGCCTATGCTGCATTTGCTACCCTGCTTACAAAATACCAAGAACTAAAAACACAACAACTGGTAGGGATTCAAACCCCTTCATTTATTGCACCAACTGCTAGTTTAGGTGCAAACCATTTTATTGCTGCTTTTGCTTATATCGGTGAAGCTGTTGTATTAGGAGAGCAAGTGAAAATATTTAGCAATGTAGTCATTGGAGAAAATGTAAAAATTGGCCATCATGTGACCATCCATCCAGGAGTCGTGATTTATGCAGATTGTGTTATTGGAAATCATGTGACCATTCATAGTGGAAGTATTATTGGAAGTGATGGTTTTGGATTTGCCCCAAAAGAAGATGGAAGTTTTCAAAAAGTGCCACAACTTGGAAATGTAGTCATTGAAGATGATGTTGAAATTGGCGCCAACACCACTATTGATAGAGCCACCATTGGATCTACTATCATTCGTAAAGGCGTTAAATTAGACAATCAAATTCAGGTAGCACACAATGCAGAAATAGGAACCAATACTGTCATCGCGGCTCAAACAGGTATTAGTGGAAGTACAAAGATTGGAAAGAACGTCATGATTGGAGGACAGGCTGGTTTAGCTGGTCATATTGCCATTGCAGATGGAATAAAAATTGCAGGAGGTGCTGGTGTTACAAAAACATTTACAACTGCAAATATGACCCTTGCGGGTTACCCTGCAGTAGACCAAAAACAAAGCTTAAGAAGCCAGGTTTATGTCAAAAATCTCCCAGAATTGGAAAAAAGAGTACAAGAACTCGAAATATTAGTACAGCAACTGTCTCAAAAAGCGTAAATCAGGCGTATTTTTGCTTTAAATCAAGCTTTTAAGTAAGCTATTCTAAATTAGTTATACATGGATCAACATTTTAATCCCGATAAGCAACATACCTTATGTCAAAGTATCAGTATTAGCGGAACCGGTTTGCATACAGGGGTTTTAGTAGATATGACTTTGCTTCCTGCAAATCCTGGATTTGGTATTCAGTTTCAAAGAATTGATTTACCTAATCAACCGATGATCAAAGCGGATTGTGATTTAGTCACAGATACAAGTCGTGGAACAACTTTACAAGTGGGTGATGCTAAAGTAAGCACGGTGGAACATATCCTTGCTGCATTAGTTGGTTTAGGTGTGGACAATCTTTTGATTGAATTAAACGGGCCAGAAATTCCAATCATGGATGGTAGCTCTGCTCCATTCATTGAGGCCATTGAAAATGTGGGTGTATTAGAACAAGACGCGGCAAAAGCATGGTACAGTATAGATGAAAATATTTTTCACTACGACGAAGATAAACGTGTAGAAATGGTTGCTTTGCCTGCATTGGATTATCAAATCACCACCCTGATAGATTTTAATAGTCCTGTATTAGGAACCCAACACGCCGCCCTTAAAACTATCAAAGATTTTAAAGCAGAAATTTCACCTTGTAGAACTTTTTGTTTTTTACATGAATTAGAAACGCTTTTAGAAAATGATTTAATTAAAGGCGGAGATATCAATAACGCCATAGTCGTGGTAGATAAGCCTGTAACCAAAGAAGAGATGAGTCGTTTAGCTAAAGTATTTAAGCGAGATAAAATAGAAGTAAAAAGCGAAGGCTATTTAAATAATTTAGAATTAAGATTTCCAAATGAACCTGCACGTCATAAATTATTAGATGTAATTGGTGATTTAGCATTGATAGGCTATCCAATTAAAGCAAGAATTATTGCCAATCGTCCTGGACATAGCAGCAATGTTGAATTTGCTAAAAAAATAAAGCAGTACATCAAAAAAAATAAACACGTTAAAGATGTACCTGTATATGATCCAAGTGCTACCCCTGTCTTTACTTTAGAACAAATTGAAAAAACTTTACCACATCGTCATCCATTTTTATTGGTAGATAAGATCATTGAATTGACAGACACTTCTATTGTAGGTGTTAAGAATGTCACTTTCAACGAATGGTTTTTTCCAGGACATTTTCCAGGTAATCCAGTAATGCCAGGAGTTCTACAAATAGAGGCACTGGCACAAACAGGTGGGATTCTTTGTATTAACGCCATGCCTAAAGGCAATTATGATACCTATTTTTTAAAAATCAACAATTGTAAATTTAAGCAAATGGTGAAGCCTGGTGATACCATGTTACTTAAATTAGAATTGATGGCTCCAATACGCAGAGGAATTTGCGAAATGCGTGGAACGGTTTATGTAAATGGAAAAGTAGCCACGGAGTCAGAACTAGTTGCTCAAGTTGTAAAAAGAGCAGAATAAATTTATACCTATGACACATCCATTTACTTATATAGATCCTAATGCTAAAGTGGCACCCAATGTTAAAATTGATCCCTTCACCGTGATACATGGCGATGTGACAATTGGAGAAGGTACCTGGATTGGAAGTAATGTCACAATTATGAATGGCACTAGCATAGGAAAAAATTGTCGCATCTTTCCAGGTGCAGTCATTGGTGCTGATCCTCAGGATTTAAAATTCAATGGAGAAAAAACGACTGTTGCAATTGGAGACCATACCACTATCAGAGAATTTGTAACGATTAATAGAGGTACCTCTGATCGTTGGGTTACAAAAGTGGGAAGCCATTGCTTGATTATGGCCTATAGTCATATTGCGCATGATTGTATCATTGGCAATCATTGTATTTTAAGCAACAGTGTTCAAGTGGCTGGTCATGTGACTTTAGGAGACTACGCGTGGATTGCTGGCGTGAGTGCTGTGCATCAATTTGTACATATTGGACAACATTCCTATATCGCTGGAGGTAGCTTGGTAAGTAAAGATGTGCCTCCTTATATTAAAGCTGTTAGGAATCCGTTGAGTTATGGAGGCGTGAACAGTGTTGGATTAAAAAGAAGAGGATTTGATTTAGAAAAGATCAATCATATTTTAGATATCTATCGTTATATTTTTAATAAAGGGATGAACACCACACAGGCACTCGCTTTTATCGAGGAAGAGTTGCCAGCGACCGATGAGCGCGATGAAATTGTCACTTTTATTAGAGACAGTGGAAGGGGCATCATCAAGCGTTTTGTCAAAGGTGCATTAGATGATGAGTAATATGCAAATTCAACTTACTGCTGCATCAAAAAGATTCAATCAAGAATGGATTTTCTCCAATCTGGATTTCAGTTTTATGACTGGTCAACATTATGCATTGGTAGGAAATAACGGGTCTGGTAAAAGCACACTCCTGCAAATTATTGCTGGCTATATTGGACTTACAAAAGGTCGGATCAATTGGGTCAACAGGGCTGGGGAAAATATAGATAGCTCAAATATATTCAAACATATCAGCATTGCTGCACCCTATTTAGAATTGGTAGAAGAGTTCACTGCATTAGAACAAATTGCATTTCATCAACGATTTAAATCCATCCAATCTACTATTCTGCCTCATGAAATATTAGAAAAAATTGGACTGAGTAATACGGCCAACAAACAAATACGAAACTTTAGTAGTGGGATGAAACAAAGATTAAAATTGGCCTTGGCTATTTTTGATCAATCACCCATTTTATTATTAGATGAACCATGTAGCAATCTAGATCAAGAAGGCATTCAAACCTATCATGAATTAATGCAAGCACACGCCATGCATAAGTTAATTATTGTAGCAAGCAATGATCCACAAGAATACCAATTTTGTACGCAACAATTGGCCCTCTCTGATTTTAAAAAATAAGCGGGTGTCCTAGCTCCTACTCGCAATCAACAAATTCAAATCGGTGTATTTTAAATTGCATTTTTGACTGATGTAAAAATCAGTCAATGCGCCTTTGTATAAATAAACCCCTTCACGAAGATGTAATTGATGCCAAATGATTTCTTCTAAGCCTCCTTGGTCCCCTATCTCCACCATTAAATGCATCAAGACATTGCTTATTGCTTGGCTTGCAGTTCTCGCAAAACCACTTGGGATATTAGGCACACCATAATGAATTACATCATGTTTGATAATAATTGGATTTTCATGATTGGTCAATTCAGTCGTTTCAAAACATCCACCTCTATCCACCGCCACATCAATGATAATACTGCCTGGACGCATTTGCATCACCATCTCCTCTGTCACTACAATAGGTGCTCTCCCAATTTCATTTCTCAATGCTCCCACTGCTACTTCGCAGGTTTTAAGTTGCTTAGCTAGTATTTTAGGCTCAATCACAGAAGTCCAAACGCGCTGTCCTAAATTATTTTGTAGTCTTTGTAATCTTGATACGTTGTTGTCAAATACTTTCACACTTGCACCCAATGCAAGTGCATTGCGCACTGCAAATTCTCCTGTGATATCGGCACCAATCACCACTACTTTAGTTGGAGGAACCCCACTAATACCGCCTAATAAAACCCCCTTGCCTGAATTAAAATTACTGAGGTATTGTCCAGCAATCAGCATCACTGCACTCCCTACTATCTCATTCATACTTCTTAAGATAGGGTAGTTTTGATTTTCATCTTTGATATTTTCGATAGATAAAGCAGTAATTTTTTTAGCCATTAATCCTACCAATACTTCTTGATTGATTGCAGATAAATGCAATGGCGAAATAATGGTTTGATGCATTTGTAAAAAAGGCAAATCAGATTCAACTGGTGGCGCGGTCTTAATTAAAATTGGACATTGGTATACCGCGGCTTTTTCAAAAGCAATTTCCGCCCCTGCTTCTGCATAATCTTTATCGGTATAACGGCTACCATTTCCTGCGCCGGATTCAACCATCACATGATGTCCATTGGCGACCAACACGCCCACCGCCTCAGGAATTAAGCCAACTCTATTTTCTTGAAATGCAATTTCCTTTGGGATACCAATCAATAATGGTTTTGCACTATGAGGGATATCCAACACCTCTTCCTGTGTTTCATAGGAAAATGAAGGAAGAATTTGGGGCTTGGTAACACTCATAAGTAATATTTTTATGAAGATACAAAAATACCAGAGATCCTAGAACAGGAAAAGCCTATTCCATGGGCTGCTTTTCGTGATGGATAAAAATTCTTCGATGATTGGGATCAATTATTTCAATATGAATCTCCACTGCATGCTCAGGTACTAGATTAGGTGCTTTTTCTGGCCATTCCACCAAAGACAAATCAGCTTCTTCCATGGCTGCCTCTACCCCAGCCTGCCTTGCCTCCGCCTCATTTTCTAAACGATACCAATCCATATGGTAAACCAATTTACCCTGCACTTCATATTCATTCATAATAGAAAATGTAGGACTAGACATCTCTTGCTGAATCCCTAGGGCGCGTCCAATGGCAGCAATTAAAGTTGTCTTACCAGCACCCATAGGTGCTTGAAAGACCCACACTGTTTTATTGGCCAATTTTTTTACCAATTGTGCAGCAATTTGATCCGTCTGTTCAAGATTGTACTTAAGGTCCATACTGCAAATATAAAGCTTCAAATACAATCCTAAAATGGTTTCGTACCTTTATGTCATAAATACATCAATATGGAAAATATACAATGGAAGGTAGACGGGATGAGCTGTACCAATTGTGCATTATCCATTCACAAATATCTTAGTAGCAAGGGGGTTCATGAGCCGAAAGTGAATTTTATGCAAGGCGAAGTACAATTTGAATTAGAAGATGGCTCTCAAAAACCAGCATTAATAAAAGGGATACAAGGATTGGGCTATAAAGTCAGAGGTCAAGACACTGAAGCACCAGCAAAAAAATGGTTGGATAATAATAAAGAGCGAGCCATCTTCTCATTGATCTTTACCCTTCCGCTTATTTTGCATATGATTCCGGGTGTGCACATTCATTGGTTAATGAATCCTTATGTTCAATTGGGTTTAACCTTGCCGGTATTTATTGTAGGCATGAACTATTTTGGAAAAAGTGCCATCAATAGTTTATTACACGGTATTCCAAATATGAATGTACTGGTGTCTATTGGGGCCATCGCTTCTTTTGGTTATAGCTTATACGGGACAATCATTGGACAAGGCACACAGTTTGCTTATTATGAAACAACCGCCACCATTTTAACCTTTGTATTTTTTGGTAATTATTTAGAAGACGCCTCCATTGAATCCACCCAACGTGCTTTAAAAGATTTACTGAAAGCACAGAAAGTGATGGCCAATATGATTGTCTTTGATGAACATCATAAAGAAGTCATTTTTAATGTGGGTGCTGACACCTTGAAAGTAGGAGATATTTTATTGATTAATTCAGGCGAAACAGTACCGATGGACTGTAAAATATTGTCTGGGGAAGCAGAAGTGAACGAAGCCATTGTGACTGGGGAAAGTATTCCAGTCTATCGTAGGATGAAGGATATCTTATTAGGCGGCAGCACCATCGAAAATGGCTCTATCAAAGCCTATGTGACTGCTGTAGGTGATGAGACCGTATTGGCCAATATTTTAAAAATGGTGAAAGCTGCGCAAGGTGAAAAACCACCTTTACAAATATTAGCAGATAAAATTAGTGCCATTTTTGTACCCTTGGTATTGGGTATTGCTTTAATCACTTTACTTGGAAATTACTTTTATACCAATATTGGTTTTAGTGAAAGCATGTTAAGAGCTATTGCAGTGTTAGTTATTTCTTGTCCTTGTGCCATGGGATTGGCCACACCAGCAGCCATTGCAGTTGGACTAGGCAGAGGTGCACGAAATGGGGTTTTATTTAAAAATGCAAAAAGTTTAGAAACCTTCAAGGACATCAAGCAAGTTGTTTTTGATAAAACAGGTACTTTAACAACGGGGCAATTTGAGTTGAGTGGTTTTCATATTGTACCAAATGAGCAAGCAGAAATTTCAGAAGACGCATTTAAAATCCTCACCTATTCATTAGAAAAATTTTCCAATCATCCCATTGCCAATTGTATTAAGGAAGCATGGAAAACAAAAGAGGCTATTTCTTGGGCAAAAATAGAAGAAGTAAAAGGGATGGGCATTCAAGCCACAGATAAAGAAGGCAATACCTATTGGGCAGGTTCTTTTAAAACATTAGAGGATAAAACAATTGAAGATGGACACAATATCTATATCCAAAAAAACAATCAATTCATTGGATGGATTGATGTGGCAGACCAAATAAGACCAGAAGCAATAGAAGTAGTAGACCAATTACACCAACAAGGCATTGTCACAATTTTACTAAGTGGAGATAGGGCTGCAAAATGTCAACAAGTTGGTAAGGCATTAGGAATTCAAAAAATTATTGCTGAACAAAGTCCTTCAGAAAAATTAGCCGTTCTCGATGCTTTAATTAAAATTGCACCAACCGCGATGGTAGGTGATGGCATCAATGACGCTCCAGCACTTGCAAAAGCCACTATTGGAATCTCCTTAAGCAACGCATCCCATATTGCTATTCAAAGCGCTCAAGTGGTGTTAATGAACAGCGGATTAAAAAATTTACCGATGTCTTTGGTGTTAGGCAGAAAAACCTACGAAACCATTAAAGAAAATTTAGGATGGGCATTCTCTTACAATATCATTGCTATCCCAGTGGCAGCGTTAGGATTTTTGGGTACATGGGGTCCAACCTATGGCGCCATGATCATGGCACTGAGTGATGTGGTCTTAGCATTGAATTCACTAAGGTTATTTAAAAAGAAATTAAATTAAAACGATTCAATACATCGATTGGAAGCCTTAGTTGACATATTAAAAAAGCATTGGAACTATGATGGATTTAGGCCACAGCAGCTAGCTGTCATTGAGTCTATCTTGTCTGGCAAAGATACACTTGCCTTACTGCCTACAGGTGCTGGAAAGTCTATCTGCTTTCAAGTACCCACCATCTACCAAAGAGGCATCTGCATTGTGGTCAGCCCCTTGATTGCACTCATGCAAGATCAAGTGCAGGACTTAATCTCTAAACAATTAAAAGCAGTTTTATTAGGAAGCCAGCTGAGTGCGTATGAAGAGTCAATTGTATTTAAAGAGATTGAAGCAAAAAAATACCAATTCATTTATTGCTCTCCTGAGAAATTAGTGCAAAAACATTTTCAAACTTTATTAAGCACTTTACCAATTCAGTTGTTTGCCATTGATGAAGCGCATTGCATTTCACAATGGGGTTATGATTTTAGACCGAGCTATCGCAAATTAGACTTTTTGAAAAAAACTTTTCCGACCATTCCTATTTTAGCAATGACAGCATCGGCCATCCCTTTGGTACAAAAAGACATGTTAAAACAATTGGGTGTGGAGGAAGCCAACCTAATTACAGATCAATTTTTAAGGCCGAACCTAAGCTATCAAGTCAAAAAAGAAACAGTTAAGTTATTTGTCTTAAAGAATACATTAAAAGAAATCACAGGATCAGTCATTATCTATTGCAATACTAGAAACAACGTTGCGCAACTTGCAAGTATGTTAACCAGTTATGGATTTTCTGTTGCAGGGTATCATGCAGGTATGGACTTGAATGAACGTAAAAAAGTGCAAAAGGATTGGATGCAAGATAAAATTCAGATGATTGTTTCTACAAGTGCTTTTGGAATGGGGATTAATAAAACCAATGTGCGTGCAGTCATCCACTTTGATATTCCCGGTAGCATTGAACAATACTATCAAGAGGCCGGAAGAGCCGGAAGAGATGGATTGCCTGCAAAAGCCATTTTACTCTACCAACAAAATGACTTGGACTATTGGAATCAATTACAAGAAAAAAAGATACCTGCCATCTCTGTCATTAAAAATATATTTCAAGACCTTGCTGATTTTGTGCAGCTACCCGTAGGCATGGGCGAACAACAGCAATTTTTATTTGACTTTGAGTTATTTTGTGTACAATTTAAGTTGGATAAAATCATTGCAAGAAATGCTTTACAATGGATCGAACAAGAGGGGCATGTTAAATTTTCTCCAAGCTCATTCAAGCCCACACTGGTACAAGTGATTGAAAACAGAATTAGTATTCAATTATTCGAAAAACAATATCCTGAATCGGGTTTTGTGTTACAAACTTTACTAAGGACCTACGGTGGTATTTTAGATAGCCCCCAATATATCAATGAAGGTATGCTGGCAAAATTATTGCAACGTGATGTTGATTTTGTGCTAATGCAATTAAAGCAGTTGCAACAATATGGCATGATTTCATTGGAACAAAAAGCCAATCAACCCATTGTTCAATTTAAGTGGAATAGGGCATCTGCCGAATTCATGACACTTAATTTGGATGAATACCAAGCTAGAAAATTAGCCTTCGAAGACCGCATTCAAGCAATGAGAGATTATATAGGGGGCAGATTAGTGACTTGTAGAAATGTGTTTCTTGCAAAATATTTTGGAGAAAATGCACCTCAAAACTGTGGAATATGCGACCTTTGTTTAGCGACTAAGTGTTAGTTGTATTTTTAACAAAAGATTGGAATCCCATTTTATAGTTTAAAAAATAAAATGTGTTCCTTTACACAAAGCAAGTAATTATGGAAGACAAGAAGAAGAATAAAATCCTTTTATGCGAAGACGATAGTAATTTAGGTTTAGTTTTAAAAAACTTTTTAGAATTAAACGATTACGATGTGACGCTTGAAAGAGACGGCAGATTAGGACTTGGTGCTTTTCAACGTGAAAAATTTGACCTTTGTTTATTAGACGTGATGATGCCGAATGTGGATGGGTTTACATTGGCCGAAGAAATCAGGGATATTGACCCAGATGTGCCATTGTTTTTTTTAAGTGCAAAAACATTAAAAGAAGACATCATTCAAGGCTACAGACTTGGTGCAGATGATTATATCACCAAGCCATTTGATAGTGATGTATTAATGCATAAGATTAAAGCCATTATCAAGCGAAACGAGGAAGACCATAAAGTGACAGACAATCTTGAATTTGATTTAGGCGCTTACCATTTTAATCCAAAATTGAGGGAATTAAAATTTAAAGAAAATACACAAGTCCTTTCGCCTAAAGAAAATGAATTATTAAAAATGCTCGCAGAATATAAGAATGATTTATTGACCAGAGAAAAAGCATTGAAAAAAATATGGGGAAGTGACACTTATTTTAATGGAAGAAGCATGGATGTGTATATTGCTAAATTGAGAAAATATTTAAAAGAAGATAGTAACATAGAAATTGTCAATATCCATGGAAATGGATTTAGATTGGTGGTACAATAAGTTTATTGTACCCTTTATGATCTATCTAAATAATTCAGGATTGTCTCCAAAGCCTTGTCCTTTATGCTTGCCAAGGTGCTCGTAAGCCTTAAAAGTGACTTCCCTACCCCTAGGCGTTCTTTGTAAAAACCCTTCTTGAATTAAGAATGGCTCATACACTTCTTCGATGGTGCCTGACTCCTCGCCCACTGCTGTTGCAATGGTGGTTATCCCAACAGGTCCACCTTTGAATTTTTCTATGATAGCAAGCAAAATACGATTGTCCATTTCATCCAAGCCATGCGCATCTACATTCAATGCTTTTAGTGCATGTTGTGTGATCCCTAAATCAACAATACCATCGTTTAAAACTTGCGCAAAATCCCTTACCCTTCTTAATAAGCCATTCGCAATCCTTGGGGTTCCTCTGCTTCTTCTTGCGATCTCGCCTGCAGCACTTGAATCTACTTTCACTTCTAAGATGCCTGCACTTCTTTCAATAATTTTTTGCAAGACAGGTGCAGGATAATATTCCAATCTTGATTTAATGCCAAAACGGGATAACAAAGGCGCAGTTAATAACCCACTTCGAGTGGTGGCGCCAACTAAGGTGAATGGATTTAAATTAATCTGCACAGATCTTGCATTGGGACCACTATCAATTAAAATGTCAATTTTATAGTCTTCCATGGCTGCATACAAATACTCTTCGACCACAGTACTCAATCGATGGATCTCGTCAATAAATAAAACATCATTCGGTTCTAAGCTAGTCAATAAGCCTGCCAAATCACTTGGTTTTTCTATCACCGGACCAGATGTTTCCTTAATCTGAACCCCCATTTCATTGGCAACGATTCTGCTTAATGTCGTTTTACCTAAACCGGGAGGGCCATGAAATAAAATATGATCCAAAGCCTCTCCTCTAAGCTTTGCAGCCTTAATAAAAATGCTAATATTTTCAATCAACTGTGGCTGACCTGCAAAAGCATCCATGGCAGCAGGACGAATGGTATTTTCAAACTCTCTGTCCTGAGTTGGTATATTTTGAAAAGGCCTATCCAAGTTTTGGTTTGACATTTAAATGATTATTTTGAAGCAGGCATTGCCTTCTCCAATAAGTGCTTGTAAATAAATTGATTTTTTAAATCCGTAAAATGTTTGCCTTTGGCACCACCCCAACCATGACGGCCTCCAGGATACAACATGAATTCAACTTGTTTCCCTTGCTCTTGTAAAGCACTCAATAATTGAATGGTATTTTGCATATGCACATTGTCATCCATCGTACCATGCACCAATTGTAATACGCCTTTAAAGTTTTTAAGATGCGTCAGCACACTACCAGACTTATATCCTTCTGGGTTTTCTGCTGGTGTATCCATAAAGCGTTCTGTATAATGTGAATCATATAATTCCCAAGATGTGACACTTCCTCCAGCCATGGCATGGGTGAATACAGATGCACCATATGTCAATGCATAACAACTCATATAACCACCATAACTAAATCCAGTGATGGCAATTTTAGTAGGATCCGCTTGGCCATTGGCGATAAACCATTTTGCCATGGTCATATAATCTTCCATTTCCCAATAACCCAAATTACGGTACATATAATTGACGCCCTCTTTTCCAAAATGTCCACTTGCTCGGTGATCAAAAGCCACCTGAATTAAACCTTCTTGTGCCCATGCTTCTCTTGTTGGCGTAGAAGACCAACTATCCATGACTGTGCCTGCATTTGGTCCACCATAAATACTCACTAATAATGGATATTTTTTATTTGGATCCATATTTTTAGGCCAAGTCACTAAGGCTGGTAATTCAAATAAGCCATCTGCACTCTTAATGCGAATTATTTCTGTTTTAGCCAATTTAGTCGCATCAAAATTAGCTGGTGTTGCTGCACCTAAGACTTCTACTGTTTTCTTTTGTGTATTAATAACAGCCATCGAAGTTGGTGTTTGAATATTGCTATATACCGTAACAAAGTTTTTTGCATCAGGAGCTAAATAGACTTGTGCATTGTTGAAATCTCCAACGGTCAATCTTTTTTGATTTTTACCATCAAAACCAATCGAGTATAAATCTATTCTTGCACTATTTTCTATCCCTCTTGCAGTAAAATAAATGGTTTTATTTTTTTCATCAATTTGACGAATGCCTAAAACTGTAAATTTACCATTGGTGATAGGATATTGCAATTTACCTTCCATGTCATACATATACAATTGATTCCATCCGCTAGCATCTGCTTGTGCAATGTAGCCTTTGTTGTTTGGGATAAAATTAATTCTACCGCCGTTTCTGTCTTCTAAATCAATCCATGTTTTTTGGTATTCTGTGTACACAGGCTTTTTTGCACCTGTGGTCATGTTCAATTCATAGATTTTCAAGTTATTTTGACCACGATCCATCCAACTCAACCACATACTGTTGTTATTCGGATTCCAAATAGGCCATCCAAAATATTGATCATCCGCTTCATTAAAATCAGCCCAAGTAATGTTTCCACCATCAGGTGTTGTCCATCCAATTTTTACTGTTGGATTTTGATCCCCTGCTTTTGGATACCTTGTTTCTTCTACAAATCCATGCTGTCCCTCGCTATTGTAAATTGGGAACATAGGTACTTTACGCTCATCAAAACGCATAAATGAAATGTACTTGCTGTCTGGACTCCACCAAAAAGCACGGTACTGTGTTGGACGACCAAAGATTTCTTCAAAATACACCCAACTAGCATAACCATTTAAAATACCAGTAGCGCCATCATTGGTAATCGCCACTTCCTTCTTAGTCGCTAAGGATAAAGTGTATAAATTATTATTTTTTGTATAGCCTACATAATTTCCATCTGGTGATAAAGTAGGATTTTTTTCCTCTTCTTTGTCAAAAGTCAATTGTACTTCTGATTCATTTTCTTTTAAAAACAGATCTCCTTTTTTAAAGACCACTGATTTTTCGGTAGGTACCGCATCTGCAGGAGCAATGGTATATTGCTTTGTTACTAGATTGTACACGTAATTTTTTGGTGCAGCATCGTCGCCTCTTTTTGTATTCAATACAAACTGATTGTTGTCTACCCAACGAACAAAACGCGGCAAGCCATTTTGAGGCATTTGCGCTATCACTGAAAACGAGCTTAAACTGAAAAGGACTGCAAATAAGATTGTTTTTTTCATAGTATTTAATTTTATGCTAAATCACCACATTGATCATTTTACCTTTTACGAATATGAGTTTTTTTATTGGTTTTTCTTCTATCCATTTTTGAATTAATTCATGATTGAGAACAATTTCATGAACCTGTGCTTCTGTAGCATCTAAATCAATGGCAATATTGGCCCTTACTTTTCCATTGATACTCACCGGATACTCCTTAGAAGTCTCAATTACATATTTTTCGTTAAAGATTGGGAACCCTGCATCAATCACCAAGCCCTGATGGCCAATTAAGGACCAAAGTTCCTCGCTAATATGAGGTGCATAAGGCGCCAATAAAATAAGTACCTGCGCTAAGACTTCTTTTTTATGACAGCCCAAATCAAACAATTCATTCACGCAAATCATAAAACTACTCACAGCAGTATTGTAACTATGTCGCTCTGTATCGTCTTCTATTTTTTTAATAGTTTTATGTAGCACTTTTAACTCTGCTGGTGTTGCTTTTTCATCTACCCAAACTCGCCCTTTTGTTTCGTCATAAAACAACCTCCATAATTTTTTCAAAAAACGGTGTACCCCTTCTATGCCTTTGGTATCCCATGGCTTGCTTTGTTCCACAGGTCCCAAGAACATTTCATACATCCTAAAAGTATCTGCACCATATTTTTCTACAAGCACATCTGGATTCACCGTATTGAATTTGGACTTAGACATTTTTTCTACTTCTACACCACAGATATATTTTCCATCTTCTAATTCAAAAGTGGCATTGGCATAATCGGGTTTCCATTTTTTAAACGCATCGGTATCCAATACAAGTCCGTCTACAATATTCACATCTACATGCAATTGATCTACTTCCATTGTCTTTACCAATCCTGCTGAAACAAAAACTTGGGTACCTCTTTTGCGGTAGACAAAACGAGAGCTTCCTTGGATCATCCCTTGATTCAGTAATTTTTTAAACGGTTCGTCAAAACCAATATGTCCTAAATCATACAAAGCCTTGGTCCACATTCTGCTATACAATAAATGACCAACAGCATGTTCCGTGCCGCCAATATATAAATCTACCTGACCCCAATAATCACTCACTTTTCGATCACAAAAAGTATCGGTATTGTGTGGATCCATATACCTTAAAAAATACCAGCTACTCCCAGCAAATCCAGGCATGGTATTGGTCTCAAAGCGATTGGCTTTCCAGTCTTCAATATTTGCTAGTGGTCCTTCTCCATCTGGACCCGGTCCGTAATTTTCGACAGTAGGCAATAACAAAGGCAAATCCGTTTCTGATAAAGGATAAGCAATCCCATTTTTCCATTGAATTGGGAATGGCTCACCCCAATAACGTTGTCTACTAAATGCAGCATCGCGCATACGGAAATTGACCTTCTTTTTTCCGATACCCATTGCCTCTAATTTTTCTATCACAATCGCAATAGCGTCTTTTTGAACTAGCCCATTTAAAAAATCACTATTGCTCAAAATACCAACCTTTGTTGGATTGGCAGCAGTGCCATCAAAGGCATCTCCTATAATATTAGTAATAGGTATTTTAAAATGTTGTGCAAATTTAAAATCGCGATCATCCCCACAAGGCACCGCCATAATCGCACCTGTTCCATAACCAGCAAGCACATATTCAGATATCCAAATTGGAATGCGTTGTTGATTGAATGGGTTCACTACATAGGCGCCTGTAAAACAGCCGGTAATTTTTTTCTCTGCTATGCGTTCACGCTCGCTTCTGCTTTTAACATAAGCAATATAGGCTTCAACTTCTTGTTGATGCGATGCAGGTAAAATTTCTTTTATCAAAGGATGTTCTGGCGCCACTACTAAAAAATCTACTCCAAAAACGGTATCAGGTCTTGTAGTATATACGGTGATAGTTGCTGTGTGATCTGCTACTTTAAAATCAATTTCTGCACCATCACTTTTACCGATCCAATTAGATTGCATCTCTTTCATTGCATCGCTAAATTGGATGGTACCTAATCCGTCCAGTAATCTATCTGCATACTCTGTGATGCGTAAATACCATTGACGTAATTTCTTTTTTTCTACAGGATGCCCTCCTCTTTCACTATATCCATTAATCACTTCGTCATTGGCTAATACGGTGCCTAATGCTGCACACCAGTTCACTTCACCAAAGCCACAAAATGCCAATCGATATTGCATCAGTATATCTTGCTGGGCTTTCTCATCCCAACTATTCCAATTGGCTGCAGTAAAATTTAAAGTAGGATCCGCAGGACAAACTTGATGCACATTACCTTCTTTTTCGAATACCAATACCAATGCGGTGATTGGATGGGCCTTATTTAAAATGCGATCAAAATAGCTACCGAATAATTGTAAGAAAATCCACTGCGTCCATTTATAGTATGTCGCATCGCAGGTTCTCAGTTCTCTATCCCAATCATAACAAAATCCAATATTGTCTAATTGACTTCTAAAATTATCAATATTGTTGTGTGTGCTTTTTAAAGGATGTACCCCATGCTCTAAAGCATATTGTTCTGCAGGTAATCCAAATGCATCGTATCCCATTGGATGTAAGACATTGAATCCTTTTAATCTTTTATACCTACTGTAAATATCTGAAGCGATATAACCTAAAGGATGTCCCACGTGCAAGCCAGCGCCACTTGGATAAGGAAACATATCTAAGACATAACATTTTGGCTTATTGCTTTGATTGGAGACCTGATATGCTTTCAGATTTTTCCAGCTTGTTTGCCATTTTTTTTCGATTGTCCTAAATTGATACTCCATCTGCTAAATTTTCTTAAAAATCTGTAATTATTCGGTTTTGAATCTTCTTGCCCACCATCGTGCCTATTTTTAACAAAAATTGGGCATAATTCGGCCTTTGCAAATGTAAGTGTTTAGCGTTCAAAACCCTACATTTGCAGAGCGAACAAGTAAAATTTTAATGCCATGGCAGTATCCGGAAATGGATCTTTAAAAAGAAGCAAACCAAACTACATCTACAGCATTGTTGGGGTGGCCATTGTGTTGTTTATTATGGGGATCATGGGTTGGTTTTTCTTAAACCTCCATGCGATTGGAGACAATTTCAAAGAGGATATTAGAATTAGTGTTTACCTAAGAACTGAAGACAAAAATACGGTAGGTAAAATTCAAGCTTTTATTGCCGCCGCTCCCTTTGCTAAAAATGTAGAATATATTGACAAAGAAAAAGCAAAAGCCATTTGGAATAAGGAAAATAATGAGGATTGGTCAAAAATTTTAGCAGTCAATCCATTGCCTGAAAGTATTGATTTTTTTGCCAAAGCAGCTTACGTGAATCCAGATAGTTTAGCAAAAATAAGCGAAAGCATTACTAGCAATTTTAAAGCCGATGTAGCGGATATTCAATATCCAAAGAGCTTAGTGACTAATTTAAATGAGCGTGCCACTAAAATTGGCTTCATCTTTATAGTATTATCCGTTATTTTATGTGCCATTGTGATTATTAGTATCGATAACACGATTCGCTTGGCCATGTTTAGTAATCGTTTTTTAATTAAAACCATGCAAATGGTTGGAGCAACAAGAAACTTTATTTCAAAACCCCTTGTGATTCGTGCATTAATGAACGGCTTAATTAGCGCTTTAATTGCTATCTTTTTATTATTTGGATTGATCCAATGGGCGACTGCACAATTTCCTCAACTTCAAACCTTACAAGGTATTGGTAATAGCTTGTTATTATTTGGTGGACTCATTATAATTGGAATTGGTATCTCCGTTTTAAGCACTTACCGAAGCGTTATAAAATATTTAAAAATGAAATTGGACGAACTTTATTAATTTATTACTATGAAAGAAAAAAATGCAAAACGATCTTTAGACCTATTTGGAAAATCCAATTATACTTGGATGATCATTGGTGCTGTATTGATTATTGCTGGCATGTTATTCATGGCAGGAGGCAAGAGTGCTGACCCAAATGTATTCAATGAAAACGAAGTGTATAGCTTTAGAAGAATCACACTTGCACCATTGTGTATCATTGCAGGTTTTATTGTAGAAATATATGCTTTATTTAAAAAAGCTTAATCTTCATTTTACTTATTAGAGCGATGCCTGGCATCGCTCTTTTTTAATCCAGACTATGAATACGTTTCAAACTATTATCATTGCCATCATTGAGGGCATTACCGAATTTTTACCGATATCGAGTACGGCGCATATGAAATTTGCCAATCCATTTTTGGGGATTTCGGATAGCCCATTTGTTGACCTTTATGAAATTGTGATACAATTTGCTGCCATCCTTTCGGTGGTGGTCATTTATCGCAAGGAATTCTTTAATTTCAAAGACTATCGTTTTTATTTAAAATTAGGCTTAGCTGTGCTTCCTGCATTGCTTTTTGGTGCCTTGCTTAAAAAATACATAGATGCAGTTTTAGATAATTTATGGGTCATTGCCACGGTCATGGTATTGGGTGGTATTGCATTGATATTCATTGATCGATATTTTAAAAAGCAAGTCGCTACAGTAGACCATGAACCCATTCAATTTAAACAAGCATTTTGGGTGGGCTGTTTTCAAGTATTGGCAATTCTATTACCTGGACTTAGCCGCAGCGCTGCAACAATTATTGGTGGTTTAAGTCAAAAATTAAGCAAAAAAGCAGCAGCAGAATTTTCATTTTTTTTGGCTGTTCCAACAATGCTTGCTGCTTCAGCAAAAAGTACACTAGATGTTTACCAAGACCATCCAGAAGTATTTGTTGCAGATAATGTGATGAATTTATGCATTGGCGGTTTGGTTGCTTTTTTAGTTGCGCTAATCAGTGTTAAATTCTTTATTCAATTTGTCCAAAAAAGAGGCTTCTCTCTATTTGGCTGGTACCGTATTGCTTTAGGCTTAACGATACTTGCATGGCTCTTCCTTCAAAAAGCTTAATGGATTTAAAGATAGATTAGCAATTATTCGTATTTTGGGAGCAAACCCCTTGCAAAATGCAAACTGCTTCAAAAAAAGTGATCAATAGCTGGGCCATGTATGATTGGGCCAACAGTGTCTACAGCCTAGTAATTTGTTCGACCATTTTTCCTGCCTTTTATGAGGCAGTGACTGGGGATGGCAATGAGGCCACTTTAATTGACAAAGTTACAATTGGCTCTTTTCAATTCATCAACACTGCCTTGTACAATTATGTTTTAGCAATTGCATTTATATTAGTTGCCATCTTATCTCCCATCCTCTCATCGATTGCCGATTTCAAAGGGAATAAAAAACAATTTCTTAGATTCTTTTGTTCCATGGGTAGTTTAGCATGTTGTAGTCTCTACTTTTTTGATGCGGCACATATAGGATTGGGATTAATTTCCATGATCATTGCTTGTATTGGCTTTTGGAGTAGTCTGGTTTTCTATAATTCTTATTTACCAGAAATTGCTGCACCAGAAGACCAAGACAGGGTGAGTGCAAAAGGATTTATGATGGGTTATATTGGAGCTGTTATCTTGCAATTAATCTGTTTTGTGTTTGTTTTAAAACCAGACTTGTTTGGCATTACTGTTGGCAAAGCATCTCAAATTTCATTTTTATTAGCAGGTATCTGGTGGTTTGGTTTTGGACATTGGTCTATTTCAAACTTACCTGGAAGTGTCAAAAATTTAAAGACAGACCAAACTGATAATATTTTTATTGGGGGCTATAAGGAACTACATAAAGTATGGTTACAACTAAGAAAACTACCTATTTTGGATCGTTTTTTGGGTGCTTTTTTCTTTTATAATATGGGCGTGCAAACTGTGATGCTAGCTGCCACACTTTATGGAAAAAGTGAATTGAATATACCTACAACCAACTTAATCATTGCTATTTTAATCATTCAATTGGTTGCCATTCCAGGCGCCATGCTCATGAGTAAAATGGCGGTTAAATTAGGTAATTTTAATACCTTAATGATTGCAGTTGCATTTTGGATTGGCATTTGTATCATTGGTTATTTTGTTCCTCGAAATGGTATAGTTGAATTTTATTGCTTAGCCACCATGGTTGGATTTGTCATGGGCGGAATACAATCAGTGAGCAGAAGTACGTATGCAAAACTAATGCCAGAGACAAAAGACACTGCTTCCTTCTTTAGTTTTTTTGATGTCACAGAAAAAGTAGCCATTGTAATTGGTATGTTTAGTTTTGGTTTTATCATAGAAATTACAGGCTCACAAAAAAATGCAGTCCTGGGATTGGGCTTATTTTTTGTCATTGGTTTAATTTTGTTATACAGAACTTCCAAAAAAAATAAGCATGCAAATTTATAGTATCCATACAGGCAATTTCAAACTCGATGGTGGTGCCATGTTTGGAGTAGTGCCAAAATCTATTTGGAATAAGACCAATCCAGCAGACGAAAACAATTTATGTACTTGGGCCCTAAGATGTATGTTAATTGTATCAGGTAATCGTACCATTTTAATTGATACAGGCATGGGCAACAAACAAGATGCAAAATTTTTTAGCCATTACCAGCCAAGTGAAACTAAGACAATTGCCCAAGCCTTGGCCGAACATGGCTTTAAGCCAGAGGCCATTACAGACGTACTATTAACGCATTTACATTTTGACCACGTTGGGGGTGCAGTGAATCATGAAAATGGTACACTTACATTGGCTTTACCCAATGCCACCTATTGGGTGAGTGCAGCCCATTGGGAAACAGCGATACATCCTAATAGAAGAGAAAAAGCAAGCTTCTTAAAAGAAAATATCATGCCATTGATGGAAAGCGGTCAATTGAAACTAATCGAGCTTCCGCCATTTAGTAGCGATACCAGTTTGCAAGAAATTCATTTTGCAGAAAATATAAGTTGTATTGTTGTCAATGGACATACCCAGGGTATGCTATTGCCTAAGATTCAATATGGCGCACATCAGATTGTATATATGGCAGACTTATTGCCCTCTGTTGGACATTTACCCATTCCATTTGTAATGGGCTATGACATGCAACCACTTTTTACACTCAACGAAAAAGAAATCTTCTTAAACGAAGCATGTACCAAAAACTACACTTTATTTTTTGAACATGATGCCGTGCATGAATGCTGCGATTTACATATGACTGAAAAAGGCATTAGAGCAAAAAGTTGCTTTAATTTAGATAGCCTGAAAAGTTAAAACTTAATTTAAATCGTAGAAGGGAATAGAAGTCAAAAATAAATGGTTATTGATTCAAGGATTATTCTAATTCAATCAATGAACTTAGGGGATACCTTAAACCCTCATAGCTTTTCATATCTACTTTGATAGTACCTACAATAATGGGGGTTTCAATTCTGATTGGAATATGGTTTTCATCGTCTGTAACCCAGATGGTCATACGCTCCCCGCCTTCAAACATCGAACCCTTCACAAGCAATGGTGCTATCTTAATGGCCTTGAACTTGCCAAACTTAGTTTGAATGACTTCTTTCCCTAAAAATTTAAAATAAGATGGGAATAATTCATTGTCAAGGAAAAAATTTAAATACACTTTCTCATTCAATTGTAAATTTTTAAAATCTAAATTCCTTGCTGCATAAATTGCACTAATCACATCAAATGTACAATCAGCCGATTTAAAAGATTCCCCTTTATTGGTCGTTACTTGGTTGGCCTTTTGATTGAATGTAAGGGTTTGATTTTGATGGAATGAACCCTCATTGATACTTCTACTAAAATAATAAGGTAGTAAATTTTTACTATCAACAATAGATTCATACTTATCACGCACTTTGAAAATCCAATCATAACGACGATTAGAATTACCCGTTGCAGTGAAAGCATATGCATCCTCCCCCTCCCATTTAGCAGGCGTTATTGTAAATTGAGCATCACCTGCATTCACATACAAGCCTATCACATTATAAAAGATAGTGTAAGTAATTTTTTCACCTGTATTAAATGAAGTATTGGACTGACTACATAGCTCTTTTGTCTGCTTTGGCAACACAGTGAATAAAGTGGCCATCCAAATTTGAAAGAGGTATAAAAACATGGCGGGGATATAAAATGTAAATTTATCGCTTAATTCTAAAACCAATTAATAAAATGGCGCCCAAGATAGAAGGAATTAAAAAATTAACAATCCATATTAAGGTAGTTAATGCAATAAGCATGATCTCGTTCTGATATAATGGTGCCATTAATAGTAAAAACAGTTGACCACGAATGACTAAATCGGTCAAACTAATTGCTGGTATCATACTTAGGAAAAACAATAAAGCCATGACAGCAATGCTTAAATCCATCCAATCAACCGGAATAGCTAGCATTTGTGCCGCCCAATTGTACTGCATAAGGTAGATACAATATCGAGCCAATGCAAGTGCAAGCAATTTCCATTTTAATGCATTGTCAATTTGTAAGAGATTTATTTTAGACAACCAACCCTTTAAAGACTTATTGTAAAAAAACAAAAACAATGCAAGTATTGCGCCTAAGGGTGTCACCCATTTTAACCATGGCAAAAAAGGAAGATTCCAATATAAAGCAAAGCATCCAAAACAGATCGTCATGATAATTTGTGCATAAGAGGCCCATGCCATTTGAGTCATCCCTTTCAATTTAGTACCAGGTGCTAAAAACAAAGTTCTTCCTACATAGTCACCA
This sequence comes from Chitinophagia bacterium, assembly GCA_037143275.1. GTDB lineage: Bacteria > Bacteroidota > Bacteroidia > Chitinophagales > Chitinophagaceae > Sediminibacterium. The sequence continues at coordinate 48,467 of JBAWZB010000004.1, forward strand.
GACCTTGCCGGCGTAAAAAATGAAAAGGCTTGACCTACTAACACAGCCCTTAGCGCTTGCCATGTATTAAACGTATTGGTGGATGCGATGACGGATTTCCATTTGATCGCTTCGATGGTATAATTAAGGGCCATTAAACAACCCATCAACAACCAAGCAGTCCAATGAATTTTTGCCAATTGTATTTTTAAATCCGCTCCATATTGATTTAAATTTTCATTTTGCAATACCTTATTGTAGATCGCAATAGCACAAACCACAAATAAGATGAACCCAATCAATTTATTTCCAATAGAAAGTAATGGTTTAAGTATACTTGAATTCATATTTTGCAAAGATCGTATTTTGAAGGGATATCTGTAACTTTATGCCTATGTCAAAAACACCCATTATTTTAGGGATTGATCCTGGAACACAAATACTTGGCTACGCTGTTTTACAAGGTGGTGTGCAGCCAAAAATCATTATGATGGATGTGCTTAAATTAACCAAAGAAAAAGACATCTATGCTCGCTTACAGATGATTCATGCAAAGATCATTGAATTGATGGAAACATACGGTCCAGCACATTTTGCAATTGAAGCCCCATTTTTTGGAAAGAATGTACAGAGTATGTTAAAGCTAGGAAGAGCGCAGGGTGTTGCCATTGCTGCAGCCATGCATTACAATACACCTGTGACAGAATATGCACCAAAAAAAGTAAAACAATCCATTACTGGAAATGGCAATGCCGATAAAGATATGGTATGGAAAATGTTAGAGCGGGTGTTGAATGTGAAAGAAAAACCAAAACACTATGATGCTACAGATGCGCTTGCTGTAGCCTTATGCCACTGGCATCAAATCAATCGACCAGTGATTAGTAGTGGCAAAGGTTTAAAAGGTTGGGATGATTTTATTCAAAAAAATCCAACCCGTTTAAAAAAATAAGGGCAATTTAGCTATGATTGCTTCTTGTACTTCTATCAATTCTTCTTTAGATAATTGCAATTTTGGATTAGAAAAATCAAGGTCTGCTGCTTGGTTGATTGGGATTAAATGCAAATGCGCATGCGGCACTTCTAAACCAACAGTCACCATACCAATGCGATTACATGGAAAACTATCCTCTATTGCTTTTGCGATGGGTTTTGCAAAGACCAATAACTCAGAAAGATAATGATCTGGCAGATCGAATACTTTATCCACTTCAATTTTAGGCACGACTAGCACATGTCCTTTTTGCAAAGGAAAAATATCCAAGAAGGCAATGAATAGATCGTTTTCTGCAATTTTATAAGCAGGTATTTCGCCTTGTATTATTTTTGAAAAAATAGTCATCACAAATTGGATCCTGCAATTAAATGGAAATATTATCGATACTGAATTTCATTATGCCATTGGGTGCTTGAACTTCTGCGGTGTCCCCAATTTTTTTACCAATCAAACCTTTACCAATAGGAGAAGACGCGGAAATCTTGCCTGCTTTCAAATCTGCTTCTTTTTCTCCAACCAATTGATAAGTCACTGACTTTTTTGTTGCCAAGTTGGTAATCGTCACCTTAGTTAGAATAGTCACTTTGCTTGTATCAATGGTACTCGTGTCTACAATTTTTGCATTTGAGACTGCTACTTCTAATTGTTTAATTTTAGATTCTAACATGCCTTGTGCTTCTTTAGCAGCATCATATTCTGCATTTTCTTTTAAATCCCCTTTTTCTCTTGCTTCTGCAATTGCTCTTGATGCCGCTGGACGATCAATAGATTTCATGCGCTGTAATTCCTCACGCATTTTATCAAAAGTCTCTTGGGTTACATATACGTTCGTTTCGCTCATACCTTCTGTTTTATATAAAAAAAATACAACGCCACATGATTGGAGCGTTGCATGATACAAAGATATTATATTAGGCTCAAATGACCCCTAATTTTTCTAATAGGATCTTGGACATCTTATAATAGGCCTCTTGACTATAGCCTGCAATATGGGGCGTTAAAATGAAGTTTGGCATTGCCATTATAGCATCTAAATTGGCTTTTTCGGCTTGACTATAGCTGTCTAAACGCTCATTTTCTAGTACATCTAGGCCTGCACCTCTAATTTGTCCGTTTTGAAGCGCTTCAAGGAGGGCTTGAGAAGAGGTCACCCCACCCCTACAAGTACTTAAAAAATAGGGTTTTTGTACTAGTTTTTCAAAAAAGTGGGCATTTGCAAAATGAGTTGTCAATGGCGTTAAAGGCAGGTGCAAAGTAATCACTTCGGCTTCTTGTTGAATGGTTTCCAAGTCCACCATTTTAACATCAGGAAATTGTTGCCATCCCAAAGCCCTGGGATAAATATCATGTGCTAAAAGCGTCACGTCAAATCCAGTCAATACTTTCGCAAATGCAGCGCCTGTGTGACCAAATCCAATGATGCCCACCTTCTTTCCAGTAAGCTCCTCTCCACGATTGCCATCCCTAATCCATTGCCCCATTTTAATTTCACCATAAGCACTATGAATACGATGCATTAAATTCAACAACAAGCCCAAACAATGTTCTCCTACTGCAGTACAATTTCCCTCTGGACTACTCACACATAGGATGCCTTTAGACTCAGCAAGATTGGTATCAATTAATTCCATTCCACTACCCAATCGACCAATCCATTGTAATGATTTAGCAGCTTCAATGATATTCGCATCAATTTTTAATCTAGTGGTCACAATCAATCCAACTGCATCTGAAATTTGCAGACGCAATTGATCATAAGTAATTGTTGGTTCATAACAAATTTCAAAACCCTTTTGCGTGAGTGTTGCTAATAAAAAAGGATGCACCGATGCTGTTACAATAACTTTTTTAGACATAGCTTATGGATTATGCATTTTAAAAGTAAGATCTGCAAAGTCTTGATAGGTCAAGTTCTCGGCCCTCTTGGTAAAGATAGGATCTTGTAATTGTTCTGTTGTAAAATAAGGTTTCAATGGATTTCTCAACATTTTTCGGCGTTGACCGAATGCCATTTTTACGATATGATAAAAACTTTTGATTGAACTAAATTCAGGAAATACTGCTTTACGTTTTAAACGAATCACCCCACTCATTACATTGGGTGGTGGCGTAAATGCAGAAGGTGGCACATCAAATAAATAGTCCACTTCATAAAATGCTTGTGTCAATACGCTCAATATACCATACGCTTTTGAATGTGGCTTTGCTGCAATTCTTTCTGCGACTTCTTTTTGAAACATGCCAATCATCACGGGCACTTGTTCTTTCCAATCCAATACCCTGAATACAATTTGTGTGGAAATATTATATGGAAAATTACCAATGAGTGTAAATTGATCTTCGAAAGGAATAGCGGTTTCTAAAAAGTCTTCGTTGATTAATTTGCCCTCCAATTGAGGATAGGTATGTAGTAAATACGCCACTTTTTCACGATCCAATTCCACCGCTTTAAATGCTTTTTTAGGCAGGTCCAAAATATGCTGAGTTAAAGCGCCTGCTCCTGGACCAATTTCCAATAACTGGTCAATTGGTGCCTCCTCCAAAGCAGCTTTTATTTGTAAACAAATTTGGACATCATTTAGAAAGTGTTGACCCAATGACTTTTTAAGGGTGTATTGCATGAAGCAAAGTTAGGTTTTTGTGCGTACTTTTACACCCTAATCAACTGGATATGAAACAAGACATCAGAAAACCAATTATAGGCTTTACATGCGGAGATTTAAACGGGGTTGGACTTGAATTAATCATCAAATCTTTATCTGATAGCCGACTGCTTGAATTTATGGTACCGGTTATTTTTGCAAATCATAAAGCAATCAATTTTTACAGCAAGGGCATCCCCGATTTTCAAATGCAATTTTCAACCGCACCAGATCTTGATAAGTTGAATCCAAAACAAGTCAACTTGATTCAATGTTGGGAGGAAGAAGCCTTAATCCAACCGGGTGAACTAACAGAAATTGGTGGAAAATATGCCTTGATTTCTTTAGAAAAAGCAGTTGCTGCATTAAAGAATTATAAAATTGATGGCTTAGTGACTGCACCCATTCATAAAAAGAATATCCAATCTCCTAACTTTAATTTTAGCGGACATACCCCTTATCTGCAACATGCATTTGGGAATGTAGAAAATCTAATGTTATTGGTTGCTGAAAACTTGAGAATGGCATTGGTCACAGAGCACCTCACCATTCAGGATATTGCCCAACATATTACCAAGGATAAGATCAAACAAAAATTACAAATTCTACATAGAAGTTTACAAAAAGATTTTGGCGTAGACAAACCACGTATTGCTGTATTGGCATTAAACCCACACGCAGGTGATGATGGATTAATTGGTAAAGAGGAAATTGAAATCATCAAACCAGCAATTAAAGAAGCAAAGCAACAGATGTTGGTTTACGGACCTTATTCTGCTGATGCATTTTTCGCAAGAGGACAACACGAAAAATTTGATGCCGTCTTGGCGATGTACCACGACCAAGGTATGATTCCTTTTAAGTCTTTAGCTTTTGGAGAAGGCGTGAATTTCACGGCTGGATTACCTATTGTTAGAACAAGTCCAGACCATGGAACTGCTTTTGATATTGCAGGAAAAGATAAGGCAGATGCTAGTTCATTTACAGCTAGTATATTTGAATGTATTCGGATCATTCATGCTAGACAAGGCTATCGCGATATGCGTTTGAATCCTTTGAAAAAAGTAAGCCATAAGATGTTTGCAGGTGCAGTAGATGAGCGTTTAGATGAAAATTAATCCTATTGTTTTAAAAAGGACAAGCTTTTTTTAATTGTACTAAGGATTGAAGACCCCAAGATGGATGAATAGAGGAAACTAAATTTTGGGCATTCATACAATGTTCAGCTTGTTGAATCAATGGCCTGGTTGCCTTACAACCACCTCCAAATATAAATGGTATTTTCTGTTGAATATTGGCTTCCAAAATATAAGCCCTTGGATTATTTGGATTCAACTTTTTGGCCAACCTTAAGGCGTTTTTAATTTTACTTTCATAGGTAAACCACCTCAATGTGGGATTCACAGACATCTTTGCAGTATAGGCCAAACTTTCTGCGCAATAGATTTCGTCATTCTGTACAATGGATTTCGCTCTACCTACCCATAATAAAGCATCATTGGCTAGCGCATCTCTATCTCCCATTTTCAAAAGACACATGATTGATTTAGTCATTCCAGCATAATAAGGAATCAACCAATTGGTTTTATTAACAGTATAAAGCTGCTCAAATTGTAAATACAATTCTTGATACGCAGGACTTTTGCTTGTCTGATTAAATTGCATGACAGCATTCTCCAATACTTTAGATTGATTGGTTACCTGTGCTTGAACTGGTGACTGTAATAGAAGTAAAAGAAAAATTAAGTTACGCATCCTACACAATTTAAAACATGGAATTGGAAACACCTTGATTAATCACATAATTGGCATAGGTAATTTCGATGGTGCCTTTTTTTTGTCTTAAAGCCTTTTGTTTTGCTGCAGGATCCTCATCTCCAAATTCTAATGTAATTCCGTTAGGCAATTTATAATCCTTGGTATTGAAACCAAAAATAAGCTTACTTGGGAGGCCATAATTGGCATACTGTCCATATTCCATAGTAATCTCGTAGGTGCCGTTTTCTTTGGTAGTAGTAAAAGTCTTATACACTAAAGCATCCACAGGATCAATCCATAGTGTTGAGATGACCCAATCCAATTTTTCATCGGTTGGGATTAGTTTAATCGCCTGCAATTGTTTGCCTTTAAAAATTTGTATACCCGATTCAATGGCGATATATTGTTTGTTATTTAATAAGGAATTGATGGTCACCGAAACTCCACCTTTAGGAAGCAATGAGATACCCCCTTCTTTTTTAACTTTTAATAAATTTGGTTTCTTAAAGTATATTTTGACTTTGCCCAATGATGCTTTAATAAAAGCCACATCGGTCTTCATCACCCCTGTTGCCACATAGTCATTGACAAGATTCAATTTCTTAGTCACTCTTTCAATCAATGGATTGGATTGCGCAAAGGTGGATACCTGAAAAAGTACTATGCCCACAATAAGTAAACTCAATTTTTTCATACCGAACAAATTATATTTTTAATGCAAGCTTTTTTTAGCTTAATATATCTTTCCTTTTCATGATCCAAATAGAAGCCCCAACAAACAATCCAATATGAATGGTCAAAATTAAAATTGAATTTTTAATTTTTGCTACATTTAATATACTACCGGTGATTGCATCATTTGAATCATTTACCTGTATATCAAAAAACTCTTTCCAGTTATTCATATGCGTGGTAAACAAATATGGCTTCACCACATTGAACAAGGGGATATTTAAGGTGCTTAATATTGTGAAGAAAACAATCGCACTGATGGTTGCAACAATTGGTCCTATGGAGTTATTGGCTAAACTCGACATCAAAAATCCTAAAGCTGCAACTGTTAATAACGAAAAACTTGCAAAAACAAATGCACCTAGATATCTCCAAAAAACATCTTGTTCTTGAATCAAGACCACATAATTCGATTTCATGAGGAATAAATCATCGGTGCCAAAAATCCACATACTTAGAAATAGTGCAAGAAAAGCCAACCAAATCAATAACAAAATGGTATAGATACTTGCTGCCACAAATTTTGCTAAGACCCATTGTGTTCTACTATACGGCGTTGTAAACAATAATCTCAAAGTCCCTAAATTCGCTTCTCCAGAAAGCATATCTGCCGCGATTAAAGCGACTAATAAAGGCACGTGAACCAGTAATAATTGTAATAAAATATAACAAATCAAATAGCCATTTAAAACTTTACCATCCACCGTTAAGGTATTGTTGATGTCCTTCATCAAAAAGGCTGCATAAGCTTCTCCGTCTATTTTTAAACCCATTTGTATCACCAAGATCAATGCAGCAATCGCTCCAAAAGCAATATAGGTTCTAGGCCTTTTATAGATTTTAAAAAGTTCAATTTGAATAATGGGCCACATATTAATAAGTTGAGGTAAGTTGTAAAAAATAATCTTCCAATGAATTTTTAGCTTCTAATGAAAGCAGCTCAATTTTAGAAGCCACTAAAAAAGTATTCAATGCAGGGATCTCTAATTGAGGAATACTCAAATAAATTCCCTCACTACGTTCTAACAGATTCGTTTGATAGACAGATGCCATTAGTATTTGTTTTGCCCCCAAGTCATCTAAAGTTTTGATTTGAACAATAGTTTTGTTTGGATCCAATAAACTAGATGTAGGTCCTTCTGCCATTTTTTTACCTTGATGAATAATTAGAATATGACTTGCAATCTGTTCAATTTCTGAAAGTAAATGCGAAGAGACCAAAACTGTTTTACCTTCCTCTTTTGAAAGTGATTTAATCAATTGTCGAATGTCTGCAATGCCTTGAGGATCTAATCCATTAGTAGGCTCATCTAAAATGACCAATTTAGGATCATGCAATAATGCAATACCAATCCCTAATCTTTGTTTCATCCCCAAGGAATAGGTCTGTACTTTATCATTGGCCCTTGCAAGCAATCCTATTTGTGCTAAAGTGGCTTCTATTTTAGATGAATTGATTTTTTGCTTTCTTAATTTTGCAAATAGTGTTAAATGTTCCTGCGCAGTTAAATAAGGATATAAATCTGGACGTTCAATGACGGCGCCAATTTGCTCTAAGATAGCGGATCGATGGTCTGTTAAAGATTGGCCAAAAATTTCAATATGCCCTTCTGAGGGATGGATAAGTGAAAGTAACATCCGAATGGTGGTACTTTTTCCAGATCCATTTTGGCCTAAAAAACCATATACTTGACCTGCTTCTACTTCAAAAGAAAGCTGGTCTACCGCCTTTAAGGCGCCAAAGTTTTTACTTAATGCTTGTACTTTAATGACTGACATAATACTATAACAATCAATAGAATGATTTGTTGCGAATCCCCCCTTTATTCATAAAAAAACCCCGAATCTTCGGGGTTTTTTATAGTCAAGTATTATCTTATTTGTACTGAGGAATTAAGCTATTTGCTAATTCAACCATTTGCTTTAATCCATCTTCAGGTAAATTACCTTTTTTGAATTCAGCCAATACATTTGGTAATTTATTCGACATCTCTAACATAAAATGTGTTTCAAAATCTTTCACGTTTTTAACCGCTACTTCTTTCAGCAAACCTTGAGTACCTAAGTAGATAATCGCTACTTGTTTTTCTACCGTAAACGGTGTGTACTGCGCTTGCTTCAAGATCTCTACGTTTCTTGCCCCTTTGTCAATTACGTTTTTAGTTGCTGGATCTAAGTCACCACCAAATTTAGAGAAGGCTTCTAACTCTCTGTATAAAGCCTGGTCTAATTTTAATGTACCAGATACTTTTTTCATTGATTTGATCTGCGCGTTACCACCCACACGGCTTACAGAAATACCTACGTTAATTGCTGGACGAATACCTGCGTTGAACAAGTTACCTTCTAAGAAGATCTGACCGTCTGTGATTGAGATCACGTTGGTTGGGATATAGGCAGATACGTCACCTGCTTGAGTTTCAATAATTGGCAATGCTGTCAATGAACCACCACCTTTTACCAAATGCTTGATAGAAGCTGGCAAGTCGTTCATGTTCTTAGCAATCTCATCGTTGGCAATTACTTTTGCAGCACGCTCTAATAAACGACTATGCAAGTAGAATACGTCACCTGGATAAGCCTCACGGCCTGGTGGACGACGTAATAATAAAGATACTTCACGATATGCTACTGCTTGCTTAGATAAGTCATCAAATACAATCAATGCTGGTTTACCACAATCACGGAAGAACTCACCAACTGCTGCACCCGCAAATGGCGCGTAGAATTGTTGAGGTGCTGGATCAGCAGCAGATGCCGCAACGATAATGGTATAAGCCATTGCACCGTTCTCTTCTAAAGTCTTCATTACACCTGCAATGGTAGATGCTTTTTGACCAATCGCAACATAGATACAATATACTGGTTCACCAGCATCATAAAATTCTTTTTGATTGATAATGGTATCCACACAAATTGCAGTCTTACCAGTTTGACGGTCACCAATAACTAGTTCACGTTGACCACGACCAATTGGAATCATTGCGTCAATCGCTTTGATACCAGTTTGCAATGGCTCTTTTACAGGCTCACGGAAAATTACCCCTGGTGCTTTACGCTCCAATGGCATCTCATACAATTCACCTTTAATTGGACCCTTGCCATCAATTGGCTCACCCAACATATTGATTACACGACCTACTAAACCATCTCCTACTTTAATAGAAGCGATTTGACCAGTACGCTTTACTTTATCACCTTCTTTGATTTGCTTGCTATCACCCATCATTACCACACCCACATTGTCTTCCTCTAGGTTCAACGCAATGGCTTTGATGCCATTTTCAAATTCAACCAACTCACCACTACTTACACCGTTCAAACCATATACACGGGCAATACCATCACCAACTTGTAGTACAGTTCCTGCTTCTTCTAAATCAGCAGAAGCATTAAAATTGCTTAATTGCTGTCTAAGAATTGCAGATATTTCATCAGGTTTAATGTCCACCATAAATACTTATTTAATGTATGATTGTTATGTTAATTTAATTTTGATACAAATTCGTTAGATAAAAATTGTTTCTTGATATCTAATAAATCTCTTTTAATACTTGCGTCAATTAGGTTGTTATCGAATGACAATACAAAACCGCCAATTAAATCTTCGTTGGTATGTGTTGTTAATTCAATGGTTTTGAATTGAGTTTCTGCTTTAATTTTTGCTTCAATGGTTTGCTTTAAACTGTCGCTAATTGCTACAGCAGTTGTCAAACTCACTTGATGAATTCCTTTTAATGCATTGTATTGTTCAATGAATGCAGAAGCAATTTCTGGCAAAGCGCTCTCTCTGCTTTTCTTCACCAATAAAACAACAAAAGACAAAGACAATGCGCTCACTACATCTTTAATGACAGCAAGTACAATCGCATTTTTCTGATCCGCTTTAATGATTGGGCTTCTTAACACATTTACAAAATCATGGCTTTGTGCACAAACTGCCTGAAAATATTTCATATCAGCATGTACTGCATCCAATTGATTTTGTTCAATGGCTAAGTCGAGTAAGCTCTTTGCGTATCTTCCTGCTAAACGTACGTTGGGCATTTCTTACTTTTTAATTTAACTTAACTCCTTCGGCAAGTTGTTGAATATAGCTTTCTTGTTCTGCTTTATTAGACAACTCTTTTCTTAATATTTTCTCTGCAACTTCTACCACCAAACTACCCACTTGATTTTTAACTTCAGTTAAAGCAGCATTTTTTTGTTGGGTAATCGCTAATTGTGCGTCACTGATAATGCGCTCGTATTCCTGCTTCGCTTTATCTTTTGCATCGGTCACCATTTTATCGGCTGTCTCTTTTGCATCTTTAATCATGCCAGCTCTTTCTTCACGTGCTTTAGCCAACAATGCTTCATTTTCATTTTGCATTGCAGCGATTTCTGCCTTCATCTTATCGGCACGTAATAATGCTTCTTCGATGCCGCTTTCACGCTCAGCAATTGCTTTCAACATTGGCTTCCAAGCAAACTTGCCTAGCACAATCAAAAGCACTAAAAACGCAATGGTGTTCCAAAATACCAAACCGATATCTGGTAACACAAGAGGATTTACTTCTAATAAAAACATACTATTCGTTTATCTTAATGAATGAATCTAATAAAAAATAGGCCTTTCGCCCTGTGCTAGGGCCTATTTAGTTCTTTAAAGAAATCTTTAACAGATTATCCGTTACCCAAAAGGGCAACTACCACAGCGAACAAGGCAACAGCCTCTACGAACGCAGCAGCAACAATCATGTTAGAACGGATTTCGTTAGCAGCTTCTGGCTGACGAGCAATACCTTCAACAGCACCCTTACCAATCATACCGATACCTAATCCAGCACCGATAGCTGCTAATCCAGCGCCAATTGCGGCAACACTTCCTACTACCATTTTTTTACGTTTTAATTGTTATTGAAAAAAGATTTAAATCAATTTTAATGATGTGCTATATTTTTATGTCCTTCATGCTCATGGGCTTCATGATGGTGTTCTTCTGTTGCCATACCAATATACATAGCACTCAACATAGTGAAGATATAGGCTTGTAAAAAAGCCACCAACAATTCAATCATTCCAATGAACACAGCAAATGGCACTGCAATAGCAGAAGCATACACTGTTTTGAATATAAAAATTAAACAAATCAAACTTAATACTAGAATATGCCCTGCAGTAATATTCGCGAACAAACGAATCATTAAAGAGATAGGCTTAGTGAACACCCCAATTAACTCAATGGGTGCTAAGAACAATTTCATACTCCAATGCATGCCTGGCATCCAAAAAATGTGTTCCCAATAATTTTTATTCGCACTTAAATTAACCACTACAAAAACACATACAGCGAGTGTCATTGTGAATGCAATATTACCACTTACGTTCGCACCGCCTGGGAAAAATGGAATCAACCCTAAAAAATTATTCGTTAAAACCAAAAAGAAGATGGTTAATAAAAAAGGCATGTATTTAGCAAATTTCTTTTTGCCAATATTTGGGATGGCAACTTCATCTCTTACAAATAGAACAATTGGCTCCATGAAAGATTGAACCCCTTTTGGAGCAGATGTTACGCCTGTTTTTTTGTACGCACCAGCTGCTGTTAAAAGCACCACTAAAAGAATCAATACGGAAACAAATAATGAGGCTACGTTTTTGGTGATAGAAAAATCCCAAAGTGTTTTAGATGCTGCTTCATCAATGGCTTCAGCTGCATCTACAATCTTCACTTTACCTTCAATAATTTTATAATCATAATTACCCTTATATACAATTTGCTCATGGTGTTCATTCAAGAACTTTGCAGATGAGAAAACTTCAAAACCTTTTGGCGTATGTAAAATAACTGGCAAAGAAACAGAAGTATGTCCCCATAAATGCCAACTATGATCATCTTTAATGTGATCTAATATGGTCTCAGTCACATTGAATGCTTTTGCTTCATGTTCTTGCGCTTTTTCATTGGCGAATACATTGCCAGAAAATGCCAACATAAACAAGCTCAAACACAATACCAGTAAAGATTTAATTCGTAAAGATGCCATAGTGATCTCAAAATTTGCGGCAAAGATAGGGATAATGCTGCTGAAAATTCATAATATTTAACAGAAATATAGCATGAAAAAAAATGTTTATCAATCTTTTAAACAATTGATTTTCAGACATTTAAAAAATTAAGCACTCTTTTTAGGATCAAATTGCATTTCGTTTAGGGCCTTGTAAAAACCGCCCTGCTCCATTAAGGATTGATGTGTCCCTTTTTCTATGATTTTTCCTTGCTCCAATACTAGGATCTGGTCGGCCTTTCGGATAGTAGATAACCGATGTGCAATAACGATGGATGTTCTTCCCTGAATCAAGGTTTCAATTGCTTTTTCAATGAGTTGTTCGCTTTCTGTGTCAATAGAAGAAGTGGCTTCGTCCAAGATTAAAATACTCGGATTGTATAATAGTGCTCGAATAAAACTCAAGAGTTGTCTTTGTCCCAAACTCAATGTGGCACCACGTTCCATGACATGGTATTGATATCCTCCTGGTAGTTGCATAATAAAATCGTGCATACCAATCATCTTCGCTGCTTCCTCCACTTGATCGGGACGAATGGATGGATTGCGAAGTGTGATATTGTCATACACTGAACCAGAAAATAAAAATACATCTTGTAAAACAACGCCTATGGATGCCCTTAAACGGTCTAATGCATAGTCTTCTATTAAGACACCGTCTAAAAGTATCTGGCCGCCTTGATATGGATATAGGCGATTCAAAATACTAATGATAGAGGTTTTTCCACTTCCAGTTGGTCCTACCAAGGCCACGGTTTCTCCAGCAGCTACGGTAAAATTTAATTCATTTAAAATCCAGTTGGGTGCATCGTATGCAAATTGCACTTGCTTAAATTCAATCGCACCTTGAATTTGAGTGGGTGCATATTGACCTTGATTGACAGTGACATCTTCGTTATCTAAAATCTTAAAAACACGTTCAGCAGCCACCATCCCCATTTGCAAGACATTGAATTTATCAGCAATCATACGAAGCGGTCTAAAAATTTGATTTAAGAATAAAATGAATGCCACCAACATACCTGCATCTAAACTTTGTCCTGCTACCCACCAAACAATTAAGCCAATACTTAAAGCTAATACAACCTCTACGACTGGAAAAAATACGGAGTAAGCAAAAATGGCTTGAATATTTGAAGTTTTATGGTGTTCATTGATGGCATCAAATTTTTTCAACTCTTTCTCCTCTGCAGCAAAAGCTTGTACTACTTGCATTCCAGAAATATGTTCTTGTACAAATGCATTGAGTGCTGCCACAGCATTCCGCACCTGAACAAAACTTTTATTCACACTTTCTTTGAAAAAATAAGTGGCCACAATCATAATAGGAAATGGAATTAAACAAACTAGAGTTAGCTTCCAATTGATAAAAAACATGGTGGTTAAAGTCACTACAATCGTTAACATATCTGCAATGATGGGAATCAATCCGTCGGAAAAAATATCATTGATACTTTCAATGTCATTGATCGTTCTTGTGGTTAACGTACCAATAGGTGTTTTATCAAATTGACGCATTTCCCAAAACATGATTTTTTGGTACACTTTGTTCCTTAAATCTCTAATGACTTGTTGACCTAGCCAAGACATGCCATAGGTAAAACAAAAACGAAATGCCGTTTCAAGGATGATAAACGCCACCTGAAAAAGTGAAATCGCTAAAATTAATTGAAGTACTGAATTAAAAGCTTCAACTGGCAAAACCCAATGCACCCATTGTGGTAATTGCACTTGTTTGCCAATTGCCAAATTCACAGTTGCTTGAATCAAATAAGGTCGAACTGGTGTAAAAAATGCTAAAAAGATACCCAAAAAGACATTGATCCAAAAAATAAATCGATAAGGTCCAACAAAAGAAAATACCCTACTTAAAATTGCGGATTTGAATATGGGTTTAGACTGGGTAGATGACATAGCGAGGTAAAGTTACACCGCTTTTACGTAATTTCGTATAAGCATGGAAAGTACAGATCAAAATTTATTGAATGCAGTTGTAACGCCTTACAACTTGACTGACGAGCAAGAGAAAAAAGAAATTGTTCGCCACTACCGTGCATTGCTAAGAACCTTAAGAACTAAGCTTAAAAAAGGGGATCGAGAATTACTAAGAACCGCATTCGAAATGGCTGCTGATGCACATAAAACAATGCGTCGTAAAAGTGGTGAGCCATATATCCTTCATCCCATTGCAGTCGCAATGATTGCTGCAGATGAAATAGGTTTAGGTGTTCGAAGTACCATTTGTGCTTTATTACATGATACAGTAGAGGATACAGATATCACCTTAGATGATATCAAAAGAGAATTCGGAAATGAGATTGCAAAGATTGTAGATGGATTGACAAAGATTGCAACGGTAATGGATACCAATAGCAGTCAACAAGCCGAGAATTTCAAAAAAATCTTACTCACATTAACCGACGATCCTAGAGTTATCCTAATCAAACTTTCTGATAGGCTGCATAATATGCGCACCATGGACTCGATGAAAAAAGAGAAGCAATTAAAAATTGCCTCTGAAACCATCTGGGTTTACGCTCCACTCGCTCATCGTATGGGCTTGTACAATATCAAGACCGAATTAGAGGATCTGGCCATGAAATATTTGGAACCTGATACCTACCATGAAATTGCTAAAAAATTAGCAGAAACAAAAAGAGAGCGAACTAAATATATCAACGAGTTTGTACGACCACTAAAAGAAAAATTAAGTTTGACCGATTTACAATTTGATATTTTTGGTCGACCAAAAAGCATTCATTCTATTTGGCATAAAATAAAAAAGAAAGGGGTAAGTTTTGAAGAAGTCTATGACCTATTTGCCATTCGAATCATTCTTGATGTCCCCTTAGAAAAAGAAAAAGAAGCATGTTGGAAAGTGTATTCTATCGTTACCGATGAATACCTACCCTCCCCTGAAAGATTAAGGGATTGGTTGAGCAACCCCAAGAGTAATGGCTACGAAGCATTGCATACAACAGTGATGGGACCAGATGGGAAATGGGTAGAAGTTCAAATTCGAAGTAAAAGAATGAATGAAATTGCAGAAAAAGGTTTAGCAGCTCATTTTAAATATAAGGAAGGGACTGTTCAAAGCGAAGATAGATTTGATAAATGGTTCATACAAATCAGAGAAGCTTTGAGTAGCCAAGAGGAAGAAGGCATTGACTTCTTACAAGACTTTAAAACCTCTTTTTTAGCAGAAGAAATTTACGTCTACACCCCAAAAGGTGAGGTGAAGATGTTGCCTGTCAATAGCTCTGCCCTTGATTTTGCTTTTTATATCCATACCGCTATTGGATCTAAATGTATTGGTGCAAAAGTCAATCACAAATTGGTACCCATTAGCCATACATTAAGAAGCGGGGATCAGATAGAAATCATCACTAGTAACAAACAAAAACCTACGGAAGACTGGTTAAAAAATGTGGTCACTGCAAAGGCAAAAAATAGCATCAAAGATGCCTTAAGAGAAGAAAAGAAAATCATTTCAGAAGAAGGAAAATATACCCTTCAACGAAAACTAGAAGGAATTGGCGCCGTGTATACTCCTTATAACTTAGATCAACTGGTTAACTTTTATAAATTACCAAGTCAATTGGATTTATTATATAAAATTGCAACAAAATCGATTGACCTAAAGGAGCTTAAAAGCTTTCAATTGATTGGTGATAAAATAGAAGCACCAAAGCCAATTGTGGCAGTAACAGATCCAAATGCAGAACCTCATATATACAAGCCACTCCCTAAAAAAGGGGATTCTGAATTAATCATTTTTGGCGAATCAAGTGATAAGATTAAATACAATCTTGCAAAGTGTTGTAACCCAATACCTGGGGATGATGTATTTGGTTTTGTAAGCACTGGGAAAGGTTTAATCATACATAGAACCAACTGCCCGAATGCCACCCAGCTATTGGCCAATTATGGCCATCGAGTTGTTAAAACCAAGTGGGCAAAAAATAAAGAAATCTCTTTCCTTACAGGCCTTAGTATCATTGGATTGGATGATGTAGGGGTGGTCAATAAAATTACGACCATTATAAGTGGGGACCTCAAAATAAATATTGCTGCATTAACCATTGAATCTAAAGATGGCATGTTCGAAGGCACTATTAAGGTCTTTGTACATGATAAAGATGAGTTAGAGGAATTGGTTAACCGCATTCAAACCCTCCATGGTATTCAAAAAGTGACCCGTTTTGATACTGACCTGATCTAAAGTCAAGTAATCAACATGCCGAGAAAAATATGTGTGAAAACATTTGTTTTTATTCTACGCTTAAATAGGTAATCCCCAATTCTCGACTTATTTTTGCTACTCAAATTCAAATTTATGGTAGACGTAATTTTAGGACTTCAATGGGGTGATGAAGGTAAAGGGAAGATAGTGGATTATTTTGCACCCAACTATGATGTCATTGCTCGTTTTCAAGGTGGTCCAAATGCAGGCCACACTTTATATGTGAATGGTACTAAAATGGTCTTACACCAGATCCCATCTGGGATTTTCCACCAAGATAAAATCAATATCATTGGTAATGGTGTCGTACTTGACCCTGTGACTTTGAAAAAAGAATGTGATGCAGTGGCTAGCATGGGTATTGATGTGAAAAAAAATCTATTTATATCAGAGCGTACCAATATCATTATACCTAGTCATAGAGCTTTAGACAAAGCATCTGAATTATCAAAGGGAGAAGCAAAAATTGGATCCACTTTAAAAGGAATTGGACCAGCTTATATGGATAAGACAGGCAGAAATGCATTAAGAGTAGGCGATTTGTTAGATAAAAAATTCATCAGCAAATACATTGCTTTAAGGATGAAGCATCAAAAGATTTTGGATAGCTACAACTTCAATGAAGATATTTCCGAAATGGAAACCGAATTTTTTGAAGCCATTGAGTTTTTAAAGTCAATGAATATTATTAATTGTGAATACTTTATCAATGATCAAATTAGTAAGGGTAAAAAAGTATTAGCAGAAGGTGCACAAGGTTCCATGTTAGATATTGACTTTGGTACTTTTCCATTTGTAACATCAAGCAATACCATTTCTGCTGGAGTTTGTACTGGTTTGGGCGTATCTCCAAAACAAATTGGCGAAGTCTTTGGTATTTCAAAAGCCTATTGTACCAGAGTGGGTAGCGGTCCCTTCCCTACAGAATTACATGACGAAAAAGGGGAGGAACTAAGAAAGATTGGAAGTGAGTTTGGCGCTACAACAGGACGTCCTAGAAGATGTGGATGGATTGACTTAGTGGCATTGAAATACACATGCATGATCAATGGTGTAACACAAATTATCATGACCAAGGCAGATATTTTAGATTCATTTAAAGAATTGGAATTAGGTATCGCTTATGAAATGGAAGGAAAGCAGATTGATTATGTGCCATTTCAATTGGTTGGCACACCAGTAACACCCATCTGGAAAAAAATGGCAGGCTGGGAAGTGGATACCACCAAGATGAAAAACGATGCCGAACTGCCAGCTACAATGAAAACATATATCAAATTTATTAATGAATATTTAGGCGTACCGGTAAAGTATGTGTCGAATGGACCAGGTAGAGATCAAATTGTACATTTATAGTCAAAAAAAATGAATAAAAAAAAGTCGCATTATTTTTGATAAATAAAATTTTCATTTGAAATTTACATAAATATTTTTGATTGAGTTATGGCAGTAAAATCTACAAAAGAGAAAAAGACAGCGACACCAAAAAATGGCGTAGTCAAAGCTGAAAAATCAAGCAAGACATCTTCAAAGAAAAATGATGATGACGAGGAAGAAGATGCGCATGCATCTGATGAAGACGACGATCTTGAAGAAACAGATGATTGGGGTAAGACAGAAGAAGAGGAAGATAGTTGGGACCCTGACTTTGCTGAATTTGATTTACCTAAGACAACCAAGAAAGCTGGCAAATCTAAGAAAGGCGAGGATGAAACAGACGATTTAGATTTAGATTTGAACTTAGAAGAAGATGATCTATTTGAAGAGAAGGACGAATTTGATGACGATTTCTAAATAACGATTGTGCTATTAGTTTAATCGTTATCCAGATATAAAGATTGTATTGAGGCCTGTAAAATTTCATTTTTATGGGCCTCAAATATAATAGCCAATTGAGTAGGCAGTACAATTGAATAAACTTTTCCGCTAGATAATTGCTGGTCCATATTTGGGTTCAATTCCTTTAAATACGCGATTGGCATTTTTAACCAAGTAGCAATTGTTTTGGTATTGAACCTTCCAGAAATTACTATCTTTTCCAAGCCTTCCGATGCTTTCAATTTGTGAGTTAATTTGACCTCTTGTTTTGTTTCTAGCTCATTCATGGACACGCCCTCAAAGATGGCATGTGTAGCGATGAATTTTTTTACATGATTCCTGGTCTCTAATGGAAGTTCATATTGCAAGGCCCAAAAGTCTTTGGTTTTCTTTTTTTCAATGGCTTTACTAAGTCTTCCTGCACCACCATTGTAAGCAGCTACCACCAATAACCAATCTCCAAATTGTTGGTATAATTCTTTCAAAATAATTGCTGCAGCTTGCGTACTTTTTTGATAATCCATTCGCTCATCGTTAGGAAGCAGTTTGAGACCTAATCGGGTGGCTTCATCTGGCATAATTTGCCAAGGCCCTGCAGCACCTGCCCATGAAACAACTTGAACACTAAGATGACTCTCAATCACACTTAAATATTTTAACTCCACGGGTATCCCATTGGCAGTTAAAATTTCATCGTATAAATTAAAATAGGGTTTTGCCCAGGTTTTCATCTTTCGCAATCCCTCGCCTTCTTTTTCGATATAGGATTGCACAAAGCTGATTGCTTTGGGATGCATTTCTATGACAAATGATTTGTCTTTATTGGGCACTTGCTGAACTGTAAATAAGCTATTGAAGCCAATTCTATTTAAACTCAAGCTGTCTTGAGCAGCCATGTTGACAACACAACAAAGCAAGCAATATAGAGTAAGTATTGATCTCATAGGAATGCGGGTATACTTGCGCATAGGTTGTTGCTCAGGTATAAAGTGACCTTGTCAGTTGATATCAAATATTGTCAGCGAAAAAAATCGATGATTAAGAAGCTTTCTCGTCCTTCTCTTTAATACCTTCTTCGATTTCTTTTTTCACGTTATTTTTAGCATCATTGAATTCGCGGATTCCTTTACCTAATCCACGCATGAATTCAGGGATTTTTCTTCCACCAAACATCACTAAAATAACTATACCAATAATTAATAATTCTTGAAATCCTAAGTTGCCCATAATGTATCGTTTAGAATGATAAAGGTAATGTAAATAGCACAAAAAAAGGTCCTCAAATAGAGGACCTTTATATAATTTAACCTATTAGGTTTAGAATCTTTTTTCTTTAATACGAGCGCTCTTTCCGCTTCTATCACGTAAGTAGTACAATTTAGCACGACGTACTTTACCTGACTTATTTAATAGAATACCATCGATATTAGGAGATAAGAACGGAAATAAACGCTCCACACCTACTCCATCAGAGATTTTACGAACGGTAAAAGTTGCAGTAGCTCCAGATCCTTGGGTTTTAATCACATCCCCACGGAAACTTTGGATACGCTCTTTACCACCCTCTACGATCTTGTAGTTTACGGTAATATTATCACCAGCTTTGAATGCTGGGTAAGATTTCTTTGCTGTTAATTGCTCGTGTACGAAGTTTACTGCTACGCTCATAATTCATTTTTTTTGCGGAGGGCAAAGGTAGGGTTACCCATGCGATTCTCCAAATTATTTGACCCAAATATTAAAATCCGTGCCTTTAGGGCCTATTTTTCCTCATTATACGCCTATCTAGCAATGTTTACAGCTCTCTTTTCACGGATCACCGTTACTTTGATTTGACCAGGATAGGTCATCTCAGTCTGTATTTTTTGCGCAATTTCAAAGCTCAATTGATCAGATGATTGGTCTGTTACTTTTTCTGCTTCTACAATCACCCTTAATTCACGTCCAGCTTGGATCGCATAAGCTTTCTCAACACCTTGATAACCAAGTGCTAAGTTCTCTAGATCCTTGATACGTTGGATGTATTGTTGCATGATTTCACGTCTAGCACCTGGTCTTGCACCACTGATAGCGTCACAAGCCTGGATAATAGGAGAAATCACATAAAGCATTTCCATTTCATCATGGTGGGCGCCAATGGCATTCACCACCGCTGGATTTTCACCATATTTCTCGGCCAATTTAGCACCTAATAAGGCATGGCTCAATTCAGTTTCTTCATCTGGCACCTTACCAATATCGTGTAAAAGACCTGCTCTCTTAGCCAATTTTGGATTCAATCCTAATTCAGCTGCCATGATACCACATAAATTAGCAGTCTCACGAGAGTGCATCAATAAATTCTGTCCGTAAGAAGAACGGAAACGCATTTTACCAATGATACGAATCAACTCTTTATGTAATCCGTGGATTCCTAATTCAATCACAGTACGCTCTCCAATTTCAGCAATTTGTTCTTCTAATTGACGACGAGTTTTATCCACCACTTCCTCGATACGTGCAGGGTGGATACGACCATCCGCAACCAATCTTTGTAAACTTAAACGTGCAATCTCTCTTCTTAATGGATCAAATGAAGACAATAAAATCGCTTCTGGCGTGTCATCCACAATCAAGTCAACACCTGTTGCCGCTTCAATGGCACGGATATTACGACCTTCTCTACCAATGATCTGACCTTTCATTTCGTCTGACTCTAAATTGAACACCGTCACTGTATTTTCAATGGCTACTTCGGCAGCAGTTCTTTGAATCGATTGTATGATAATTTTTCTAGCTTCTTTGTTGGCCTTTTGCTTTGCATCTTCAATAATATCTTGTTGTAAAGACAAAGCTTGAGATTGCGCTTCGTTCTTTAAGCTCTCGATCAATTGTTGCTTCGCATCTTCGGCTGTCAGGTTTGCAATTTTTTCGAGACGACGAATATGCTCTTCTTGATGTTTCTCTAATTCCCCGCGCTTAATATTGACTAAATCAATTTCACGATTTAATTTTTCTTTAATCGCTTCGTTGTCGTTGATTTGTTTATCCAAAACAACTGCTTTTTGATTGATACTTAATTCGTGTTGCTTGATTCTGTTTTCAGCTTCGCCGATTTTCTTGTTCTTCTCTAATAATTCACGATCATGATCGGCCTTCAATTGAACAAAACGCTCTTTGGCTTCTAACTGCTTTTCTTTTTTGATGGTCTCAGCCCTTAATTCAGCCTCTTTTAAAATATTAGCTGCTTGATTCTCTGCGTCTTCCACCTGCTTTTTGGTGTTCTTGGCGAAAGCAAAACGCCCTATGAGTAATCCGCCTATGCCAGCTCCTACTCCGATGATCAATAATAATATGGTTTGGTCCATTGTTTAATCTTGTTGTGTTAAAAAAAAATCACCCTACATCTCCACTAAGGTTCGGTCACGAAGATAAACAATTAATGTAAAGATTGGTCCGAATAGACCCAATAATGTGCTATAAGTTGGTATTTATGAGCGCTTTGTCAATGGATGCAGACATGCTATCAATTTGGGCCTGTATCGCATCTAATTCATAGAGGTTTTGGCCATTCTGCTGCTGCTCTGTGGTAAACCACAATAAAACCATCGATATATAATCCTGGGTATCGCTGCCTGCATAGAGCGTTTTATATTCCACCATCTTTTGGTTGATCAAGGCAGCGGTTTTTCGCACAGCCTCCTCATCCTTAGGGCTAATTTTTACCCTATAATTCCTATCTGCAATCAAAATATTGACAGGGATGAGGTTTTCTGGGGTATCGTTCAAATTGTCAGACATGATTAAGGATTCAAGTTTTGAATACAATGATCGATTTCTTTGATAAAATCATCAATTTTCTTGTTCAAAGCTGCTTTTTCTGCAGGATCCATTTGTTGTGCTGGACGCATCTGCGCAGTAATCAAGGCAGCTTGCTCATTTTTAAGTTCATTTTCAAGTTGTCCAATGACCTTCTGTTGCTCCTCCAAACTGCCCTTTAGTTGATGGTTTTCTTTCTCTAAGGCAAGTTGTCGCTTGAGCAAAGTTTGCAATTTTTCTTGGAGGCCTAATAAAGCGGTCTGTAAATCAGACATGGAACTTTGTTTATGACTTGAAATTAATTATTTTCTGATTGCGGCTTGAATATTTTTTTCAAATGCTGCAATTAATTTTTGCATCATCCCGTCAATTGCTGTATCCGTTAAAGTAGCGGAACCAGCGTTGAATACAAAATTAATCGCCACGGATTTTTTATTGAGGCCCAATTTATCGCTCTCAAAAATATCAAATACACGGGTCTCTTTTAAGGCATCTAACTGCACTGTTTTAATGGCTTGTTCAATTGCAGCATAAGCCACGGTTTGATCTATCACCAAGGCAAGGTCTCTTTCGACAGATGGATATTTAGAAATCTCTTGGTATTTGACTGTGCCAGACTGATAGGCATTGAATAGGGAAGTTAAATTAAAATTTAAATAAGCAACCGCTTGTTTAATATCGAACTGTGCTAATTTTTTACTGCCTACTAATTCAATGGTTCCAAGAACGGTCTTCCCTGCAATGACTTCAAACTGTCCCTGACCAATTGGATTGTAATTGATTTTTTTCAACCCTAATAATTCACAAAGCGCTGAGGCAAGTCCTTTAAGCACAAAGAAATCCTGCTCTGCTGCTTTTGACCTCCAACTATCTTGCAATTGCTTACCAGAAAGATAGATGGCTAAAACTTCTTGTTCCTGATATTTTCCTGCAGCAGTCTTAGCATAAATTTTGCCCATTTCAAAGAAAGAGAGGGACTCGTTTTTTCTGTTGTTATTGTAGGCGATTGTTTCTAAACCCGTCTCCAACATGGTTGGGCGCATCACATCTAAATCGGCACTTAAACTGTTCAACATTTTAACTGTCGTCTCTAATTGTGCTTCTGTAAAATATTTACTGTTGGTAATAGAATTGGTTAAAATTTCTGTGTAACCACGACCTACTAAATAATTGGCAATTTTATTTTTAAACTGCTCTTTAGTTTCTAGTAAATCTACAGAAGGACTGATGGTGATAGCGGTAGGTATCTCAATATTATCTAAGCCATCTATGCGTAAAATTTCTTCTACCAAATCGGCTGCAATACTTATGTCAGGCTTATTATAAGGCACTGCCACTTGAATGCTTTCCGTATCTTGTTGCAATAACTCAAATCCTAAACTAATTAAAATGGCAACTGCTTTATCTGCTGCATATTGCTTCCCACTTAATTTTTTTAAGTAGGCAAATGTCATAGCCACTTTTACTTTCTCTGCAGGACTCGGATACACATCCACCACTGAACTACATGTACCTCCAGCAATTTCTTGCATCATTGCTGCTGCTTGCTCTAAAACTTTAACAGTATTTGCTATGTCTACACCTTTTTCGAAACGCGTTGCTGCATCTGTTCTCAAGCCATGGTGCACAGATGTTTTACGAATATGTACATTTTCAAACCAAGCACTTTCTAAAAAGATTGAAGTAGTTGACGCACCCACCCCACTGTGTAATCCACCAAAAACACCAGCAATACATAAAGGCTTTTCGGTATCACAAATCATTAAATCCTGCGACGTTAATTTTCTTTCTTTTTCATCCAATGTGGTAAATAAACTTTCTTGCGTACATTTTTTTACTACAATCTTTTTGCCATGAATTTTTGCTGCATCAAAAGCATGCAATGGTTGTCCAGTGGCATGTAAAATGAAATTGGTGATGTCTACAATATTATTAATAGAACGTGCGCCAATAGCTTGTAGTTTATTTTTTAACCATACAGGAGAAGGCCCAACTTTTACCCCTTCAATTAAAATGCCACTATACCTTGCACAGGCTTCTGGATTTTCAATCACTACATCAAAAGGCGCCATACCTGTCTGAATGATAGGTGTTTGCGTCAATGGACTTATTGGTTCTGCTTTTGTTGCATGATACGTTAAATAAGCACAGACATCTTTTGCGACACCATAATGACTCATCGCATCCATCCTATTTGGCGTCAACCCTATTTCATAAATCCAATCCTGATAATAATCATATAAATCTGCAACAGCAGTGCCCACTTGGATGGCTGCATCTAAGACCATGATGCCCCCATGGTCATCACTTAAACCAATTTCATCTTCCGCACAAATCATCCCTTCACTTTCTTCGCCTCTAATCTTAGCTAATTTCATGGTGATTGGTTCGCCTGCTTTTGGATAGATGGTGGTTCCAACTTGAGCCACGACCACTTTTTGGCCAACAGCCACATTGGATGCGCCACAAACAATATTCAATGGTCGGTCTCCACCAACAGCCACTTTAGTCAGTTTTAATTTATCTGCATTGGGGTGTTGAACTAGTTCAAGCACTTCTCCAACTACCAATCCTTGAAGGCCTCCTTTAAAATTTTCATACATTTCTAAGGATTCCACTTCTAAGCCTATAGATGTCAATATGGTAGATAAATCTTCTTTGGGAATTGGAGCTGGTAAATATTCACACAGCCAGCGATAACTAATGGTCATGATGCTTCTTTAAGGTATGTTTCAAAAATACAATTTTATGTTTAAATAACCCGTGTATAACCTATGAATAACCCGTGAATAACTGTAATTTTAATGTGTAAATCTCCTTAGAACCGGCTGTGAATAAGCCTATTGGATAATTAAATTTCGAGATGCCGAATTTTGAAGGGATTTTCGCAGTAAGAAAAGCAATTATTATTATGGCCCTACCTAACCTCAATACAAGATCAACTACTAGAAAAAAAACGAGCTCTGTAGATGTGAGCGCCATGATGTATGGAAAAATTCCACCGCAAGCTAGAGAGCTAGAGGAAGCGATTCTTGGGGGAATTCTTTTAGAGAAAAGTGCATTTGATACGGTGACAGAGATTTTGAAGCCAGAATGTTTTTATGTAGAAGCGCATCAAATGATTTTTCAATCGATGCAAAGTTTACAACAAAAAAACATGCCTATTGACATGTTAACAGTGGTGGAAGAATTAAAAATGCGCGAGTATTTGGATCAAGTGGGTGGCGCTTATTATATTTCTAAATTAACCAATGTCGTTGTTTCTACTGCCAATATTGATGCGCATTCTAAGATTGTATTGCAGAAATTTATTCAAAGAGAACTCATTAGAATTAGCGGTGAAATTATTAGTAATTCTTACGAAGACAGTACAGATGTATTTGACTTATTAGATGAGAGTGAAACAAAAATGTTCAATATCACCAATAACTACTTAAAGAAAAACTTTGTAGACATTGGAAATGCTTTAGCAGAATCTATTACACGTATTGATGAATTAAGAACTAAAAAAGATGAAATTTCTGGCGTACCTAGTGGATTTGCTTCACTTGATAGAATTACTTTTGGATGGCAGCCAACCGATTTAATTATTTTAGCAGCTCGTCCTTCTGTGGGTAAAACTGCATTCGCATTGAACCTTGCCCGTAATGCTGCATTGCATCCTACAAAGCCTCAGGGTGTTGGATTCTTTAGTTTGGAGATGAGCGCTTCTCAGTTAGTGCAACGTATTTTAAGTGCGGAGAGTGAAATTAAAATGGAGAAAATTTCGAGAGGTAAATTAGAAGATTACGAATACCAACAATTGCATACGAAGGGTATCAACAGATTAGAATCAGCGCCAATTTATATTGACGATACCGCTGCCTTAAATATTTTTGAGTTCAGGGCAAAAGCAAGAAGATTGGTTAACAAGCACAATGTTAAAATGATCATCATTGACTATTTACAATTAATGAGTGGATCGGGCGATCGAAATTCAAATAGAGAGCAAGAGATTAGTAATATCTCACGAAGTTTAAAGGCCTTAGCGAAGGAACTGAATGTGCCCATCATAGCCTTGTCTCAGTTGAGTCGTGCGGTGGAAACCAGAAAAGAAAGTAAGATGCCTCAGTTGAGTGATTTACGTGAATCAGGTGCGATTGAACAAGATGCCGATATGGTGATGTTTATTTACCGACCAGAATACTATGAAGTAATGAGCAACGAGATGGGTGAATCTACCATGGGTGAAACGCATATCAGGATTGCGAAACACAGAAATGGTTCTTTGGATTTAATTAAACTGAGAGCAAGATTGGATGTACAGAAATTTGAAGAATGGGATGGAGATAGTGGCATCCCTGGACTAAGTAATAATTACAAACCTATCTCTCCAAATTTAGGTGGAGGGGATGCACAAGATGGAGGCAGGTTTTTTATTCAAGGAAGTAAAATGAATGGTGGAGAATTTGACGATGACTCAAACGATGATCAACCATTCTAAATTGTAGCTATGTCCGTGCCTTATTTTTACGAACCATTGATTGCAACAGGGATGACACAGTTTACATTGAGTGAAACCTCTAGTAAACATTGTGTACAAGTGTTAAGAATGGATGTTGGTGAAAATCTGGAAATCACGAATGGTGCAGGTAGATTATTTCATGCAACCATTCAAGTAGCGCATAAAAAGAATGCGGTTGTATCCATCACCAGCTCGATTCAACATGATCGTCCCCTACAACAATTACAATTAGGCATCTCCTTGTTAAAAAATGCAGTGCGATTAGAATGGCTTTTTGAAAAAGCAACCGAGATTGGCGTGACAAGTATTACCCCATTGGTATGTGAAAGAACGATTCACGAACGTTTCAAAACAGAAAGGATGCAACAAATCATTCAGTCTGCTATGATTCAAAGTCAACAAACTTGGTTGCCAGTTTTAAATGAGCCTATACAATTTGAACAATGTATCAAGCAAGTCACTGCAACTCAAAAACTCATAGCACACTGCGAGCCTTGGAACAAAACTTCTATCAAATCTATTGTGCCAAGTAATGACCTACTGCTTTTAATTGGTCCTGAAGGTGATTTTACGCCAGCAGAAATTGAAGCAGCCATTGCCAAGGATTTCACACCAATTGATCTTGGCCCTACCCGACTTAGAACGGAGACTGCTGGTTTTTTTGCGCTGAGTGTCTTAAAAAATTTCTAATTTACAGCTATGAAAGTGATTGAAGTCAATACGCCCCAATTAGATCGTGCCTTTTTGGAAATCAATGCCCTTGTCAATAAAGACAACCCAAATTATATTCGACCTTTAGACAATGAAGTGCTTGCCACTTTTGATCCTGCAAAGAATAAATTATTCAAAGAAGGGGCTGCAAAAAGATGGCTTGTTCAAGACGAAACAGGCAAGACCCTAGGCCGTATTGCTGCATTTCATTATCCTAAATATAAAAATAAAGGCACCGAGTTCCCAACTGGATGTGTCGGCTATTTTGACGCCGTGGAGGATCAAAAAGTAGCTAACTTATTATTTGATACTGCAAAATCTTGGTTGATTTCCGAGGGTATGGAAGCCATGGATGGACCAGTGAATTTTGGAGATCGAGATAAATGGTGGGGACTGATGGTAGAAGGCTATGACAGGGAACCTATGTATGGCATGTCTTTTAACCCTCCTTATTATGCCACTTTATTTGACCATTATGGTTTTCAAAATTTCTACAACCAATATTATTATCGAAAACCATTGTCTGTTGATTTACCAGAGCGATTCAAAGAGCGCTACGAAAAATTCAATGCAAAGCAAGACTATAGCATCCAACATCTAGATAAAAAACAGCTAGACAAATTTGCCAATGACTTTGTGCATATTTATAATTCAGCTTGGGCGCAACATGGAGAAGCAAAAGAAATTACGCACAGTCAAATTATGAAACTTTTTAAAACGCTTAGTCCAGTGATGGATGAGCGCATGATTCGATTTGCGTACTACAAGGAAGAACCAATTGCCATGTTTATCAATATTCCAGATGTCAATCAATACTTTAAGCACTTTGATGGACAACTTGGATGGAAACAAAAAATACATTTAATGTGGATGAAGTGGATGAAAACGAATAAAAGATTAACAGGATTGGCATTTGGTATCGTGCCAAAATTTCAGTCTCTAGGTATAGACAGTTATTTAATCTATTCTACTTCTTTACTGCTGCATCAACTCAACATATACAATGAATATGAAATGGGATGGGCTGCAGATTGGAATCCTAAAATGGTCAATATTTATAAAAGTCTTGGCGCCGAACCAAGCAGACATATGGTTACCTTAAGACATATTTTTGACACCCAAAAACACCCTTTTGAGCGTCATCCTGTAATGGAATATAAGAGCCCAAGTCAAGCTAGCTAAGGATTATAGAAATAGGGGATAAGATTTGGACCCTAGCTCAGAAAATTACCTTTTGATGCAGTATATTGCAGTTCAAGTATGGAGAATTTTATCGTATCAGCAAGAAAGTATCGTCCTCAAAACTTTAATACAGTGGTGGGTCAATCCCATATTACCACTACATTAAAGAATGCGATCTTAAGCCAACATCTTGCACATGCATTTTTGTTTTGTGGACCAAGAGGTGTTGGTAAAACAACTTGTGCACGTATCCTTGCTAAAACAATCAATTGTACCAATATCACAAAGGAAGGCGAAGCTTGTAACCAATGTGAAAGTTGTATGTCTTTTGAAAAAGGTGCAAGTTTAAATATTCACGAATTAGATGCAGCGAGTAATAACTCAGTAGACGATATTAGAACACTTGTTGAACAGGTGCGTTTTGCACCTCAGGCTGGCAAATACAAAGTGTACATTGTGGATGAGGTCCACATGTTAAGCACGAGTGCCTTTAATGCATTCTTGAAAACATTGGAAGAGCCACCACCTTATGCTATTTTTATTTTAGCAACAACCGAAAAACATAAAATTCTTCCGACCATTTTAAGTAGGTGTCAAATTTTTGACTTCAAAAGAATTGTTCCAGAAGATACGGTAAAACACTTAGAGGAGATCGTAGAAAAAGAGCATATCAAGGCCGAAAGAAACGCGCTACAATTGATTGCACAAAAGAGTGAAGGTTGTATGAGAGATGCTTTAAGCATTCTTGATAAAATTGTAAGTTTCTCTAATGGTGCATTGACTTACGACAATACTTTAGAGCATTTAAATATTTTAGATGAAGGTTATTTCTTTAAAATGTTAACCCATCTTACAGAACAAGACTTAACAAGTGCGATGTTACTGTATGACGAAATCAATCAAAAAGGTTTTGAAGGGGATACGGTATTGTATGGTATGGCAGCATTTATTAGAAATATCCTTGTATGTAAAGATAAAGCCAGCGCGCATTTGCTTGAATCTATTGAAGGGTGGAGAGATCAATACTTATCTGCTGCAGAAAAAGTAGGAACGCCTTATTTAGTGAGTGCACTGAATATTTTAAACGAAGCCGAGATTCAATTTAAGATGGCGCGTAATAAAAGACTACACGTAGAATTGGCCTTGATTAAACTTAATTTTTTACAACAAGCCATTGAATTAAGTATGGAAGACGGCCAACTAGTAAAAAAAAAACTAGTTGATAGCCACTACCCTATTCGCACTAAAAAAATCATTCCATTAAGCAATATTGTTGTCAATGCTGAGGCTAAATTAGTGATTGAGACAGCAACACCAGCAGCGAATCCAACATCGACTCCAATATCTAGTCAATCAGCTACACCTAATGTTGGAAGCAAGAAAAGTTTGTTGGCCGTATTACAACAGAAATATGGCAACGAGTACAATATAGAGGAAGTCAAAGAAGCGATTTCTTTGAACATGGAAACATTGCAATTATGTTGGGATGACTACGCTCATAAAATGGAAAAGGACCTGAAACACTACGTGGCAGGCACTTTTAGAATTGCCACTCTTCAAATAGAAGATCCAACACATTTTACAATCACAGTACCTGCATTGACAGCCCAGAAATTTGTCGAACAAGAAAGAATGAGTTTAATGGAAACCATTTGGGAGCGTTTTCAAAACAGGGCTATTCAATTTAGCATACTAGTAGATGCGGGAGAAAAAGAGGATGTACCATTGCATTTGAAACTTAATAGCAAACAAAAATTTGATCATATTGCAAAGCAATACCCTTTGGTGCAACAGCTTAAAGAACGCTTGAACTTAGAAGTGAATTTTTAGGCCCAATACAGCATTTATAATTTTGCCTTAGCAAAGCCTTAGCTACAATTTTGCTTTTGCAAAACCTTTTTGCTTCAGGTATTGAAATACTTTTTGACGGTGATCTCCTTGAATGATTATTTCTCCTTCTTTAACTGCTCCACCAGTACCACAAAAATTTTTGAGTGCTTTGCCTAATGCTTCCAAATCTGCTTCGGCACCTTCAAATCCATAAACAATAGTGACTGTTTTGCCTGCTCTATGTTTGGTTTCTAGAATCACTCTAAGCAATTGGGCTTCTGGCGCTAAAGTTATTTTTTCTGCTTCCTCATTTGGCTGAATATAATCCGGGTTGGTGCTATAGACCAATGGCATACTTGAAAAACTATTAAAGGTATTTTTTGGCTTCTTACTCATTGGTTTACTCAATCATCTTTTAACTTATCCTCAATAATAACTAATTTACCCTCATGCTCACAATCACAAATCTTTTATTCGTGGATTGAAGCAATAAGGTCAAATTATATTTTTGTTGGCTGGATAATAACTTACCAGTAAGGTATAATGTATTGCCTAATTTTCTTTCTGCACTTTTTTCAAAACCAACAATATTTTTTTGATTAAAAAAAGCTTGCAAGGTTTCGTTGGCTTGTTGTGCATTTAAAGGCTTAGCAGCCACTTGATCCAAAATACTTGACTCTACTTGGTTGTCCCAAAAAGTTTGTAACGCACTAAAGTTTCCTGTTTGCAAATGTTGCACCAATAATTCTGTTTCATTTTGCGCATTCGCACCAATGCTGCAGTGCAAAAGGGCTAATAAGACTAGTATTTTGGATATTAACTTCATTTTTGTCTATTATAGTAGGATAAAGTTTGTAATGTGCCTAGTATTTTGAAACTTTGCCATATAAAATTAAACAAATTATAAGCAGGCGCTATAAAAAGTTAAAGAATATGTCAAAAAAAGTAATATTAGTGATCATGGATGGCTGGGGATTGGGCCAAATTGCAAAGGCAGACGCAATTCAACATGCGCATGTGCCATTTGTAACCAGTCTCTACAAACAATATCCTAATTCAACTTTAGTGACTTGTGGAGCGGCAGTTGGTTTGCCAGATGGACAGATGGGCAATAGTGAAGTTGGTCATTTAAATTTAGGCGCGGGCCGAATTGTCTACCAAGAATTACAAAGAATCAATGTTGCCATTCAAACAGGTGAATTTGCAAGCAATGCTTCACTCATACAATCTATTCAATACGCTAAGGAAAATCAAAAGCCCTTGCATTTAATTGGTTTAGTAAGTGATGGAGGCGTGCATGCACATACGGCTCATTTAAAAGCATTATGTGATTTATGTAAAGCAGAAGGTTTGACCAATGTATTTATTCATGCCTTCACCGATGGTCGTGACACAGATCCAAAGAGTGGACAATGCTATATAGAATCATTAGAGACTCATTTAAAAAAATCGGTTGGTAAAATTGCGAGTGTAAGCGGGAGGTATTATGCCATGGATAGAGACAAGCGTTGGGAGCGTGTCCAATTGGCCTACAATGCTATGGTGAAAGGGACTGGAAGTACTGCTACCAGTGCACTTGCAGCCATTCAAGAAAATTATGCAAACAATACGACAGACGAATTTATTTTACCAACTGTGCTCACAGAAAATGGGCAGCCTATTGCAACCATTCAAGATGGAGATGCAGTGACCTGTTTTAATTTTAGAACAGACCGTTGCAGGGAAATCACAGAAGTTTTGACACAAATGGATTTTCCTGAATTGAATATGCATGCATTAAAATTGCATTATACAACCATGACCAAATACGATGAGACATTTAAAAATGTGCACGTGGTCTTTGAAAACGATAACCTTATCAATACATTAGGTGAAGTATTAGCGAAAAATAATAAAAAACAAATTCGAATTGCAGAAACAGAAAAGTATCCTCATGTGACTTTCTTTTTTAGCGGTGGACGCGAACAACCTTTTGAAGGAGAAACAAGAATCATGGCGGCATCCCCTAAAGTAGCCACTTATGACTTACAGCCTGAAATGAGTGCAGCAGCATTAACAGAAAAAATTTTACCTGAAATCAATGCCGGCAACCCTGATTTTATTTGCTTAAATTATGCCAATGCGGATATGGTAGGACATACTGGTATTTTTAGTGCTGTTGTAAAAGCGGTTGAAACCGTGGATGCAAACGTTCAAAAAGTAGTCACTGCTGGTTTAGAAAATGGGTATACCATATTTTTGACAGCAGATCATGGCAATGCAGATTTTATGATCAACGAAGATGGTAGTCCTAATACAGCGCATTCATTGAATCTAGTCCCATTTTTTATTATTGATAAAAATTGGAAAGGCCCCATTCATTCAGGTAAATTGGGCGATCTTGCACCAACTATTTTACAAATGATGGAATTGCCTATCCCTAAAGAGATGACAGGAACTGTTTTAATTGAAGCGTAAAATGCACCCATAAAAAAAGATGAAAATACATAAAGCAACTTACCTTATATCTAGTCCTAATTACGACCAATGTCTTGTGCTAGAAGCACCTGAATACGCCTTTATTGGTAGGAGTAATGTAGGTAAGTCTTCTATCATCAATGCGATTTGTGGTCAAAAGGGATTGGCTAAAACTTCTTCTGCTCCTGGAAAAACACAGTTGATCAATCATTTTGAAATCATCAGTAACGAAGTGGTGAAAGGTCGTCCGGAAAAATGGTATATCGTCGATTTACCTGGATATGGCTATGCTAAAGTATCCCAAAGTAGTCGACGTAGATGGGAACAAATGATTGAAAATTATTTACGCAAAAGACCTAATTTAAACATGGTCTTTGTGTTGATAGATGCTAGACATAGCCCACAAAAAATTGATATCGAATTTATTGAACAATTGTTTCAATGGCAGATTCCATACACCCTTATATTCACAAAATCTGATAAAGAAAAACCAGGCGTTGTAAAACGCAATGTGGAAGCGTTTTTTGAAACTTTAAAAACATTACTACCTTATTTACCTGAAGGCTTTGTAACCAGTGCCGAAAAGAAATTAGGCACAGAAGAAGTGCTTGACTGTATTGCACGTTACAACCTTTTATACAAAGAAGACAAAGCATCCCAATAATATGAAAATTCTCATCCAATACATTAAGCCTTTTAAAGGCTTAGTTTTTTTAGCCTTTTTACTTGCAGCAATCAATCAAACCTTTTCCCTATTTGATCCAATGATCTTTGGAAAGCTAATTGATGGCTTTGCTAAGAACCCTTTTTTAAACCCAGATGGAGGCGAGCGAACCCAAGCTATGTTCTTACAAGGTGTGGGCAATATGTTATTGCTTTTGGTAGGAACGGCCATGATCAGTAGAATTGCAAAGGCTTTTCAAGACTATATCGTGAATGTAATTATCCAAAAGTTTGGCGCTGCCTTGTTTACAGATGGATTAAAACATTCTATGCAGTTGCCTTATCAGGCTTTCGAAGATCAAAGAAGTGGAGAAACTTTATCCATCCTTACAAAAGCACGTGCAGATTGTGAAAAATTTATTAGCTATGTGATTAATGTGGTATTTGGTATTGTAGTAAGTGTCGTATTTGTTTCTGTGTATGCTACTCGTTTGCATTGGTCTATCATTCCAATCTATATTGGAGGTGCAAGTATGATTGCCTATGTGACCAATTTATTGAGTAAGAAAATAAAAGTTATTCAAAAAAATATTGTTCAAGAAACGACTAGTTTAGCAGGTACCACAACAGAAAGTTTAAGGAATATCGAATTGGTTAAAAGTCTTGGCTTGACAACGCAGGAAATTAACCGACTCAATAATAATACCTACAAAATATTAGCACTTGAATTAAAGAAAGTAAAAAATATTCGTTCTTTAAGTTTTATCCAAGGTACCATGGTGAATGCTTTGAGACAGGTGATCACTTTTACTTTAATGTGGTTGATCTTTAAAGAAATTTTGACGGTAGGCCAATTGATCTCATTGCAGTTTTATAGCTTCTTTATTTTTGGACCTTTGCAAGAAATTGGAAGTATCATTATGAGCTATAGAGAAACCGAAGCTTCTTTGAATAATTTTGATGCCTTGATGAAAAAGCCAATTGACACACCACCAGCCAACCCAATTGCCATTGGGGAGATTGAACAATTGGCTTTTAATCGAGTAGGTTTTCAACACCAGACGGCTAATTTTAAAGCCATCGATCAAATTAGCTTCGAAGCTAAAAAAGGTGAAACCATTGCGTTTGTTGGTCCATCTGGCGCGGGTAAAAGTACTTTGGTGAAATTATTAGTTGGATTGTATGAACCTCAAGAAGGAGAAATCTTAATGAACGGCGTGAATACAGCACAAATTGATATGAGCGCGCTTCGCAATCAAATTAGTTTTGTGACACAGGATACACAGCTTTTTGCAGGCACCATTCAAGAAAACTTAGCATTCGTTGCACCAAATGCAACAGAGGAAGAAATGCTACTAGCTTTAACCAAAGCTAGTTGTGCGAATATTTTAGACAAAGGTGGCAATGGCTTAGCCACTGTAATTGGGGAAGGTGGTTTAAAATTAAGTGGTGGAGAAAAACAAAGACTCTCTATTGCACGCGCATTACTAAGACATCCACATTTATTGATTTTTGATGAAGCCACTTCTTCATTAGATAGTTTAACCGAGGAGTCTATTACAGATACCATCCGTGACCTATCAAAAGAAAGAGAGCAAATCACCATCATGATTGCACACAGACTAAGTACTATTATCCATGCAACAAGAATTTATGTATTGGAGAAAGGCACAGTGATTGAATCTGGAAACCATCAAAGCTTACTAGAAGAAAAGGGATTGTATTATGCTATGTGGAGACAACAAATTGGAGAACGTAAAGGACAATAAATTATTTATTTTTCGTCTCTTTCGAATCTCTTTTTTAAATATTCCAATACAGTTGGGTCTTCTAGTCCTTCCATGTCACTTAATTCCAATTCGATTGCTTTTGTACTCAATCGGATTTCAAGTAAGGAGACTAAAATAGATACCGTAAAAGTAAGTAAGCTTACTGCAAAAATAAATTTTGCAATGGCTTGATATTGTATAAAAATAAAAAACATCGAAAGCAAGGATAACAATAAGGATGCAACACCATAAGTCTGCATTCTTTGGATGAGTTTAATTCGGTATTTAAGGTTCTTAATTTGTCTAAAAATCACCAGTCTGTCTTGCTCCTTTTGATACTTATCGTGTAATGCCCTTACACGGTTAGATAAAGCTAAAAATCGGTTGGTATAGGCCAA
Source organism: Chitinophagia bacterium (assembly GCA_037143275.1). Classification (GTDB taxonomy): domain Bacteria; phylum Bacteroidota; class Bacteroidia; order Chitinophagales; family Chitinophagaceae; genus Sediminibacterium. The sequence continues at coordinate 83,998 of JBAWZB010000004.1, forward strand.
CATAATCAGACTTATAGCTGGAAATAATAAAGCTGGGATGTTCACTGAAAGTTCCATGATATAAAAATAGTAAAAATAAACCGGTATTTTTGCATCTACCCTATGGAGAAAGAGCAGTTTAAGAAAATACAATCTAGCATCCCGCAAGAACCTGGTATTTATCAATATTTTGATGATAAAGGCAAACTATTGTACGTGGGTAAAGCAAAGCATTTAAGAAATCGTGTGAGTTCTTACTTTCTTTCCAATCAACATAATTTAAAAACTATTGAACTCGTACAACGAATTGATGAAATCAAATTCACCATCGTTAATTCCGAGCACGATGCTTTTATTTTAGAGAATGAACTCATTAAAAACTATCAGCCCAAATACAATATCAATTTAAAAGACGATAAGACTTATCCTTATATCGTCATTAAAAAAGAGCCATTCCCTAGGGTGTTTTTAACTAGACGTAAAATAAAAGATGGCTCCACTTATATTGGTCCATTCACGCATGTATTTGCTGTTCGAGAATTGATTAACCATATTAAGGAAACCATTCCTTTAAGAACTTGTACTTTACCACTTTCTCCTAAAAATATTCAGCAAGGTAAATTTAAAGTCTGTTTAGAATACCATTTAGGGAATTGTAAAGGACCTTGTCAAAACTTTCAAACTGAGGCAGACTATGCCATTTCAATAGATCAAGTAAAACATTTATTAAAAGGGAATGTTAAACCATTGGTGCAAAATTTAAAAGAGACCATGCAGGCAGAAGCTGCGGCACTTGCTTTTGAAAAAGCCAATGAAACCAAGAAAAAAATAGATGAATTAGAACGTTACCAGACCAAATCTGAAATTCTAACGAAGCAACAAGAAGCCATGGATGTATTTAGCATCGCCATGGAAGAGGATCAAGCTTATGTCAATTACCTGATGTTACAAGAAGGACGCATTGTTCAAACACATATGTTGCCTTTAAGTACCCCTTTGGAAGAATCCAAAGAAACCATACTTGCTTTTGCCATTCATTACTTTAGGACCCAACTAGAATCAGAAGCTAAAGAAATTATTGTACCTATTGAGCCCTTTGAAAAAGAGCTAGGTGTAAAATATACTGTTCCAAAACTAGGTGAGAAATTACATTTATTAGCCCTCTCTCAAAAGAATGTCGATTATGCATTAAAGGATTGGAAACATAGACAAGCCTTGGTGAAAGTAAGCGAGACTGCTCCAGTCAATGAACTATTAGTTGAACTAAAGCAATTACTTTCTTTACCTGCAGTACCAAACCATATTGAGTGTTTTGATAACTCCAATTTTCAGGGTGCCTATCCGGTTTCTGCAATGGTCTGTTTTAAAAATGGGGTACCTAGCAAATCTGATTATCGTAAATTCAATATTAAAACTGTAGTGGGTATCAATGACTTCGCAAGTATGCATGAGACCGTGTTAAGACGCTATACATCTGTCTTGCAGAAAAAGCATCCACTACCTCAGTTGATCATCATTGATGGTGGTAAAGGGCAATTAAATGCGGCTTTAGATGCATTAAAAGAATTAGGTATTCAAGACAAGGTCACCACTGTTGGCTTGGCTAAAAATATAGAAGAATTGTTCTTTCCAGGAGATAGTCGTTCCATTTTATTGAACTGGAATAGTGCCGCCCACAACCTAGTTCGAAATATCAGGGATGAAGTGCACCGTTTTGGGATCACTTTCCATAGAGCTCAGAGATCTAAAGGTGCATTGGAAAACAGCTTGGACCATATCGAAGGGATTGGACCTAAAACCAAAGAAACTTTATTGACTTATTTTAAATCGGTCAGTAAAATAAAAAGCGCCAATCCCAGCATCTTAACTGAACTGATTGGCGCTTCAAAAACCAAGATCTTAATGGCTGCTTTTGAAAAAGAAAAGCATTAATTAATAGACCCAACGATCTTGTTCAAAATCAAATATTTTTTGCTTAATCTTTTCCCCTTCTTGTAATCTTTTGATAGGGTCTTTGAATAAGGCATTCAACATCTTGTCATTGTAATTGTCTAAAGTGGACTTTACCACATACCCATTGAAATAACGACTCTCAAATAATTCCTCCCATGTAATACGGCTAGAGATATTTCTTGGATTGTACACTTCTGCTTTTGCTAGGCTGGTTCTTAGTTCTGGATAATACACCCAAAACAAAGGACGCTTCACGACCTTATTGCCTATTTGAATCGCAGCAATTGGTGCGATACCAATGATCCTGCTATACATTCTACTTGTCTTACTATCAAAAATCCATTGTTCTTTTAATCTAAACGTATAAATAGAATCTGGATTAGGCGCTAAATTGGTATTATAAATAATGCTGGTATCATACACATTTGGATCCAATACGTTTTGAACCAACTGTGTATCCAAGCTTCCTTTTAATGACGCATTCACTTCGTCTATACTCAATGGTGTAGTAAATCGATCATCCACCGTTGAAAAAGGAACCACTCCGTCTTTTTCTATGGCGCGTAATAACACAGCAAAGAATCGTTGGTCGCCATTTTCATCATAGGATTGATACATAAAAGTTCTGTTGATCTTTTCTCTTGCATCAATTTCCTCCCAAATAAATTCACTGAATAAAGCATCTTCCTCTCTTAAATTTTCATAAGGTAAGGGTACTCTTTCTTTCATCCCTTTTCTTGAATTGGTTTCAGAAAAGAAAGCATACCCATTTCTTAAACTTCTTTTATTATTTGCATTGAATCCGCCCACTACAGTCGTGTCAATATTTTTTGATGGCTTTACATCCGTAACAGTTGGCGCTGCAGCTACTTGATTATTTGTTAGAGGCTTCGTCACAGGTTTTGCAATCACTGTATCTTTTGTCGCCGCATTAGTAGGCGTTGTTTTCTTTTTAGCTCCATAAGAAAACTGCGCATTTGCAGATAGATGCAATACCAAGGAGGCAAGAACGATGCAGCTTGTTTTCATTGTTATTTTCATAAGTCCCTTTTTTATTTTCAAATCTGCTTTTTCTTTTACGAGCTAGTAGGATCTACTATTGTAAAATGAAAGTGATTGTTTGATCTAATTTTCTTGATCCACCACCCGGCTCTGACACTTTAATTTCTCCAATGGTTACGGTTGTCCCTGCTTGACATTTTCTAATTAATGCGGTTGCACCACCAGAGAACGCTGGACCATTTACTTCTGCAAAATCAGGCTCATCAAAACCTTTACCAGTTGCGATTACAATAAATGATACAACATTGAATTTTACACCTTCAAAAACAAAATCTCTTAAATCGGCAATCACCCCACCCTGAGCTCTAAATTTAGCAGCAGCCATATTGCCTCCAGCACTTCCGCCCACAATCGCAATTGGATCTGGGATTCTCTTAACAGGGATATTTAATTTCTGTGTTTGCTTGCCATCATTGACCGTGACAATAGCAGTACCTGTTTGAGTACAAGTCACAATATATTGTCCAGAACCTGCTTTTCTAATATTCGCTCCTGCACCTTCCACTGTGACATTTATTTTTTCGCCTCCACCTCCACCAGTGATACTTAATGGATTTTCTAAGCCCTTATAAAATACCCTCGTTTTATCTGTAGATACAACCAAACCAGAAGGTGTACCAACGGTAAATTGTACTTCTTTTTCAACTACAGCTGTTTCACCGTTTGGCTTTAAAAAAGAAATTCGAACACGCTTTCTTTGAATGCCTGGAGTTGCGCCAGCAACAGATTTATACACAGCAGAGCCATCTGCTGCTACAGGCACTACTACACCATCAATTGATATCGTTGGTTTTGCAGCACTGCTAAATGCACCTACACCAGCTGTGATCACCAATTCTTCCCCTGACATTAAATATTGTGAGTTAGATGCAGCAAATGCACTAAACTGATCGTATACCAATTCCACTTCACCAATCTCTTTATGGCAATATTCAACGACCTGTGCTTCTGTATTACGGATATCATTTTGAAACTTAGTCAATATTGTAATTGCTGCAATGGTTGGCGACATATTGAAATACGCATAAGCCCAATCATTTTTTGCGGCCATGTTATTAGAAGTAGGAATCGATAAATCTAAGGACACAGTTGGTATTACCTCTTTTGCGATGGCAGGATCGATCGCTGCCAAATCTTGTTTGAATTGTTTTAATTTATTATACAATTCTTCCCCTTTGGAGATGCCTGATTTATTATTTAAAAACAATCTTGTGGTGGCATCTAAATCATCTTCTTTAAAAGTTTCCTTACCATCTTTAATTTTCAATCCTGCTTCTTCTTTTAAAGCCAATTTCAATGATTCCACATAGGCAAATATTTCGTCTGCCATTGCTTTTGCCTTATTCGCCTTAGGTGCCCAAATTGCCGCTTTTTCGGCTGTTTTTGGATCCTTTAATTTAGCTTCTAAAGAAGTATAAATATCCTGATTCTTTTTTTGAATAATCACATTTGCGTTCATCAAACTTTGATCAATTGTCTTGAATGCATTTAAAATCTCGCTAGATACATTCAATGCCAAAAGCGCAGTCAACACCAAGTACATGATGTTAATCATCTTCTGCCTTGGTTCTTTAGGTAACGACATTTACGCTATATTTTATAAAGTGAATTAAAATTTAAGTCAATAGCAATTTTGCTATTATTTTCCTTGCATTGCATGGATCATTCTGCTATACACTTGATTCAACTGTGTCAAGTTATCGGCTAATTGAGTCATTTGCTCCTTTGTTCTTGCCGCTTCTTGCACTGTAGAACTCATTGAAGTAGACATGTCTTTTAAACTTCCATAAAAATGGTTCATTTCTTCCATCGTCTTACCCATTGACAAGAACTGATTGTTCAAATGCTTCAATCCCTCTGTTGAGCTATTGATAGTGCCTAAATTATTGGACACTTCTTGTACTGTTTTTTGAACACTATTTAATGCATGTACTAATTCAGTTGCATCTACTTTTCCGCCACCCATAGCGCCACCACCATGATCTACTGGAGGAGGAGGCAAGAAGGCATAAATAACAAATATTCCAGCCTCAGTTGTTAAACCTACTATCAAAGCCCAGTCTGCCCAAGATAAGTGGATGATTTTAGCCAAAGCTCCCATGATTACCACAGCGGCACCTAAAGAGATAACGACGTTTACGATCTTATTTGTTTTTTCTGAAATTGTCTTTGCCATGAGGGAAATTTATAAAATTAAAAGTTTGTTGATAATTTGGATTGGTTCAATTAATTCATTCTTGGCGCCATTGAAAGCACGCATCTAAATCCGATATAAGATTTTGCAGTGTCTTGGTATTCATAATTACGTGAACTTACTTGACAATTGTATGCAATGTCTTTCCATGAACCACCTCTGATGACTTTTCTCTTCATCAAAATAGGATCCGAATCTTTTGCATTGTATTGTACATCTGGGCTAAAGTCTCCAGTAAAATTGAGGCTTCCTTCGTAGAATACAGAACTTGTCCACTCTGCTACATTACCTGCCATATCAAATAATTTGAAATCATTTTCATTATAGGATTTAACTTTAGTCGTGTAGATGTTATCATTCTTTGCGTTGCCGCCAAAATAATCCCCTCTTCCTGGTTTGAAATTGGCTAATAAACGGCCTTCTTTTGTTCTAGTATAAGGAGATCCCCAAGGATACATTGCATTTGATTTTGAATTGCCTCTTGCAGCATATTCCCATTCCGCTTCTGTTGGCAGGCGATAGATACCGTCAATTTTTTGATCTGCCCTGCCTGGCTTGCCCGCATAATAATCACTGTTATTGGTTCTCCAATGGGTAAAAGCAACTGCTTGTTTCCAAGTCACACCTACCACTGGATATTCATTGTACGCTGCATGACTAAAATACAATCTAGTCAATGGTTCATTGTAAGAGTAGGAGAAATCACGCATCCAAACCAATGTATCTGGATATACATTTTGATTCACGGTAATTAAATAATCTCCAAGAGATTGCTCTAATCCTTTAGAAGCTTTTGCAGCTGCTTTTAAATCAACAAAAGCATATTTATAAATTAATTTGTTAGGATCGATCTCAATTTTTCCTTGAATGCGATTGTCTGGGCTTAATAAAAGTTCATTCAGTTTTTCTAAAACAGCTCTGCTATTTTGATTGATTCTTGCTGCTCTAGCCCAATCTACACGAATGGTGTCTTCGTTTTGGTTGATCCCTCCGCCATAAATAGCCAAATATTTTAAAGAGTCCGCTACATACTTTACAAATTTTCTGTATTGTTCGTTGGTAACTTCTGTTCTGTCCATCCAAAAGCTTTGAACCGAAACTAATTTCTTACGATTCACCATTGAAAGATCCATTTGTTCATCACTTGCACCCATATAAAAGGATCCACTAGGAATAGACACAGTTTGCGGATCTAAACGTTTCGCACTGCTATTACGTCTGCCTTTTTTAGGAGGTGCAAATGCAATTACAGCAAGTGATAAAATCAAAATGCTGAGAGCCGCAATGGGAAAATTGATCCTTCTATTTTTTAAAAATGGTATCATATTGGTTTAAAACGATTTTTTTTACAAAAAATTACATTTTGGGGGTAAAATTAGCCACTATTTTTTAAAGCTATTTTTAAACCTGAATGAATTGATTTTCATCTGTTTTTGGTTGCTGCAAATTAAGACATTAGTTGTTAGATATTTGCTAAAATCATGTCAATATCCTGCATGGGCAAAGAGCAGGTATTGTTTTTACATATAAAATACTGATTATCAATATATTTTTTGTCTTTTAATAGGGGGATGCGGTCATCCAAAACCTGACTGCTAATGCGTAAAGTATGAGGTAAAAAGTCCGCATTAAAAGCAGGTAAGCTTTGGTGCACCGTTGGACCGACCCCAACCAATTCTGTCATCCCAGTTGACATTTGATAAAAACTTTGAGCCCAATAACCAAAAGAGCTAGGATATTGAAGTAAAGATGGTCGAATAGAATGGATCATTTTTTCGGCCTTCAAGCGCCATGCAGATAGGTCAAAAACATGCCCTAGATAGTGTAAACTGTAACAGATTAATGCATTCCCACTTGGCTGTGCCCCATCATAGCTTTCTTTTTTTCTAATAATCACATCCTTCTGATAAGCTGCAGTATAATAAAAATACAAGCCATCTTCATCTATGAAGTGAAGCAAAACATAGTCCATCCACTTTTTTGCTTGAATCAAATAGTTGGTATTGCCCGTGATTTCTTGCAATTGAATATAGGCCTGGATTAAATTGGCATAATCATCCAAAAATGCTGGTGCTTTTGGCGTGCCGTTTGCGATACTATGGTAAAAATATTGTTCGCCATTGTTATACAAATTTGTTTCTAACCATTGCATACATTCCATCGCAGTAACTTTGTATTGGTCATTCCCAGTAGCCGCATACATTTTACAAAATCCCACTATCAACATTGCATTCCAACCCAATATAACTTTATAATCTAATGCTGGACGAATCCTCACTGCGCGGACATCAAATAATTTTTGGAGTTCATTTTGCCATGCAGGATCCCATTCCTTTTCTATTTCTTTTTGTGTCCAAAGAATATTGGTATGCTCCCAATTGCCATTTGGTTCAATCTGATAATATGCAACAAATGCATCAAAGATAGCAGGGTCAATGATTTCCTTGATTTCTGCATAGGACCAAGTATAAAACTTGCCTTCAACCCCTTCAGAATCTGCATCTAAAGCGGCGTAGTAACCGCCTTCCCCATTGAATAATTCTCTTTGTAAAAATGTAAAAGTGGCATGCATTACATTGAGGTAAATTGGCTTTTTGGTAATCTGATACCCTTCGGCAAGTAGCCCTAAAATCAATGCATTGTCATACAACATTTTTTCAAAATGAGGCGCTTGCCACATGGCATCTACACTGTACCTTGAAAATCCACCACCAACATGATCATAGATCCCTCCTTGTATCATTTTATCAATCGATCTAATAGCATGCACGATGGATGCTTGATCTTTATTTTGAAAATAGTTTCTAAATAAAACTTGTATCGAAAATGTTTGTGGAAATTTTGGGGCTGTACCAAATCCCCCCCACTGCGTATCCGCATTTTGCAAAATCCTTTGTGCCATTGATTGAAATTCGTCTTTTGTTGCGACTGCTTCGACCTCTTGACTTTGAAGTGCTTTGATATTGCTTTGTAATAAATGTTGTGTTAAATGTGTTGCTTGTTCTACCAGCTTATCCCGATTGTTATCAAAAGCAGCTTTTATCCCTTTTAAAACATCCATCCATGATGCACGATTTTGCATCGCTTGAGGCGGAAAATAAGTACCACCAAAAAAAGGTTGCCCATTGGGTAATAAAAAAATATTCAAAGGCCAACCACCAGATCCAGTCATGGCCTGCAATGCATCCATGTAAATATGATCTATATCAGGACGCTCTTCTCGGTCCACTTTAATATTGATGAAATGGGCATTCATAAAATCAGCCACAGCCTCATCCTCAAAACTTTCACGTTCCATTACGTGACACCAATGACAAGCGGCATAACCAATGCTCAATAAAATAGGTTTATCTAAACTGGTAGCGGTTTCGAATAATGTTTCGGACCAAGGCTTCCATTGCACTGGATTGTGTGCATGTTGTAATAAATAAGGGCTTGTCTCTTTACTAAGATCGTTGGTAAACTTTTTATTGGCACTCATGGCCTGCAAATTAGTTTATTTCTTTTTAGAAGCTTGCGCTAAAAACTGATCCAGACCTGCAAACATGCTAGTTACTTGTGGACTTGGTACTTTGATATGTAAATTCAATCCTGCCTCTTCGATTGCTTTGCAAGTATTTGAACCAAATGCGGCGAGTGAAGTGCCGTTTTGAACAAAGTCAGGTTTGTTGTCATATAAACTCTTTAATCCACTAGGCGTGAATAAACAAATGATGTCAAACTCATGCTCTTTTAAAAGTGGTTTAATATCACTGCTCACAGAGCGATACATATACGCTAAGTCAAATGCGCAGCTGTGGTCTTTTAACCAATTGACAATATCATTGTCTTGTTGGTTCTCGCTACACACATAAAGAAATTGTTCATTGCCTTTATGCTTATTCAACACATCAAATAGTTTTTTATTAGATCCATCAGCGCCAAAAAATACTTTACGCTTTCTGTACATAATAAATTTTTGCAAATACAAAGCAACAGATTCAGTGATACAAAAATATTTTGTTTCTTGACTGATGTTCACCTTTAATTCGTCGCAGGTTCTAAAAAAATGATCGATTGCATTTTTACTAGTAAATATAACAGCAGAATATGCGGGGATTTCAATTTTAGTTTTTCTAAATTCTTTTGCTCCAATTGGTTCCAATTCAATAAATGGCTTAAAGAATAAAGTGACTTTATACTTTTTTTCTAAATCAAAATAAGGCGATTTTTCACTTTCAGGCTTTGCTTGTGAAATTAGAATTTTTTTAATGGTCTTAGGGGCAGTTGCCTTTTTTTCTACACTCATTTCTTTTGCCATTTTTAAACTTTCTATATTAGTAAGTTCCTCCAAAATATTGCACGATTAATTTGTATAAAATCAATAGTGGTATTACCTCGAAAGCACAAAGGTATAGAAAAAAATGAAAGGAGGAGATATGTAATTTGTTCCTAACAGATGTTAATGAAAATAGATACCTATAAAGGATCAAAAGTACCACCAATGAGCCCGCCCCCCATACCACAAAAGGATGTAAGTAGGGCTTAGCAAATGCCAAGATTAAAATGAAAGGTATCAGCAGGATACCTAATACTTTGTTGATCATGAAAACAACAAAAATATAGGCCTGAACTAGTTCAATAGTATTGAACACATAGGCCGCAATCGTTAAACAAATATACTTTCCAATATACAGTCCAATAAAGAACAAACACATGTATAAAAAACCTTCCCAAAAGCTAATTGGCAATAAATGTTCGTGAAAAATAATCAATGTCGCCATCAAAGAAAAACTGATGACGAAACCAATATTCATGACGAATGAAGCTAAACTATTTTGCAAAAGCTGCTCCCTATTTTGCATCATCCTTAATGAGGATTGACTAAATTGACTAAAAAGTTTAGCGATATACTGTGGGGCAATTTGAACAATAAACCCATATAAAAAAATCAATAAAATGATGCTATAAAAAAGGACATCTTTATCTGGCAATGAAAATTTTTGTTCTATTTTATACAATACATCGCCTGCATTAGATGCCGTATTTTTTTGATTGTACAATTGATATGCATGCTGTTTTTGCTTAAAGAAATTTGTATACAATTGCAGGGTATTAAAACTACTATCTTTTGGGTCTCTTGGTATGGATTGCAAATACCAGGCATCGGCTTGAATGAATGTTTTTGGAATGATTGGCACATATTTTATCCATAAAGTGTCTTTCACCAATACACTATCTTGAATCATTGCGATCGTATCCTTTGAAATCCTTCCAGTATCTTTTTGAATTGCTTGCTTCACAAGTGTAAAGCTGGACAATATAAAGAGTCCAATGAAGGCAAATGAAAATTTCTTTAGTTGGGCTAACATCTGAAGCAAAAATAAGTATACTAAAGCAGAATTAAAGAACAATGCCTAGCTTTGTTGGTAATTCTACTTATGGCAGGCATCTATTTACATATTCCTTTTTGCAAAAAAGCATGTCATTACTGTAATTTTCACTTTTCAACACAGACGACACATCTACAAGCATTTGTAGACGCGATGATTCAAGAAATTGAATTTCAAAAAAACTATTTAAACGAGCCTATTGAGACCATCTATTTTGGTGGTGGCACACCGTCTTTGCTACATGAGGCACAATTAAAAGCAATCATCGAGGCCATTCATGCCCATTTTAAAGTTGCTACCACCATCGAATGTACTTTAGAAGCGAACCCCGACGATATAGATTTAAATAAATTAGCCGAGTGGAAAAAATTAGGCATCAACCGTTTAAGTATTGGTATACAAAGCTTTCAGGCAGCCGCTTTAAGTTGGATGAATCGAGCGCATACTGTAGCACAATCCCATGCAGCAATTGAATTGGCGAAGCAGGCTGGATTCAACAATTTAAGTATTGACTTAATTTATGGTACGCCCACTTTAACTGACCAGGCATTGATGGAAGATTTAGACTGGATTGATCGCTATCAAATTAACCATGTCTCTTGTTATGCATTGACTGTAGAGGATAAGACTGCTTTAAAAAAGCGAATCGAAAAAGCGCAAATAGAGGATGTCGATCCCGAAAAACAGGCCAGACATTTTGATATCGTATGTGCCAAATTAAAGTCCATGGGTATGGAGCATTATGAAATTTCAAATTTTGCAAAGCCTGATTTTAGAAGCCAACACAATAGCAACTATTGGTCGGGCAAAACTTATCTTGGACTTGGCCCATCTGCACATTCTTTTAATACGATTTCTAGGCAATGGAATATTGCAAACAATGCACTGTATATCCAAAGTATAGGAAATGGACAACTGAACTTTGAAATGGAATACCTCACAGAAGCCAACCGCTACAATGAATACATGATGACTAGTTTAAGACGCATGGAGGGATTTGATCTTGATCATATACAATCCACATTTGGGAAAAGCTATTATGCGCATAGCATTGCAACCCTATTAGAAATGGCATCTAAAAATATGTTTGAGCAAAACGGAAATCAATACAGTTTAAAAAATGAAGCAAAATTTTTAGCAGACGGGATTGCTTCTGATTTCTTTATACTAGGATCTGCTCCAGCTCCTTAAAAGTGGTATCAGGTGCTGCTCCTTCCCATAATATTTGATAGATAGCCTCCATAATAGGAAGCTTCAAGTTTAAGGTTTGATTCATCGTATGGATACATTTGCTAGCATTGTAGCCTTCGGCAACCATACTAAGTTCCAATTCTGCAGCTCTAACCGTATAGCCTTTACCAATCATATTTCCGAAGGTTCTGTTTCGGCTATGTAAGGAATAGCAAGTCACTAGTAAGTCGCCCAAATAAACAGATGCATTGTGATTGATAGAACAAAAATCAATACTGTTATCTGCATCAGTAGATGCAGTAGTAGTTGCATTGCTATTACTTAACCCCTTAGTTGCAATTTCTTTTAACAAGGTTTGCATTTCATTGGCACAATTGGCAATGTATACACTTAAAAAATTATCTCCATATTCCAATCCATGCACAATACCAGCCCCTAGCGCATAAATATTTTTTGCAACCCCAGCATATTGAACCCCTATCACATCGTTATTGACGATTGTATTGATATAATCTGATTTAAAATAATTAGCAATCGTTGTTGTTAGGGCTTCATCTAAACCAGAAAAAGTCAGATAAGATAATTGTTCTGCAGCTACTTCCTCTGCGTGACTAGGCCCTAATAAGGTAAAGTAAGCGCTTAGTGGGAGATGGAATTTTTGTTCAAGCCATTGATTCAATAAAATATTATGGACAGGCAAAACGCCTTTCACTGCCGAAATCACTAATTTATTTTTAAAGTCTGATGCATCTAAGGATGCCAATGTGGATTCAACATGGATGGATGGGACTGCTATAATGATGATGTCAGTTGCCGCAAAAACAGATTGAATATCGGTTGAAAAGCTGATATGCTGTAATTCAAAATAGGCATTTCTTAAATAAAACGGATTGTGTTTTCGTTTTACAAAATAATCGATATTGGCTTGTTGTCTAACCCACCAAGTAATTGGGTTGCCATTATCTGTTACAATTTTTGCAATCGCTGTAGCCCAACTTCCGCTACCAATGATACCAATTCGCTTCTGTTCCATGCTACAAACATAAGAAATTCATAAAAAAAGGGGCGCATTTTTTAAATGCGCCCCTTTTTAAGGTCTATTTTGATATTTTCTAGTTACTATTTCTCTTCAAATAACTTTTCTTTTGTCACCACTTTTACTAAAGCGCCTTCTTTTAAAGTCTTGCTTACAATGCTGTAAGGGCCTGTGATCACTTGGTCGCCCACTTTTAATCCTGACACTTCGATATAGTTTAAGTCCTGAATATCCGTTTTAACTTTTACCATCTTCACTTTATTGTCTTTTTGTAACACAAAGACCACTTCATTTAAGGCTTGCTCTTTAACAGGTTCTTTATCTGTGTTATTATTAGAAGTGCTAGACACTTTGGTGTCTTTTCCTTTACCATCACTGTCTCTTGTAGTTACAGCATTCAATGGCACAGTCACTACATTTACTTTAGACTTTGTTTGTATGTCTGCACTTGCAGTCATACCTGGTCTAAATGGAAAGATAGCATTCTCTTTTATTAAGTCTTCGTAACTATCCGTTAATAATCGAATATGTACTTTATAATTGGCTACTTCAGCTGCAGAACTAATACCAGATGCTGCAGTGATTGGATTAGCAATCTTATATACAATCCCTTTAAATTTTCTATTGTTATAAGCATCTACTTCTACCAAGGCAGTATCTCCTAACTTCACTTTAGTGATATCATTTTCGCCTACATCTACTCTAACTTCGATGCTCTTCATGTCTGCCACGCGCATCATTTCGGTTCCAGCCATTTGCGCTGTTCCAACCACACGTTCTCCTTTCTTTACATTCATCAAACTAATGATACCATCCATTGGAGAAACAATGGTTGTTCTAGCTAAGTCTTTTTCTGCTCTAGCCAATTGTGCTTTCACACCTTGAACCTGTGCTTCTCCGCTTTTAATAGATTCTTTAGCTGCATTGTAACCAGATTCTGCAGAACGATAAGTTTGTTCTACTTGCTCGTATTCTGCTCTTGACACAATCTTATCTGCAAATAATTTTTTATAACGCTCATAAGCAGCTTTCGCATTTTCATAGCCATTTTTTAAGCCACTCAAATTTGCTTTCACATTTTCGTATTGTGCTTTCACTTGATTCACAGAAGCAGTTACTTGATCTCTTTGAGAAGAGTAGATATCTGCATAGATCTTAGCCAAAACCTGGCCTTTAGTTACTTTAGCACCTTCTTCCACAAACAAGCTAACAATCTCTCCAGATATGTCTGGACTTACTTTCACTTCGATTTCTGGATACACTTTACCACTCGCATTCACCGACTCCGTGATGGTTCTTAATTCCACCTTCTCTACGGTAACTTCGATGCCTTCGTCTTTTCCAATAACCCCAGCTTTTTTAAGTCCCACTAGTACTACAACAAGTACAACAAAACCTACGATACCCCAAATGATTTTCTTATTCATTTTATTTATTTTACGATGCGATTAATCAATTATAGAGAAAGTGCTTCTCCTTTATAAAACTCAAGTAATTTGATTCTAAACACATACTCATACTGAGCAGATTTATAATTTACTTTAGCCTTTAAAAAATTATTTTGATTGTTTAATAATTCTATGGTGCCTAACAAACCTAATTCATAACGCTTTATTGCAAAGTTGTAGGCCTTCTCTGCAGATGTCACTGCCTTTTGATTGGCATTCAATTTATTAAAAGCAACCACAGCGTTGGTATAGGCCGCATAAATATCTTGCTTTAATTTTCTTTGGGTATTTTCTTGTTGTAAACTAGCAGATTGATAATTTAATTTTGTCTGCTGATAGGCTGTTTTAGTCTGATTGGCATTGAAAATTGGAATGGATAATTGGAATCCAAAATTCTGTCCAAAGTTATTATTGACTTGCTTACCCCATCCATTCCAGATACTACCAAAATCTCTATTGGTTGAAATGGTATTGTATAAAGGACTTTGCACGTAATACTTAGCAGCGCCCACGGTTACAAAGGGACTAGTTGGTGAGATATTGCTAAAGCCCGCTGGCTCCACGCCACTGATATATTTAAAAGAATTAGAGAAATTAGAGCTTAAAGAATAGCCAAAGCTTAAGGTTGGATAAAAACCAGCTTTCGCAACCAATTGATTTTTTTCGGCTGCCTGAACTCGTAGTTTCGCTGCTTTGATATTAGGAAGATTTTGTTCTGCAACGCTAAATACATATTCGGGTTGCAAGTCTGCAAAAGCTTGTAATTTAATTTGATCCACTGGTTGAACATAGACATCGAATGCTTCTGATGCATCTAAATTCAACAATGCTTTTAAACTTAATTTACTTTGTGCAATATTAGAGATAGCAGTGATATAATTACTACTGTCATTTGCTAATTGCGTTTCCAATTCTAATAAATTAATCTCTGGTAACAAACCCACTTCTACACGCTTTTTTGTTGCAGCCAATTGTTCCGTTGTTTGTGCGATTTGAATTTTAGCTATTTCAGATTGCTCAGTCGTTGATAAAACTTGTAAATAAAATGTAGCCACATTTAAAGAGATATCATTAGAGGCAGTTTGAAGATCGGCGATACTTGCTAACCAACTATAGTTACTCGCAGCAGCTGTATTCACTAATCTATTGTTGTTGTACAACTGCACCCCTCCATTTAAACCAAAATTATTGTATAAAAATTGTGTGGTGGTGAAGGCGTTGGTTACTGGGTCAATTGAACGTCCTAAACGCATTCCCAAACCAGAAGATCCACTCATTGTAGGTAATTGGTTGTTCTTTGCCTGATCTGCCTGTAACTTGGATAACCTTGCTTGAATATCTGCTTGTTGAACTGAAATATTATGCTTGATCGCATATTCCACACAAGTTCTTAAATCCCATTGATTTGGATTTTGAGCCTTCAATGACATAGTGAACACTAAAAAAATAAAAGAAAAAATGTATTTCATTGCTGATATTGATAATGATAGATTCCTATTAGACAGTACAAAAGTAATACAAACCTTAGGAGTTGTCTAATTTTTAGACAAACGGGCATCCAATTGGCTGAACAGCTATGGGTGGGTATAAATGGCTTCCCTAAACCTCCGAAGACTTTTTATAATAAAATAGACGATATAAGACCAAAACAATGGCCACTAATATCACCGCAGTGAGCGCAGAATAAGGCTTATCTATCACCACTGCGACAGCCACAAAAGCATAAGACAATACAAAAATGGCTGCAAAAATGGGCGTCCATCGCTTTAATCCTCCGGTTACGGTGGTATCCCCCTGCCCCTTTCTTCTTAAAATAAATAAAGTAGCTGCAGAAGTACTCATCCCTAAACAATCCAAAAAAATACTAAAACTCAATACATCGTCTACTCCCTTACCAAAAAATGTAATCAACACCGTGGCAATGGCAAAGACTGTCAATCCTGGCACCAATGCATCTGTTGTTGCATGCTTTTTTTGGAAGACTGCAGGTAGTACTTTATCCTCACTCATGGCATACATCACCCTTGGGTTACTCATTAAAATCACATTCACATAAGCGAGCACACTTAAGACCATGGCAAAATCAAATACTTTGGCACCGAGCTTACCAAACCATGCTTCAAATAAAAGCGAACCAATCGCATTCGCATTTTTAATATTGTCAAAACCAATCACTTTTACATAAGTATAATTAATGGCTAAGTATAAAAATAAAACGAGTAAAATGCCAATCACAATCCCTCTTTGCATGGTCTTAGCAGAACTTACTTCTGCACCAAAATTGATAGTTTGTTGATAGCCGCCATAAGTAAAAAATACCGATACCAAACTCACTAGTAAAAGCAGCATACCATTGCTGCCATCATACACATATACTTTACCATCATTGAATCCGTGCGGTGCTACGCTTACCCCTTTAAACAAGGACGTAATAAGTAATAAAATCAAACTAATTTTTACAACCATCAATACGTTCTGTGTTCGACTACTTGTTTTTAAACCTAATAAATTAACAATATAAAATAGCCCTACTGAAAAAGAGGCCACGCCAATATTGAATAAAGTGCCGGAAGGTCTTCCAAATAATAAATCACTTACATAGTCTGCACCAATTAAAGCGACTACAGCTAATGAAGCGGCGTTGCTAATTAAGATCAATACATTAATCGTAAATCCAACACCAGGATGGTAACAATGTGCAAACACTTTATAGTAGCCGCCCATTACAGGCAATCTTTGACCAATCTCTGCATAAGTTAAAGCACCAAATAAAGCGATGATTCCCCCAATAATCCAAGCACTAAAAAAAATGAGTGGCGTGCCCGACTTCGCAGCAATGGTAGCAGGGGTTTTGAAGATACCCATTCCAATAACTAAGCTCACCACAATCATGGTTAAACTAAAAAAATTGATGCTTTGTTTTGATTTTGTGCTCATATAAAATGCTTTACACTTTTCTTAAATATAAATATATCAACTTATTGGGAGTTTTCAACAAGGGGTTGATAATTAAATGCAACTCCTGTTTTAAAATAGAATAAGTTTGAGATTGATTAGGTTCATGCAAATGATTAAAAGGGAATCCTGTTCAAACCAGGAGCTATTCCCGTAGCTGTAAGTTCGATGCAAAAGCATTAAGTCAAATCCACTGAAGCAATTTGGGAAGGATGACTTTGAGAAGAACGAGCCAGAAGACCTGCCTGATTCAAATAAACCAACAGCTTTCGGGTAAAAAGCAAGGATTGTAAAAAATTAAGTGCGGGTAAATGATCACCCTCCTTAATCCATTATGGTTCTCTTTGTCCAGGAAGCTCATTGTTCACTCAGTAAAATGAAAAAAACAAAACAATGAGCAAAAAAATCATCACGCTCTCGGTGTGCCTTATCGCCACCACAAGCCTCGTCTTTGGGCAACAAAAAGACAGTCTTCAAAAAAGTTCAGCTGCCAATTTGCTGGAGGATGTGATTGTGACTGCCAATAAAATTGAGCAGAAACAAAATGGCACTAGTAAAGTGATCACCGTAATTACTGCTGCTCAGATTCAACTAAATGTTGGCAGAACTATTGCACAAGTATTGAATGAACAAGCTGGATTAAGCTTGCCCGGTACTTTAAGTAATTTAGGAACCGTTCCTAGTATTTACATGCGTGGTGCGGCTTCTGGAAGAACATTAATTTTATTAGACGGCGCTCCGGTAGGTGACCCTTCTATGATTAGCAATGAATTTGATTTAAACTTAGTGCCACTCAATCAAGTAGAGCGCATTGAAATTTTAAAAGGCGCGCAAAGCACATTGTACGGATCGGATGCGATTGGAGGAGTGATTAATATCATCACAAAATCAAAAGGTGCACCCTTTGTAACAGGTGCATTAAGCTATGGAAGTTATGGTACGAAGCAAGGCAATTTGCAATTTAACAGTAGCATCAACAAATTAAACTTTACCATTGGTTTTGAAAATCAAAATGCAGATGGATTTTCTTCTGCGAAGGATGTCACCAACAAAGCCAACTTTGACAAGGACGGCTATCAAAACAATAGCTTTTTTGTAAAAGCAAAATACAAAATTGATACGCTTTGGAATGTACAATTGTCAAGTAGAAAGACAGCTTATTCATCGGCAATAGATTATGGTGGCTTTAAAGATGATAAAGACAATCAATTCAAAAACGCCACCACCATGAGTGGATTGGTATTACAATATAAAAAAGCAAAAACAACTTTTCAATTACAATACCAATACACTACACAGGACAGAACTTATTTAAATGACAGTGCAGATAAAAAGTATATTATTTACGAAAACAATCAGTATGCAGGTAAGACCCATTTTGCCGATGCGTTTTTATCAACACCTATACTTACAAATGTGCAGTGGATTATTGGAACGGATTTTAGATATGGTTCATACAATCAAACCTATGCATCTATAAGCCAATATGGGCCTTATAATGATGTTTTTAAAGATACCTTCCAATTTCAAAATGCCTTATACACTTCGGTTTTAATCAATGACAAGGCAAAAAAATGGCTGCTTGAATTAGGCGCTAGGTACAATAACCACAATCGTTTTGGAAGCAATCAAACCTTTACATTCAATCCATCTTATGCAATCAACGATCAAGTAAGATTGATTGCAAGTGTATCCACAGGATTTAAAGCGCCATCACTTTATCAGTTGAGTTACAATGACCAACTAAAAGCAGAAACCTCTTTTAATACAGAGCTAGGTGTTTCATTCAGAAAAGGACAAGTGTTTGCAAGAGCAGTTTACTACAACAGAAATATAAAAAATGGGATTGACTACAATTATATAGACTATAATTTTTTCAATTTTATCCAACAAAAAGTAAATGGTTTAGAAATAGAAATTCAACATCCAATCACAGAGCAACATCATTTTTCAATGAACTATACTTTAATGAATGGACAAGAGACCAATCAAAATAGAATCACCACAACAGATACCATTACTTACAATTATTTACTAAAGCGCCCAAAGCATAGCTTGAATTTACAGTGGTTCTACAACATTAATACAAAATGGGATCTTAGCCTTACTGGAAGATTTATTAGTGCGCGTAAAGACGTTGGAGGATATGCAAGTGCAGATGTGACTTTAGGTTATTACACCCTACTGAATGCACATCTTCAATACAAATGGAATAAGCGCTTGGTCTTATTTGCAAATGGACAAAACCTATTGAAAGACAACTTTAATGAAATCAATGGGTACAATGCCATTGGCAGAATGGTTCAATTTGGAATACGTTTGAATTAAATTTTGTTGTTAATAATACAACAATTGTCATAATAGCCCTTTTGAATGGGTTAGTAAATCTAAAAAAGCTTTGTATCTTCATACAAAGCTTTTTTTATGGTATTTCATTTTGACCAACTACTAACCGTTATTTTTACTTTGTTTGCCGTGATAGATATAGTGGGCTCTATTCCCCTATTAATTGCTATGAAAGAAAAATCGGGGGCCATTCAATCGCTTAAAGTGACGCTTATTTCAGGGGCACTTATGATATTGTTTTTATTCTTAGGAAAACCTTTTTTACAATTATTAGGACTAGACGTGAAATCCTTTGCAGTGGGCGGTTCTATTGTAATTTTTTTATTAGGACTTGAAATGTTATTAGGTCATGAAATTTTTAAAGGGGATAAAAATGCACAGTCTGGTACCGTGGTGCCTATTGCTTTTCCTATTATTGCAGGTAGTGGAACACTTACTACTATTATGTCTTTGAAAGCTAACTTTGATGAACTCTATATTGCACTAGGTATACTTATAAACTTAGTCATTGTTTACGCAGTATTAAAATCGCTCAATTTTATTGAACGCCTATTAGGCCCTGGTGGCCTTTTAGCAGTGCGTAAATTCTTTGGCGTGATTCTTTTAGCTATTGCAGTGAAGATCTTCTCAAGCAATGTAGGGGCGTTGAGGAGGTAGTTATAGGAGCCTTTCGATGGAGATGAAATTACTGACATATCCTGCACCAATCATCATTGTAATACGATAAAATTTATTATTTGTTTTATCTCTTAAATTAGCTTGTACCATATCACCATGCGTAGGAAAGTTCCAATTAAATAAAGAAGCAGATGCGGTAATAGTATATGTAAGATTATTTCCTGTACCCCCTCCATTACCACCGGAAACAGTGTACCAAGCACTTACATCTGCGTCAAAAGATGTTGATACTGCACCTATGCTTAACCCACGATTACCTTGCGCTGAAGTGGTCACTGCACATTTAAGATTCTCTAAATTTACAAATGTTCCTGCTGCTACAAATCCAGATGCTTTCCACATTAATTCACCACCAACACCACTTGGAGCTTTAGCTAAATCAAGAAATACACCTCTAACATTTCCTCCACTTTCAAATATTCTTAATCTATCTTGATAAACGTCGACAACTACAGCATTTCCTGATAATGTACTTCCCGTTTGCGCATATGCTAATTGCAATTCACCACCTTCAGCTCCTACACCGGTTCCTATATTTAAATTACTTTTTAAACTAGTATTACCACTTACCTGTAATGTTCCATTTACATCTAAAGCAGTAGCAGGTGTTGCGGTGCCAATTCCCACATTACCCGTTGTATTGTAAGTATTCGTTCCAGATAAAGTCCAAGGGCTAACAAATGCAGATGATCCTATTTGTGTGATATTCGCTGTCCCTGACACAACGGTTTGAGTACCAGTAGTTATTGACGTTGTTCTAATTTTTACAGTTTGGTTGGAAGTGGGAGTATAAATAAAATTAATTACAGGATTTGATCCGTACCCGGCGGTTGATGTTGATGAACTAGTTATTGTTTGTGTTCCATTCACCAACAATGCATTTGATACCGCATCAACAAAACCATATTCAATAAAATCTCCACCTGCAGAAGCTGCATTTACTCTAACTTGAGCCTGAAACAAATACGTTTTATTTGCTGATAATGTAAAAACTCCGGTTGATGTATTATATGGAATATTGCCCCCATATTTAGTTGGGAAAACTAAATCTCGGTTATCCCCAACTCCGGTTAAGTAGATAGAACCTACAGAAACATAATCTACACTTTGACCGTTCACAGGCGCATTTCCAGAAATTACTTCTATGTCAAACCAAGGGTAAGAGCCTGTAGTAGAGAAATCAAAATTGCCGCCTACAGTAACACTTCCACTACTTAAAGAACTCAGCAACCTAAATGATACTACTGTACTTACGGTAGGTGTAATAATTAATTCAGCTGGGGCTCCAAACGCTCCTAGTGAAGCTGCATCACCTGGATTATAAGCAAAAGTTGCACTTCCTACATTAGCAGAAGTAGTTTCATTATACCAAATAAATGCAGGTCTTTGACCACTTGAAAAATTCGGTACTGCTGCACGCAATCGATATGTATTTCCGGGGGCTAAAGTGATTTTTCCAGTAGATGTATTTAATGAAATATCTCCACCTGAAGAGTTATCAATATTTGAAAATGCAACAACTCCACTAACAGCGATCGATTGAGTTGCTGTTCTAGAACCTCTCATAAATGATGAAGCAAAACTCCCACTTCCACCAGCAGTTGCAATGGTTGCCCAAGCATTTCCATTCCAATAGTAATATCCAGCTGCTAAACCAGCATCCCCTTTGCAATAAACTAATAAACCAGTTGCTGGACTTGAAATGGTCGTATTATCTGTTACACTTGTTAATGAAACACGTGGAGGCAAAAATCCTTTATTGGTTGAACTTACGTCTAATTTCGCAGATGCATCTGGATTAGTGGTTCCAATACCTGTTTGAGCAAACAAATGTATTGAAAAAAAAATGCTCACAAAAAATAAAATATTTCTTATCATATTTCAAACTTAATAATTCAAATTTTGTCATATTGACTATAAACCATAATTACCTCTCAAAACCGAAAAATTAGTATTGATTTCATCCGCACTTAAAGCCCTATTGTAAACGCGCATACTATAATAAGTTCCAGGTAAAGCATCCGTATAAGAGGTGCCATCATTTCCATGCCTTGCGCCAAAATAAAGACCATTCGTGCTAACTCCTCCAGAAGGCGCCGTGTATGTTCCTGTACTCACACTTACTCCATCCTTATACAAAGTATAACTTGTGCCGCTAGCAACAAAATCCCAAATATGAATAGAATTAATACCAGTTACAGAAATACTGGCAAGACCAGATGAACTACCCAAATTCATGCTACTGTTTGAAAGTAAATAAGCGATATAACCTTTTCCTGCATTCCATGATTCGTTTCCCCAAAGTGTTGCCCAATAAGATGTAGGATTAAAAGAACTAGCTAAACTAATAGTATAAGAGCTTCCTAAATTATAATTAGTTGAAATATAAGATGAAGAAGATGTAGTATATCCCCCACCATTTGCCGAAGTATAAGTTGGTGATCCATTTAAGGTTGCATTGTTTCCATTACCTGAAGCATCAGTCCAAGTAGTTCCTGAACTTGGAGGATTAATGAAATTTGCCACAAGGCCATCTTGAACAATATTGTATCTTACTTTAGTATTATTGAAGTTTTGTAATATTTCAGCATCAGACAATGCTTTATTATAAATAGCAGTTGTTGCAATTTTACCTTGCCAATAGTAACCTTCTGGAGTGGTACTTGCTCCCGCCTCAGCGCCTAAAAAAATACTATTGGATACATAAGTCATTGTTCGATTAGCACTTCCATAATCATCCGTATTAGCTAAACTACCATCAATATATAATTTCGCATATCGACCATCAAACGTTGTCACGAAATGATGCCACCCTACAAAATTACTCACGGAAGCAGAAGGTGTTAAATATTTACCCCCCGCATAAATATAACTATAAAAATTTCCACTCCATATATTATGTGAATAACCTCCTACTTGAGTACATGATAAAGCACATTTATAAGATGCTGAAGTTCCAGCATTCCAATTATCTGCATTTAACCATTGTTCAATTGAAATAGCGGTTGATGGCTTTAAACTAGCAGTGTTTGCTCTAGAAGCGTATTGATTGGTCCCATTGAATGTAAAAAAACCATTTGTATTATAAGTGGGCGTACCAACTAAAGTAAAATCCGATAAGTTTGTAGTCAAATCTTTAAATGTAGTTCCTGAACTTTGATAAGATTTAATGTTTGCAGGATCTAAACGAAGTACTAAACCATCAGAAATTAAGTTATTAGGTTTTACTAACGCCCCCAATCGCATAGTAATATGATTAGTCCAAGTAACAGGAATGACTTTAACAGATTTAGCAAAAACACTTGTAGGAAAAAGTACACGCGCATCATCAGTAATATTAGTCCCTAAAGAAACATCACTTACAACCCTAGTCCATGGAGCAGCACCAGTCAAACTAGTCTCTACATGTACTTTTGTTACAAATTGATTCCCATTAGTTGCTCTTGGTTGAATGACAATTCCTTTTATATAAGCTGGCTCGTCGTAATTTAAAGTAATCCACTGATTCGTAGTCAGATCTGTGCCATTAGCTAAAGCTGCCCAACCTAAAATTGAGTTTAACCATGGAGTATAATGATAAATCGAAAAAGCATCGCCAGGACCATTTATACCATTCGAATTATCCCATGCACTTGAGATACCCCAATAAGTAGGATTTGAATTTGTGGAAGGGCTATGGATGGTATAATCAAACTCTGTTTTTCTAGATTCATAGTCCTGCAAAATATCACTATCTGAAAATGGTAAATTATATATTTTGTATTGCGCTAGATTAAATGTGCCAAATGCGCTGGTGCCCAAATTTTGATTACCCCCTGCCCCAATAGCATAAAATTGGCCAGCAGTAGGAATAATTCTTGCAGTTGTTTGCGTGCCTTGTAACACACCATTTATATACCCTTTCAAATTTGCTCCATCATATACCATGGCAATGTGATACCATTGATTTAAGTTAATTGTTGAAGGTGAAGTTATAACCGGTCCATTCCAAACACGATATTTCACATAACCATTCACAATATCAATATTAGATGCATTCCAACCATTGTTAAGTGTTGTTGATTCAAGTTCATAAACTAATATACCATTATTAGCTGTTGGATATACCCAAAAACTCATGGTAAAACTTGTTTGAATACTGGTATTAACATTTTTAAAATACGTCCTAATATTGGGTGTAATTAAATATTGATTACTCCCATTCAAAGAAACAAAGCCTAAAGAATTAAAAAAAATAGGACTATTCACTATAGTTGCATTCCCTGAAGCTGTTCCAGCAATATTGGTCACTGTTCCGCTACCACGTGTAAAACTGGATGATTTTAAAAAATCGTAATTGACTACTAAACTATTTTTAGGTAAAACAGATTGCTGAATAGGCAACCCCATTTGAGCAGTAGTATATAATGATAAAAAAGAAAGTAAAAATAATGTAATTAGCTGTTTCATATTAATTACTCATTTCTCCTGTAACAATGATACTATTACTACCTAAATGAAGAATACTTACTACCGAATATTGGCTTGCCGTTTTTGAAAAACCAGTTCTATTTAAATAAGTACCAGAAAAGGTGACTTGCCCTGCACCCATTTGAACCACAGTACAATTAAACCCTGTTGGCAGTCCAGTTGGAATCGTTATTGTAATTGCAGAAGCACTTGTAGATTGAATCACTTTACCATTGTCTGCAGAAGTAATAGAATAATTAGCAGATATTGAAGCAACATTTGCTGCAAAGCCAGAAATATTAGATGTACTTGAATTACCACCAGTTAAAGCACCGGTTGTGGAAATATTACCTGCTGTATAAGCAATGTCATTTCCCGTTCTAGTCCAATTTGTATTCACTCTCGTCCATGAAATAGTTGTTGTTGCACTTGTATTTACATAAAAACCAGCAAGATCATCTGTTTGATATACCATTAAACCATTTGCTGCAGCAGTAAGCGTGATGGCTTCTCTTTGCGCTTTTGTCATTCTTGGGATAAGTAATCCTTTATCTGTAGAAGCAATCTCTAATTTAGCAGAAGCATTCGGTGTAATAGTTCCAATACCAGTTTGAGCCTCCACAAAATTTGCAAAAAGTAAAATAGATAATATAAAAATTATTTTTTTCATTTTTAAATTATTTTGTGTTCTAGCGCCAATTTAAACAATTCAATATTGTTGCTTACTCCAACTTTAGAAAGAATATTCTTTTTAAAAGTAGAAATAGTATTGGATTTTAATTCCATAGAAGCACTAATGTTTTTCACTTGTGCTCCTTGTAAGATTAAATACAATACTTCTCTTTCTCTTTTTGAAAGAATAGAAAAAGGGTTTGTGATTGTTAAAGTTTCCATTAAATATATAATTGAATTATTTATAAATATTTTGAGTTTAGAATAATGCTCTGAATATATACCAGTTGGTTCCGTCAGAAACTAATTTCATCCAGTTGTTGGAAGGTTCAATACCTAATGCTGCACTAGCAGATGTTAATGTTGAATTATCCTGAATTAAATAACCTCCAGCAGATGCAATACTTACAGATACACTCGCCACATTTTTTATTGTAATTTCTCTTCCAGCACCAAGCGTCACTGCACTAGGAATTGTAATAGTTTGTGATGCAGTTGATCCAGTAAAAATGATATAGGTAGCTGTAGAAGTTGCGGTACCTGTTGCACTCATTGTAACAATTGTTCCCCCAGTATTTTGCCATGTTGCATTACCACTTGCATCAGAAGTTAAAACTTTACCTGCAGCTGCACCAGTTGATATTTTAACTGTACTACTAAAAGTTGCTGCACCATTTACAGTTAAAGCAGTTAAAGTTGATGTACCAGATGCAGTTAATGAGCTTAGGCTTGTTGCTCCAGTTACATTTAAACTTGATGCAGTGATATTACCTGAAAAATTAGCAGTTGTAGCTGTTAAAGTTCCTGTTAAGGTTTGTCCAGCAAATGTTGGAGTAGCCGTTGTTGTAACTGTTTGACCTATTGATACTACGTTTGTCGAAATAGTAACACCCGTTCCAGCTGAAATTGGTAATTGAAAATCTGTTCCTGCAACTGCAGCGCTAACAACACCAGATCCATTAGCTTTCATTAATCCACTCACTGTTCCTGCACCTCCAACACTACTTCCAATTACAGAACCACTCCATGTTCCAGATGTAATTGTTCCCACGCTCGTTAAACTAGATCCCGTTATAGTTGATTTTAATGTAGTGCCTGATAATGTGCTAGCATCTATGGTGGTCCAAGTAAGGGTTCCACTCCCTGTGCTAATAAGCAACTGGTTGGCTGATCCATGGGTGTTTGGATAAGTAACTGCACCAGCAGTTAATGTACCGCTGGTTCTTACATCTGTAACTGCAGTATTTCCCAGTTGGATGGTATTACTAGCAGATACGATTGCATTCGCTCCTATAGCTGTTGTATTGCTTAAACTACCTGAGGCTACATTTGCTTGATGTCCTATTGCTGTGTTGTTTGAACCTGAGGTGTTAGCGTTAAGTGCAAGAACCCCACTTGCTGTGTTACCAGTACCTATGGTATTACCTGAAAGTGCACTAGAGCCGCTTGCTGTGTTACGAAAACCAGTAGTGTTACTAGAAAGAGTATTTGCCCCACTTGCCGTGTTATTATAACCTGAGGTGTTAGACCAAAGTGCATATTCCCCGATTGCTGTGTTACTAGAACCTGTGGTTGCTGAAAGTGTACTAAATCCAATTGCCGTGTTACTAGAACCTGTGTTAGCTAAAAGCGCATCTTTACCAATTGCAGTATTTGATATTCCATTTCCATTACCAAGCCCAACAGTCATACCATTTACCTTTAAATCATAAGCCCCTAAATTAACAGCACCCGTTGCGCCAGTATAAGGAACAAAGCTTGGCGCTACCCAAGTCGGCGCAGTTGAGATTGTTCCATTACCAGAAGAAGTTAAATACATTACAGTTGAAGAATTATTACCAGAAAGTAGTGCAGTTGTTCCTGCCGCAGATTGATAAGGAATTGCACCTATTGCGCCTCCAGCAATATTTGTAGAAGTTGACGCAGTTCCTGATAAGGTCCCTGTAATTGTTCCAGCTGTAAAATTACCACTTGCATCTCTTGCTACAATTGTATTGGCTGTATTTGCAGAGGTTGCAGTAGTTGCTGTATTGCTAACTTTACCCGCAGTTGTAATAGTTGATAAATCAGTATCAGTAATTGAACCAACATAAGTGAAAGTTCCAGATCCTACATTTTTTAAATATCCTGCACTATTTGTTATACTTCCAATGTTAGTCAAGTTAGCATAAGGTGCTTGAAAATCTGTTCCTGCAACCGCAGCGCTAACAACACCTGATCCATTTGCTTTCATTAATCCACTCACTGTTCCTGCACCTCCTACATTGCTTCCAATTACAGATCCACTCCAGGTACCTGAAGTAATTGTTCCAACACTAGTTAAATTAGAGTTGACCACATTGCTTGCTAAAGTTGTACCTGTTAATGTATTTGCATCTGCGACAATTGTAATGTTAGCAGTTCCATCGAAAGCTGTACCATTAATATTTCTTGCTGTTGCTAACTTTGTAGCTGTGCTGGCATTCCCGGTTAAAGGACCTGTAAAGCCTGTTGCACTGATTGTCCCACTTGTCACAACACTTGTAACACTTGCATTTCCTATCTGAATTTTATTACTTGCATCTACAATTGCACCATTACCAATGGCAGTTGCATTAGTTAAATTTGCTGATGATACATTAGCTTGAAAGCCTATTGCAGTATTATAAGTCCCTGTTGTGTTTGAACCTAAACTTTGATTTCCAAAGGCCGTATTAAAACTACCAGTTGTATTTGAACCTAAACTTTGAGATCCAGCAGCTGAATTAAATCCACCAGTTGTATTAAAGCTCATTGATAATTGCCCAAGAGCAGTATTTCCACTTCCCGTTGTATTAAGCCCCAGTGCTAATTTTCCTACCGCGGTACTAGTTATTGAAGAATTGTCTCTTCTACCTACACCTATAGTAATATCATTAACTTTAATATCTTCATTAAACGTAGTTGTTGAGCTAAAAGTTTTTGCCCCAACAATAGTTTGAGCACCGGTGGAAATTAAACCTGGATTAGATGCGTCTGCAGCTGCTAATGTTAATGATGTTCCGCTGATGGTTCCACCTGCTGCGTATGACGTTGTAGTTGTATAATTTAAAGAAGATACGCCTGCAGTTATACCCACTGTGCTAGCAGCAGTTAATCTACCCTTACTATCTACAGTGAATGTAGGAATTGCTGTTGAAGATCCGTAAGAACCTTGTGTTACAGTTGTATTTGTTAATGTTGCAGTACCAGTAACATTTGCACTACCATCAAAGCTTCCACTAGTATATGTAATGTCTCCTATTGTTGAAATAGTTCTTCCAGCAGCTAAAGCAGTTGCAGTAGAAGCGTTACCAGTTAAAGCGCCAGATAAGTTTGTGGCAGATAATGATGTTAATCCTGTCACAGAAGTTACAGTACCTCCCAATGTCATTGTAGTAGAACCTAATATAGTTGAACTATTGGCTAGTTGCGAATTTGAAATATTCGCAATACTTGATAAGTTACTTGTTGTTAATCCTGTAGCTGAAATAGTTCCTCCGCTAATTGAAATACCTGAACCAGCAGTTAATGCAGTTTGTTTTGCAGTAAATAAATCATAATCCGACTTACTTAATAAACCAGCAGTCACACTAGTAGCTGATGCCAATGGTATGTTTAAAGTATGTGTTGATGATGTTGAACTAAATGCAGGTGCAGTGCCAGAAGTTCCAACTGTTAAAGTTTGTGTGCCTGAAGTAATTCCATTAATTGAAGTAATCCCAGTAGCTGCAGGATTTGTCCATGCAATACTTGTTCCATTAGAAGACAATACTTGACCATTTGACCCTACAGATGTTAATCCCGTTCCGCCATTTGCAACTGCAAGAATGCCTGAAATATTGGTTGCCGTTCCAGATAAAGTTCCTGTAATAATATTTGCAGTAAAATTTCCACTTCCATCTCTAGCTACAATTGCATTTGCTGTATTCGCACTTGATGCAGTGGTTGCACTGTTAGCCACTTTACCAGCTGTAGTAATAGTTCCGCTTAAAGTTCCAGCATCTGCAACAATACTTGTTGTACCTGCTGCAGTTAATCTTCCTTTGCTATCCACTGTAAAAGTAGGAATTGCTGTAGAAGATCCATAAGCACCTGCGGTTACTGTTGTATTGGTTAAAGTTGAAGCGAAACTTCCTGTGCCTGTTCCTATTACATCTCCAGTTAAAGTAATGGTTTGATCTCCAGTATTAGATCCGCTTAATGTTGTGATACCTAATTTTGTCTTTATTGTTGATGTTGTTTCATCTCCAGTATTAGTACCTGAAGTATTTGATAAAACACCCGCCTTTTGCGCATCTGTCACATAATTTCTATCTGTACTTGGTGCAATGTCTGCAGTAGTGGCATCTGCCCCTGCTGTTACTAGACCTTTGGCGTCATAAGTAAGTTTAGTTTTTGTTGCTCCTGTAATGGTAACATTCGCTGCTACAAAATCTGCTGTATTATTATTTGCAGCCGTTCCAAAAGTTCTTTGAGCTAAAACATCAGTACCAATCACTAATCCTAAATTCGTTCTTGCATCTGTGGCAGTTGTAGCTCCAGTTCCTCCTTTATTCAATGCAATGGTTGTTCCACTCCAAACGCCAGCTGTGATTGTGCCAACTGTTGTTATATCTGTTCCAACTAATTTAGCCGCAGTAATATTACCTGCTAATTTTGCATTCGTAATACTTAAGTCAGCCACACCTGCATTTGCACTTTGTTGATCTACATATGTCTTAACTGCTTTTTGAGAAGGGAATAATATATCACTAGGGTTAGTGCTTCCTAAATCTGTCGCTGTGCTTTTATTACTTCTTGCTTCTGCACCAAGAGTTGTTAAAGCGCCTGTAGCCGTAGTTGTTCCTGTTCCACCATTTACTATAGATACTACTCCTGTCACATTTGCGGCATTGCCTGTGATGTTTCCAGAAGGTGTTGCATAATCTGTTCCAGCAACCAATGTATTTTGTTTATTGTTAAATGTTGTAAAATCTGAAGCACTTAAATAACCATTACTAGATGTTGATGCGGCTGTTATAGAAAAAGTACCAGCGGCTGCATTATAATTTAATGGACCAGAAGCACTGATGGCATTTCTTGCTCTTGTGTCGGTATAGTATTTATTAGTAGCTCCTTCACCAATTTCATTAGTTGTTAATGTAACATATGCACCAGGTATCCCATTGATTGTAGTGACTGATGTTGGCACAGCAAGCTCCACCCAATTTCCTATAATCGCTGGATCAGCACCACTTAAAATAAAATTTCTACTAATATCTGTTCGAATAGCAATACTACCAACTACCGCCGATGACAATGCAAGCATAGCAGCTTGGGAAGCAACCACATTGGCACTCTGGAAAGAAACGACTGGAATTTGCGATGCAGGAACTTTAGAATTTATATCTAAGCTAGCAACTCCATTGGCAACTCCTCTTTGTGAAGCATCCAATTTCAATGCTAAACTACTTGTTACATCTGCTGTGTTTGCTTTTAAATTGATACGATTAGATAAAGCTGCGGTGTCTGCTTTTTGTAATAATAAACTTGTATCAGTTTTATTAAACTTCAATGCCAATCCACTTGTTACATCTGCTGTATTGGCTTTTAGATTGATTCGATTAGATAAAGTAGATGTGTCTGCTTTTCTTAATAATATTGTTGTGTCAGTTATATTTAACTTCAAAGCCAACCCAGTTGTTACATCTGTTGTGTTTGATTTTAAATTAATTCGATTGGATAGACTAGCTGTATCTGCTTTATTTAATTTTGTAGCCAGTTGAGCATAGATAGCAGTACTATCAAAATTTTTTGCAGCCAATTGTAATGGGGTTATGAAAACAGTAGTGCTATCTGATAGATTGACTTTTTTATTTATTTTAGTAATTAAACTGGTGGTATCAAAAGTGACTCCTTTTAATTGTAAAGGGGTGACATACTTTGATCCACTATCAGCTATATTTAATTTCGAAACTAAAGCAGCATTGGTTATACTATCCCCTTTCTTAATTGATAGAGGAGTGACATAAAGCTTTCCACTATCCGCCACATTCACTTTGCTATCTAAAGCTGCATTCACAGTCGCAGCAGTTAATGATGTAATATTTGAAGCGACTAATGCACTGACCATTTTTGCATAAGGCGCCAACATGGTAGTTGTATCAGAAGCAGATAATTTGCTATTGACTTGAGTGGATAAACTATTCACTACTTGTGCTTTTGCATAAATTGCCAACATTTTAGAGGTATCTGCAATACTTAATTTATCGTCTAATGCTCCAGAACTACCTGAATACAACGCATAAGGCACCGTCCCAAAAGGAGAAGTGCCTAAGTCAATCCAATCTTTGGTATAATCCCAATTGGCAATAGGCGCCATTGGTGTAATTGAAATTTTTAAATTCAAATAATAAGGACCCTTTGCCCATTCCACTTTATCAAGACTAGCTACTGTTCCGCCTGATCTTTTACCCTGACCAACACTAATACTAAATACACCAGAACCATCTGTTGTGGTTTGATGCGTTTCAATTAACACTTTTGTACCTGTAGCTGAAGTTTGAATGATACTTGCCTCTACATATATTTTTCTATCTTTTGCAGGATTGGTATACTGATCTCTTGCGATTGCTTGAAAAAAGATTCCTGTGCCTGGGGTTTGCGCAAGAAGGTTTGATTGATTAAACAACAAAGTTATTAATAAACAAATCAATACCATCTTCAGGTTCAACATATATTTCATATTCGATCTTTTCATATTATTATGTGCTTTTTAAAAGCTCATTTAGTTCGTTTTAATAAATTTAATTGCATCCATATACCCTGCTGATTCAATTTTTAATACATAAGTGCCTGCAATCAATGCACTCAAATCCATATTCAAGCCCTGAAACAAATTATACCCTGTTTCTTTTTGTGTTTTAACAAGTAAACCTTCTGTTGTCCAAATGGTTAAGTTGAATGTTTCATTCAAAGGAGGAGTATTATTAAGTTTTACTTTAGTAGCATTATTCACAGGATTTGGAAACATTTTTATTCCAAGTGAATTAAACTTCATAGTCACTTCGCAGTTAATAGCAAACTGGCCATTGCCTCTTGCACCGTTTAATACCGCCACGCCTGTTTGCACATCAATACATGAAGCGATACTATTAAAATTAATCGCAAGACCATTACTAGTAGTTCCTGGCATGGCCCCAACAGAGCTCATCACAAACAAACCGGTCTGTGCTTTTACAAAATGTATTGCACATAAAAAAAATATTGTGACTAGGATTTTTTTCATACTAATTTTTTGCGCTGAAGTACAATTTTGTTGGAACAGTTGCACTATTTAAAGTATAGTATAAAATAAGATTACCAGTACCAATAGATTCAATAAAGTAGATATACTCCACATTATTAGTACTACTCGTTTTTGCTTGAACATGAATCTGCAACTTATTGTCTAACTTTTCTATCGTATAGGAACCAATTAATCCATCTGAATCTTTAGTGGTATTATTCTTTAAAAAATTGATAAAATAGGTAGACTGACCTAAATATGTTTTTTTACTAGTACCCGTTATGCTATAATCTAAGAACCAAGTTTTATCTGATAAAATTTGGTAAGATAAATTGATTTCTTGACCACTTGTATCCTTACTACAACTTGTTAATTGAGTAATACTTAAAAGACAAAATAAATAGGTGACGGTATGTATTAAATATTTTTTCATTTTTTATTTCTTTTGTATTTAGAACAAATCACTTGCTTTAATCAACAGCCCAAAATCAAAATTGTTAAAGCCAGTTTGGATAGGTGATTTTGTAACAGAATGTAACCCTTGTTTATAGTGAAAGAAAATGGTATAGAAATCTTTGTTCTCAAATTCAATACCTAGTTGCGCTCTAAGAAACATTTTTCTGTAATTGTTATTCACTTGATTGTCCAATGCTTGTCCGGATAAACGAATATCTATACTTGGACCAGCTACTAGATAAAACTTATACTTAGCCGTATCAGATATAGGCATAATTTTTTTGTACAGAACAGACATATTTAAATTAAAGGACTGTTCTGCTGCTTTAAAATTGGAGAAGCTCCCAAGAAATGGTTCAACCGATTTAGTCTCTTTGTAATTTGAACCAGGAACATACTTATTGAAAGTAAAAGATACCGCATAAGGATGTTTTTCTTTGTATTTTCCATCCACTCTAAATCCAGCTAAAAATCCTGGCTTAAATACATTTTGTTGCTCTACTGCATACAAAAATGGAGAGGTATAGTCGTTGGCACGTATATTTTGCTTGGCAAAGTTCATTCCAGCCATCAACATCACGTTATTGTCAGTGAAATCTATGAAAACCTTATTCCATGTTTTGTTGAATTCCTTTTTGAATTTAGCCACACGGTCTGCGGTAGCTTGCTTTAAAAAAAGACGGTCCTTTTGTCTTTGGGTTAAGACGGTATCTTTACTTAATATGTTGTCTTTAACTACAGGAATGGTTTGTGCATTCAATCCTGTCCGAAGACATATGAAAAAAATACATAATAATAAAAATCTACAATTCATATATAATTATTCTAAATATAAAATAGTTATTACCTATATGGCAAAAACTAAGCGTACGCGCTGAGGGTGCGTAAATTAGAATAATACAGACATATGTCTAGAGTTAGGCGGATTAACCTTGTTCAGATTTAGAAAACTAGAACAAAGTCTAGCTATTTTTGAAGTGAATTGAGGAACTCGGTAGGCGTTGATCCCACTTTTTGCTTGAAAGCATTTAAAAAGGTCGTCCTTGAAACAAAACCAGCTTGTTTTGCCAAAGCGTCTAAAGTAAGTAGTTCGTTATTGCCTTTTTCAATTTGTTCTATGACAAAATTGATTTTTAGGTCATTTTTCCACGTATTAAAATTAACATTCAAGTGTTCATTAAAGTAATAACTCAAATGGTGCACCGGGATATCCGTACTGGCCGACATTACGGATAGGCTAAAATCAGGATTTAAATAGGGCTTAGTTAGACTAAAGGTTTCTATTTTATCATGCAACAATTGTAATTTTTCTACAGAAATCTCAAAACTTTTTACCAACTTTTTTGACTCCGGTTCTGAATCCGATGGGTTTAACCTATTAGGCAGTAAAAAATCAAGTTGCGGTAATCCATATAAAATATTAGGAAAAAATAAAAGGGTCGTATTAAATAGGACCAATCCAACCAATGAAACGTTTAAAAAATAATACCCCCGCACTTCTGCCATTCTATAGTCTAAGGTTTGAAAAGAAAAAATTGTAAATACTAAGAAACTAACATATACTAGCAAAGTGTTAAAAATCAATAAAATTATCCACCTGTAAATTAATAAAGATTGCTTATCCTCTGGATTTTCATATTTGAATTTTAAAAAAACCAATCTAATACAAATTATTACATATAACAATCCAATAAATGGTCGAATCAAGAAATTAAATCCAGAGGGTAAAAATAAATTGTTAGTTTTTAAAATCTCAGCTGGATTTAACAACACCCTATCACCAAATGCTAATTTATATTCAAAACTTGAGAACAAATGTGGCATTATGTTGATTAGTAAAATAATTGCTGGCACAAAATGCAACCAGTCATTTTTAGAAAATCTAAAATCATCTCTCAAAACCCCTCTCACATAAAAATAAAGCATTGGGCCAGCCAATAAAAATAATGGTGTAAAATTGACCAATAAAATAGCAATCATTGTTTTACTACCAGAATAAATTGTAGCATAGTGGGCAAGTGAGTATAAATTATTGATAAAGAAAAAAACAAATAAAAATAAGTTGACTCTATTCGACTCTTTAATATTAATG
Source organism: Chitinophagia bacterium (assembly GCA_037143275.1). Taxonomy (GTDB): domain Bacteria; phylum Bacteroidota; class Bacteroidia; order Chitinophagales; family Chitinophagaceae; genus Sediminibacterium. The sequence continues at coordinate 119,148 of JBAWZB010000004.1, forward strand.
AGCAATAGAAGTGATACAATAAATCCTAATATGGTGACGTATAATAACAGAGGGGGTAGATTTAAATTACTCTTAATAAATTAGGAACAAAAATATAGGTTTTAATCTAATTATTGTGTGAATCTAGTAGCCAAGCCCAGGATCGAACTGGGATTTAGCGCTTCGGAAACGCTTGTACTAACCATTGTACGACAAGGCCATGTTGCAAAAATAGTTCATTGTTGCAAATGAGGTGCATTAACCCCGTCGAAATAATACTTTAATGGCCGCAGGTAAGAAAATGGCTGTAGGAAGACTACTCATAATGCGTATATCCTCCATTAAAGAAGAGGTATTGGATAGGAATTTAAAAATAGTGGCTGCATCATTTTTCTTAAATATGCGGGCAAATATTTCATCGCCTTCCATATGCTTATGCTCTAGAATGTACAACAATACAGCGTCGTAAAATTGATGCCTTGTATGATGCACAGCAGGATTCAAGGCTTGATTTGTTTTTAATTGCGCAACAATTTGCTGGGTTTGTTGTTGGATGAATTGAAAAGCATAACCCGTACTTGCTTTTACTGCATCTCCCATAGTTCCTATGGCAACAACCGTTCCATTACTTGTAGTCATCTTTTTAGAGGTCATTGGAATTGCCCCCTGCTCCGTATGAACAATTGTGTACTGCTGCCCTTTGTAATGTGATTCCATATAGGCATGTAGTACTTCGTCATATTTTGACTCCTCCAAAATTGAAGGAGAAAATAAAGTATACTCCACCAATGCTTTTTTATTCGTTAAGGGAAGCAAGTACATAAAAGCAGTGGCATCCATTTGTGGGACATTAAAATCCATTAGTCTAGCCAGGCCCTCATCAAAAACAGGGCTTTCAAATTCCACAACAATACCTTTAAAATGTTGCCAAAGTGCCGATTGAATGCGCTCTCCATTGATACTTGAAAATACATAGTCTGCAGTGGCTATACCGCCCTCCCAATGCACCCTGGCACAATTAGAGTGAACTGGATCAATGCTTACAATTTTTGAAGCAATCCATTCCACATTTTGAAAGCCTTTTGCAAAATCACTAATGTATTGGTAAAAATCAATCCCTTGAATCATTTTATATTCAAAAGGAGCAGTTGGCAAGGTTCTAAACATTATCCCTTTTAACACTTCTATTGTAGACCATTTTTTACAAACAATCGATTCAAAAGGTCCAATTTGGTCTTCCCAAAAACACCATGTTCGGTCGTTGCCTTTATTAAAATTAGCATCTACAATCAACATCTTTTTTTGGCTTAACAATGGATCCTGTAATAAATGGTATAACAAAGAATAGCCGGCGCATCCTGCACCGGCTATTATGTAATCGTATTTTTTTTCCAATTGCAATGCGTTAAGCTTTGTTTTGGATCATTTCGTCACGCTTTACTTTGTCCCAATATTTTTTGGCCACTATGAGCATACCAAAGCTCTCACTCTCTTCCTTACCTAAATGTTTGTGGTGCATTTTATGTGCCCAACGAATGGCTTTGATATATCTGTTATTAGATTTTGTAAACCATTTGATTCTTTGGTGAATAATGACTTCGTGCACAATAAAATAAGCAAATCCATACATGGCTACACCAGTTCCAATGCCGGACAACCATGGCATGGCATTGAATGTACCATAAAAAATACAAGCCATACTAGGAATGGCAAAAATCAAGAAGAACGCATCGTTCTTTTCCAAAAAATGTCCAGTTGGTTGATGGTGATCTTCATGTAAGTACCATAAAAAACCATGCATGACATATTTATGCGTTAACCAAGTAACACCTTCCATAATCGCAAAAGTCGATAACATAGAAATTAAGAAAATCATAAAAGAAAGGTTTAATGATACAAAGGTACTATAACAAATTTAAGCTTGCTCTAATTTTTGCCTTGAATACAATAAATAATTTACCATAATCTTGTATCCTAATTCTAGTGCTTAATAGCGCGCTATGATTGGTCTGTTTAATCTTATTAAACAAAGCGTAGTAGTATTTAAACGCTACATAGACGCCAAAACGACAAGGAACAGGAAGTGCCTTAATGCCATCTAATGCTGCATCAAAATCTGCTTGTATATCCGCTTCAATTTGTTGCTTATCTGCAAAACTAAAATTGCTAAAATCACAGTTTGGAAAATACATACGCTCCATGCCTACAAAATCCGCTTTAATATCCCTTAAAAAATTTACTTTCTGAAATGCAGCGCCTAAGCTTTGTGCCGCAGGTTTTAATATTTCATATTGCGCATCGTTGCCATTACAGAATATTTTTAAACACATCAACCCCACCACTTCGGCACTTCCAAAAATATATTGATTGTAACTTGCTTGGTCGTGGAACTGTTGAGAAAGATCCATTTCCATACTGTATAAAAAAGCATCCAATAAGGACCTGTCAATATTAAAATGATTGTACGTCAATTGAAAACGATGCAAGATTGGATTCAAGCTGATTCCATTGTCCAATGCAGCATAGGTATCTGCTTTAAAGTCAGCAAGTAGTCTTGCTTTATCATATTCATGAAATGTATCTACAATCTCATCTGCAAATCGCACAAATCCATAAATATCATAAATCGGTTGATGCAATGACTTATCCAATAATCCAATGGCAGAAGAAAAACTAGAACTATACATTAAAGTGGTATACTTACTACTTTGTGCGGTGACTTCGTTGTATAATGTTAATGAAGACATATTCAATTACGCTTTATGTTTTTGATCAACAAGCTTAGCCACAACTTCACCACTAATTAAACTTGGTGGAACGCCAGGACCAGGCACTGTTAATTGACCAGTGTAATATAAGTTATTTACTTTTTTACTCTTACAACTTGGTTTTAAATTAGCAGTCTGCAATAATGTATTTGCCAATCCATAGGCATTGCCCCTAAAGGAATGGTATTCTTCTTTAAATTCTTTCACTGCAAAAGAACGTTTATACACAATCGAACTTCGAATAGACTGTCCAATGCGTTCTTCGAAACGTTGAATGATCATCTCAAAATATTGGTCTCTAATTTCCTCTGTATCGCCTTCTAATCCTGCGGCAATAGGGATCAATAAAAATAAATTTTCACAGCCTTCTGGCGCCACAGTTGGATCTGTTACCGAAGGGGCACTTGCATAAAACAAAGGTCTTGTAGGCCATTTAGGATCGGAATAAATTTCATGTCCATGTAATCCAAAATCCGTATCAAAAAACAATTGATGGTGCAATACACCTTCTAATTTTTTATTCAAACCCACATAATACAAAAGAGAACTTGGAGCCATCACCCTACTATCCCAGTAAGCAGCCGAATAGGATTGATATGCAGGCGCTAATAATTTAGTTTCAATATGGTGGTAATCTCCTGCACCAATCAAGACATCCATGGTGTATTCTTGCTTTTCGCCTGTAGCAGTTTTTAAGGTATACACCGCAACTGCTTTACCAGCTAGCACTTTAATGGAAGTCACTTCCTCCCCTAATTTAAATTGTACGCCTAACGAAATTGCTAAATCGTACATCCCTTGCACAATACTATACATCCCAAATTCAGGATACCAAGTACCACCTTTGATATCTGCATAATTCATTAAACTATACAATGCAGGTGTTTTTTCTGGCAACGCACCTAAAAATAACACTGGGAATTCCATCAAAGATTGAATAGATGGATGTTTAAAAAATTTAGCCACATGTTTTTTCATCGACTGAAAAACATCTAATTTAAAAACCCCTTTGACTAAATCCATATCCAAAAATTCCGTCAATGACAGTCCTGGATTATGCACTAGTTTTCCAACACCTACGTCATATTTAAATTTAGCCTCCGCCATAAAAGCATCTAATGCTTTAGCAGCGCCAGGCTCCACTGATTCTAATAAATTTTGTAATTCGTTGTAATTGGCTGGTATATCCCATCCTTCTTTTTCAAAATAAACCCTGTAAGAAGGATCCAATCTTTTAAGTGCGTAGTAATCACTTACTTTTTTTCCAAAGGAATTAAAATACCTTTCAAAAATATCTGGCATCCAATACCAACTAGGACCCATATCAAAAGTAAAACCTTCTGCTGTAAACTTTCTTGCTCTACCACCTGGCAAATCGTGCTTTTCAATCACTGTAACTTCCCAACCCATTTTTGCTAAGAAACTTGCTGCTGATAATCCTGCAAAACCCGCTCCTATAACAATTACTTTTTTTGATGTCGATGACATGAATTTAATATCGTTGAATTTTTTGCTTTAAAATTTTTCTAGCAAAGTGAATTCTACTTTTGATTGTACCTAGAGGCTCATTTAGTGCATCCGCAATTTCATTGTACTTATAACCTTCGTAATACAAATTAAATGGTGTTCTAAATAACTCAGGCAAATCATGTATGAATTGATTTACTTCCTTCAAATTTAAGTTAGTTATTCCATCATTCACCACCTTGTTGAAAGTTTGATCGATTAAAAAATCGTTCGGACTATTATCCAACACAGTTGCTTGCTTGGCTTTACGGCGATAATCATTGATGAAAATATTACGCATGATCGTGTACAACCACGCTTTAATATTGGTTCCTACATTGTACTTGTCTTTATTAGAAATAGCTCTATATAGCGTATCTTGGAATAAATCTTTAGCAGCCTCATGATCCTTGGTAAGGTTGATAGCAAATGGTCTTAAAAACTCCGCATTTTCGGTCAGTAATAAGCTAAATTCTGCGTTTGACATACAATTATGTTTAATGTTTGAGGACTAAAGTTAAACATAATAAATCGAGAAAAGCGTTTTTTTGTTTAATTATTTTTAAAAAATATTAAACAAAGTGGGTCTGAGTGAGTAAAATGCAGGACAGAAACTGTTTAAAGCATTGTAATAGAGGCACTTGAGATTGTAGCACAAGTGGCTGGAATACACTTTGAAAAACCTAATGTTGAGGGATGGATACTAAAGGAAGTATAGGATAGCGCCTTAAATGTCTTGTAAAAAGCCAATTGTCTCTGACAAACTTCGCTTCAAATGGATATTTGGAGAGATTTTACCCTTGTATTCTTGTATCAATTGACCAGACAAGATGATAGGAATCTGCTGATTGATCGTCGCTAGATTGGTAAAGAATTTATCTAATTTGAAATTTCTTGCTGGCATCGTAATGTGACAATACAAGTAATCTACTTTCTTGAATTCAGTTAAATATTTCAAGTCTACCATTGGCACATTGGTACCTAAATAATCCACGTAAATACCTTTTTGCTTTAATAGGAAATGTACATACAATAAGCCCAATTCATGGTATTCACCTTCTGGAAGGAATAAAACAATTCGCTTAGTGTAGGTTAATAATGGCGTTAAACGCTCAATCCCTAAAATGATTTTTTGACGTACGATATTGGTCGCTAGATGCTCTTGTGCAGGGTTGATATGATTGGTTACCCAAAGAATGCCCACTCGCTCTAAATAAGGGAAGATGATTTCGTTGATCGTTTTTTCGATTCCTTTTTGACCAATGTATAAATCTAATTGACGCTCAAATGCGACCATGTTTAAACCAACCATTTCTTTGATCAAGGCATTTACTACACGCTCTTTTTGTGCATCCAACTGACTTAAAGCCATGATCTTTTCTTCCATCTGCTCAGAAGACATTTTGTCGATATGAGAGATCTTAAACCCGTACTTGTTTAATAAGGACACGTTTAAAATCACTTTTAATTCATCTGCAGAATAAGACCTGATATTGGTCTCTGTTCTTTGCGGCTGCAAAAAATTATAACGCTGCTCCCATATACGAATGGTGTGCGCTTTAATTCCAGAAATCTTCTCTAAATCTTTGATGGTATATGATGACATACTACAAAAACAACAAATTCAACGAATAGTTCAATTTTATTGGGTAATAGTGCCATTAAATTCATTATGTCTAACCTTTTAGTCAATATTGCGTAATACAATGAACAAAACTACTTTTTCAATCCACGTAAATATTCTCCATAGCCACTTTTGGCGTACTTATCGGCTAAAACTAGTAATTGCGCTTTATCAATAAAGCCCATTCTAAAAGCCACTTCCTCAATACAACCTATCTTTTGACTTTGACGCTTCTCAATCACACGTACAAATTCACAAGCGTCGGCCAAAGATTCAAAAGTGCCTGTATCCAACCAAGCGGTACCTCTATTCATAATACCCACTTGCAATTGCTTACGCTCTAAATATACCTTGTTCACATCTGTAATTTCGTATTCGCCTCTTGGTGATGCAGGAATATTTTTAGCTATTTCAACCACCGTGTTATCATAAAAATATAAACCTGGAACTGCATAATTAGACTTAGGCGCTTTTGGCTTTTCTTCTAATGATAAGGCATTGTTGTTTTCATCAAACTCCACGACGCCATATCTTTCTGGATCATTCACTTCGTAAGCAAATACCGCTGCACCATCCACATCGTTGAAGGATTGTACTAGTTTACTAAAACCTGCACCATAAAAAATATTGTCTCCTAATACTAAAGACACTTTATCCTTGCCAATAAAATCTGCACCAATTACAAATGCTTGCGCAAGTCCGTTTGGCACAGCTTGTACAGCATAACTAAATTTGCATCCTATTTCAGCACCGTCTCCCAACAATCTTTTAAATTGATCATTGTCTTCGGGTGTAGTGATAATCAACACTTCTTTAATCCCTGCTAGCATCAATACGGACAATGGATAATAGATCATTGGCTTATCGTAGATAGGCATTAATTGCTTACTAATTCCTTTTGTAATAGGATACAATCTTGTACCTGATCCACCTGCTAAAATGATTCCTTTCATATACCTAATATTTGTTTTTTAATGGTGTATATGTTTTCGCACTTCGTGCTCAAATCATAACACTTTCTAAATATTTAAAGGCTCGCTGCGTATTCTGCGAAGCTGCCTAATGTTTTATCTTTTTCTGAAAATATCAATTCCGATGTAGGCAATTGCCAATCAATATTTAAATCGGCGTCATTGTACATGATGCCCACTTCGTTGCCTGGTTCGTAAAACTTATCTACTTTATAAAAGAAAGTAGCATAATCACTTAACACCACGAATCCATGGGCAAATCCAGCTGGCACAAAAAATTGTTTATGGTTTTCTGCAGTTAATTCAATCGCATAATGTTGTCCAAAACTTGGAGAACCTTTTCTTAAATCCACAGCCACATCCAATACAGCACCCTCTAATACTCTAACCAATTTTGCTTGGGCTGCTGCACCTCTTTGCATATGCAATCCTCTCAGTACACCCTTTGTAGATCTTGATTGATTGTCTTGTACAAACTCAATGTCTAAACCAGTAGCGGCTTTAAAGTCACGGCTATTATAAGTTTCAATAAAATATCCACGAGCATCGCCATGCACTTTTTCGTGAATGATAAAACAATCTTTTAATGGGGTTTGTTCTATAGTCATTATCTGTTCGTGTACATTTCGTTATAGTATTGTTGGTAAGCACCACTCGTTACATTGGTTAACCACTCCTCATTGTTTAAATACCAATCAATGGTTTCTGCTAAGCCTTGTTCAAAAGTCACAGAAGGGCTCCAGCCTAATTCCTTGTTTAATTTTGTTGCATCAATCGCATAACGACGATCATGCCCTGGACGATCTTTCACATAAGTGATCAAGCTTTCGCTTTCTCCTTTTGCTCTACTTAATTTCTCATCCATTTGATTGCAAAGCAATTTTACTAAATCAATGTTGGTCCATTCATTGAATCCTCCAATATTATAGGTGTCGGCACGCTTCCCTTGATGGAATACTAAATCAATCGCACGCGCATGGTCTTTTACAAACAACCAATCTCTTGTGTACAAACCGTCACCGTATACAGGCAATGGTTTTTTAGTAATAATATTATGAATGAACAATGGAATCAATTTTTCAGGAAAATGATTCGGGCCATAGTTATTAGAGCAATTAGAAATCACCGTTGGTAAATGATAGGTCTCGCCATATGCACGCACAAAATGGTCGCTCGCAGCTTTACTTGCAGAGTAGGGAGAATTTGGATCATACGGTGTTGTTTCTGTGAACAAGCCTTCCTTGCCTAAGCTACCATACACTTCGTCAGTGGAGACATGGTAAAACAAATGGTCTCTTTGATTGTCCCAAGATCCATCATGCACTTTTTCATAACTCAAACTATCTTTCCAATATTCCTTCGCCGTATTTAATAAGTTCACCGTACCAATCACATTCGTGTACACAAAATCCAATGGCGAAACAATACTTCTATCCACATGAGACTCTGCTGCTAAATGAATGACATCTGTGATGGCATGCTTTGCAAAAATTTCTTTTAGTGCAGCTGCATCTAAAATATCTGCTTTTACAAAATGGTAGTTCGCAGCTTTTTCAATATCCTTTAAGTTCTCTAAATTACCCGCATAGGTTAATGCATCTAAATTAAAGATCTGATAATCAGGGTAATTATTAACAAATAAACGCACAACATGCGATCCAATAAAGCCCGCTCCTCCGGTAATTAAAATGTTCTTTTTCATGGTCATTTATAAGGCTCAAAGATATTAATAACGACATATATATCAGAAAGTAATTTGATAATAAATGAAGCATTAACCCAAGATTCTTATTACATTTAATTCCTAAAGTGGGCAATATGATACAAAAGGAAAGATATTATGCATTGGATGTTTTTAGAGGGGCCACGGTGGCCTTAATGATTCTTGTGAATAATCCAGGTTCTTGGGGCCATATTTTTAGCCCATTAGCGCATGCAAGCTGGCATGGATGTACGCCCACTGACCTTGTTTTTCCCTTCTTTTTGTTTGCTGTTGGGAATGCCATGGCTTTTGTGATGCCTAAATTTGAACAAGGTACCCCAATTGATTTTTGGAAAAAAGTAGTCAAAAGAACGGCAATGATTTTCTTAATTGGGCTGTTTTTAAATTGGAGCCCCTTTGTGAAGTGGTCGGATGGACATTTAGTTGCAAAAACTTGGGAGAACATTCGCATACTAGGCGTGCTTCAAAGAATTGCGATTTGTTATTTTTTCGCTTCCGTGATCGTGTATTATGGTAAATCTAAAATGGCTTTTTATATTGGCGCACTTATTCTAATTGCGTATTGGATGTTGTGTTTTTTATTAGGTACCCAAGGACATCCTTATAGTTTGTCTGGATTTTTTGGCAATGCGATAGATCAAACAATTTTAGGTGTGAACCATATTTACAAAGGCGAAGGTGTTCCTTTTGACCCAGAAGGGTTAATAAGTGCGATGCCTGCGATTGTGCAAGTGATATTTGGTTTTTTAGTGGGTGAATACATTCAAGCAAAAGGAAAAAGTTTTGAAATGCTTGCACAGTTATTATTAGCTGGCGTGATATTGGTATTGGCTGGATACATTTGGGACTTTAGTTTCCCCATCAATAAAAAAATATGGACCAGTAGTTATGTGTTGTACACCTCTGGTTTAGCCATCATCACTTTAAGTGTCCTCATCTATTTATTAGAATTTAAAAATAGTAAAGGTAGATGGAGCCATTTCTTTGATGTATTTGGAAAGAACCCTTTATTCATTTTTGTACTCAGTGGATTTTTACCAAGAGTACTCGCTTTGTTAAGATGGGTAGATCACACAGATGAAAAAGGAGAGCCGGTCTACACCTCAGCCCTGCCTTGGTTTTACCAACATATTTGTAAAGATATTTCGAGCGATCTACGCATAGGTTCTTTTGTTTACGCTATCTGCTTTATCGCCTTCTTTGCAGTGCTTGCAAATTTGTTAGATAAGAAAAAAATATACATTAAAGTATAGATGCGCTATAAGTCTATTGATAAAATATAGGAATTAAAAATTGGAATCTTTCGCAATTACAAAAAAAGCCCTGATGCTTTTTCTAGACTTTCTGGCTTGCCCACATCTAATAAGATGCCATCACTATGGTCATAAAAATGAATGGCATAGTGTTGTGCAATTTGTAAATAAGCATCAATCAAAGAAAACTTCCCTTCCAGACTCAAAGCTTCAAAAAAGTTAGCGTGTACAATTTGAATTCCACTGAATGCTTTAGGAACCGCCATGGAAGGGTCTTTTAAAGGATTGGCCCATTTCTCCTCATTCGTTGCATTGTTCCTCCATCCACATAGAGTGCCTGCTGTATTGAAAATTAAATTTCTGCTTGTGGTACGATTAGTTACTGCTAAAGTAGCCACCATTTCTCCTTCCGACAAGGCATCAAAAGCTTTATCTGCTTCCATCATCTTTCCCAAATCTAAATCGGTTAAGATATCTGCATTGAGCACCAACCACTTGGCTTCGTTTTCAAAATAAGCTTTTGCTCTTAACAATCCGCCTCCGGTTTCAAGCACTTCGTCTGACTCATCAGAGATGGTAACTTTAGATCCCCATCCATTATTTTTTTCAATAGCATCTATAATCTGATCTGCAAAATGATGCACATTCACCACTACTTCATCAATTCCATAATCTTGCAGGTATTCAATATTGCGTTGTAATAAAGTTTTGCCATTCACCATTGCCAGAGCCTTAGGATGATGATCTGTAAAGGGTTTCAGCCTAGTCCCTAATCCTGCAGCTAAAATCATTGCCTTCATAAAAAATTATTTTACCCAATTGGTTTGATTGGTATGCGCTAAAACCACTTTTACTTTATACTTATTTTTTAAATGTCTTGCAGTTTGTTCTGCAGCAAACACACTTCGGTGTTGACCACCTGTGCAACCAAAATTAATTTGCAAAGACTCAAAATCTCGAGACAAATAATTTTCAACAGTGATATCAATTAAATCCCAAACACTATTTAAAAAAGTATTCATTTTTGTTTTTTGATCCAAAAAATCTTGCACAGGCTTATCTAGCCCAGAAAGTTTTTTATAGTCCTCAAATCTACCCGGATTTAAAATACCACGCATATCAAAAATAAATCCACCTCCATTTTCTGATGCATCCGAAGGCAAGCCTTTTTTATAACTAAAACTATTGATGGTAATGACCAATGGTGTTTTTTCAGTGGCTTGCTTAGGCGTGAATCTGTTCAATACTTCCTCGCCTACCATCCAATTTAAAATTCCTGCAAAAACTGGTGTATCCGCATCTAAAGTATGTACTTCTAAGAAACTACGAAGATTTTTTAAACCCAATGGGATGCTGGTTAAGAAATGCGCTTTACGCTCAAACAATCCTCTAAATCCATAAGCACCCAATACCTGTAATAATCTTAATAAAACAAAACCATGGTATTGTTTTTTAAACAAAGTCGTATCAATGGTTTCGCCTAATACCAATTCTGCTTCTTTGATATAATCATTCAATAAGCGCTCTTTCCATTCATTGGATAATTCTGCTTTTGCCTGCCATAATAAGGAGGCCACATCATAAGGCATGCCGCCTTTCATCCCGCCTTGGAAATCTATAAAAAATACTTCATCGTTTTTAACTACAATATTTCTACTCTGAAAATCACGGAACATGAAATAATTAAAATGGCTGTTGGACAATTGATCACTTAATAATTCAAACTCATCAATCAATGCTTGTTTGTCGTAAGGGTATTGTAAAGTATCTAAAAAATAATACTTATAATAAAGCAAGTCCGTCAATACCGCATGTTTGCCAAATGTTTTTGAAGTAAGGCATTTGGAATAATCTAGTCCTTCACTGCCTTTTACTTGTAAATGCACCAATGCTTTTAAACTCTTTTGGAATAATTGATACACTCTATCCGTCTTGCCTTCTTTTTCTAATACCTCTAATAAAGATTCCGCCCCAAGGTCTTCTTGAATATAAATTTTCTGATCTGCACTCACCGCCAATACTTTTGGCACAGGCAACCCTTTGGAATGAAAATGCTGTGCAAAATAAATGAAGGTCTCGTTTTCTTTAAGGTTCAAGTTGTAGGTTGCAATATAGGAATCAGTCCCTTGTTTGATTCTAAAATAGATTCGATCTCCCCCACTTTGAGGAATTTTCTCCAAGAGGTCCCATGCCTTTCCTGTAAGTGATAAAAATAATTGTTGAATCGATTCTTGCATTGCTTCCATGAACTTTCAATAGGGGGTTTTAATAGTGTTAAAAGTAATTAATTAAATTTTACCTTACGAAAAAACTAAAAATGCCTTTGCGGCTAAAAATGAGGATAAATTTCTCCCTCAGTTTGATTAAATACTAAATTATTTAGTTAATATTGCTAATAAATTTAGCTAAATGGAATTTCAAGAGGAAGCATACGAGCAAAAAACAGGTTATACGGGGGCGAAAAACTACCAATCGGCGCAGATTGTACAAGCCAATGCCACTGGATTTGGGGCGGCATCGGACGATTTTATGGAAAGAGGGATTGACCTCAACGAACAATTGGTGCGCAACAAGCCTGCCACTTTTTTCTTTAGGGTCAATAGCGATGCCATGCTTGGCGCGGGAATTCATATAGGGGATACCTTAATTGTAGACAGAAGCATCCAAGCAAGATCGGGCAATGTGGTGGTGGCCGTATTGAATGGAGAATTTTTAGTACGTCGTTTGCAAGTGCAGGAACATAGCATTAGTTTATTACCAGAAAATAAAAAATATGGCAGCATTCAAGTGGCACAATTGTCGGACTATAGCACTTGGGGTGTCGTGACTTTTGTGATTCATAATTTATAAAAATGCAAGCCATTGTTGACTGCAATAGTTTTTACTGTACTTGCGAAAGACTTTTTCAGCCACAGTTAATGCACCGTCCGGTCGTGGTGTTGAGTAATAATGATGGCTGTATTGTATCGCGCACGGACGAAGCTAAACAATTAGGCATCTCGATGGCGGTACCCTATTTTCAGGCGAAGGATTTGATTGAAAAAAATGGCGTCACAACTTTTTCCTCTAACTATCATTTATACGGCGACCTCAGTTGGCGTGTGATGGAAACCATGAGACTATTGCTACCACCGGGTCATGTAGAAGTGTATTCGGTGGATGAAGCTTTTGTAGACCTCTCTCATCTACCTACAGAAGAAATTCATTCCTTTTGTTTGGAACTCAAAAATAAGATTGAACAGTGGACAGGCATTTCTGTTTCCATTGGTGCGGCGCCCAATAAAGTATTGAGTAAAGTGGCCAATCGGTTAGCGAAAAAAAATAAACTTAAAACCAATTGTATTGTGGTGTTAGACACGACTAAAAAAATACAAGCTGCATTACAACAAACGCCTGTAGAAGATATTTGGGGCGTGGGTTTTAGCTATAGTGAAAAACTAAAAGTATATGGCATTAATACGGCTTATACATTAAGCATCAAAGACCTTAGTTGGGGTAAACGCTTTTTAGGTGGTGTGGTAGGGATGCGTTTGATACGCGAACTAAAAGGTTTTAAAAGCCATGCCATGCAAGCCCCAAGAACAGAAAAAAAAATGATTGCTACCACGCGCATGTTTGGACGCAATGTCACCGAATGGCAGGAAATAGAAGAAGCACTTGCAACTTATACCACCAGGGCTGCCGAAAAATTAAGAAGACAACATAGTGCAGCCACCGGCATCGCCGTGTTCTTACTTAAAAAAGCGCCTATTCAATTAGACGCCGCCTACTATAGCCGGGGCCGTCAAGTAAGTGGTTATACCCAGTTGGACAATCCCACCCAGAGCACCCCCGACCTCATCAAGGCAGTGGTCGCCATTGGCAAATCCCTCTACGAAAAGGACGAAGTCTATAAAAAAGCCGGCGTCATCCTCAGCGGTTTTGTACCCGATAGCGCCTTGCAAACCAATCTATTTGTTGCCCCTATTGACACGAAAAAGAAGAAGCTCATGCATGTGATTGATAATATGAACGCCGCCTACCGCAACGATGTACTCAAATTTGGCACCAGCGGGACGCAGAAAAACTGGAAAATGCGTAGCGAAAAAAGAAGTAAGCGCTTTACCACACGCTGGGATGAGCTTTGTATCGTGAAATAAATCGTATTGGTGGAAAACCATTTTATAAAAATTCGGATAAATGCTTTGGCTAATGTATTTTTGCCCAATTTTATACCTATGAGCAACCAATTGAACTCCAACGAATCTGTCCAATCTAAAAAGAAGAAAATAATTGTTTTAGGAAGCGGCCCTAATCGTATTGGACAAGGTATTGAATTTGATTATTGTTGCGTGCATGGATTACTAGCAGTGAAAGAAGCAGGATACGAAGCGATTATGGTCAACTGTAATCCTGAAACTGTTTCTACCGATTTTGACATGGCGGATAAATTATATTTTGAACCCGTTTTTTGGGAACACCTTTGGGAGATCATTGAATTAGAACAACCTGAAGGCGTGATTGTACAATTAGGAGGACAGACAGCATTAAAATTAGCCAAGCGTTTAACAGAGCGTGGCATCAAAATTATTGGTACTTCATTTGATAGTTTAGACATCGCCGAAGACAGAGGTCGCTTTAGTGATTTATTGAAAGATTTAAAAATTCCTTACCCAGACTACGGCACAGCTTACACAGCCGACGAAGCAATTGAAGTGGCCAATCAAGTGGGTTATCCGGTACTTGTGAGACCAAGCTATGTGATTGGTGGACAAAGAATGCGCATTGTCATTAACGATGCAGAAGTAGAAAAAGCAGTTGTAAGTATCTTAAAACATATCCCAGATAATAAAATTTTAATTGACCATTTCTTAGATCGTTGTCAAGAAGCAGAAGTAGATGCCATTTTTGATGGTGAAACTTTTCATGTGATGGGTGTGATGGAACATATTGAACCAGCAGGTATCCATAGTGGAGATAGCAATGCAGTATTACCCGCATTTAATTTAACGCCATTGATTGTGGCTACGATGGAATTTTACAGCGAAAAAATTGCACGTGCTTTAAATATCAAGGGATTGATCAATATTCAATTTGCCATCAAGGACGATAAGGTATTTGTGATTGAAGCCAATCCAAGGGCATCAAGAACAACGCCATTTATTGCAAAGGCCTACCAGATTCCTTATTTAAATATTGCAACTAAAGTGATGTTGGGTGCAGCAAAATTAACCGACTTTACAATGGAGAAAAAACTAGACGGATTCGCCATCAAAGAACCGGTATTTAGTTTTGAAAAATTCCCAGGCGTGAATAAAGAATTAGGCCCAGAGATGAAGAGCACAGGAGAAGCCATCCGCTTTATCAAAGACTTACGCGATCCATATTTCAGAACCTTGTACAAAGAGCGTTCAATGAACTTATCTAGATAATTTGACGCAACCTATAATTAAAAAGCCCTTAATTTCTTAAGGGCTTTTTTAATGCTTGAACATTTTAAGAAAGTAGATATAGCTATAAATGCGAATCCCCCAACGAACATTTTAGCTGAGAGGTGGGGGATTCGCGTTTATGCTATATCATTGTTATTAAAAGTTACTCCGCTTGAGAACGAGGGGTAGCTATATTTTAAATGTTAAGATTGTAGGGGATTCGTGTTTATGCTATATCGTTGTTATTAAAAGTTCGTTCCATACTGGTCAATTAAATAAATCACCGCAGCCATATTCACCGCACCTAATAATAGTTCACGCTTATTAACGTTTTCAAATACATCTGTTTTAGCATGGTGTACATCAAAATAACGTTGGCTATCTGGAACCAATCCTGCAAGTACAATGGATGCATTCACACTCTTTAATGGGTTAATATCTGCACCACCTCCGCCAGCTGTAATTTCAGTACCATAAGGCTTTAATAAACTAGTCCATTGTTGAAACTTTTTAAACTGCTCAGGGCTAGTTGCACTGATACCAATAGCTCTTGGCGTGAATCCACCTTCATCACTTTCTAATGCAAAGACCTGTTTTTCATTAGTTTGTTTTGCTAACTCTGCATACTTATCTCCACCTTTTCCGCCATTCTCTTCGTTTGCAAATAACACAAAACGAATGGTTCTTTTAGGTTGATAGTTCAATGCTTTCATCGTGCGTAAAATCTCCATGGTTTGTACAATCCCTGCGCCATCATCATGTGCACCTTCGTTTACATCCCAGCTATCTAAGTGACCACCAACAGTGATAATTTCATTAGGAAATTCTGAGCCTTTGATTTCTGCCACCACATTGTTTTCATCAGCATCGGGCAAAAAGTAACCATAGGTCTGCATTTGCACAACCAATTGTTTATTTCTAGATTGAGCCCATACTTTTTTGGCATCATTTGGACCAAGTGCTACAGCAGGAATTTTTGGATACGCTGGGTCATACACCATGGTTCCTGTATGAGGTGCGTTGTCCGGAGCCGAACTTAAAGAATGAATCATCACACCTACTGCACCATATTTAGCAGCTCGGCTTGCACCAGATCTGCGATAGATACCAGATTCGCCATATGCTTTAAAAGTTTGAATCGTGGTTGGATCAAATTGACTATGGAAATAAACAATCTTACCTTTTACTTCGTCTTTTCTTTTTTCAAGTTCATCAAAATTAGCCACAGCCAATAATTCAGCTTCAATTAAACCATTGCTTGATAAAGAATTTCCTAAAGCAAACACTTCTAATTTATCCATCATTGGTTTTCCATCGGCTGCAACCACTGCGCTAAAATCTTTTCCGCCGCGTTGCCAATTGGGTGTCTTACATGCTTGCATGAACACCCTATCAGGTTTAAATGATTCCATGTGACGTTTACCCCAAATGGCTGCATTTTGTTGTTGAGGAGAGCCGGCCAAACGGCCACCAATATCTTTTGTTAACTCTCTTAATAAATCATAGGCTTTACCATTTTTCATGATCTCGTCGGACATCATTTTAATGGTCGTACTATCTGTCTTAGATTGCGCCTTTACCATCAAAGGAAGGGCAAAAAGAAAAAGGAAAATTTTTCGCATAATCGTCTTGTTTTAACTTTCAAATAATTTATTAAATATAACTAAACTTTATCAATTTTTTAGTTGTTCTTTGTAGTTACAATAGCTCAAAATGAAGATTGGAATAGTTTGTTATCCTACATTTGGTGGTAGTGGAGTATTAGCCACAGAACTTGGAAAAGCATTAGCAGATAAAGGACATGAAATCCATTTTATCACCTACCAACAACCCGTTCGTTTAAATGGTTTTCACGAAAATATATTCTACCACGAGGTAAGGGTTCCTACTTATCCCTTATTTGATTTTCCGCCCTATGAATTAGCACTGGCAAGTACGATGGTAGATGTTATTTTAAACCACGACTTGGATCTGATCCATGCACACTATGCGATTCCTCATGCTTCTGCAGCTTATACTGCTAAGCAAATTGTGAAACAAAAAACAGGCAGATCCGTTCCGGTCATTACCACATTGCACGGCACAGATATTACATTGGTTGGACGAGATAAAACTTATGAACCAGTGGTCACTTTTTCTATTAATGAAAGTGACGCCATTACTGCTGTATCAGAAAATTTGAAACAAGAAACATTAAAACATTTTGAGATCCGAAAAGAGATTGAAGTGATTCATAATTTTGTGGATTTAAAAAGATTCAATAAAAAGCCATTACAAGCTTTCAAAAAAGTAGTTGCCGCACATGACGAAAAAATTGTGGTGCACGCATCCAATTTTAGAAAACTAAAAAGGATTGGTGATGTGATGGAAATATTTAAAAATATTCATGCAGCCACCCCTTCAAAATTATTAATGGTTGGCGATGGCCCAGAACGTCCTATTGCAGAGGATTTAGCAAGACAGTATGGGATTGAATCAGACATACGTTTTTTAGGTAAGCAAGAACAGATGGAAGATATTTTAGCAGTGAGTGATTTATTTTTATTGCCTTCGGAATATGAAAGTTTTGGTTTAGTGGCATTAGAAGCAATGGCTTCCAGTGTGGCAGTGATTAGTTCCAATGCAGGTGGATTAGGCGAAATCAATATTGATGGCAAAACAGGTTATACTGCAAATGTGGGTGATGTAGCTACCATGAGCGATAAAGCGATTCATTTATTAAAAGATGATGCTCAATTAAAAGCTTTCAAGCACAATGCATTGGAGCAAGCGAAATTATTTGACATTCACCATATCATCCCTATTTACGAAAATTTATACAGACGTTTTTGTAGAACAGGAGATTGTTAAGCACTGAGTCAGCGACCAATTGTAATTTATTGTTTAATTCAATTAGAAAGATTGGTCTATACTTTCATTTATTTTTTGGACTGCTATAGCTAATTCTTCCATGGTAATACTCAATGGTGGCGCTATTCGAATTCGATCTTCTGCAAATAAGAACCAATCTGTGATGAGGCCATTGGCCACACAATTAGCCGCAATTTTTTTAGTGATTTCAGGTGTTGCAAATTGCAAAGACATCCAAAGTCCTTTATGTTGTATATCCAATATTGCAGGATGCTTTAATGCTGCTAGTAAATAAGTTTCTTTTGCTTTTACTGCGTCCATCCAACCCGATTCAAGCAATACTTCTAAACCTGCTTTGCCAGCAGCGCAGGCAACAGGATTGCCACCAAATGTAGTGATATGGCCTAATACAGGATCATAGGTTAAAGTGCCCATCATGGCTGGAGCACTAATGAATGCACCTAAAGGCAGGCCTGCTCCTAATGCTTTTCCGGTTAATAAAATATCAGGCACAACGCCATATTGTTGAAAAGCAAATAAGCTACCTGTTCTTCCAAAACCAGATTGTATTTCATCAAATATCAATAAAATACATAGCTTATCACATTTGGCTCTTAATGCTTTTAACCAAGCAGCAGATGCTGCTGTGATGCCCGTTTCGGCTTGCACAGGTTCCACCATGACGCATGCTACATGATGATCAATCAAATCAATGTCCTGCATGTTGTTGTATCTAAGGTGCAATACATCAGGCAATAATGGTCGGTACGCATTTCTGTAATACTCGTCCCCCATCACACTCAAAGCGCCTTGTGTACTGCCATGGTAGGCTCCATCAAATGCAATCATTCTAGTACGTTTTGTGACACGCTTGGCCAATTTCATGGCACCCTCTGCAGCCTCCGCACCACTATTGGTAAAATAAATGGATTGTAAATTTTCAGGTAATAAGGACAATAAAGTTGTTGCATATTGCACTTGCGGTGATTGAATGAATTCACCGTAAACAATCACATGCATGTATTGTTTGATTTGTTGCTCTATTGCAGCTATGACTTTTGGATGACTATGCCCAATATTGCAAACACTAAATCCTGCAATCATATCGATATAGGATTTGCCTTCTGTATCGTGGATATGAATACCCGAAGCACATGCTACTTCAAGACCAATTGGCTTAGGTGAGGTTTGGGCTAAATGCTGTAAAAAAAATTGTCTATTGTTTAATCTGGACATTCGGTATAAATTGCAGTACAAAAGTCGCATTTTTATGGCAACCATACTACCTGTTAACGGAAAAGAACCTCAATTTGGTGAAAATTGTTTTATTGCACCCAATGCCACCATTGTGGGTGAAGTAAGTATGGGCGCAGATTGTTCTGTATGGTTCAATGCAGTGATTCGTGGCGATGTGCATTTTATTAAAATGGGCGATAAAGTGAATGTACAAGATGGAGCAATCATTCATTGCACTTATCAAAAACATCCCACCACCATTGGTAATCATGTATCCATTGGGCACAACGCTATGGTGCATGGTTGTACGATTCATGATCATGTTTTGATAGGCATGGGTAGTATTGTGATGGATGCCTGTGTGGTGCATTCCAATGCGATTATTGCAGCTGGTGCGGTGGTATTAGAGGGCACCATAGTAGAAGCTGGTAGTATTTATGCAGGTGTGCCTGCAAAAAAAGTGAAGATGGTTTCCGAGGATTTGATTCATGGCGAGATCAATCGCATCTCTAATAATTATGTCAAATATGCTTCTTGGTTTAGCGATTACAACGAGGCACCAGATGCTGCCAAGGAAGTTGGAGCATAAAAGGGGCAATCATTAAAGTACTAATATTTTTTGTCTTCGATGCCATGCCATAAATCTACATAGCTAAAAAAGCGTGCTTCCGAAATCAATCCTTTTTCCACGGCTGCTTTGACCGCACAACCTGGCTCATTGATATGTTGGCAATTATTAAATTGGCAACCCTGCATTTTGGCCCTCATTTCTGGAAAGTATTGCGCTAATTCTTCTTTCGCTAGATTCACTAAACCTAATTCACGCATACCCGGTGTATCAATCACAGCACCTCCTCCAGGGTAATCATACATCTGTGCAAATGTGGTGGTATGCATCCCTTTTCCACTCCATCCACTTACTTCTTGTGTTGTTAAATCAAGGTGCGGAAATAAATAATTGATTAAGGAAGATTTACCAACACCACTATGTCCACTGACTAATGTCGTTTTATTCATTAAAATATCATGCAATGGTTCCAAGCCAATTTTTTGCTCAATACTAATCAGCAATACTTTATATCCTACCGCTTGGTACATCTCCTCTAATTCGGCATACCTTTCTAACTCCTCAGGGCCATATAAATCTGCTTTGTTAAACACAATAATCGCAGGAATATGAAAGGCTTCACATGACACCAAAAATCGATCAATAAAACCCTGAGAAGTTTTAGGTGATTTTAAGGTCGCCAACAAAATGGATTGATCCATATTGGAAGCTATAATATGTTGCTGTCTTTTATTATGAGGGGACTGCCTCGCCACATAATTGTCTCTTTCTATGATATTATGAATCATCACTGCTTGCTCTGCATCTTCCTCTATAGCACAATCTACCCAATCGCCTACTGCTATTGGATTGGTAGAGGTAATGGCATCCAATTTAATCACCCCCTTAATACGGGCTTGACAAAATTGGCCATTTTCTAGCTTTACGCTATACCAACTACCGGTAGATTTATAAATCCTTGCTTTCATGAAAAACGAAGATAATCAAAGCATCCACAAATTCAATATCTTTGCCTTATGAGTGAATTTGAACACGATAAAATAGTGCCTTATGCAGCAAGTACCGCTGCCAAAAAAGAACAGGTTGCTACCATGTTTGATCATATTGCAAAAAGGTATGATTTTCTAAACCGCTTTTTAAGCTTAGGCATTGACCAAGGATGGCGTAAAAAAGCCATTGCTTATTTTGGCCAACAAAAAATCAACCATTTATTAGATATTGCTACAGGAACCGCCGATATGGCTTTGATGGCGGATAAAACAATTGCACCAAAAAAAATTACTGGGATTGATATTTCCGAAGGCATGATGCAATACGGAAGAATTAAAATTGCAGATAAAGGATTAAGTGACCGCATTCAATTGATCACCGGGGACAGCACGGCGATTCCTTTTGAAGATCAAACATTTGATGCAGCCATGGTGGCTTTTGGTGTGCGTAATTTTGCCAATTTAGAAAAAGGATTGAGTGAGATTTACAGAGTCTTGCAACCAGGTAGTAAATTGGTGATTCTTGAATTTTCTCAACCAAGTAGTTTTTGGTTCAAGCCTATTTATCAATTTTACATGAACTGGGTCACCCCAACGGTAGGAAAATTATTTTCAGGCAACAGGGCCGCCTACCAATATTTAAATGATAGCGTCATTGCTTTTCCAGAGGGTGCTGCATTTATTAGCATCTTTGAACAAGTTGGATTTAAACATGTCATTCAGAAAAAATTAACCTTAGGCATATGCAGTATTTATTGCGGAATAAAATAAGCTTTTTATTCATAAGCTTATGTATTAGCAGTGCTGCCTTAGCGCAGAGGGACGAAGTGTTTCAGCCCGACCACGACGATCTTCCCTATTATTTTGGGATGAGTATTGGTTTTAGTAATAATTATTTAGCTTTTAATAGAGCAAATCGTTTTTTAGCCACTGTCTCACCTTATAGCTACAGCGATCCCAATAGTATTATTGAAGTGAATCCAATCAGTAACCTTTATTACAATCTTGGACTAGTAGGCACTTTAAAATTAACCAAGCATGTTTTGTTAAGAGCCAATCCTACTTTATTGATTATAGGTACAAAAAATGTGATTGATTTCAAGGTGAAGGCAACGCCAAATTTAAGTCAAAAATTAAATGTGTCTTCTAGTATCATTCATTTACCTGTTGCATTTAAGTTTCAATCCGATAGGTACAACGGATTTAGATATGCTAATATCATGCGACACTATTTATTAGTGGGCGGAAAATTTGATTTTGACTTAGCAAGCAATAAAGCAGGTAAAATTACGACACCCTCTACTGGTATTTCGGCCTTACCTATCACTTATCCAAGTGTATTAAAAGGGACAGATTTAGGAGCTGAAATTGGCGTTGGAGTTAGCTTTTATCTAAGGTATGCTACCATTTCTCCTGAGGTTAAATTTAGTTATGGCCTAAAAGACTTACATCAATTAGATGCGACCTATCCTTTAATGAATAGCCTTGATAAAGTGCGTTCTAATTTCGTCTATTTCACCATTCATATAGAAAACTAAAAATACTTTTTTATGTCAAACTACTTAATTAAAAATACCACCATTGTCAATGAAGGAAGTCGTTTTGTAGGGGATGTTTTAATCAAGGACGGAAGAATAGAAAAAATAGCAAGTAAGATTGATCCTACTTATGCAGTTGAAGAGATCAATGGTGAAGGACAATTTCTTTTGCCTGGCGTGATTGATGATCAAGTACATTTTAGAGAGCCTGGCTTAACCCATAAAGCCAATATTTATACCGAAGCAAAAGCAGCTGTAGCTGGAGGCACGACCAGTTTTATGGAAATGCCCAATACCAATCCTCCAGTATTTACACAGGAATTATTAGAAGATAAATACCAGATTGCAGCATCAAATGCATTGGCGAATTATTCTTTTTTCATGGGTACTTCTCAAGACAATGTAGAAGAGATTTTAAAAACCAATGCAAAGAAAAATGAAGTTTGTGGAGTGAAGATTTTTATGGGTTCCTCTACCGGTAATTTACTAGTAGACAACCCTATTGTCTTAGAGCGCGTCTTTGAAGGATCAGAATTATTGATTGCAACTCACTGTGAAGAAGAATCCATCATTAAAAAGAATAAGGCCAAGGTAGAAGCAAGTAAAGCTATTTTGGAACCAAGCGATCATCCTATTATCAGGGATGTGGATGCTTGCTTTGAGTCTTCTTTTAAAGCCATCCAATTGGCTAAAAAATTTGATACAAGATTGCATATTTTGCATATTAGCACGGCCAAAGAATTACAATTATTTTCTAATCTTAAACCCTTATCGGAAAAACGCATTACTGCAGAAGTCTGTGTGCATCATTTACATTTTACTGCAGACGATTATGCTACCATGGGGAATTTAATCAAGTGTAATCCAGCCATTAAATCAGCAGAAAATAGAACTGCATTGTGGGAAGGCTTATTGAATGACCAATTAGATATCATTGCCACAGATCATGCGCCACATACTTGGGCCGAAAAACAAGAGACTTATGCGCATGCACATGCAGGATTACCTTTGGTGCAACATGGCTTGATGCTGATGCTACAATATGTACATGAAGGAAAATTAAGTATGGAAAAAATGGTGGAGAAAATGAGCCATGCAGTTGCCACTTGTTTTCAAATTAAAGAAAGGGGTTTCATTAGAGAAGGCTATTATGCAGATTTAGTGCTTGTAAAAGCATTGCCTTATACCGTCACTAAGGATAACATCTTATATAAGTGCGGGTGGAGTCCATTTGAGGGCACCCAATTTCCTTATAGCGTACA
Organism: Chitinophagia bacterium; assembly: GCA_037143275.1. Lineage (GTDB taxonomy): Bacteria > Bacteroidota > Bacteroidia > Chitinophagales > Chitinophagaceae > Sediminibacterium. The sequence goes on from JBAWZB010000004.1 coordinate 142,826, forward strand.
ATCTACTTTTGTGAATGGCCATCTTGTTTACCATCAAGGCCAGTTTAATGAAGCACAAAAAGGTAGCAGATTACAGTTTACAAGAAGCTAAATGCAGGTAGATAAAACGACGATACTAGATATTGGACTTTTAGACAATAATGAATCTAAAGGGGTGGCTAGTCATTTAGATTTTTGTAAAACAAATGGTGGTAAAGCAAAATGGATGCAGCTAATCACGACTCCATTGGATACCAAGTATGCCATTGAAACAAGGCAATCTGTCCTGCAAATTTTTATAGCTGAGCAAGTTTTTTTGGACCAAATGAAAATTTCTAATGGGACTTGTTTGGTCATTGATCAATTTTATGGCACTGGATTTACGCCCATTCCTAAACATATTAGTTTTACAAGTGCCTATTGGTATCAATTTTGGAATAAAACAGATTACGCCCTAATTGCTTATTCTGTTCAGCACATATTAACTTTTGTCAAGGAGCTGGACCAATGGCTAAAAGTGTTTGAGGCTTATTCTAATAATACTGCTTTAAATGCATTGATCGTCCCTATCAAGCAACAAATAGCCAATTTAGATTGTCTTTCACTCAATGCTACGACTTTAAAAAAAGATCCTCAAGCTGTGTTGCAGTTGGGCTATTTTTTTTATTACCAATACAAAGCACAGTTAAAAAATTTACAACACCATTTCTATCTGCTAGATGCGTATTATAGTATGGCCACAGCGATACAGGAATACCAGTTTACTTTTCCTGAATGGGTGGATCAATCTAGCCCAATGATTGAATTTGAGGGTGCAGTCCATCCGCTTATACTCAATGCTGTAGGGAATGATTTGAACTTAACGACCGAATCTGGTTTTTTATTTTTAACTGGGGCGAATATGGCAGGTAAAAGCACGTTCATAAAAACTGTTGGCCTATTAGCCTACCTAGCACATATTGGTATGGGCGTGCCTGCAAAAAAATGTAAGCTCAGTATTTTAGATGGGCTCATCACCAATTTAACCACTTCAGACAATGTGCTTAAAGGAGAAAGTTATTTTTTCAATGAAGTGCAACGCATAAAACATACTTTAACGCAAGTGATGGATGGAAAAAAATACTTAGTACTTATAGATGAATTATTTAAAGGCACCAATATCATTGATGCAATGAAGTGCAGTACAAAAGTGATTGAAGGCTTACAAGCTTTGAAACAATCCTTATGTATTTTATCTACTCATTTATATGAGATTAGTGAACCACTTAAGGTCTACCCACACATTCAATTTTATTATTTTGAAACTTCAGTCATTGATAAAACATTACTTTTTAATTATACCTTAAAAAAGGGTGTAAGTGAGGATAGGATTGGCTACCTTATTTTAGAAAGAGAAGGTGTGGTAGATTTAATTGAGCGTATAAATACTTAAATACGATTTCAATTATTTGTTATTTTTCAAAGAAACATGCTCGTAAAAACGATTGGTGCCTCTTTATTTGGCACGGATGCCATTGGCATACAGGTAGAAGTCAATGTGAGTATGGGGCAAGGCTATTGTATCGTTGGACTTCCGGATACTGCAGTTAAAGAAAGTTTACACCGCACAGAAATTGCCATCAAGGCCAACGGATTTCAGATGCCAAGAACAAAATTGGTCATTAATTTAGCCCCTGCTGATATTAAAAAAACAGGACCAGCTTTTGATCTCCCTATTGCAATTGGCATCCTTGCGGCATCAGATCAAATCACCCATTCAGTCGTGTTGACAAACTATTTGATGATGGGTGAACTTAGCTTGAATGGGGCACTTCAGCCAATCAAGGGTGTGCTAGCCATGGCCATCTATGCAAAAGAAGCCGGTTTAGATGGATTGATCATTCCAACAACAAATGCAGCTGAGGCATCCCTTATTGAGGGACTTAAAGTGTATGGATTTGACCACCTCATAGATGTCACACAATTTTGCAATCATCCAGAATCATTTAGTCCTTTTCAACAAATTGATTCAGACAATGCGATAACTCCAATCGATTATTCCGTAGACTTTGCTTTTATCAAAGGACAGTTTCAAGCAAAAAGAGCCATTGAGATTGCTGCAGCAGGAGGACATAATTTAATCATGGTTGGCCCACCAGGTGCAGGTAAAACATTGTTGGCAAAAACCAGTATTAGTATCCTGCCTGAAATGAGCCATGAGGAAACCCTAGAAACAAGTAAAGTGTATAGCTTAACAGGAAAGCTATCCCCTAAAGCTGGGCTCATGCATACACGTCCATTTAGAAATCCGCATCACTCTTTGTCAGCCATTGCATTGGTGGGTGGAGGATCCATTCCCCAACCTGGAGAAATTTCAATGGCCCATAATGGTATTTTATTTTTAGATGAGTTACCAGAATTCAGTCGAGCTGCCATTGAAATATTACGCCAACCCATGGAAGCAGGGTATGTTAGCATCTCAAGATCTAGACAAACAGTTGAGTTCCCCAGTAGATTTATGCTTTTTGCCTCTATGAATCCATGTCCTTGTGGCTATTTTAATCATCCTCAAAAAGCATGCACTTGCAGCCCTTCAAGTGTAAGAAAATACCTACATAAAATTTCAGGGCCCTTGCTAGACCGGATTGATTTACAAATTGAGGTGGTACCTATAAGTTATGATGCGCTCTCAAACCCTAGCATTACAGAAAACTCAATGACCATAAAAAATAGGGTACAAAATGCAAGATCCATCCAATTAAAACGCTTTAAACAGCGCCCAGGAATTAATACCAATGCCCAAATGCAATCTTTTGACTTAAAAGAATGGGCGCAGCTAGATGATGCTTCTGCTAAATTATTAAAAACAGCCATGGAGCAATTTCATTTGAGTGCAAGAGCCTATGATCGAATCATTAAAGTGGCACGTACCATTGCAGATTTAGATGGATCAAAAAATATTCAAAATCAACATATTAGTGAATCTATTCAATACAGGATGCTGGATAGGGCTGGATGGGGTCAGGCTTATTAATAATCTCTTAATATTGACCAGTCTTAAGCATTACTAAAGTACATGCTTCAATAGTTGGTATCTGGGCTGCATGTGCTAATGCCACTAAAATAGGATTTTCAGTTCCCGGATTAAAAATAATACGCTCAGGTTTTAGCGCAATAATTTGATCATAATATTCGGCTTGCGCAGAAGGTCCTAAATACAAAGTCAAACTGGATATGGATCCTGGGCTAGGCCAGTCTTGGAGAATTGGTAAATTTTGGATCATGCCTTTTTTAATCCCATATGGATAAACTGCATGCCCTTTTTCTAACAACATGACCGTAGCCATAAAACTATATCTTTCTGGATTGGGCGATGCGCCTAAAACCATGGTAACACTTGATTGCATAAGCCAAATCTATTATTAAAAATTTAAACTCTTTTTATTTTGTTACAAAAAAAAGAATGTAATTTTATAAAAATCAACACTCCTAAAAAAACATAAAGATTATGGCAAACAAAAAAAAATCAAAAGCAAAAAAAGTAGAAGCTAAAGCAAAAAAGGCAGAAGCTAAAAAAGTAACTGCAAAAAAAGCAACTCCAGCTAAAAAGAAAGCAGTAGCAAAAAAAGCACCTGCTAAAAAGAAAGTTGTTGCTAAAAAAGCAGTAG
>JBAWZB010000005.1:0-101323 GCA_037143275.1 Chitinophagia bacterium
TACTTGCCGAGTTTGAGGTTATATTATTCGTAAGTACCGTTTCAGCTGCGATTGCCCTAGTAGTTTCTGCACTAATCGAAGTAGAATTTGCTGTAATACTTGCAGTATTTGAAGCAACATTATTTGTTAAAACTAATTCTGCTGCAGTTGCTCTTGTTACTTCTGAAGCAATGGCAGCTGTATTTGCTGTAATACTAGCTGTGTTTGATGCAACATTCGTATTAATGGTTGCTATATCATTTGTATTTGCTGTAATACTAGCAGTATTTGAAACAATATTATTTGTTAATACTAATTCTGCTGCAGTTGCTCTTGTTACTTCCGCGGCAATAGCTGATGTATTTGATGTGATACTTGCTGTATTAGAAGCTACATTATTCGTAAGTGTTAATTCTGCAGCTCTTGCAGTAGCAGCTTCAGCACTAATGGCAGTTGTTACATCAGCCGTATTTGCTTTTAAATTAATTACTGTATTTACATCAGCCGTGTTCGCTTTTAAATTAATGCGGTTTGACAAACTTGTTGTATCAAATGTTTTAGCAGCTAACTGTGTCGGAGTAACATATATCGTACTATCTGCTATATTTAATTTTGTATTAATTGCATTGGTAATAGGTGTTTGATCAAAAGTTTTTGCTGCTAACTGTGCCGGAGTAACATATATTGTACTATCCGAAATATTTAACTTTTTAGCAATTGCCGAGTCCGTATATTTTTGTTTGGTATATTTAATAGTGTCAGCGACATTTAATTTGGTCGCTAACTGTGTTTTAAAAAAGCTTGAATCTATCGTATATGCAGCTTTTGCATAAGGAGCTAACATGGTTAAAGTATCCGCTGCTGTTAATTTAGTTGCTAGTGAAGTTTCTAAAGATTGTACTTTTATGGCTTTAGCATAAGCTTTTAGCATTGTGGAGGTATCTGATAAATTTAATTTATCATCTACTTTAGCAGAGCTTGCTGAATAGAGTGCAAATGGCACCGCACCAAAACTGGTGGTACCCATATCTACCCATTCTTTGGAATAATCCCAACTACTATTTCCTCCTATTGGTGTAATAGCCACTTTTAAGTTTAAATAAAATGGCCCTTTTGACCAATCAATCGTAGCTAAACCACTTGCAGTTCCTCCTACCCTTGAGCCATTACCTAAGCTTATATTAAAAACACCTGATCCATCGGTATTGGTTTGATGCTCTTCCGTTAATACTTTAGTACCAGTGGGTGTGGATTGTATGATACTTGATTGTACATATATTTTTCTGTCCTTCGCTGGATTAGAAAAATTATCTCTAGCCACCGCTTGGAAAAAGATACCGTTGGTGGTTTGAGCAAATAACTGATTAGCATTAATGGTTAATACTAGTGCAATTAAAATTATCTTGAATGTAGTAAACTTTTGAAAATTCATATGAGTAGGTATTGTAAATCTTAATTAATTTATAATTGGTTAGTTTGCTTTAATAAATTTTAAAGCGTCTCTGTATTTATCTGATTCTATTTGAATAATATAACTTCCAGGCATTAAACGGCTAAAATCCATTCCCTTTCCTTGGAATAGTTCATAGCCTGTAGCTTTAGAATTAGTTATTTGAAAACCTTCAGCATTCCATACTGAAATTGTAAACTGATCTGCTAGTGGCGGAGTATTAATAAACTTTACCTTGGTATTGGCACCCACTGGGTTAGGAAATAATTTAATGCCTAAACTATTGAAAATGGTATTGACTTCGCAGTTAACAGCAAAACTACCTGTACCTCTATCTCCTGTTAAAACCGCAGTGCCGTTTTGTACATTTAAGCAAGCAGCGCTACTACTAAAAGTAACAGCCATACTATTGTTGGACATATTTTGCAGACCGCCAACACTACTCATAATAAAAGCACCAGTTAGTTCCTGGGCATGTAAGCTTCGGGGGAAGGCTAATCCGATGATTGCAATAAAAGCTATTACTAAAATATTTTTTAACCAATTGTTCATTTTCTTTTACTTGATGTTTTCAATTATTTATTTGTAAAATATAATTGAGTAGGTGTACCATTAGTGACCACCTTAGATAAGACCAATTTGGTATCTCCCACAGATATAATATTATAAATCACTTCCAATGGGTTGCCATTAGAAGTTTTTACCTGCACATGTATTTGTGATTGATTGCCGACGACTTCAACAGAGTACGTTCCTGTTAATCCATCTGAATCTTTAGTTGTACCATCTTTTAAGTAAGTCACAAAATAGGTTGACTGTCCTACATAAGATTTTGTACTAGTACCCGTAATGCTATAATCCAAATACCAATTTTTATTTGTAAGCATCGTATTCATTACATCGGTTTGTGTAGTAGCGGTTTCTTTATTGCAGGCGACTAAACCCGTAAAAAAGGTGAATGAGAAGGCTGCGATTAAAGCGCTATATAAATTTTTCATTTTATTCTTTTAGTGATTGTTAGAAGATGCGATTTAGTTTAGAATAAATCTTTGGCTTTAATGCTCATGCCAATTTCAAATCGGTTCAATTGAACAGGCACGCTTGAACTAGTCATATTTACACCTAGTTTATAATGTGCATATAAAACATAGTAGCCTTTATTATCAAACTCGGCGCCTAAGTCTCCATTGATAATGGCCCTATTACCAGCACCATTGATTAAGTTCTGTTTACTAATGTTTGAAATTTTATAATCGAAGCTTGGACCAAATACAGCATAGAACTTGTACTTGTTCATTGCATTTACTGGAAGCAATTTTTTGTAATGTGCAGCTATGCTGAGTGTAGTGAATTTATTATCGGCTTTAAAATGCGTAAAATCATCAATGAAAGGAGATAGACTGTATTTATTCTTGTAATAATTACCAGCAGCAATTCTGTTTACTGCAAAGGTTAGTGAATAGCGATGTTTTTCTTTGTAAATACCATCAATTCTAAAGCCACCACTATAACCTGAATTAAATGTATTGCTGTTAACCGTGTTGTATAAGTAATTAATGGGTGCAGTAATACCATTGTCATTGATATTTTGCTTAGACAATACTAAAGCCCCAAATAAGGACACATCATTGCCTACGAAGTTTACAAAGGTCTTAGCGAATGATTTTTTGATTTTACGTATACGTTCTTGACTTGGATTTAATAAATACAAGCTATCCTGTTGCTTCTTAGTTAAAGTTTGTGCTGTTAAGGAACTAGCTGCAATACTTACAATCGAAAAAAGTAATAAAAACTTATTTGAAAATAATCTAGTAGATCGCATTTTATTTCTTTGTGATGATTTAAAGCACAAAGAAAAGAATGCAGAATTTATTCTACGTTATCTAAGGTTTAGATTTTTATTTATATTATAAACAAATGATAAGAATTTAAAAAAATAAATTATCAAATGTTAAGATTTGAATTTTGACTTTTTTATTCTTGATAAATGTACAGGTGTGGTTCTTAAATAAGAAGCTATAACTTTTTGAGTAGCTCTTTGTTGAATACCCGGGTAAGTATTTTCCAAATCATAATACCTTTCAAAAATCGACTTTGTATCTAATTCTTTAATAAATTGAACTAACTCTATAATATGAGTTTCTGCTAAATACCTAGCAACTTTATGCGCATTAAGAGAATTTGACTCCATATATTTTGTAGCTATATATGGTATTTCAATTAATTCACAGTCTTCTAAGCATTCAATACTCACTTCTGCTCTAAACTCATTTGTATTATTATGTTGAGCATACCCAGTGATTAAAGAATTTTCCATTCTAAACCCATAAGTATGAATTTCACCATCATTTGTTTCAATAAAATATCTAACAAGGCCCTTATATAAATAGTATAATTTAGATTGCTTTTCACCTTCTGTCATTAAATTATTGCCTTTTCTATATTGAACAACCTCACAATAGGTTATTAAAGTTTTAAATTCGCTTTCATTTAATCCAAATGGGGCAATAAAATTCTTGAAACTAGTATAGGCTTTATTCATAAATATAGGCTTAGTAAACGTGCATAATAAATCCAAGAAGTAGAATTTATTCGAAGTTGGTACAAGTTGACTTAAAATGAAAAATGAACCAAAATGGGACAGTGAAAAAAGCTATGTACATTGTGAAATAATGATTGTACAAAGATTATACCATTGTAAATCAATTAGTTATTTAAAACGATAAATTCTGAAGGTGTCATTCCAACATATTTATTAAATGCGTAATACATTGCCCTTCGATTATTAAATCCAGACAATTCAGATAAGGCTTCTATTGTAAATGAATGATGTTGTTTTGACTTAAGTAATTCTTTGAAATAATCAACCCTGTTTTTATTTAACAATTCATGGAAATTTTGTTCATCTTGAGATTTAAGAAAATCAATAACCTCTTCTTTTGTATGATTCAATTTTAAAGCAAAATCATCCAAATTTGCATCCTGCTTTAAATAATAATGATTAGAATAAAACAAAAAGTTGAAATTTTTAATTGAAATCTGATCATTGAACGATTTTATACCTTCATAGTTAATCATTAAACCAGCGTCATCTATAAATTTAGGCCTAAAGAATATAAACGTTATAGCAAGTAATCGATAAAAGGATAAAATAAATCTTGAATCTATATTCGTATAAAATGACTTTATGTAAATAAAAATAATTGAACTTATAATAGATATAACGATTACAATGAATAATATATTAAGAAAATTCATCCACTTTTTAATTCTTACCTGATAAAGATTACTAGTGTCAATATTTCTTAATTTATTAAGATTATAAACCATGGATCCAAAAATAAGTGGATTCACTAAAACCAAATTTATCTTATTTAAAATCGAAGCTTGTTGAACAAAATTACTATTTACAGTATTAATAAATCTAAACCCATTCAAAATAGCAATAATATAAATGATAAATAAAACAGTCTCAATATAAATAACCGTTTTTGGTATTTTATACTGAGTTACAGCATAAAATATATTTACGAGTGAAATGGTGACAAATAACCTGGTAATTGACCCATATAGACTTAAATCAACCCCGAATGAACTAATAAAATCAATTAAACTGTTGATTGTTGTGAAAGCTAGTATCAGAATAAAATAAAGTTTAATTATAGAAATTTTTTGACTGCTCTTTAAAATTTCAATAATTGATATAAAACCAAAAACTGCTATTGACAAGTAGAGATATGAATACATGGGCGCTAAATTAACAAGAAAGTTTTAGAAATTAAATTTTCAAGTCTAAAATCATCCTAACTTCTTTAACAAATTCTTCCAAATTCATTCCTGGTCAGGCAACCAAACAAAAAAGAAGCCGCAACGTAAGTTGCGGTTTTTTTATGCCCGCGACTAAGGTATGGAGCAGCGAGTGAAACGAGCACAATGTGTTGACAAGGCAAAAACAAGCTCGCTTGAAAGGAACGATGGCGCTTATTTACTTAATTGATCAATACAATCTGTTAAAGCATCCTCCCAGTGGCGAATTTCAATATTTAAATCATGTTCGATTTTAGAGGTATCTAAAACAGAATAGGCAGGTCTTTTAGCTGGCGTTGGGAAATCTTTGGTCTCAATTGGTTGTAGGTCGCAAGTTAGTCCAGCATATGCTTTTATGGTAGCTGCAAAATTAAACCAGGTAGTCTCTCCTGTATTTGCAAAATGATATATCCCTTTTATTGTCTTACCAGCATTGATGGCCTCAATCATTTTCATGGTTGCAAAAGCTAAATCTTTTGCGTAAGTTGGTCTGCCCTTTTGGTCTGCAACGATTTTTAATTGATCTCTCTCCTTCATTAATCGCAACATCGTCTTTACAAAATTATTGCCATGACTGCTAAATACCCAAGAAGTTCTAATCACAATTGTTTCCTCATTGGATTCTATTGCCATTTTTTCCCCAGCAGCTTTAGTAGAGCCATAATAATTTACAGGATCTACTTTTGTTGAAGTCGTATAGGGCGCTGTTGCTTCTCCATCAAATACATAATCTGTTGAGTAAGTAATAAAAGGAATCTTTATTTTTTTACAAATAACCGCTAATGTTTGAACAGCAGTGGAATTAACAGTATATGCCAAATCCTTTTCGGTTTCAGATTTATCGACAGCAGTGTATGCAGCGGTATTAATAATGCAATCTGGTGCAATAGTTTGAATGATTTTTTCAAATGTATCAGGAAACGATAAATCCAATTGGCTTCTATCAAAAAATACAAATTCAAATGCAGGATAAGTTGCAGCAATTTGGCTTAACTCCCAGCCCAATTGACCATTAGCGCCTGTTACTAAAATTGTATGAATCGCCATATTGAATTATTTTGAAATAAATTCTTTAGGTAGTTTTGTCCACTCACTTGGTGGTAATGCTTTAAAGTAATCGTATGTTTTTTGTAAGCCTTCTGCTCTTTCTACTTTTGGCTCCCATCCTAAAATCGTTCTTGCTTTTGTAATATCGGGTTGTCTTTGCTTTGGATCATCCACAGGTAATTCCTTATACACAATCTTCACAGTATTGCCTGTTAATTTCAATACCTCTTCTGCAAAATCCTTTAAGCTAATTTCATTTGGATTGCCTATGTTCACAGGACCAGTGTAGTCGCTTAATAATAATCTATAAATACCTTCTATCAAATCATCCACATAGCAGAAGCTTCTTGTTTGTGAACCATCTCCAAACACCGTCATATCTTCGCCTCTTAAGGCTTGTCCAATAAATGCAGGTAATGCTCTTCCGTCGTTTAGGCGCATTCTAGGACCATAGGTATTGAAGATGCGGATGATTCTTGTCTCCACATGATGAAAAGTATGATAGGCCATGGTGATGGATTCCATATAACGTTTTGCTTCATCATAGACCCCTCTTGGACCCACAGGATTCACATTGCCCCAGTACTCCTCGGTTTGAGGATGGACGAGTGGATCTCCATACACTTCGCTGGTACTAGCCACCAATATTCTTGCACCTTTTGCTTTGGCCAAGCCTAAACAATTATGTGTACCCAATGCGCCCACTTTCAATGTTTGGATGGGAATCTTTAAATAATCGATTGGACTTGCAGGGGATGCAAAATGTAAAATATAATCCAGATCGCCTTTGATGTCAATAAAAGTCGTTACATCATGGTGGATGAACTCAAAATTTGGATTCGAGCTTAAGTGCTCGATGTTCATCATGTCTCCTGTGATCAAATTATCCATCGCAATCACATAATAGCCTTCTTTGATAAAGCGATCACATAAATGAGATCCTAAAAATCCTGCAGCACCCGTTATTAATATTCTTTTTTGACTCATCTTGATTTTTGTTAATTATCGCTTTGTGTGTTGAGTCTTTAGTTATTGAGTGTATTAGAGTCTGCTCTTCCGATGCTCTCATAATGATAGCCTAAGTCCTTCATCTTAGCTACATCAAATAAGTTTCTGCCATCAAAAATGATTTTGTGCTTGATCTCTTTTTCCATGCGCTCAAAATCAGGTGTTCTGAACTCACTCCACTCGGTAGCAATAATCAAGGCATCTGCAGCTTCTAAAGCTTGGTATTGATTTTCAGCAAACTTTATTTTGTCTCCTATCTGATTTTTTACATTCGGCATCGCTTCTGGATCATAAGCCGTAATAGTCGCGCCTGCTGCTGTTAAAGCGTCAATGATACTCAATGCTGGTGCTTCTCTAATATCATCTGTATTAGGCTTAAACGCTAAGCCCCACAAAGCAAAGTGCTTGCCTTGTAAATCTCCATTGTAAAATGCTTTGATCTTTTCTACTAAATGTAATTTTTGATTGGCGTTGACTTTTTCCACTGCTTTTAATATCTCAAACTCATAGTTCACTTCATTTGACGATTGAACCAATGCTTGTACATCCTTAGGAAAACAGGATCCTCCATAACCAATGCCTGGGAATAAAAAACGCTTTCCAATTCTATCGTCCGATCCAATCCCTCTTCTTACCATGTCCACATCCGCGCCCATGCGCTCACACAACTGTGCAATCTCGTTCATGAAGGAGATCTTAGTTGCAAGAAAAGAGTTCGCCGCATACTTTGTTAACTCCGAACTACGCTCATCCATAAAAATCACAGGATTACCCTGTCTCACAAATGGTGCGTAAAGTTCACTCATTAATTTTTTAGCTCTTTCTGATTTTGTACCCACCACCACTCTATCTGGCTTCATGAAATCATCCACCGCCACACCCTCTCTTAAAAACTCAGGGTTACTTACCACATCAAATTCACCACTATAATTTTTTGCAATCGCAGCACTTACTTTATCTGCTGTACCAACTGGCACCGTGCTCTTGTTGACGATCACTTTATACCCCTTTAATATCTTTCCTAAATGATCTGCCACACCTAATACATATTTTAAATCCGCACTACCATCTGCACCCGGTGGTGTAGGCAATGCTAAAAATATAATCTCCGCATCTTCCACTGCTTCTTCAAGTTGCGTGGTGAATCTTAAACGCGCCTCTTTGATATTTCTTAAAAATATTTTCTCTAAGCCAGGTTCGTAAATGGTAATTTGACCTCCACTTAATTTTTCCACCTTCGCTTTATCAATATCCACGCAAGTCACTTTGTTACCCGTCTCTGCGAAACAAGTTCCTGTTACCAATCCTACATATCCTGTGCCTACTACTGCTATTTTCATTGATAATTATTTTAGCACTTTTAATTAAAAAAAGATTGAACACTTTCTGTAATATATTTTAATTGTTCCACTTCCATTTCTGTATGAATAGGTAAAGAACAAACACATGTTGTTAATTGATCGGTTATTTTTAAATCCCATTGACCCTGTTGTTCTGAAGCAAACATTTTTTGAAGATGCCCTGGTACAGGATAATAAATCATACAAGGAATTTCTTTAGCAGCTAAATGAGCAATGAATTTTTCCCTATCAACGCCTTTTAATTGAATTGTATATTGATGAAACACATGTGAACTATAATTGGCAACAGAGGGCGTTACGATTTCTTTAATGCCTGCAAATGCTTGCGTGTAATAAGCTGCAACAGTTTGTCTCGCCTTATTATACGTATCTAATTTTCCTAGTTTGATATTTAAGATAGCCGCTTGAATCGAATCCAATCTTGAATTACAGCCAACCACATCGTGATAATAACGTGCAGATTGTCCATGATTGGCAATCATCGCCATTTTATCCGCCAACACTTTATCATTAGAAAATATAGCTCCACCATCTCCAAATGCACCTAAATTCTTACTAGGATAAAAAGAAGTAGCCCCTATATGACCCATGGTACCCGTTTTTTTTACTGTACCATCAGAGAAGGTATAATCTGCGCCTATCGCTTGTGCATTATCCTCTATCACATATAAGTTGTATTGTTTTGCTATTTCTAAAATTTCCTCCATAGGTGCAGCATGTCCATATAAATGAACCGGTACGATGGCTTTTGTTTTTGGCGTAATTGCTTTTTTCAAGCTTTCAATATCCATGCAATAAGTAACAGGATCTACGTCCACAAAAACAGGGGTTAACTTTAATAATGCCACTACTTCTGTGGTAGCAATATAGGTGAATGAAGGTGTAATCACTTCATCTCCTGGTTGTAAGTCCAATGCCATCATTGCAATTTGAAGCGCATCCGTTCCATTGGCACAAGGCACGACATATTGTATACCTAAATAATCCCCTAAATTTTTTGAAAAATCTTGCACCGCTTTACCATTGATATACGCAGCACTTTCCAATACATTTTGTATGGCTTGATCTACATCTTCTTTGATGGCTAAATACTGATTTTTTGTATCTACCATTTGTATTTTTCGCATCCATTGAATTTTGCCAAAATTACAATAAAATGGCCAAAAAGGTGGAAATACCCCCTTTGTATCCCATCTTTGCATTAGTCCATTTTTATGATACTATATCGACTGTTTTTATTGTTTTATCCAATGCTGGCAAAGCTTATTAGTCCATTTAATGAGAAGGCTAAGTATTGGGTGGAGGGCCAAGAAAAGGTTTGGGAAGAAGTTAGCTCCTTAAGTAGTCAAATAAAAGGCCCCATTTTTTGGATACACTGCGCCTCTTATGGTGAGTTTGAACAGGGTCTTCCAATCATTAGTGCATTAAAAAAAACCTATCCAACACATCAAATATGGGTGACTTTTTTTTCGCCTTCTGGCTACTTACACCGAAAGCAACATGATGACGTTGACTTTGTGTCATACCTACCATTAGATAGTCCCACTGCCGCCAATAGATGGATGGAAATGGTGCAACCAAAATGTATCGTATTTATCAAATACGAATTTTGGTACTATTATTTAAAGCTTGCTGATTGGCATAAAATTCCAACGATTTTGGCATCTGCAATTTTTAGACAAGATCAAATATTTTTTAAATACTATGGTGGATTTTATCGTACCATGTTGCAATTATTCACTGGTATTTTAGTACAAGATATTCCTTCACAAAAATTAATTGCTCCCCTTTTAAAGCACACACATGTAGAGATAAGTGGCGACACGCGTTTTGATCGTGTGCTGGATATTGCTGCAGCAAAAATATCCATTGATTGGGTATCAAAATTAGCCAATGTGAAAACCATTGTTGCAGGGAGTACTTGGGAAGATGACCATCAAATCATTGGATCGGTTTTGGAATATTGGGATCAATGTAATTGGATCATTGTACCGCATCATGTAGATGCCGCATCCATTAAAGCATGTCTAGCTCATTTTACAAATGCGATATGTTTATCCGAATGGTTGACTCAATCTAATTCCATAGAAAAGCCAATGGTATTGATTGTGGACCAGATTGGTTTATTAAGTCATTTATACCAATACGCCAATATTGCATACATAGGTGGCGGATTCACGAAGGATGGGATTCACAATGTACTTGAAGCCGCTGTATTTGGAAAACCCGTAATTTGGGGACCGAATGATTCAAAATATCCTGAAGCGATTGGGTTACGCAATGCAGGTGGAGGGATTCAAATAAAAGATGCTATTACTTTAAATAAAACTTTAGAAAAACTTTTGAATGATACTGCTTTTTCTAAAGCAACAGGGGACGCTGCTTTAAAGTATGTTCAAGAAAATGCAGGTGCTACTCAAAAAACAATGGATTGTATTAAGCAAATCTACGTTTCACCAATAGATCAAACGCTTTAACCACATCATCTGTATCGTCCCATTTGTTTTGTTCCCTTAAATTAGATTTGATCCAAAATTGGGCCTCTGCATATATTTTAAAACCATTGATGGTTTTGACTGCTTGTTCAAAAGCTTTTTCATCTCCACCAAAAAGTGTTGCAATAAACTGGAATTTGTCATTGATACCTATCGCTGATTTCAAATCTTTGATGGGTTCTAATGCTAATTTTTCTTGTAGTTCTGTACTTGGAATCATCACTGATACATTGTTTGGAAGATTGTTAAATTGATCTGATTCTGATAATGCTGCTAACAATTGGACCGCCGTTTGTTTTAATTGGCTTTTGTCTGCATTTTCGGCCAATTGTGTGGTTAATTTTTCAACCAAAGCGGCAACTCTTTCCATAGGAATGTCTACTTTTGAAGGAATTAAAGAAATAGGATTTATTTAAGAACGAAAAAGAAATTGCATTATTGTCTATGTTTATTGAACAAAACTTTTCAAAAGAAAAAAGAGGCTGGCTTGAAGTCGTTTGCGGTAGTATGTTTAGTGGTAAAACCGAAGAGTTGATAAGAAGACTTAAAAGAGCGCAAATTGCAAATTTAAAAGTAGCGATTTATAAACCTGCTACGGATACCAGATTTGATAAAGAGAAAGTCGTGAGTCATGATGCCAATTCCATCCCTTCTATTCCAATTGAAAACGTCAATGATATATTGTCACTTGCTACAAATGCAGATGTAGTTGGTATTGATGAAGCGCAGTTTTTTGAACCAGAAATAATAGCTATTTGTGAAGCACTGGTGATGCAAGGCAAACGTGTCATTGTTGCTGGTTTAGATATGGATTATTTAGGCAAACCATTTGGTCCAATGCCACAACTTTTAGCCATAGGAGATTTCATCACTAAATTGCATGCTATCTGTGTGCAATGCGGGCACCTAGCCAATGTATCTTATAGGACAAGTGCCGAAGAAGGCACAGTTGTATTAGGTGAAAAAAATAATTACGAGCCAAGATGCAGAATCTGCGCTGCAAAATAAGTCTATTCGCTTTATGAAAGCATCTTTAAAAAATATCACCGCACTTTTAAAAAAAGATTTGCTTCTTGAATGGAGGCAGCAATATACTTTTTTTGGGATCCTGATTTATTTAGCTTCTACTACTTTTGTGATCTATTTAACCATGGGACTTCCAGAAGATAAAGTTTGGAATGGACTCTACTGGATTACCTTACTTTTTATATGCATTAATGCAGTAGCAAGAAGTTTCTTGCAAGAAGGGAGAGGAAGAATGCTTTATTTTTATTCCATCGTAAGCCCTGTTCATTTTATACTTTCAAAACTCATTTTCAATAGCCTACTTATGTGCACGATGAGTGCATTGAGTTTGATGCTATTCTTGGTTTTACTGGGTAATCCATTAACCCATATTGTATTATTTTTTGGACTAAGTTGTTTGGGTGGAATTAGTTTGAGCTTGGTATTTAGCTTTTTAGCCGCCATCGCAGCTAAAGCACAACAACCCTCAGCTATTATGGCGATCTTAGGATTTCCTTTGATTATTCCTCAACTTCTTTTATTGATGAAAATTGCCAATATTGCTTTTTCAGATATTGTGCAAAATGGCTTGCCTCAATTGGTTGGCCTATTGGTTGGATTTGACATTATGATTGTCGCACTTGCGTACATTCTTTTTCCATTTTTATGGAAAGACTAATACAAAAAGTAAAAACTCTTTTAGAATTGCAAATGTCGCACGGTCAATCCGTCGTTGATCAATTGTTTCAATGATTCAATTCCAATAGATAAATGGCGCTCTACAAATTCAGCAGTGACTTTACTATCGCTTGCTTCTGTTTTTACCCCTTCAGGCACCATAGGTGAATCACTCACCAATAACAATGCCCCTGTTGGAATTTTATTGTAAAACCCTACCGTAAAAATGGTGGCTGTTTCCATATCAATGGCATATGCCCTCACTTTCGTTAAGTAGTTTTTAAATTCTTCATCATGTTCCCATACTCTTCGGTTGGTCGTGTAGACAGTTCCTGTCCAATAATCTACCTTGTTGTCTCTAATGGTGGTTGAAATTGCTTTTTGTAAAGCAAATGCTGGTAAGGCTGGCACTTCTGGTGGAAAATAATCATTGGAGGTACCCTCTCCTCTTAAAGCCGCTATTGGTAAAATTAAATCTCCTACTTTATTTCGTTTTTTTAATCCTCCGCATTTTCCTAGGAACAATACTGCTTCGGGTTGAATTGCAGTTAATAAATCCATCACAGTGGCAGCGCCCGGACTACCCATTCCAAAATTAATAATGGTAATGCCTTCTGCGGTGGCGCATTGCATTGGACGATCCATGCCAATAATTTCTACTTGATGTCTTTCTGCAAACATCTTGACATAATTACTGAAATTGGTTAAAAGGATATATTTCCCAAATTGATCTAAGCTCGCTCCTGTATACCTTGGTAACCAGTTTTCTACAATTTCTTCTTTTGTTTTCATAAGCTTATCTTTGGCTGAGGACTGTATAAAAATAACCTATTTTTTTTAATTCATGATTTTAGTTGATTTCCCATCTTATGACTTTAAAGTCCAATCGATTAAAGGAAAAGACCAAATATTTGACCCTTGTAGAAAAAAGTGGGTGACACTTACTCCAGAAGAATGGGTAAGACAGAATGTATTACAGTACCTCATTCAAATTTGTAAGTATCCGATTGAACTCATTGCGATTGAAAAAAAAATTCAATTAGGATCGCTGGCTAAAAGATTTGATATCCTTGTACATCGCGGTATAACACCTTGGATGATTATTGAATGTAAAGAAGCCAATACACCACTTAATGAAAAAACCATTCTTCAGTTATTACAATACCAGCAAGCTTTAGATGCAACTTATTTAATTGCATCTAATGGAAAAGAAACCATTGGGGCAGAAATAAAAATGGGGAACCTGCATATGTTGCATCAGTTCCCCAATTATGTTGACCCTAATCTTTAAAGATTAAGGGAAAATTCCTAATTCAGTATATGAATGTGCTACCTTGTTAATTGCACAAACATAAGCTGCAGTTCTCATATCTGGTATAGTTGGATTTGCATTCCAAATTTCCATGATCTCTCTAGTAGCAGTGATCATTGTTTCTTCTAATCCACTATGCACTAAATCGATTTCATCTGGACCATGGGCAATCACTGCTCTTTCTGTATCACTTACTTTCTTACCTGTCAACTCTTCAATTTGATTGATGATATGTATATTGGCATTTTCTGTAAAACGTTTTTCTAAACGTCCATATCTAACGTGACTTAAATTTTTCAACCACTCAAAATAAGATACAGTTACACCGCCCGCATTTAAGTACATATCTGGAATAACCAATACGCCCATTTTTGATAAAATTTCATCTGCATCAGGTGTTAAAGGACCATTTGCAGCTTCACCAATCATTTTAGCTTTAATCTTAGGTGCATTGTTTTTATCAATCACATTTTCTAAAGCTGCAGGAATTAAAATATCACAATCCATTTCTAACGCATCTGCACTTTTTTCAATATTGGTAGCGCCAGAGAAATTCAAGATACTACCTGTTGTTTTTCTATGTTGGAATACCGCTTCTTCATCCAATCCAGCCTCGCAATAAATTGCACCTTCGTATTCAGCAATAGCAATAACTTTAGCGCCATGAGATCTAAAGAACTTTGCAGAGAAATATCCTACATTTCCAAGACCTTGAACAATGACACGCTTATTTTCAATTCCAACTGTTAATCCTAATTTCTTCATCACATCTTCCATCAAACAAACTTCTCTTACTCCATAAAACACACCCAATCCAGTGGCTTCTTTACGACCTCTTACACCACCTAATGAAACTGGTTTTCCAGTAACACAACCAGCTGCATCAATCTCACCTGGCTTTAAAGATTGATAGGTATCCACAATCCATGCCATTTCACGCTCTCCTGTTCCGTAATCTGGAGCAGGTACATCGATACCAGGACCAATAAAGTTTTTCTTGACTAATTCAGCCGTATATCTTCTTGTAATTTTTTCCAATTCATAGGCACTCAAAGCTCTTGGGTTAATTTTAATTCCCCCTTTACCTCCCCCAAATGGCACATTCACAATAGCACATTTGTAGGTCATCAAAGCAGCTAGCGCCATTACTTCATCTTGATTCACTGCCATACTAAAGCGGATACCACCTTTACAAGGAGATTTATGTTGAGAATGTTGTACTCTATAAGCTTCAATCACTTCAATTCTGCCATCATCCATTTTTACTGGAAAACGCATACTATAAATACTATTACAAGCTTTAATTTGCTCTAATAGTCCGCTTTCCCAATTAGTATACTTTGACGCTTTGTCGAAACTTTTTTCTACACTCTGAAAAAAACTGTACTCTGATGTTGTTGACATATCCTTTTATTTTTCTAGTTGTTTAATTTTTTTATCAATAGATGCGACATATATAAAAAGACCAATAAGCACAATACAAACGACTGACATCACTAAGAAAATTTTTCCGTTCTGCAACATAATACTTTGTGGCGCTGCTTGTTGTGCTTGTAATAAGGTTAACATATATTTAATAATTGTAGGGTTATAAAATGCCTTCTTTTTTTAACTGCATCATTTGTACACGAATTTTTAAAGTAGTAATCCAAACTCCCAATAAAGTCCAGCCAATGACTGCTGGATAAAATACCGTGCGCATATTTGCAGACATATCTTTTCCGTTAATGCCTGGATTGCCTTCGCTACCCTGTCCTCCAGGATGTAAAGATTCGGTTAACCTTGGTAAAATCCAAAGTGTAGGAAATAACATGAAAAAAGAAAAAATATTATAGACTGCAGATAGCCTTGCTTTTTTTTCTGCATCCACCAAGCTTCCTCTTAAAACAAAATAAGCAAAGTAAATCAGTAAGGCAATAGCAGCGCCATTCTGTTTTGGATCGCCTACCCAAGGGCTTCCCCATTGGAAATTGGCCCACAATGCTCCAGTAATAATGCCTAAAAAACCAAAGATCAAACCCATGGCTGCATAAGCTTGTGCATATACATCATTTACTAAACTAGATGACCTTAAATATTTAATGGAATACACCAAAGAAACAAATAATAAAATCATCATACCAAACCACATGGGCACATGAAAAAAGAAATTACGGATGGACTCCTGCATGCGGTCGTCTAGCTTAGGCACTTTCACCAAAAAACCATAGGTACAAGTGTACAAAAGCAAAATAAAAGACAACAATTTCCACCACTTTTTATGCAGCATAGCTTCTTAATATTTAATCGATTAGCTCTAAAACTAACGGCTGTTTGGCAAAATTACAGCTTTTAGGTGAACCGCCTAATTTTTGGGCAAATCTTATATTGGCAAATTTACGGCGATTTTGTACATTTGCCTCCATAATTTTCATGCCGTAACATGAAGCGAACTGCCCCGTAAGGCTGTAGTAAACTTAATGTGGCTATCATTTTAAATATAGACACAAATGAAACTCTCCCAATTTAGGTATGACCTACCTCTAAACTTGATTGCCCAGTATCCCACAAAAAGAAGAGAAGACAGTAGACTGATGGTGGTTAACCGTAAGAACGGCCACATGGAAAATCGTCATTTTTCGGATTTATTGGAGTATTATGATGACAAGGATGTATTTGTAGTGAATAACACTAAAGTATTCCCTGCCAGAATGTATGGACGAAAGGAAAAAACAGGTGCAAAAATTGAAGTATTCTTATTAAGAGAATTAAATAAGCCTAACCGTTTATGGGATGTGATTGTTGATCCCGCAAGAAAAATTCGTGTGGGTAACAAATTGTATTTTGGTGAAAACGAAGAATTAGTAGCTGAAGTCATTGACAACACCACTAGCCGTGGACGTACTATCCGTTTTTTATGGGAAGGCGATGACGAAGGATTTAAAAAAATGTTAGAATTTTTAGGGGAAACTCCATTGCCAAAATACATTAAGCGTAAGCCTGATGAAGATGACAAAGAAAGATACCAAACAGTTTATGCTAAGCATGAAGGTGCTGTAGCTGCGCCTACCGCAGGATTACACTTTAGTAAAGAATTGATTAAGCGTTCCGAAATTTTAGGTATTCGTTTTGCAGAAGTGACCTTACACACTGGCCTAAGCACTTTCAGACCAATTGAAGTAGAAGATTTAAGTAAACATAAAATGGATGCTGAATACTTTAAGATAGACGAAGACGCTTGTAGAATTATCAATACAGCAAAAGAAAATGGTCGTCGTATTTGCTC
Source organism: Chitinophagia bacterium (assembly GCA_037143275.1). GTDB lineage: Bacteria > Bacteroidota > Bacteroidia > Chitinophagales > Chitinophagaceae > Sediminibacterium. The sequence continues at coordinate 17,408 of JBAWZB010000005.1, forward strand.
CATTGGTACAACTGCCATGCGCGCAATGGAAAGTAGTGTAACAGCGCAACGTTTATTGAAACCAGCAGAAGGATGGACAAACCATTTTATCCACCCACCTTATAATTTCAATATTGCCGATAGCTTGGTAACCAATTTTCATTTGCCAAAAACAAGTTTGTTAATTATGTCTTGTGCTTTTGCGGGATATGAATTAGCAATGGAAGCATATAAAAAAGCGATTAAAGATAAGTACCGTTTCTTCTCTTATGGAGATGCGTTATTGTTTATTTAAATCCATTACCCCTTTAGCTCAAAAGATAAATGCATCTTTTGAGCTAAAGTTTTTAAATCATTTTGTACCGCACCTACCAATGGAATTCCATTTTGCATGCGTTCTTTTTCCATGCTACGTTCTATATCTCCTGCTACATATACTTGTTCATGTCCTTTTGAAGGGGTAGCATTTCTAAAACGATTCAACCACAAATCCATATTGGATTTAAAATCTGCTGCGGGTCTAAAAGCATCAATACGCATGGCACCAATAAAATGTCCAAGGCCTTCACCTGGCATATTTTCTGGCATGGGGACATAAGCAGGAAAAGGTGGTACCCATGGACCAAAACTAGCACCACTTAAAACTGCCGAAAATATATCTACAATCGATCCTAATGCATAGCCTTTATGACTACCCTGCTCTTTCTCAGAACCTAATGGCAATAATGCCCCACCATTTTTTAAAATATTGGCATCCTGTGTAGGATTACCTTCTGCATCTTGTGCCCATCCCAATGGAATACTTGTATTATTTCTTTGTGCAATCTCTAATTTACCATTTGCTGCAGTGGTCGTTGCAAAATCTGCTACAAAGGGTGCTTCTTGACCAGCTGGAATAGCAACTGCAATTGGATTGGTACCTAATAATTTTTCTGCTGCATAGGTGGGTGCCACTAATGCACTAGCATTGGTCATAGCTATACCAATCATTTCATGTTCTAAAGCCATCATCGCATGGTAACCAGCAATGCCAAAATGATTGCTGTTTTTTACACTCACCCATCCTGTCCCTACTTGCTTCGCTTTCTCCATGGCAATCTCCATGGCTCTTGGAGCCACTATCAAACCTAAACCTCTGTCTCCGTCAATCACCGCCGTAGATGGTGTTTCATGAACAATCTTAATAGTAGGTGTGGTATTGATTCTGCCGATTTCCCATAATCTTACATAGCCAACCAATCGAGCAATGCCATGACTATCAATCCCTCTTAAGTCTGCAGATAACAAAACTTTGGTAGCCAATGCCGCATCAGATGCAGAACAGCCCATCTTTAAAAAAACAGCTTCCGCAAATGCATAGAGTGCTTGGTATGTATAATGATTCTTTGATTCCATGACACAAATTTACAAATAAAAAAGGTGTACTGGACACAGTACACCTTTAGCGCTATTGCTTAAATTAAATCAGATATTATTAGAATGGTAAATCATCCATTGCTTCATTGCCATCATTGCCTGCAGTTGGTGCAGGATTATAGCTTTGAGTAGGATTGGATTCACCACCATAGTTGGGTTGTTCTCCACCAGAACCTGAAGGTTTCGCACCTAATAATTGTACCGATACAATTCTTAAGGTCAAAGATGCTCCTTGACGGCCATCTGTTGTGGTATAAGATCTTACATCTGGTGTGCCTTCTACATATACTTGAGTACCTTTCTTTAAATAAGGCGCTACAGCAGTACGATCTGTCCAATAAGAACAATCTACCCAAGTGGTTCTATCTTTTTGTACGCCTTGCGCATCTTTGTATTTTTCTGTATGCGCAACATTAAAATTAATTACAGACTTACCGTTTACATTGTTCACCACGGCGTCCTTGCCTAAATTTCCAATCACTTGTAACTTTATCATATTGTATATTTTAACTTTCTAAGGGAATGAAGATAGTAATTTTTTATTACTTTTGTGCCAAGCCAACTTTTAACTGGCCACCGAAAAATGAGCAAAAAAGGAAAAGTACTCGTCGCAATGAGCGGCGGAATAGATAGCACAGTCGCTGCAATTCTCTTACACAACGAAGGATATGAAGTAGTTGGTATTACCATGAAAACATGGGACTACTCCACCAGCAATGCTAACGGCAAGGAAACAGGCTGTTGCAATATCGATTCATTCAACGACGCAAGAATGGCGGCGGTGAACAATGGATTTCCACATTATATATTAGATATCAGAGAAGAATTTGGTGACTTTGTCATTGAAAATTTCGTAGAAGAATATTTAGCTGGCCGAACGCCCAACCCATGTGTGATGTGCAATACCCATATCAAATGGCGCGCCTTACTTAAAAGAGCCGATGCTTTGGGTTGTGAATTCATTGCCACAGGTCATTATGCCAAAGTGCGTCAACACGATAATGGTCGTTATGTGATTTCAAAAGGACTAGATGAAACAAAGGATCAAAGTTATGTTTTGTGGGGCGTGGATCAGGACTTATTAAAGCGCACGATCCTTCCTTTAGGTGGCATGCATAAAAAAGATATTAAACAAATGGCCATTGATATGGGCTATCCAGAACTCGCTAAAAAAAGTGAGAGTTACGAAATATGTTTCGTGCCTGACAATGATTATAGAGGGTTTTTAAAACGCCGTGTAGATGGATTAGAAGAAAAAGTGAATGGCGGATGGTTTGTGGATACCAAAGGAAAAAGATTAGGCAAACATAAAGGCTATCCATTTTATACAATCGGACAAAGAAAAGGATTGGAATTAGCAATGGGCCATCCAGTCTATGTTACATCAATTGATCCTGAAAAAAATATTGTGGTAATAGGAGAAGAATCAGATTTAGACAAGAACGATATGTTGGTTGCGAAAATGAATTGGATTAAATATGATCATCTTCCATCAGATATGGACTTAATGGCAAAAATCAGGTACCACGATTCTGGTGCATTGTGTACCCTATCCCATACTGACATGGGTGTACAAGCAAGGTTCTACGAAAATGTAAAAAGTATTGCACCCGGACAAAGCGCAGTATTTTATGAAGGCGACGATGTGGTTGCTGGAGGCATTATACAGAGCAGCGTTTTAGTATAGCACCAAATAATGTATCTGCTTGTTGCTTGTATCCAATAAAATATTTTTGCTCCACTAATTCAAATTGACCCTGTGAAATAATTGCTTGAACATGCGCTTCATTTTCTGCAGCATATACAGAACAAGTTGCAAGCAGTAGATGTCCATTTAATTTTACAGTTGGTAGTATATTAGCAATGATTTTAGATTGTAAATCAGTATAATGATCTAAATTTTCCTTTTTGAAAAAAGCAATTTGCTCTGGTGTTCTCCCCCATGTTCCAGAACCAGAACAAGGTAAATCCGCAAAGACAAAATCAAACGGCTTCTTGATATCAAATGGTTCGGTTAAGTCAATCACTTGAACGCTTGCTGGACGAATTCCTGCTTCCTCCAAACGTTTATCTGCATTGAATAAAATACTTTCTCTAACATCTGACACATGCATTCGAATATTCTGCATGGTATCAAACATCAAAATGGTTTTGCCTCCACTTGCAGCACATGCATCCCAAACCTGAATGGGTGTTTCCATACTTGTTGGAACAATAGTCAATAACTCAGCCAGTGCTTGAGAATTTAAATCTTGAATTACCACCTCTTTATTGAGTGCTAATATATTTTGTAAAGAAGTGGTATTTGAAAATGCAAAACAATGTTCATTTATTTGGATATATTCAATAGACGCATCAAGTAATGCTGCAACCACTTTTTCCTTTTGCCAAGGCCTTATCCGAATAAACAATAAAGGCTGTATGGCATGTGAATGAATAAATGTTGGAATATCTATTTCCTTTGAAATAGCCTCCTTTAAAGGAAAATTTGCATTCAAAGTTCTAAAATGTGCATAACAAAAAGCACTGATACTTTTACGATCCTTGCTTCCATGTTTTTTATTTGCAGCAAAATATTTCTTCAAATAAGCAGCCAAGGGCTCCTGCCCTTGATAAGCCGATACTAATTTTTGAGCAACTTCTTGATGTTGATTTTGATGCGTCATGCTATAAAAAAGGAAGTCATGTTTTACATGACTTCCTTTTAATTATTTTTCTTTGATTATAATTCTAATAAACTTGCTACAGGGTCTTTTGCAATTAATAAAAGTGCTGGATTTTCTAACAACTCTTTTACTCTAACTAAGAAGCCTACACTCTCTCGTCCATCAATGATTCTGTGATCATAGCTTAATGCTAAGTACATCATTGGTAAAATTTTAACTTCACCATTTACCGCCATTGGACGATCTTGAATTTTATGCATGCCTAAAATAGCAGACTGAGGAATATTAATAATTGGCGTACTCATTAAACTTCCAAATACACCACCATTGGTGATGGTGAAAGTACCACCTGTTAATTCTTCGGCAGTTAACTTACTATCTCTTGCTTTACCTGCTAATTCAATTACTTTTTTCTCGATACCCGCCATACTTAAGCTTTCTACGTTTCTTATAACAGGCACTGTTAAACCTCTTGGTGTACTTACAGCAATACTGATATCTGCATAATCATGGTATAACAATTGGTCTCCGTCAATGAATGCATTGACCGATGGCCATTCAGTTAATGCAATCGCACAAGCTTTTGCAAAGAAACTCATGAATCCTAAATTCACACCATGTGCTTCTTTAAACTTATCCTTGTACTGTTTTCTGATTTGCATGATGCCTGTCATATCTACTTCATTGAAAGTAGTTAACATGGCGGTTGTATTTTTTGCCTCTACTAAACGACGGCTAATTGTTTTTCTTAGGTTAGACATTTTTTCTGGACGCACATTGCGGGAGAATAAGTCTTGTCCAGCAAACTGAATTTTACCTGGATTATTTAAAGCATCTAATACATCTACTTTTGTAATCTTTCCTGCAAATCCACTCGCTTTAATTTGATTGGTATCAACCTTTTTATCTGCAATGATGGCAGCAGCAACTGGAGTTGCTTTTACATTATTTGGAACACTGGTTACAGGTGCCGTAGACGTAGGTGCTGGTGGAGTCGTTGGAGTCGTTGGAGCTGACGCAGGCGCAGGCTTTGGTGCTTCCCCAGCTGGCTTAGTTGCAGTTTCATCAATATCCGCTAAGATAGCTCCAATTAAAATACTATCTCCTTCGGTTGCTTTATGATGCAAAGTACCCGCTTGTTCGGCGTTCACTTCGAAAGTTGCTTTTTCACTCTCTAATTCAGCAATCACTTCGTCGCGATCAACATAAGCGCCTTCTGGCTTAGTCCACTTTAACAAAGTTACTTCTGTGATAGATTCTCCTACTGTAGGTACTTTAATCGAAATCATGTTTTAATATTTTAGATAGAAAACGCAGTTGTTATTATTTCATTTTGTTCTTTCGCGTGCACTTTAGCATAACCAGTTGCTGTTGCAGCACTTGCTTGTCTACTAATGACACCATATTTGATGGCCTTTAAATTCATTTGCAAGAAACTAGCCGCACCCATATTCAAAGGTTCTTCTTGTACCCAGAACCAAATTGCTTTACCATATTTTTGATGTAATTCCGTAAGTTGTTGTACCGGTAAAGGATATAACTGTTCTAGACGAACAATAGCGATATCTGTTCTTTGTTCTGTCTTTTGTCTTTCTGCCATTTCATAATAAATCTTACCAGAGCAGAACAATACTTTTTTAACGTCCTCTACTTTTTGCACAAATGTATCATCAATCACTTCTTTAAATCGACCATTTGTCAAATCAGACATCGGACTAAATGTGGCCGGGCTTCTTAAATTTGCTTTTGGTGAGAAGTTAATCATTGGTTTTCTGAATGACCATGTTAATTGTCTTCTCAATGCATGGAATAAATTAGCCGCAGTGGTCACATTGGTAATGACCATATTATTTTCAGCACATAATTGTAAATAACGCTCTAGTCTTGCACTACTATGTTCTGGACCTTGTCCTTCGTAGCCATGAGGCAATAACATGACTACCCCATTTTGACGTTGCCATTTTTGTTCACCAGCTGCAATGAATTGGTCGATGATTGTTTGAGCACCATTTGAAAAATCTCCAAACTGCGCTTCCCAAACAACTAAAGCATCTGCGTTGGCCAATGCATAACCATATTCAAATCCAAGCACGCCATATTCGCTCAATAATGAGTTGTAAATTCTAAAAGGTTGTTGCCCTTCTGCAACTTGATTCAAACGGTTAAATTGTTCGTTGGTATTTTCATCTACTAACACAGCATGACGATGACTAAATGTACCACGCTTCACATCCTGTCCACTCATTCGAACCGTTTTGCCTTCTGCTAATAAAGAAGCATAAGCCATTAGTTCACCGGTCGCCCAATCTATCTTTTGTTCTGTCTCGTATAATTTTACTTTCTCTTGAATTAATTTATCCACTTTTTTCAATGGCGTAAAACTAGATGGCCATTTCATTAAAGCATCAAAAATAGATTTTGCTTTATCAGCAGTAATGGAAGTGTCAGGCGAACTAACAAAATCTTCGTTCGTAGCTTTACGCATTGCTTCCCAAGCTAATTCAGGTGCTTGGTATTTATATGGAAGAGGATGTTGTTTTACTTCATCTAATCTTGCTTGAAGATCGGACCAGAATTTCTTTTCCATTTCCTTTGCTAATTCCTGTGCACTTGCTTCCCCATTTTGTAAAAGATATTCCGCATAAGTTTCTCTTGGATTCTTATGTTGCTCAATTAAACTATACAATTGAGGTTGTGTATATTTTGGATCGTCACCTTCATTGTGGCCGTGTTTTCTGTAACAAACCATATCAATGAAAATATCGTTCTTGAATAATTGTCTGTATGTCGTTGCTATCTGCACTGCTTTCACTACTGCTTCCGCATCATCTCCGTTCACATGTATTACAGGCGCTTGAACCATTGCAGCAATTGAGGTACAATAATTTGCACTTCTTGCATCATCAAAATCTGTTGTGAAACCAATTTGATTGTTAATGACAAAGTGAATCGTACCGCCGGTCTTGTAACCGTTCAATTGGCACATCTGTAATATCTCATACACAATACCTTGTCCTGCGACTGAGGCATCTCCATGAATCAAAATTGGTAATATTTTAGATACATCAGAATCATACAAAACATCTGCTTTCGCTCTCGCAAATCCTAATACAACTGGATCTACTGCTTCTAAGTGAGATGGATTCGGCATCAATTTTAGATGCAGTTTTTTATTGTTGAAAGTAGTTACTTCAGAAGAGAAGCCCATATGGTATTTCACATCACCACTACCCATGGTTTGATCCAATACAGCGGTACCCTCAAATTCACTAAAAATTTGCTCATAGGTTTTGCCCATGATATTTGCAAGCACATTCAATCTTCCACGATGAGCCATACCAATCACCACTTCTTCTACGCCATGCTCCCCTGCAGTATTAATGATTGCATCCAATGCAGCAATCGTAGACTCCCCGCCTTCTAAAGAGAAACGCTTTTGTCCAATGTATTTTGTGTGTAAGAATTTTTCGAAAATCACCCCTTGGTTTAATTTTTCAAGGATGTGTTTTTTCTGTTCTAAAGGAACTGGCTGACTGAATTTATTTTCAAATTCATCGGTTAACCAATCAATTACTTTTTGATCAGAAATGTATTTAAACTCAATACCCAGACTATGCGCATAAGTTTTTTGCAAATGAGCAAGAATATTTTTTAAAGTAGTCGCACCTAATCCGATAGTAGATCCTACTTGAAATGTTTTATCTAAATCAGCAGCTGTCAATTCAAAGCTTGCTAGATCCAAATTAGCCCCTCTGTCTTTTCTGGTTCGAATTGGATTGGTTGTAGCAATTAAATGTCCCTTGTTTCTGTAGCCCAATATCAAACGGTACACTTTGATTTCATTGGCCCAGTCCGCACTCACACTTGTTAAGGGAGATGCAGTTGTTAAGGGAGATGCAGTTGTTAAGGGAGATGCAGTGCTTTGCGCAGGTGCAGCTGTTCCGTTTTGCATGGCAAAATCGAAACCTTCGAAAAACTTAATGATATCTGGGTCTACTGATGCTGGATCAGTTAAAAATTGTTGGTACAAACCTTCTATAAAGGCTGGATGGGAGTTGGTGATGTAGGTGAAATCCTTCATTGTATATCCTTACGTTTATTTGTCAAACAAGGTGAGCAAATATCGGTTTAAATGATTGATTAATAAAGTAAAATGCGCTAAAAATCTATGTAAAATTTTGATCTACAACACCCCTATTTTGTATGATTTCACGAATAGGCATTAATTTATAGGTGAATAGTTCAAATATAAGATTTTAGAATCATTATAACTAACTGATTTTCAATAATTTATATTCAATTTTTATTTTTTTTCATTTAAATTTTTAATATTTGCACAAGTCCCTTACCTTTGCCCTCCTGAAAATTAATTAGTACATGGCAAATCATTCGGCTACAAAAAAAGATGTAAGACAAGCAACTAAACGTCGCGATAGAAACCGTTATTACGGTAAAACGACTCGTAACGCTATTCGTGATTTAAAGACTTTGGAAGAACAAAAAGCTTACGACGAGAAGTTACCAACGATCGTTTCTCAAATTGATAAATTAGCTAAGCGTGGCATTATCCACAAAAACAAAGCTGCTAATTTAAAGAGTAAGTTAGCTAAGCACGTTGCTGTAAAGCAAGTGGTTAAGAAAAAGTAATTGAATACGCTTTATAAGCGTCAAGAACTCATACAGAAATCCTGCCTAAAATGGCGGGATTTTTTTGTCCCCACCCCATGTGAAATACTCCCTTTCATAGACATCTATTTTCATTGTATCTTCGCTTTATGACTGAAAAAATATTAATCCTAGATTTTGGTAGCCAATACACACAGTTAATTGCAAGAGCAGTTAGAGAAGCGAATGTTTACTGTGAAATACAACCATTTCATAATGCAATTGTATTTGATGAACACCTAAAAGGCGTGATTTTAAGTGGTTCCCCGGCCAGTGTGAACGAAGACGAGGCCCCAAATGTGGATATTCAAGCAATTTTAGCCAAGCTGCCCCTATTAACGATCTGTTATGGTGCACAATTGAGTGCTAAGAACTTTGGTGGAAAGGTAGAAAAGTCCAATAAACGCGAATATGGTCGTGCCCAATTGCGTATCAAAAAGGACGATATCATCTTTAAAAATATTCCCGACAATAGCCAAGTATGGATGAGCCACAGTGACTCCATCACTATATTGCCTGAAAATTTTGAACTATTGGCAGATACGGAGAGTATCCCAGTAGCCGGTTTTAGGAAAAAAGCCGACCAAGGGAATAGCTTACATGGATTCCAATTTCACCCAGAAGTTTACCATTCATCTGAAGGCAAGACTATGATCCGTAATTTCTTGGTAGAGATATGTGGTTGTAGTCAAAATTGGACACCAGCATCATTTGTCAATGAGACCGTTGCTCAGTTAAAAGAGCAGATTGGAGACGGTCATGTGATTATGGCTTTGAGTGGCGGTGTGGATAGTACAGTTGCAGCTACTTTAATTCATAAAGCCATTGGCAATCGACTTCATGGTATTTTTGTAGACAATGGGGTTTTAAGAAAGGACGAGTTCCAACAGGTACTTGATATGTACCAAAAAATAGGATTGAATGTAAAAGGCATTGATGCTAAAAATATGTTCTATGATGCATTAGCAGGTAAATCTGACCCCGAAGAAAAGCGCAAAATAATTGGAAAACTATTTATAGATGTATTTCAAATAGAAGCATCTAACATGTTGGAAGCCAAATTTTTAGGTCAAGGAACAATTTATCCAGACGTCATTGAAAGCGTAAGCGTTCATGGACCATCACAAACCATTAAGTCACACCATAATGTGGGTGGCTTACCAGATACCTTGCATCTTAAATTAGTGGAGCCTCTTCGTAGTCTGTTCAAGGATGAGGTACGTAAAGTGGGTCTTGAATTAGGCATCCCTTCAGATATGATCCAAAGACATCCTTTCCCAGGACCAGGCTTGGCAATTCGTATCTTAGGTGAAATCACCCCTGAAAAAGTGGACCTGTTACAAAGAGCAGACGCTATTTATATCAATGGGCTGAAAGAATTTGGATTGTATGACAAGGTTTGGCAAGCAGGAACCATCCTATTACCTGTAAAAAGTGTTGGGGTAATGGGCGATGAACGTACCTATGAGTTTACCGTGGCACTTAGGGCTGTGACTTCTGTGGATGGGATGACTGCAGACTGGGCACATCTACCTTATGAATTCTTAGCACATATGAGCAATTCCATTATTAACCAAGTTAGAGGTATTAACAGGGTTGTATACGATATTAGCAGTAAACCACCTGCAACCATCGAGTGGGAATAATTGAAAGTAAATAATTCGAATTTAATATTAAATAAAATGGATTAATTCATTGAAAAATAATGAATTAACCCATTTTTATTTTAGTTCAATTTCTTTTGAATAGACGTGATTTGATCCTGTAAAGTATTCACTACACCAGCCAATTGATCTACATTCCACATAGGTTGTGTGCCCGCTTTATGTATAATATAAACTGCCTTCCAAACCTCTACAATATCCTTGGTATTTACTTGATATGGCTCGTATAAAGGATTGTCGCTCAACAAAGTAAGTTTCTCTCCAATTGAATTGACTGAACGATCATCGTTGGTAATAATACGCTTGTATACCACCCCGTCAGTATTAGAAATAACAATATAGGTATTGCTGCTTTTCACCTCTTTTAAACTCACCACACGCTCTCCCACAATCACACTTCCACTTGGGGTTGGCAACATACTGTCTCCCACAATCTCAAATGCGCGGTATTCCCCAGGCGCCAACATAGGTAAGGTAAAGGTATTTAACTCGTCTATGAACTCCGGGTCAGCATAGCCAGCTAGATATCCTGCAGCAGCTTTCACTGGAACAAATGACACAATCGCAGCACTATTTGAAGTATCTGTTTTAAGAGAACGACGGCGCTCTAAATAAGAGCCTCCCATATTATATCCCTGGTTTAAGTCAAATTCCTCCATCTGAGAAAGATCTTGAAATAAGAAGACCTCTAAACTAATATTAAACAAGGCACAAATGGCTTCCTGCACTTCTAACCTCGGTTCTGCCCTGCCTTCCTCGTAGGCACCCACTAAGGAACGCTTTATTTGAAGTTGGTTGGCTAACTCCTCTTGAGTCCAATCACGTTGCTTTCTAATGAATTTTAAATTCTTTCCTGCGTATGACATAACTAATAATTTTAGTGCAATTTACTAATTATTTTAGTTTTTCCAAATTTATTTAGCAATTTCTTTTTTTGAGGCCATCCGCCTTCTTGGTAACTTGCAGTATGGCAAAAGTAAAAAAGGAACAACCCGTTATATTAATTACTAATGATGACAGCATCGGTGCACCTGGCATCCACGCACTTGTAAAAGCAGTTCAAGGATTAGGCAAAATAGTAGTAGTCGCACCTGATAAGCCCCAAAGTGGCATGGGTCATGCCATCACACTAGGCCAACATTTAAGATTAACTAAAGTGCATTGGGATGAGGATCCAACTGTGGAAGCTTATTCTTGTAGTGGCACCCCGGTGGATTGTGTAAAATTAGCGGTGGACAAAGTATTGCATCGTAAACCCACTATTTGTTTGAGCGGCATCAACCATGGAGCAAATCACTCCATTAATGTGATTTATTCTGGTACCATGTCTGCGGCTTTAGAAGCCTCCATTGAAAGTATTCCTAGTATTGGATTTAGTTTATTAGACCTTGGTATTGATGCAGATTTTTCAGCGGCAATCCATTATGCACGCATCATTGTAGAACATGTGTTGGCAGATAAAAAACTAGATAAGCACTTATGTTTGAATGTAAATATTCCTAAAGTAGAAACGAAGCTGATTAAAGGAATTAAAATTTGTAAACAGGCTTATGCTAAATACGACGAAAAATTTGTAGAACGCAAAGATCCTCATGGTAAAAAATATTATTGGCTTACTGGGGAATTTGTGAACTTTGATAAGTCAAAAGACACGGATGTGTGGGCACTTAAAAACAATTATATAAGTGTGGTGCCTGTTCAATTTGATTTGACCAATCATGCATTGAAAACGCAATTAAGTAAAAAATGGAAATGGTAAATCAATGCAATTAGAAAAAGACAATTATATCATTGGCGTCCTAATTGGCCTAGCACTGCCCTTTTTAGGTTTTTTTGGATTTTATCAATGGAAGTTTAGCATGGTGCCCTTGCAAACATTTATAGATTTATTGGCAAATCAAAAATCGATTCTCTCTGCTATGATCAGTGTGTCATTATTATTAAACGCTGCGGCATTGACTTTCTTTTTTCAAAAACAAATTGATAAGACTGCGAAAGGCATATTTTTCACCACCTGTATTTATGCAATTGCGGCTATTGCAGCTAAATGGTTTTTATAGATGAAATATTATATCATAGCTGGCGAAGCTAGCGGCGACTTACACGGATCTAATTTAATTAAAGCCATTTATAAAAATGACCCAGCTTCAAGTATACAATGTTGGGGTGGAGATTTAATGCAATCAGCAGGAGGGCATCTAGTGAAACATTATCGCAATTTAGCTTTCATGGGCTTTGTAGAAGTTTTGATGAATCTAAGGACCATCTTATCTAATATCGCATTTTGCAAAAAGGACATCACCACATTCAAACCAGACGTTTTAATTTGTATTGACTATCCAGGCTTTAATTTACGCATTGCAAAATGGGCGAAAGAAAAAGGATTGAAAGTGGTCTATTTTATTGCACCACAAGTTTGGGCATGGAAAGAAAACAGGGTGCCTGCCATGCGCTTATCAATAGATCGTTTATTGTGTATCCTCCCTTTTGAAAAACAATATTTTAAAGATAGATGGAACTGGGAGGTTGATTATATTGGACATCCATTGATGGAAGTGATAGATGCTCTTGAACCCTTAGCGCATCCCATCCCTTCATTACAAGGACAAGCATTGATTGCATTATTACCTGGCAGTCGCAAACAAGAGATTCAACAAAAATTACCCATCATGCTTTCTGTGGCGAAGGAATTTCCTCAGGAACATTTTGTAGTCGCGCAAGCACCTGGTATAGATTCAACTTGGTTTAATACACTTATTCCTGATTTACCCAATGTGCATGTAGTCGCGGCAAACACTTACGCTATTCTACAACATAGCAAAGCCGCACTAGTAACAAGTGGAACTGCCACTTTAGAAACTGCATTGTTAAATGTCCCTGAAATTGTTTGTTATAAAGGCAACCCAATTACTTTAGCTTTGGCAAAACGATTTGTCAAAATTAAATTCATTGCATTGGTCAATTTAATTATGGGCAAGGAAGTGGTGAAGGAATTGATTCAAGAAGATTTAACAACAAAAAATCTTTCTATTGAATTAAAAAAATTATTGGAAGACCCTACAAGACAAGCTGCTATCAAAGCAGATTATGCTGCACTGAAACAAGCATTGACTACAGGACACAAAGCCACTGAAGTCGCTGCGAAAATTATTCAAGAAACATTGAATTAGCACTCAATAATGAATTGAGTTAGCGAATAATCGCTTTATTTAAAAAGCGGCAAGATAAATACCCTGAATAAAGTAAAGAGGATAGCAAAAATAAAAACCAACAACGAAATACGATTCATGCCATGCATGTACTTCATCCATTGTGTTCTAGGTTGGTTTGGATCTCTTTTTTTTATGAATAAGTACTCTCCAAATTGTCTTAAAATACCCATAGTCAAATTTTTATTGTATGAATGATAGCCTCAAATTAAATTAAGCTATGAAGCCAAGTTTTTAAATGTGTTGTAATTGTTTTTGTTTCAATAATGAATCCATCATGTCCATAATTTGAGTCAATGGCTACCAAAGTTGCATTTGGCATATGGTTTGCCATCCATTGTTGTTCTTGCAATGGACATAATAGATCACTCTGAATGCCAATGATTAAAGTGGGTGTTTGAATAGAAGCCAAAGTAGCCATTAAGTCTCCCCCACGACCTCGCGCAAGGTGATGACTATCCATTGCCTTAGTCAATAACCAATAACTATAAGCGTTAAAGCGATTTACCAATTTATCGCCTTGATAATTGATATAAGATGAAGCTTTTAAATCATCTATTTTTTCGGGATCTGCGTCTGTTTGTTTTTCTTTAAAAATGGTATAGTTGCGATAGGTTAAGATCCCAATTGCCCTTGCTGCTTTTAAACCTTTTGCTCCTGCATTTGGCGTTGCATCTTTCCAAGTACTGTCAGCTTCTATAGCCAATCTTTGTGCGGTATGTATGGCAATGCCCCACGCACTTTCAGAAGCGGATGTAGCTAACAAAAACATTTTCTGAATGACTGTAGGCTCCATGAGCGACCACTCTAGTGCTTGGTATCCACCCATGCTTCCTCCTAATAAAAGGTCGATTGTATCTATCCCTAAATGTTGTCTTAATAAAATATGCGCACGCACCATGTCTCGAATGGTAATCAATGGAAATTGATCGAGCATAGTAGTTGGACCTGTAGATCCATAACATGACCCTATGATATTCGCACAAACAATAAAATAATCATTGGGATGAATAATGGCATCCTCCCCTACAAATCCTTTCCACCAATCTGCCGCATCGGAATTCGCTGTAAGTGCATGACAAATCCAGGCCACTTTTTTACCTGGTGTATATTCCCCATAATAATGGTAAGCTATTTTGAGCTTAGGCAAAAAAGTACCAGATTCAAGGGTAAAAGGTTGATGGTATGTATATATGATTGGATCCATTTTATCGCATTCTTGTGCTAACTAAGTGGCTATTTGAATTACCTTTGCAAAGGTACAATATTTATAATTCCAATACTGAACACAAAACAACCAAATGGCAACCATCACACTTAAGCGCACGGATTCCAATTACCAATTTCAAACCTTAGACGAAACTGGTCAGCAAATGACAATGGATATTCCAAAGGACCAAGGTGGACATGGCAATGGAGTAAGACCAATGCAGGCTTTATTAAGTGCATTAGGTGGATGTAGTGGCGTGGATGTAGTGATGATTTTAAATAAACAAAAAGAAACGATCGATCATTATGAAATGGTGATTACTGGAGATCGTCCAGAAAACAAAGAACCCGCTTTATGGGAAAAGGTTCATATTGTTTTTAAATTAAAAGGCTCTATGACAAAAGAAAAAGCAGAGAAAGCTTGTGCATTGTCTATAGATAAATATTGTTCAGTGGCTGCAACATTAAGAGCTGCTGGAGCGGTGATTACTTGGGAGGTTGAAATTTTATAATTTTTTATTGCGTATTCATGAAACACGATCAGTCTAAATTAATTCGTACTCAAATCAAAAGAACTGCAGAGGGTGAACATTCAAGCCCTATGTTTCTAACAAGTAGTTTTTGTTTTGATGAAGCAGAGTCTATGCGAGCTGCATTTGCAGATGAATCAGATGATAATATTTATAGCCGTTTCTCGAATCCTAATGTACAAGAGTTTGTAGATCGATTGGTGGTATTGGAACATGCGGAGGCAGGCTTTGCAACAGCGAGTGGTATGAGTGCTGTGTTTGGATCTTTTATGGCTTTGTTAAAAAAAGGCGATCATTTATTGTCTTGTAATGCTGTTTTTGGAAGTACCCATAACGTGGTGTCTAAATACCTTCCTAAATATGGCATGGAATATAGTTATGTATCCGCTAATGCAACTGCTGCTAAATGGGAAGCGGCGATACAACCGAATACAAAAATGATTTATTTAGAGACACCTACCAATCCAGGATTAGAAGTGTTAGATATTGCAATGATTAGTGCCATTGCAAAAAAGCATCATATTATTTTAAATGTAGACAACTGTTTTTCTACCCCAATTGGTCAAACACCCATTAATCTTGGAGCTGACTTGGTAGTGCATTCTGCTACCAAATGGATTGATGGACAAGGACGCGTATTAGGTGGTGCAGTTGTAGGTAGAAAAGATTTGATTCATGAAATTTATTTATTCTGTAGAGCTACCGGACCAGCACTTTCCCCTTTCAATGCTTGGTTATTGAGCAAGAGTTTAGAAACATTAGAAGTTCGAATGGAAAGACATAGCAAGTCGGCTTTTTCGATTGCACAAAAATTAGAGGGACATGCAAAAATTAATTTTGTAAAATATCCTTTCCTAGCATCTCACCCACACCATGCAATCGCAATCAAGCAGATGAAAGATGGTGGAGGAATTGTATGCTTCGAAATAAAAGGTGGATTGGAAGCTGGTCGTCATTTTTTAAACCATTTAAAAATGCTTTCCTTAACTGCGAACCTTGGAGACACCAGAAGCATTGCTTCACACCCCGCCAGTACCACCCATTCTAAGCTATCTGAAAATGAAAGACAAGCTGTTGGTATCACCCCAGGACTCATCAGAATTTCTGTTGGTTTGGAACACGAAGAAGATATTTTGAATGATATTTTACAAGCGCTTGACGCCTAATTTAAAATGAATATAAAAAGCCCTATTCAAATGATTGAGTAGGGCTTTTTTATGTCTGTATATGACGTATTATACTGAATTTTAGCACCCTCTTTGTGTCCTTTTTACAATTTAGTTTGTATATTGAATTCGCTTTAAAATAACCAACGATTAAAACAAAACCTATGAAATTAAAAACAGGTGTATTATTATCTCTAATGATGTTTCTCCAATATTACATTTGGGGTGCTTGGTATGTAACAATGGGAACCTATATGGGTGAAAAATTAGGTGCTTCAGGAGTTGCTATTGGAGCAGCTTATGGTGCTGGTGCAATTGCTACAATCATCTCTCCTTTTTTTGTAGGTATGATTGCGGATCGCTTTTTTGCTGCTCAAAAAATCATGGGTGTATTGCATATAGTAGGTGCTGCTTTACTATTTTATGCCACTAAAGTGGATAACAGTAGTTTTTATTGGGTAATTCTTGTTTACTCTTTATTGTACATGCCTACCATTGCCTTAAGTAATAGTGTAGCTTTTGCGCAAATGACTGACCCAGGAAAACAATTTCCTTGGATTCGTGTATTTGGAACATTGGGTTGGATTGCTGCAGGATTGGTGATTAGCCAATTGGGTATCGAAAAAACGGAAGGAACATTTATTGTTGCAGCAGGTATTTCTGCAGCTTTAGGTCTTTTAAGTTTCGCTTTACCAAATACACCTCCAAAAGCAGCTGGTACACCATCCTCAATGGGTGCCATTTTAGGAAAAGATGCATTTGTATTATTAAAGAATAAATCTTTCTTAGTATTCTTTATTTCTGCTATTGCTATTTGTATTCCTTTGTCTTTTTATTACGGATTTGCCAACCCTTTCTTAAATGAAGTTGGATTAGATAATGTAGCTGGAAAAATGACCATGGGTCAAATGTCAGAAGCGATTTTCATATTAGCTATCCCATTCTTATTCAATAAAATTGGCGTTAAAAATATGTTGATTTTTGGAATCACTGCATGGGTATTACGTTATGTATGTTTTGCATACGGTAATATGGATGCAAGCTGGATGTTGTATGCAGGGATTATTTTACATGGTATTTGCTATGACTTCTTCTTTGTTACAGGTTATATGTATACAGAAAAGAAGGCGGGCGAAAACATTAAAAATGCTGCGCAAGGTTTATTTACATTTGCCACTTATGGCGTGGGGATGTTCATTGGAACCAACTACAGCGGATTTGTTGTAGAGCAAAATAAATTAGCAGAAGCCACTGGCCACAACTGGACGAATATCTGGTTAACCCCGGCAGCCATTGCTGGCGCAGTGTTGATAGCCTTTATTTTATTCTTTAAAGAGAAAAAAGAAGTCGCAGCTGCTTAAGCTATGAATTTTAAAACAGCCTATCCCCTTGGGTAGGCTTTTTTATTTGGACTTTAAAATTCTATTTTTTCATTTTTCATTCTTTCAATTATGAGAATCGCAATGTTAGGTGCAGGGTTTATTGGACGTTTTTACGCAGATGCATTACAAGGCTACAGAAGTAAAGACAAAGTCGTTAGTATTTACGCACGCCGTGAGGAATCTGCAAAGAAATTTGCAGCAGATTACAACTGTGCCCACTGGACCACTGAAATGGAGGAAGCCATCGCGCATCCTGATGTAGATATTGTTTGTATCTCCTTACCAAATAATTTACACGAAGCAGCGGTGATGATGTGTTGCAAGCATAAGAAAGCAGTCATGACCACTAAGCCACTTGGCCGTAATGGTTCCGAAGCAAAGCGTATGCTAATTGCTGTTGAAGAAGCAGGAATATTTAATGGTTATTTAGAAGATCTAGTATACACTCCTAAATTTATCAAAGCCAACCAAAGTGTGAAGGAAGGTGCATTGGGTCGTGTATTATGGGCTAAATCACGCGAAACACATCCTGGTCCTCATAGTGAGTGGTTCTGGGATATTGAGCAAGCAGGTGGTGGTTGTATTTTAGATTTAGGTTGTCATTGTGTAGAAATCTCAAGATCTTATATTGGCAAGGATATCAAACCAATTGAAGTGATGTGTTGGGCCGATACGCAAGTCAAACCAATTGAAGCAGAAGACCATGCCATTGGCTTAGTAAAATATGAAAATGGTGCGATTGGTCAATTTGAAGTGAGTTGGACTTTTAGAGGCGGCTTAGATTTAAGAGACGAAGTGATGGGGACTGAAGGTACTATTTGGATCAATAGTTTTTTAAGAACAGGCTTTGAGATGTTCACTACTGGAAAAGGTGGAGATTATATTGCAGAAAAAGCAGAGAGCGATAGAGGCTGGTTATTCCCTGTAGGAGATGAATTGAATGAACTTGGATACAATCATATGTTCATGGATATGTTTAACTCCATTGAAAAAGGGGAAGCTCCAAAAGAAACATTTTACGATGGCTATGTGGTGAATTGTATTTTAGATGCGGCCTATAAATCTGCTAAAACAAAATTATGGGAACCTGTCCAATTAGATATTTGGAGAGGAAAAACTGGCCTAACTAAAGAAAGTCATTTAGTAGAATACGATGCAGACCATTATTTAGTGAAGGAGGAAATGACCCATTATGGCGCGAAGAAGTTAATTCTGAAGCATAAGACAACAGGAAAAATAACCGAACAAACAATCAACTAAGTCTTTGGCGACTACTAGTATATGGCTAAAAAAAATGAACTCCCCCTTTCGTTAAGAGAGTTGCTTGAAAAAGGTGACTTGAAATACCAAACTGGCATATCAGTAGATTGCGTGATTTTTGGTTTTCATGAACAAAAATTAAAAATGCTACTCTTAAATGTGGATGCAGTAAACAAGTGGGCGCTACCAGGAGGATTCATCAAAAAGTCAGAAACTATCGATGAAGCTGCATCTAGAGTATTGAATGAAAGAACAGGTGTAAAAGATATTTTTCTACAACAGTTTCATGTATTTGGAGTACCTGATAGAGCGGATCCAAGTATCCACCAAAAAAGATACCTCAACTTTGGGATAAAAATTCCAAAAGACAATTGGTTGATACAAAGATTTATTACAGTAGGCTTTTATGCATTAGTAGATTTTAATGAAGTGCTGATTAATACAAGTCAAGAAGGTGCTCAATGTCATTGGATGAATATTGAAGATAAATATGATTTAATGATGGACCATAAGGCTATTGTTCAAAAAGCATTGGAAACACTAAGAACACAATTAGCCTACCTCCCTATTGGTAAAAATTTATTGCCAAAAAAATTCACGATGCCTGAATTACAGAAATTATACGAAACCATCCTCAATGAAAAATTAGATCGTCGTAATTTTCAACGTAAGCTTTTAAGTTTCGGCATTTTAAATCGTTTGACAGAAACAAAACAAGGAGGCGCGCACAAAGCAGCCTACTTATATACTTTCAACGAAAAGAAATACCAAAAAGCCCTTAAAGACGGATTGTATGGTAGTTGGTAAATGATTGCTTAAAATAAATGACTATTTTGATTAATTGACTTTCACATCTGTATCCAGCATATCCATTTTTTGTTCTTTTGGTTTGATACCAAAATTATAGCGGATATTGATGCCAAATCTTCTTGTATCATTTTCTCTAAATCCTACTGCATAAATGCTCCCTTGTCTTAGGGTAAACGTATTCTTATTGGTAAAGAAAATATCATTCATAGATAAAGTCACCGTTAGCTTTTTATTCAGGAACTGTCTATTCAATGAACTATTCAGTTGGCCAAAATTATCCAATTCATAAAATTGTTGTTGCCCATTACTTCTCCAAAAACCGTTGATGGTAAAAGTGGAAAGCTTATCTAATTTCAAAGACTGAAAAGTAAAGAATGTCCAGGTAGCTTTATCAAAAACAATTGGCTTCTGTTCATACACCCCATTGTAGACATTGTGGTTTAATTGCGCCCCAACCACCGCAAAAAAAGCTTTGCCTGGAGGTATCACGGCAATCCCTCTAAAATAGGTCTCTTTACTTTTGCCTAAATTATCGTAGGTGCGATATGTAATTTGTTTGTTAGTGGGAGATTGATAGACCACATTTGTAAAAATATCTTTTGTCTCATTTACACCAAATGCAAATATTGGCTTGTCGTCCACACTGATATTCGCCTCGTAATTAGAAGTAAACTGTGGCTTCAAACTAGGGTTCCCTGTTTCGTATAAAAAAGGATCGATGTATTTTGGAAAAGGATTCAGGAACTCATAACTAGGTCTACTAATAGTTTTACGATATACTAAATATCCTCTTAGTTCATAACCAGCAATTTTAAATAGTTTTCGACTTAAAAATACATAAGGGAAAGCATCTGTTCGGTTCAATGAAAAAGCAGTATCGGAAGGAATTTTTTGATTGCCTTGCATGTTCGTTTGTTCCACCCTAGTACCCACTTTTAGGATGACTGCACCCCATGTTTTAGATCCCTGAACATACCCTGCATTAATTTGTTCTTTGAACGTATATCGACTTGTTCTAAATGCATCTTTTACAAAAATGCCATTTTGGTCCTTTTGATAATTCGCATTATTTCTGAAAGTTAAAATGCTAGACTTTAATCCAGATTCAAAAGTGACACCAAATTGCTTCTTTTTATAATCTGTTTGAAAAGTATAAAAATCTCTATCATTGGAAAAATCACCAGCGCCTTTTGAAACAAGCCCACCAGCAAGCAAAGTATTATTGTATTGTTGATCTGTTGAAGATCTAATATAATTATACGAAAAATCAACTGTCCACTCTCCTCCTAAAGAATCTAATTTAAGTTTAGACCTTAGGGATTGGTTCAAATTAAAATTAGATCCATCATTATTCACCAATGACCCAATCGCACTTAGGTTTTGCTTTGCATTTTTTTGAAGGATCGATTCATTATTGGTGGTGTTGACAAAAGATTGTCCACTTAGTCTTGCATCATAGTTTAATTCAAAACGGTCTGTCCAGTTTCTTCCCAGTCCAAATCCAATATAGGCTGATTGATTAGGACTTAAAGTTTTTGCAGTTTGTTTCAATACAGTATCGATGGATAAAAAACGATCCGTATTCACAATACTATAACCATCATTATGATTGTACTGTGTATTCAAATAGGAATTGTATTTATCTGTGGTATTGTTTAAAGTAAGTCCTATGAATTGATTGCCATAAACCCCTTGATTCATTCCAGTATTCACGGAACCATTTAAACCAATCTTGATCCCTTTTTTCAAAATGATATTCACCACACCGCCACCACCAGATGCATCGTATTTTGCAGAAGGTGTTCTTACCAATTCTATCTTTTGAATGGAACTAGGTGGTAAACTTTTTAACAAAGTAGCCATATCAGTCGCACTCATCCTTAACTCTCTTCCGTTAATTTGAATGCCTGCAGGCGACAATCCATTTAAATAAATATTACCATCCTGGTCTATGAAAATACCAGGGATTTTCTCCATCGTTTCATAAGCATTGGTAGAGGTAGCTGCTAAAGGTTCTGGATCTACAACAGATTTATCATCCTCTTGTCTGATCAATGGCTTATTAGAGGTTACAACGACTTCTTTCAACTGACCATTCGTTTCCTTTAGCGCAATCTTTAGCATTTTTAGGTTGTCGAATTTGATCGTCCTGTTATCCACTTGATATCCAATGGCACTCGTTTTAAGCTGATAAATTTTCGCAGTCTGTAACATGACATTGGCTAGACCATTACTGTCCGCTACTTGGTTTTGGGAACTGGCACTATCAATCATTTGAATAGTGATATTGGCAAATGCAATGGGTTGATTTTTACTATCCACCACATACAACTTCAATGTGGATGTTTGACCAAAGCCACTCTGATACGTCAAAACAATCAGGAGGATGCATATAAAACTTGTGAAACTTTTTTTAAATCGCGTCATATAGCAATAAAAATATTTGTGGAGAATAGCGGGTTCGAACCGCTGACCTCTTGCATGCCATGCAAGCGCTCTACCAACTGAGCTAATTCCCCTATTATAAATTACCTGAATCAAAAAGAGCAACGAAAAAATCGTTGCTCTTTTTATACAAGACTTTTTTTTAAATTAGATTTTCGCCCACTCCAGCAATCCAATCTTTTACAGCTGCTGTAGTGACAGATTTTGGACGCTCTAATGGGAAGGCCAAAGCACGATCCCATGTTAAACTTGCCAATACTCCTAATGCACGACTCACTGCAAATAAAACGGTATAGAATTCATATTCTACAATACCATAATGCACTAATAAGGCACCACTATGTGCATCCACATTAGGCCAAGGATTTTTTACTTTTCCTAAAGATTCTAAAATTGGTGGAACAGTCTCATAAATATTCCAAACCGTATTCACTAATTTATCATCTGGTAAATGCTTTTTACCAAATTCCATTTGTGCTGTGAAACGAGGATCTGTTTTTCTCAATACTGCGTGACCATAACCTGGTACTACTTTTCCTTCACCCAATGTCTTTTGAACATATTCAAGAATTTGCTCTTTAGAAGGACTGTCTGTTCCAATCGATTCTTGCATTTCAAAAATCCATTTAATCACTTCCTGATTCGCTAGTCCATGTAAAGGACCCGCTAAACCATTCATTCCTGCAGCGTAACTTAAATATGGATCACTTAAAGCAGAACCTACTAAATGCGTTGTATGCGCAGACACGTTTCCTCCTTCATGGTCTGCATGAATGGTCATATATAAACGCATCAATTCTTTTGTACTCTCGTCTTCATAACCCATCATGTATGCAAGGTTACCTGCCCAATCCAATAATCCATTTGGATGAATGTGTTGATTGTTCTTATATTTTCTTCTGTAGATATACGCAGCAATTCTTGGTAATCTTGCGATCAAGTCCATGGAATCATCGTACGTATATTGCCAATAATCTTTTTTATTCATGCCCTTTGCATATGCTTGCGCAAACTTACTTTCTGTTTGCAAAGCCATTACTGCTGCAACATACATCGTCATTGGGTGTGCAGTTATTGGAAATGCATCTATCACGTCAAATACATGGGAAGGCACATGGCTTCTTCTTTGCCAGTTGCTGGTCACTTTTTTAACATCTCTATCGGTTGGTAATTCACCAATCATCATCAAGTAAAATAACCCCTCTGGTAATGGTTCGTCACCACCTGCTACTTTTGGTAATTTTTCTTGTAATTCTGGAATGGAATAACCTCTAAAACGAATTCCTTCTTGCGCATCTAATAAACTTGTCTCTGTAACAAGTCCAGTCATGCCTCTCATACCTTGATATACTTGCGCTAAAGTGATTTCTCCTATCTTCTTTTCGCCATGCACTTTAAGCATTTCTTTGATCTCAGTCGCAGCAACAGTTGCTTTTTCACCAAAACGGTCTTTGATCTCTTCCATATATCCAATAATTATTGTTAAAAAAACGGTTTAAAATTGGACATAAAGTTAACTAAGAAATGCTTATTTAGGGGCTTTTTTGTATAAATAATAGACAACAAACATAAAAATAATATTCGGTATCCAAGCCGCTACAAATGGAGGCAAATTGCCCTTAGTGGAGAAGATGGTAGAGAATCTATCTGTAATAATAAACAATGCTGCAATGGTAAAGCCCATCGCCAAATGTGCTCCACTACCACCCCTGATTTTTCGGCCAGCTATAATGGCGCCAATCATGGTTAAAAGAAGCACTGTAATGGGGGTTGCATCACGCCTATAGCGTTCAATTTTCAACTCATTTAAACCCTCTGAACCTCTTAGCGCTTCTATATGAATCTGTTTGATTAATTGCGGGGTTGTTAATTTGTCTTTGGCATATTTATCCTTTTCCAAATCAACTGGATTAAAAGGATATTTTTTGTGGGTATTGGGCAAATAATTCACCAATTCTTTTTGGTCTGTCACTTTTCGTTCTAATACTTCTGATAATTCCCAATCCTTTTTTGCAGTATCCCAAATAATGGCCTCTGCTCGAATATTATACACCACTTTATCGCCCTTAAGTGTATATGCAAAAAAGTTATTGCCTCTTTTGTATGCAGTATCATACCCATAAATGCCTGCATAGGTAAAGGAATCAATTCTAAAATAGTAATCGTTGGTGCCTTTTAACAAGGCATTATAAGAAGAGTTCGCATCAATATAAGTGGCTTCAAAATCTCCACGAATATTATTTGCTTTGGGTACGATCCATTGGTTAGAGATCCATAAAACAAATCCTAAAAACAAGCCTCCAATCCAATAGGGCCTTAACCAACGATTGTAAGAAGTACCACTTGCTAAAATTGGAACAATCTCGGTTTGCCCAGCCATTTTAGAAGTGAAAAAGATCACAGCTATAAAAACAAATAAAGGAAATAAAAGTGCAATAATATGTGGTATAAATCCAACATAATAATTTTTAATGATCTCGGAACTCGTTAAACCAGATCGCACAAAATCATCGGTTTTTTCACTAATGTCAATGACCACTGCAATGACTGCAAAGAAAAAAATGGCAAAGAAAAATACTGCCAAAAATTTTTTTAATATATACCAATCCAGTTTTTTCAATGCTTATAATCTTTTACTGATTTGTGGAATCATTGCTGTTTTCCATGCCTTATAATCTCCGGCAATAATATGTATTCTTGCTTGTTCAACCAACCAAAGGTAGAATGATAAGTTTTGTATACTTGCTAGCTGCATACCTAGTATCTCATCTGCTGCAAATAAATGCCTTAAATAGCCCTTTGTATAGTATTGACTCATTTCATTGGGGATGCCTGGATCTATTGGGGTAAAATCTTTGTACCACTTTTTATTCTTGATATTGATGACCCCTTGAGAAGTAAATACCATCCCATTTCTTCCATTCCTGGTAGGCATCACACAATCAAACATATCTACTCCTAAATCAATGGCTTCTAAAATATTCCAAGGGGTACCAACACCCATTAAATAACGTGGGTTTTTCTTTGGTAAGTTTTCACAACATAGTGCGGTAAATTCATACATCTCTTCCTCAGTCTCCCCTACACTCAACCCACCAATGGCATTGCCCACTGCATTTTTAGAGGCTATGTATTCACAAGATGCTTTTCTTAAATCTTTATATAAACCACCTTGTACAATTGGAAATAAATTCTGTGTATGACCATATAAATCGGGGGTCTCTGCCAATCTATTAAAACATCTATCCAACCAGGTATGTGTTAGATCCATACTTTTACGCACGTATTCGTAGGTACTTGGAATAGGTGGACATTCATCAAAAGCCATAATAATATCAGCACCAATACTTCTTTGAATATCCATCACATTTTCTGGACTAAACAAATGTTTACTGCCATCTATATGCGATTGAAAAACCACCCCTTCTGGCTTAATTTTTCTGTTGGAGGCCAATGAAAATACTTGGTATCCTCCACTATCTGTTAAAATTGGTCTATCCCAACCCATAAATTTGTGTAAACCGCCTGCAGCTTCAAGTACTTCAGTACCAGGTCTTAGATATAAATGATAGGTATTACCTAAAATAATTTTAGCATTGATATCCTGTTTTAATTGCTGTTGTGTCACCGCTTTGACCGTACCAATGGTGCCCACAGGCATAAAAATAGGCGTCTGGATGACCCCATGATCGGTCGTAATGGTACCTGCTCTAGAAGCACCTTCTTGAGACTCAACTGCTAATTCAAATTGTAATGCCGCCATGAGGCAAAGGTAAGGTCAAAAATCTTTACTTTTGCGCTATGACAATCAACTTACCCTTTTCGTCAACACTTATATCTGAGGTACTTACAGGCTTTTTTGCAGCTGTTATTGCTATTCAGGTTTTTTATTATTTATTCTTTTTTTTAAGATTGGCCATTTACAAGAAGCCAAAAAAAACAGTGCATGTAGAACACCCAGTTTCGGTTGTGATTTGTGCACGTGATGAAGCCCATAATTTAGCCAATACTTTGCCAGGTGTTTTGGTGCAAGCCTATAGTACAACCCATGAAGTCATATTGGTCAATGATAACTCAGAAGATGAAACAAAGTATTTGTTAGATGAATTTAAAAAGTCTTTTAAAAATTTGAACCCCGTTCAATTGACACAGGAAGCAAAAATGATTGTTGGAAAGAAATTTCCACTTTCAATGGGTATCAAATCGGCAAAAAATGAGACTTTATTATTGACAGATGCAGATTGTATTCCGGCAAGTGAACATTGGATTCAATTAATGCAGGATGGATATGATGAAGGAAAAGAAATCGTATTGGGTTATGGCGCATATAAAAAGAAGCGTGGCTTACTGAATAAAATTATTCGATTTGAAACTTTTCAAACTGCATTACAGTATTTTTCTTACGCGTTAGCAGGATTGCCTTATATGGGCGTTGGTCGAAATCTTTCTTATAAACGTGAATTGTTTATTAAAAATAAAGGCTTCTCATCTATCAATCAAATCCCAAGTGGTGACGACGATTTATTTATTAATCAAGTTGCTAATGCTCGCAATACTGCGATTGTGGTAGATCATGATGCACATACACTCAGTGAACCCAAGACCACATTCAAAGACTGGATCACGCAAAAATACCGTCATTATACCACGAGTAAGTTTTATAAAAAGAAACATATTTTTTTATTAGGCTTATATGCTATTAGTCAATTTTTAATATACCCGTCCTTAGTATTAGCACTTGTATTTACTCAAGAATATACGATTTTACTTAGCTTATGGGCTTTCAGGGCTTTACTACAAGGACTTATTTTGCGTGGTGCAATGAAAAAATTAAATGAGCTAGACCTTTGGCCATGGTATATTTTATTTGATATATGGTCTGTATTTTATTATTTATTTACCTTGCCTAGCGTATGGAAAGCTCCACAGAAAAATTGGAATTAATTACCCGATACTTTGCAGATTTTACACCTGAACAATTAGCACAATTGTCTGGGCTCGAAGCAGCCTATCAGGAATGGAATGCAAAGATCAATGTGGTATCCAGAAAAGACATTGATCAAATTTACTTGCACCATGTTTTGCATTCATTAAGTATTGCTGCCATTGCAGAATGGACCCCAGGCACACAAGTGATTGATATTGGCTGTGGCGGTGGTTTTCCCACTGTTCCATTAGCCATCTTTTTCCCAGATGTACAATTTTATGCAGTCGATAGTATTGCTAAAAAATTAAAAGTAGTAGATGCCGTTTGTGAGATGGTAGGCATTAAAAATATAGAGACAAAACATACCCGTGTAGAAGACATCAAAAATAAAAAGTTCGACTACGCAGTGAGCAGAGCAGTGGCACCACTAAAGGATTTATGGAGATGGGCGAACCCAGTGCTCGTTAAAAAGCCCAACCAACCCAATGGTTTAATTTGTTTAAAAGGCGGAGACTTGCATCAAGAGATTTTTGAAAGCGGCACCAGACCAAAGATGATGCCCATCTATGATATTTTTAAAGAGGATTATTTTAAAGAGAAATATATCATTCAAGTTAAGAAGTAAAAATAGTTTTGAAATAACACCTATTCCTCGCTCTTAGCTCGCAGGCTCGAATATTCGCTCGAGAATAGCATTATTTCAAAACTATCTAAACCAAATTCCAAAAATTAATTCGGAATTTCTATTTTATTATTACTCCTATTAATGTCTGGCATACGCTGGCTTGGATCAATCTCAATTGATTTAATGGTACCTAATGGTTGCGTAGTTTCAAAAGTATAAGTTGGTTGTGCCCATTTCCACTCAGGATGATTGATTTGTTTTACAGTTCCCTCTTGTTGTTTTCCTCCTAACATTAAATCCAATGGCATATAATGTAACTCACTCGTACCATCTTTATACTTAACCAACACTTCTACAGGCATTGGGAACTTTCCAATTCTTTGAACACTAATTAAAGCAGCATTGCCACTTACTTGAATATCATTTAAGCCATAATCAATGGTCTTGGTACTGTTCACCCAATATTCTTTTAACCATTGCAATTGTAAGCCACTTGTTTTTTCTGCCACTCTTATAAAATCATTGGCATTTGGATGTTTGAATTTCCAAGTGTTGTAATAATTCAACATCAATTGGTCACGCTTTGCTTCTCCCATCACATAACCAAGTACACCTATGAAAGTCCCACCCTTGCTATAGGCCGCATTAGAATAGGCATAGTTGGTATTAAAATGATCGGCATGTGTTGACATAGGTTCTTCTAAACCACTTTTTGCCAATGCTAAATAACCATTGTAATTACCAAATTGCACAGCAGGTAGCATCGTGGCTTGTTTTTCGAAATTAGCAACAAGTTGTTTTTTTGCAGCATCACTTATATGAGGTGATTGAGCTGCAAAATTTTGCTCATAAAAATGCGTCACATCATCCTCGCCATAACTTGTGAATCCTTCATCCATCCAAGGAAATAAGCTTTCATTGGAACCTAAAATATGTTGGTACCAGCTGTGTATCCACTCATGAAAAACAGTGCCTAATCCAGGCCCTTTTAATAAAGTTGCCATCGCATATTCCATGCCTCCATCACCCCCTTGAATGAAAGAATATTGAGGATAAGGATAGGCCCCCATTTTCTTCTCCATATAAGGCAATACTTTTTCAGCAGCCCATAACACATTGGCCCAAGCGCTATCCGCTTTCGCATCTTTTGCTTTATAATATACATTCAGGGTTAATCCTTTACGTACTTCTTTAGACAAATGCTTAAAATTATTATCTGCAAACCATACAAAATCGTGAATGGTATTGCCTTTAAAGTTCCAAACCTTGTGCCCTTCCTTATCTAAAGGCGCAGTAGGATTTTGAAGCATCCCAGTTCCACCCACCATGTAGGTTTTATCCAATCTTAATGTCACATCATAATTACCCCAAACACCATAAAATTCTCTAGCGATATAAGGGTTGGTATTCCATCCTTGATAATCATATTCCACCATCTTAGGATACCATTGACTCATTGAATAACGCACACCTTCTGCATTGTCTCTTCCTGATCTTCTTACTTGCAATGGCACTTGTGCCTCAAATTGCACATTCATTTTCGTAGAAGACTTTGGCAAGATGGGTTGCGTTAAAACCACTTCTAAAATGGTTTCATGCTCAATTAATTGTTGTGCCTTACCATTGATTGTAATACTATTCACTTTTTGAATGCCATATTCTTCTGGCTTTAAATTTTGGATACGATCGCGTACACGCATATCCCAATCTTTTATATCTTCCCCTCTTCTATTCCCTAAAATTGTTTTACCCAATTCACGGCTTCTAACATCCATATTTGAATTAGGCTGAAAAGCATTCCAGTACATATGGAAATAGACTTTGCGTAAAGTGTCTGTTGAATTGTTGGTGTATACAATTTCTTCGGTACCCTTGACTGTATTTTTTTGTACGTCTAAACTGGCATCAATTTTATAATTGATTTGTTGTTGCCAACGCTCTGGTTGGGCAAATAATTGAACACTTGTCAAAATGATCACAAGTACTAAAAAGGAAAACTTCTTTAACATAGGATGTATTTATAGGTTCAATTTAAACAAAAAAAGCTAGTTTCCAAAGTGGAAAGATAAAAGAGTGGAATGTTAAAATAATTATAGGTCGAATTAGTCTTTCCCTGCTACCACAATCACAATCTCCCCTTTCACTTGCTTGGCAGTAAAATGGAGGATTAAATTGTCGAGGGTATCGGTGATATTTTCTTCAAACATTTTAGTTAACTCACGGCTTACAGCAGCTTTGCGCTCAGGACCAAATGTGGCTTTAAAAAGCTCGAGGGTCTTCACAAGACGCATAGGACTTTCATAAAAAATCATGGTACGCTCCTCATTGGCCAAAGCATCCATTAATGTTTTTTTACCTTTTTTTAAAGGGATAAAGCCCTCAAAAATAAAGCTGTTGGTAGGCAAGCCACTGTTGACTAAAGCTGGGACAAATGCGGTGGCGCCCGGTAAACTAGTCACTGGCACACCTGCTGCTTTACATGCACGCACCAATAAAAATGCAGGATCCGAAATACCTGGTGTACCAGCATCCGTGATGAGTGCAATATTTTTACCAACCATCAATTGTTGCACCAAGTGCTCTACCACTTTATGCTCATTGTGCTGATGAAAAGGAGTAAGTGGCTTTTGGATTTGATAGTGCTGTAACAACTTGGAGGAGGTTCTTGTATCCTCACATAAAATAAAATCCACAGATTGTAAAGTCTCTACTGCTCTAAAAGTAAAATCTTTTAAATTTCCAATGGGTGTAGGGACTAAATATAACATGATTGTAAATGAATGAAGTCGTTTATAAAACCACTACTTCAAAATATTCCATCACAGCATTCGCTAATAATTGCTTGCTAGCCTCAGTTGCCATTGCGACAGCAGCAGCTTCGTCGGCAGCTTCAACTTGTAAGTTGATATTTTTTCCTACGCGAACGTCTTGAATTCCTGATAAACCTAAATTATGTAATCCGCCTAAAACTGCTTTTCCTTGTGGATCTAATAAATCCTTTAACGGCATTACTTTAATTTGTACTTGATAGATCATACTTTGTTATTGAGTGATTGTTTTTGGATACATCAAAGATACTATGCAATAGCCAATAAAGCCAAATGGAATGGCGTACCATTTAAAAAATATAGCCGAAACCACTATTTCTATTACTACAATCCCTAATGGAAGGAATAATTTTTTCTTATTGGATAAGCTTTTAAGCGCCAACATAGGTCGTGTCATGACCATGAGATAACTGACTACTGCAATATAAATATACCAGAATAGGGGGCTCAATAAAAGCTTTGAAATCATGCCATAAGAAGGCTGCCAATAGATCAATGGAAAAACTGCAGTTAAAATTCCAATCATAGGAATGGGTACCCCTTTAAAATAGGTGGATTGTGTTTGATCCAAATTAAATCTTGCTAGTCTATAAGCACCGGCCATAGGAATGATGAATGCTGGGGCAAATAACCAACTACTCGTGGCTAGTGCATTGACATCATTGGCTAAGGCTAGCCTTAAAAATTGAAACACAATACATGCAGGGGCTACACCAAAACTTACCACATCTGCCAATGAGTCAAGTTGCTTTCCCATTTCAGAAGGCACATTCAATAATCTGGCGACATATCCATCTAAAAAATCGACCAAGGCAGCAAGTCCAATGAATAAACTTGCTAAATATAATTTTTCAGGAATTTCAATGAGCATATCCCCTGATTCAGAGATAGACGCCACAGTCCCAAATTGGAAGCAACTAACAATTGCCAAGCATCCTAAAAATAAATTTAGTAGCGTAATAATATTGGGAATTTGTTGACGCATCTTGGTATCAAATTATTTTTTTCTTTTCATTAAAGCTTCAATCTCTTCGGCCTTGATTGGGATGTTCTTGAACAAATCTTGATTACCTTTTGCCGTCACCCAAACATTATTTTCGATACGCACACCCATGCCCTCTTCTTTAATATAAATACCAGGCTCCACTGTAAACACCATGCCAGCTTGTATTGGCGCTGTTCTGGTGCCCAAATCATGTACATCTATTCCTAAGTGATGCGAGATGCCATGGTATAAATATTTTCGGTAGGCTCTGTTTTCTGGGTCTTCATTTTTAATATCCGCTTTAGAAATCAAACCAATTTTAAGGAATTGCTTTGTCGCTTCTTCACCCACTTTATCCGTATAATTTAAAATACTGATACCTGGTTTTAAAATTGATTTTGCATAATCATGTAAATGCAAACAAGCATTGTACACTTCCTTTTGTCTTTTTGTAAACTTGCCGTTTACAGGAACTGCTCTCGTTAAATCTGCATTGTATCCACCATAGGCAGCGCCAAAATCCATCAAGATCAGTTCGCCATCTTTACATTCATTATTATTACTTGTATAATGCAATGTTCTTGCATTATCACCACTCGCTATAATACTATGGTATGCAACACCAGTTGCTTTTTTGCTTAAAAATTCATGGTAAATTTCTGCTTCAATTTCATATTCGTGTACACCTGGGCGAATAAATTGTAATAACCTTCTAAAAGCAGATTCTGTAATATCAATCGCTTTTTGAATCACCACCACTTCTTGCTTTGTTTTGATCGCTCTTAAGGCTTTCATAATTTTAGCAGCACGTAAGTATTGATGCAGTGGATAACGAGATTGCATCTCGTCTATGAATCGGTATTCATTTGTTCTTACTAAATTATTTTTACGATCGTTTTCATTGGAGTCTAAATAAATTGCATCTGCTAGATGTATCCAGCCTTGTAACATTGCGTCTAAGCTATCTAACCAGACAATGGTTTTCATGCCAGAAATAGCAGTGGCTTCGTGCGCTCTTAATCTTTTACCATCCCAGATTTCTTTCAACTCTTGGGGACGAACCAAGACCAATACTTCTCTATACTTAGGATCTGGATTGTCTGGAAACAAGACCACCATAGTGCCTTCTTGCTCTATACCTGTTAACCAAAACAAATCTGAATTTTGTACAAAGCCATGCAAGGCGTCTCCATTACTTGGAAACTCGTCGTTGCTAACAAAAACAGCAATGCTATTTTTTTGCATTTGACTTACAAAACGCTTTCTGTTTTGTATAAATAGGGTTGGATCAAGTGGATCGTATTTCATACTAAAATTTGATTTTTATATTAATATCATTGGAAACCCCAGATAGTGGCTTCTTGGAAGCAAGTTACTTAAAATTGATGGGCTTAGGCAATCTTACCCCACCCAATTTTGGTTTTTTGGGTCTGTAAAAAGCTTCTAATTGCCAAGTGTTCTGGCATGTTTAAATTAGGATCTTTTTCACAGATTGCGGCAGCTGCTTCTTTGGCTATTTCCATAGTAGGTCGATCATTGATTAAACTTGCTAGTTTAAAATTCAATGCACCGCTTTGTCTTGTTCCATCAATATCACCCGGCCCCCTAATCTCTAAATCTTTTTCTGCGATTACAAAACCATCTGTGGTATTGCACATGATTTTTAATCTTTCCCTTGCTTCTCTACTTGCTTTCACACTACTCAATAAAATACAATAACTCTGCTCTGCACCTCTACCTACCCTGCCTCTTAATTGATGCAATTGTGATAATCCAAATTTTTCCGCACTCTCTATTACCATCACCGATGCATTGGGCACATTGACGCCCACTTCAATCACTGTGGTCCCCACTAATATTTGTGTATCCCCTGATTTAAATCGATTCATGTTCTCGGATTTTAAATCGTTGTGCATTTTCCCATGCACCATACTGATTTTATAAGTGGGTTCAGGGAAATAACTTTTTACTTGTTCATAGCCCTGCATCAAATCCTCATAACTCATCTTTTCACTTTCCTCAATTAAAGGATAGACATAATAAGCTTGTCGTCCTTTTTGTATTTCTGATTTTACAAAATCCATCACACTCGCGCGCGATGTTTCATAACGGTGTACAGTTTTAATAGGCTGTCTTCCTGGAGGTAATTCATCCATGATACTATAATCCAAATCGCCATAAGCTGTCATGGCTAAGGTTCTTGGGATCGGGGTTGCAGTCATCACTAATACATGCGGTGGGATGGATGCTTTTTTCCAAAGCTTTGATCTTTGCTCCACACCAAAACGATGCTGCTCATCGATCACAGCCAATCCTAATTTTTTAAATTGAACCGGATCCTCAATCAATGCATGTGTGCCTACCACAAAATGTATGGTGTCTTCTGCTAGTCCTTTTAAAATTCTTCTTCGTTCTGCCGCTTTTGTACTGCCAGTTAAAATGGCTACTTCGACAGGCATTGCCTTTAGCAATTCTGTTAAACTACTATAATGTTGTTGCGCTAAAATTTCGGTAGGCGCCATTAAGCAACTCTGAAATCCATTGTCTGCAGCAATCAACATCGCCATTAATGCAATCATCGTTTTTCCACTGCCCACATCGCCTTGTAACAAACGATTCATTTGAAAGCCTTTTGCAACGTCTTGTCTAATTTCTTTAATCACCCTTTTTTGTGCACCTGTTAATTCAAAGGGCAAATAATTGTTGTAAAAAGTATTGAAGTAGTCTCCTACTTTTTCAAACACCTGTCCCTTGCTATTTTTATGGCGGTCAATTTTGATTAAATTCAATCTAATTTGAGCAATGAATAATTCTTCAAAAATCAATCTAGACAATGCTTGTTTATATTTTGCCTGACTGGATGGAAAATGGATTTGTCTAAACGCCTCCCATCTGCCCATCCTATCCACTAATAAATGTGCAGGCAAATTTTCTGGCAAATCCCTTTCGCTAATTTGTTGAAATAAAACCTGGGTTAGTTTGCCAATTTGTTTTCCGTTCAATCCCCTTGACTTTAATTTTTCGGTAGAACCATAGACCGGCTCAAGCAATGATTTTTGAGCCATTGTATGCACTTCAAAAGGTTCAATTTCTGGATGCACAATTTGAGGTTTCCCATTAAAAAAGCCTAGCCTACCAAAAACCAAATAGGTCTGTCCTTCCACTAAATTCTTTTGAACGTACTGAATCCCCTGAAACCAAGCCAATTCCAAAAGCCCCGATTCATCTCTTAATTGGGCCACCATCCTTTTGGAACGTTTTTCGCCAATTGAATGAAGCCCCAATAAGACCCCTTTGACTTGGATAAAGTCCATCTCGGGGGTCAATTGATCAATCGGCGTCACAACCGTCTTATCTACATGCCGATGTGGGAAATGCTGCAATAGATCGCCAAATGTATAAATACTCAGCTCTTTTTTAAGCAATTCCGCCCTCTGAGGGCCTACACCCTTTAGGTATTCAATGGGACTGGATAAAAGCGTAGCTAAGCTCAAGCGATTTTTTTTAGATTCGAGACAAATATCCCAAAAAGATGGCAAAAAATGGGATTGTGATTCATTATCTTCGCACAGCTATGGAAAAGGAAATCGTATTGAGTGGAATCAGGCCTACTGGCTTCTTACATTTGGGAAATTATTTTGGTGCCATGCGCAATTATGTCCGCATGCAAGATGAATTCAATTGCTATTTTTTTGTAGCCAATTGGCATAGCTTAACAACCCATCCTGATACAAAAACTTTACAAGAAAGTGTGTTGCGTGTGGTGGCAGAAAATATTGCTTGTGGATTAGACCCAGAGAAAGTGTCTTTATATGTTCAAAGTGATGTACCAGAAATTGCTGAATTGTATTTGTACTTAAACATGTTGGCTTATAAAGGTGAACTTGAAAAGACCACTACTTTTAAAGATAAAGTAAGGATGCAACCCGAAAATGTGAATGCAGGTTTGTTAACTTATCCTGTGTTACAAGCTGCAGATATATTAATTCATCGCGCAGTCAAGGTACCAGTTGGAAAAGACCAAGAGCAAAACTTAGAAATGGCAAGAAATTTTGCTGAAAGGTTCAACCACCGCTATGGAGAGACCTTCCCGCTGCCTTATGCCTTTAATTACAACAGTGAACTGGTTAAAATTATGGGCTTAGATGGTAACGGCAAAATGAGCAAGAGCGAAAATCAAATGACCACCTTATTTTTAGCGGATGAAGATGAAATGATTCGTAAAAAAGTGATGAAAGCAAAAACAGATCAAGGACCACTAACACCTCATTCAATAAAACCAGACTACATTCAAAACTTATTTACGTTAATGGGTTTGGTAAGTACCGCTGATACTGTACAAAAATTTGAGGATGACTTTAACAATAGTTCAGAAGGCCATTGCATCATTCGTTATGGTGATATGAAAAAACAATTGGCCGAAGACATGGTTCAATTCATTCAGCCAATTCGTAATAAAGCAGCTGACTTACAAAATAATAAAGAGGTACTTTTAAAAATCATACACCAAGGTGCCGATAAGGCAAGGTCAAATGCATCTGCAACTTTAACAACTGTTAGAAAAGCCGTAGGTATGGATTACCTTTAAAAAATCAACCCCCAATCAATTTAACCACACGCAAAAGATTATGGCAAAAGCAACAACTAAAAAACCAAAACACGTAGCAATCGCAGGCAATATTGGTGTTGGCAAAACAACACTTACCGAGTTGTTGAGTAAGCACTACCGTTGGATTCCTCAATTTGAGGATGTGGACCATAATCCTTATTTAATGGACTTTTATGATGATATGCCAAGATGGAGCTTCAACTTACAGATTTACTTTTTACATGGCAGATTGAATCAAATTTTAGAAATACAACAAGGCACTGAAACCATCATACAAGATAGAACCATTTATGAAGATGCTAATATATTTGCCCCCAACTTACACGAAATGGGCTTGATGAGTAAGCGCGATTTTGATAATTATTTTGGCTTTTTCAAAACCATTCAATCAATGGTTCAACCACCAGATTTATTGATCTATTTAAAAGCATCTGTCCCTACCCTTGTATCTCAAATTCAAAAAAGAGGAAGAGAATACGAAGAAAATATTCGTTTAGATTATTTAAAGAGATTGAATGATTACTACAATAAATGGATTGAAAATTATACAGAAGGTCCATTGTTGGTAATTGATTGTGATAAAAATAAATTTGGTGAGTCTGAAGAAGATTTAGGACATATCATTAGTAAGGTAGATAGTACTTTGTACGGTCTATTTTAATTCAATGTTGAACAATTTTTAAATTCATTTTTCATATGCATCAAATCACACCAGAATTATTAGAGCAAATCAAATCAATTGTTGGTGCTGAATATGTTTTCACTGACGCGGAGAGCTTTGAAAAGTATGGCAGGGACGAAACGGAAAGATTACATTACTTTCCAGCTGTGGTGGTAAAGCCAAGAAAAGCAGAAGAAATAGGTGCGTTGATGCAATTAGCCAATAAACACCTAATACCAGTGACACCAAGAGGTGCAGGTACTGGCTTAACGGGTGGTGCATTGCCTCATTTAGGAGGTTTAGTAATTGCTATGGAAAGATTCAATAGTATTTTACATATCGACGAAAGAAATTTACAAGTCACTACCGAACCAGGTGTGATTACAGAAGTGTTACAAAATGCAGTAAAGGAAAAAGGGTTGTTTTATCCTCCTGATCCTGCAAGTAAAGGCTCTTGTTTTATTGGTGGTAATATTTCTGAAAATTCTGGTGGACCTAAGGCTGTGAAATATGGTGTGGTGAAAGACTATGTTTTAAATTTAGAAATTGTTTTACCTACGGGTGAAATTATATGGACGGGTTCGAATGTATTAAAAAATGCCACGGGCTATAATTTAACGCAGTTAATTGTGGGTAGTGAAGGCACACTAGGTATTGTGACCAAAATTGTTTTAAGATTAATTCCGCACCCAAAGTTTGATTTATTAATGCTTGCACCATTTGATAGTTTAGAAAAAGCAAGTGAAGCCGTGAGTGCTATTTTTAGAGCAGGTATTACTCCAAGCGCATTGGAGCTAATGGAAATTGAATCTATTAAACTTGCTAGCAAATTATGCGAAAGTACTGCCATTGCAATTACCGACAATTTAGCAGCACATTTAATTATCGAAGTAGATGGGAACGATAAAGAGGTTTTAATGAAAGAAATGGAAGCCATCGCCGAAGTTTTGACAAACTTTGAAGTGGGTGAATTATACTTTGCCGATGATGCGCAACAAAAAACCGAACTTTGGAAAATACGTAGAAAGGCAAATGAAGCATCCGTCGCAGCAGGTTATACCATTGAAGAAGATACCGTGGTACCTAGGGCAGAACTACCTCGTTTAATCATGGGGGTAAAAGCATTGGCCCTTGAAAATGGATTTAAAGTGGTGTCTTATGGACATGCTGGAGATGGAAATTTACATATTAGAATCAACCACCCACTGTATAAAAAAAGTTATGAAAATGAAGTGATACAAGGTATCCTTTTTAAAATATTTGAATTGGTCAAATCGCTTGGTGGAACTATTAGTGGAGAACATGGTATTGGTTTAATTCAAAAGTCGTTTATGCCAGTCATGTTTGATCCTATCACCATGGAATTAATGATAGGGATTAAAAAGGTATTTGATCCTAATCATATTTTAAATGCTGGTAAAATTTTTGATACTAAATAATGAAAAAGAAGTTTGTATACATTTTTCTATTTGCTATGTGCAATAGCTTTTTTTTAAATGCGCAAGAAGTTGTTAAAACAATGCCATCCATCCAAAACAATCCATTATTTATAGGTGGTAACCTAGTTATTGGAGGCGGATCGGGTTCATTTCAGATTGGGATCAATCCTGAATTCTTTAAACGAGCCAACGATTTTATTGATATTGGGGCTGCAACAAATTTGTTCTTTCAATCTTTCAATCCAACCATTAGCAACGGCTTATCTGGTACTTCTTCCAGAAGTTTTCAATTGGGTGCTGGAGCATTTACTAGGATCTGGCCGCTTGAAAAGTTTTTTATTCAAATACAACCAGAATACAATTATACCTGGAGCAGATTTAAAGACAGGGGCACTTCTGGTATCAATGCGGGCGCTTCACGAAGTATTCGATTTGGGGCAGAGAGTTTATTGGCAGGCATTGGATATGGCAGTAGATCAGAAAATGGGATGACTTATTTTAGTATCATGATTGATCTTTTAAAAAATCCAAATTCTCCTTACAGAGACGGCTATAACAGAGCAGACCCAATCATTAGAGCAGGTTTCGCCTTCCCTATTCGCTCCAAGCGTTAATCGTTTGCATCACTTCGTCAGCATCTTTTGCAACTGTAATTCTACCACGCCAATCATCATACATGAATCCAGCTCCATGCATATGCTCCATCATGGCAATTAATGGCGAATAATACCCTTCCCAATTTAATACAATCACTTTTTTTTGATGGATGTTTAAATTATTCCAAGTAAGCAACTCAAATAATTCATCCATCGTTCCCATTCCCCCAGGCAAGATGATTGCTACATCTGCTTTATCATACAATATTTTTTTTCGATCATGCATTGTTTCTGTCACAATCAACTCGGTCAATCCCTCATGCTGGGCTTCCCATTCCAATAAGCGCTTAGGAATAATGCCTATCACTTTTCCATTTTTTGATAATACAGCATCTGCAATGGCGCCCATAATACCTTTACCACCGCCACCATAGACCAATTGTATTCCATTTTGAGCCAATGCTGTACCCAATTCAATTGCTTGATTTGTGAACCCTATTTGATTCCCAGATTTAGAACCGCAAAAGACGGTCACTGATTGTATTTTCATTGGTTAGAATTCGTTAAGATCTCTCACAAAATAACCAAAAAAGTCAAAGATTCTCTTTACTTTGCTGTATCAAATTGACAAATATTCCACTATGAGTGCAACAACCCTTTTTATTTTCGTAATCCTTTACTTTTTAGTGTTATTAGGTGTAGCTAAAATTACTGGCAAGAACAGTAATAACATGTCGTTTTTTATTGGTAATAAAAATAGCAATTGGATGTTGGTTGCCTTTGGTATGATTGGAACATCCTTAAGCGGTGTCACTTTTGTGAGTGTGCCAGGCGCTGTTGGAAAAGATGCATTTCATTATTTACAAATTACATTAGGCTATTTAATTGGTTATATCACCATCGCCTATGTGTTACTACCTATTTATTACAAGTTAAACTTGACATCAATTTATCATTATTTAGAAGGCAGATTAGGATTCAGTGCCTACAAAACAGGAGCTTCCTTTTTTATACTTTCAAGAACACTTGGGGCAACGGCTAGATTGTATTTAGTCGTTAAAATTTTACAATACTTTATTCTTGATAACATGCATGTACCCTTTTGGGCGACTACACTTGTTATTTTAGCAATGATCTTATTATACACTTATGAAGGGGGCGTAAAAACAATTGTTTGGACAGATACTTTGCAAACATCAGGAATGTTATTGGGTTTGATTATATGCAGTATATATATCTTATCAAAACTAGACCTAAATTTCATACAAGGATTGACTGCTATGCAACATCAAGCTTTGGCCGGAAATCCATCTATGCATTTATCTGATGTTTTTAGTACAGACCTGAATAGTAAATCCTTTTTCTTGAAACAAATCATTGGAGGTGCCTTTGTCACCTTAACCATGACTGGACTAGACCAAGAAATGATGCAAAAAAACATCTCTGTAAAAACGCTTAAGGATGCCCAAAAAAATATGGTTACGATAGGATTTACCATGGTCATTGCAATTAGCTTATTCCTTTACTTAGGGGGTTTATTACATTTATATGCAGTTCAAAATAATATCACTGCAACAGGCGATGATTTATTTCCAACATTGGCTTTAAATCATATGCCACCTTATTTATCAATTATATTTATTCTTGCATTGATCTCTGCATTGTTCCCAAGTGCAGATGGTGCCATCACAGCTTTAACATCTAGTTTCTGTATTGATATCTTGGGATTACAAAGAAATAAAAACTGGTCAGAAGCACAACAAAAAAAGATTAGACAAAGAACCCATTTAATTTTTGCTTTGATTTTTTTAATCATGGTGATGGTCTTTAAGTGGATAGACAATAAGAGTACGATTGACTTATTGTTGAAAATCGCCTCTTATACCTATGGACCATTATTAGGACTATTTGCATTTGGCATTTTAACCAAAAGAAGCATCAACAATACACTTGTTCCTGTTATTTGTATTTTGGCACCTATCCTTTGTTTGGTTCTAGACTATTTCCAAGCGCAATTATTTGGGGATTTCCGCATTGGACAAGAACTATTGATTATCAATGGAGGAATCACATTTATAGGTTTATGGCTCATTTCAAGCGCTAATACCGAAAAAAAATAGACCTTTACAGCATGGATTTTATTCAACCTGCTGCTAACGACTATGTCACACATTATAGTGATGCCACACCGGCTTATTTAAAGCCTATGTATGAGCAAACTATACTGAGTCATGCGCATGCACATTTACAAAGCAATTGGAACCAGGGCGGTTTTTTAAGCTTTTTTAGTAAGTTGGTTAAGCCTGAATCCATTTTAGAAATAGGTACTTTTTCTGGCTTTAGTACTTTATGTTTAGCAGAAGGATTAAGTAGTACGGGGACAATAGATACCATAGAACTTAGAGCTGATGATGCCCATGCAGCTAGAATTCATTTTGATGCAAGTCCAAAAGGAAATCAAATCATATCCCATATTGGTGATGCCAAAACGATTCTACCTACCCTTACTAAACAATGGGATATTGTTTTTATTGACGCAGACAAGACTGGATATATTGAGTATGTTAAGTTAGTACTCCCCATGCTTTCAGATAAGGGCGTGATTATTGCAGACAATGTATTATTTCATGGACAAGTGTTTGAAAAAAACATATCAGGAAAAAATGCATTGGCTATACACGCTTTCAATGAATTCATTTTACAACATCAGGAACTTGAAAAAATTATGCTCACTGTTAGAGATGGTTTAACCTTAATTAGAAAAAAATAATATGAAGCATACCCTACTACTTTTTTTCATTTTTTGTATCGCCATCACGCATGGTTGGACGCAAAATAATACAACGACCATTGCTTATATAGAACAATTTAAGGCCATTGCAATGAAGGAAATGAAAAGAACTGGCGTGCCCGCTTCTATCACCCTTGCGCAAGCCATTGTAGAATCCAATAGCGGCGAAAGTAACCTAGCTAAAAAATATAATAATCACTTTGGCATTAAATGTAAATCAGATTGGACTGGCGCTAAAGCCTATCAAGATGATGATTCAAAACAAGAATGTTTTAGAGCTTATGAGGCAGCTGAATTATCCTTTAAAGACCATTCAAACTTTTTAAAGAACCGTCCAAACTATGTTGATTTATTTTTACTAGATCCTGTGGATGATACCGCATGGGCTTATGGACTTAAAAAAGCTGGATATGCCACAGCATCCGACTACCCTAAAAAATTATTAAAAATCATAGACGATTACGAATTGGCACAATACAATTTCCCAGAGCTTGCCAATGAAATTGAAGTGGAAGAAGCACCCATAAATAAGACAGTTTCAGATACACCCGTAAAAAAAGTGCTTGCTGATACGCCCGTATATAAGACGATGATAGATAGCCCTTTGAATAAAGTAATGATTGATAGTCCCGTAAAAAGTTTGAATAAGCCTTTAGGAATTGCTCAAATGGGCTCAAATGAAGCATTGGCCCCTTTGCCTTCTAAATCATTACCTACAAAAGTATTACCTGCTGTTCAACTAGATAGTATTAAAAAAGAAGTCCCTACAACTGTACAAACGACTCAGATTGCACAAGTAAAAATTGATACAGTTATAAAACAACCTAAATACAATTATCCAGAAGGTAGATTTCGAATCAATCAAGTACCAGTAATACTTGGAAAAGAAAATATGTCTTTTTTAGAAATTGCATTTAAATATAATGTGCCATTGTATAAAATTTTTGAATACAATGAAATTGATAAATCAAATCTTTTAGAAAAAGATCAGTTGATTTTTCTTGCTCCAAAAAAGAAAGTCGGTGCTACCTCATTTCATATTGTAAAATACAATACCAGTTTACATGAGATTAGTCAATTAGAAGGAGTACAACTTAGTGCTTTGAAAATGTACAATCCTCAATTAACAGATCCTATTAAAGAAGGTACACAAGTATTATTGTTTAAACAAAAAGATACTAGTCCTATGATTAAAAAAGACAATAGCTTACTATTTATCAAAAGAAAGAAATAATTCAAAACAATTCTTCTAATTCAAATTCATTGATATGTCTACCATCCAAGTGCTTGATAAAACATTTGAACCCTATTTAAAAGAGGCTGCTATTCAAGAAAAAATTACTGAGCTAGCAGGACAATTAAATAAAGACTATGCAGGTAAACGTCCACTATTTTTATCCATTTTAAATGGCTCCTTCTTATTTACAGCAGACCTATTCAAACAAATAACGATAGAGGCCGAAGTCAGTTTTATAAAATTAGCTTCCTACAAAGGCACTAACTCAACAGGCAATGTGATTACCGCAATAGGATTAGATATCAATGTAAAAGACAGACATATCCTTATTTTAGAGGATATTATAGATACAGGCAAAACATTACATCATTACCTACCCCAATTGGAAAGTATGCAACCTGCATCGGTTAAAATTGCTGTCTTGTTAAATAAAAAAGATGCTTTGCAATTCCCCGTTCAAATAGATTACGCTTGTTTTGAAATCCCTAATAAATTCGTGGTAGGTTACGGATTAGATTATGATGGATTAGGCAGAAACAGTAAAGACATCTATCAATTAAAAGCATAAATAAAAAAAAGGGACAATTAAAATTGTCCCTTTTTTTTATGATCTTATTTAAATTACTTAAACGCTTCTTTTACTTTATCGTAGAAACTTTTATCTCCTTTAACAGGCTTAGGTTTAAAATTTTCACTTTCTTGCATTTTATTCAAAGCGATTTTTTCTTCTTCACTTACTTCTTGTGGGGTCCAAATATTCACATGAATCAATTGATCCCCTTTGGCATAGCCTTGAACTTCTGGAAATCCTTTTCCTTTCAATCTAAATATTTTACCGCTTTGTGTACCAGCAGGTATTTTAATTTTTGCACGTCCGTCAATGGTAGGCACTTCTACACTAGTACCAAAAATAGCATCTGGTATGGTGATGTATAAATCAAATGAAACATTTAAACCATCTCTATGTAAGAACTCATGTTGTTCTTCCTCAATCATAATGATTAAATCTCCAGAAGACCCACCACGTTCACCCGCATTACCTTTCCCTGACATGCTTAATTGCATACCGTCTTGTACACCTGCAGGTATATCTATTGAAATAGTCTCTTCACCATATACCCTTCCTTCACCTTTACAAGCGGTACATTTCGCAGTCACTGTACTTCCCTCTCCATTACATGTTGGGCAAGTATTCACAGTTTGCATTTGACCCAAAAACGTATTAGTTACCTTTCTTACTTGACCAGACCCTTTACAGGTACCACAAGTTTGTATACTAGAGCTGTCCTTAGCACCATTGCCACTACAAGTCGTACAAAGCACATGCTTCTTTACTTTAACTTGCTTATTGACCC
This sequence comes from Chitinophagia bacterium, assembly GCA_037143275.1. Taxonomy (GTDB): domain Bacteria; phylum Bacteroidota; class Bacteroidia; order Chitinophagales; family Chitinophagaceae; genus Sediminibacterium. The sequence goes on from JBAWZB010000005.1 coordinate 61,862, forward strand.
CGTTTGCTATCTCTTCGAAATTTAATTTTAATTTGATTCTTAAGTTACTACCTCTTTGTCCTCTAGCTTTTGCACCACCTCTTGAGCGGCTTTGTCCACCACCAAAAAAACTACCAAACATATCATCTCCAAACACGTCACCAAACTGGCTAAAAATATCGTTCATATCCATGCCACCACTACTGTAACCACCATTTCCTCCTCCTGTTCCAGGTCCAAAAGCTTGATGTCCAAAACGATCATATTTGGCTTTCTTATCCGCATCACTTAAAATTTCATACGCTTCTGCTGCTTCTTTAAATTTTTCTTCTGCTGCTTTATCTCCAGGATTTCTATCCGGGTGAAATTGCATTGCAACTTTACGGTAGGCTTTTTTTATTTCATCTGCAGATGAAGACTTGCTCACGCCTAATATTTCGTAAAAATCTCTTTTTGACATATTGCTTTGTTTATTTACCTACAACCACTTTTGCAAATCGAATGATTTTATCATTCAAATAATAGCCTTTTGTTACTTCGTCAATCACCTTGCCTTTTTTTGAAGCATCTGGAACAGGTACTTCTGTAATAGCTTCATGTAATTCAACATTAAATGGTTGATCAATGCTTTCCATTGCTTTTAGTCCTTTCGCATGAAGGGTTGTTCTAATTTTATTAAAAACCAATTGGATCCCTTCTTTTTGAACAGCGATGTCTTCGGATCCATTCAATTGCTTCTCTGCACGATCACAGTCATCCATTACGTCCAAAAGGGAAACAATAACGTCTTTACCTGCTGTTTGGATCAAATCCACGCGTTCTTTAGCGTTTCTTCTTTTGAAGTTTTCAAATTCTGCCATTAAACGCAAATATTTATCCTTTTGGTCAATCAAATCTGCCTTTAACTGATCTAACTCACTAAGAGGGGTTTCCTCGGTTTCTGGGGCTGTTTGAGCGCCATTTTCTGTATCTAATATTGGTTCTTGACCTAATTGTTCTTTCTCTTCCATAATTAACTATTTGTATTGTACCTCACGCAAATATATTGCCAAAGCAATAAAAGAGCAAAATTGACATAAAAGCGGCTTAAAATGAACAAGTTGTCACTCAATCTGTCCCTATCTTTGCCAAATGACAAAGGTTTACTTAAATAAGCGCATTACTCCAAGGATCGCTATGGGGCATCCATGGATTTATAACAACGAAGTGGATCGTATTGCTGGCACTGTTATTCCAGGGGATATTGTGGAGGTCTATTATTTTGACGGTCAATTAGCAGGTCGTGGCTATATCAACCCTGGATCTCAAATCATCATCCGATTATTGACTCGTAAAAGAGAGGAGATTGATGCTGCATTTTTTTATCAAAAAATTAGTGAAGCTTGGGCATATAGACAACAATTAGGCTATACAGAAAATTGTAGATTGGTATTTGGTGAGGCTGATGGATTACCCGCATTGATCATTGATAAGTTCAATGATTATTTTGTGCTACAAACTTTATCATTAGGTATTGAAAAATGGAAACCTGCCATTGTAGAAGCGATCAATGCCATCTTTAAACCAAAAGGAATTTACGAAAGAAACGATGTGCCTGTTAGAGAATTAGAGGGCCTTGAACAAAAGAAGGATTTTTTATCTGACCCATTCCCGACAGAAATTATCATTCAAGAAAATGGTTTACAATTTTATGTAGATATTGAAAATGGACAAAAAACTGGTTATTTTTTAGACCAACAAGATAACCGTCGCGCGATTCAACATATTGTAAAAGGGGCAGATGTTTTAGGTGCTTTTACCTATACCGGAACTTTTGAAATACATGCTGCACATTATGGTGCCAAATCTGTTTTAGGTATTGATATTTCTGAAAATGCAGTCGTACAAGCCAATAGAAATGCTGCATTGAATCAACTAGATCATATTGTAAAGTTTGAAGCAATGAATGCTTTTGATGTCCTTAAAAACTGGGGCAAAGAAGGAAGAAAATACGATGTGGTGATGTTAGATCCACCAGCCTTTACAAAAAATAGAAGTAGTATCGAAAAAGCAGTTACTGGATATAAAGAAATTAATTTAAGGGGGATGAAGATGATCAACAATGGCGGTTTTTTGGTCACTTCTAGTTGTACCAATTTAGTGAGCCCAGAATTATTTTTAGACACGATTTATATGGCCGCTAAAGACGCAAAGAAAAGAATTAGACAAGTCACCTATCAATCTCAATCAAGCGATCACCCTATTATTTGGGGAATGGAGAATACACATTATTTGAAATTCCTGATTGTGGAAGTTTGTGATAAATAAAAAAACTAGCAAGAACCAAAAAAGGATAACGTAAACGTTATCCTTTTTTTATATCATTCGAGTTTAAATCTTGTAGGTTTATATTCTATAAAAAACTAGCACGAAGCGACGTATCAGTTCAATGAATTCAATGTAGTTTGGATGGCCTCAAAATTAGGTAAGTCCCCAGGTGTAGGACAAATTTCTGCGTATTGTACCACCCCATTTGCGTCAAGTACAAAAGCCGCACGCTTACTTACACCTTGCATTTCAAAAGCTGGGAAGGTTTCATACAACACATCAAATGCTGTTGCAGCAGCTTTATTAAAATCACTCAACAAAGGGAAATTTAATTTTTGTTCCTCTTTGAACTTACCTAAAGCAAATAAAGAGTCAACAGAAATGCCATATACTTGAGCATTCGTTGCATTATATGCAGCGATATTGTCTCTTACATTACAAAGTTCGGTGGTACAAACACCTGTAAAAGCGAGTGGAAAAAATAAAAGCACTACATTTTTTCCTTTAGCATCTGCTAAATGAACTTGGTTTTTATCCGTATCGAATAAAGTGAAATCAGGAGCGTTTTGTCCGATTGAAATTGGCATAGTTGTATATTTTAATAGTTTAACAAATCAAATGTAAAAGTGTTTGACGAAACCTCCATTTTTTTAAGTAAAATTAATGTTTAAGTAACTCTAATTTTTCCCTTTTCGATAATGCTTCCACAGAATCCATCAAGCGTTTCATCTCTACTGGGTGCTTATCTAAATAAGCCATTGTTGTATAAAATTGTGCTCGATCTACTTTATTCAAATTGAATACACGTTGGTAATATTGTGCCTTTTCAAGCGATGGTTGTATGGATGTATCGTTCTGAATTTGTCTTGAAAGGTATTCATCTACTTGCATCAACTGAAATACAGTTTGCTGCATGGTTGTAATGGGCAAAATTGCCCCCTTATCCGATTGCTTAGCACTACATGCTACAAGAAATACAATTCCTATACTAATGACTTTTTTCATTCAAAATATGCTTTATACTTATTGATGTTTGCAATATCCAATACAGATAAGGTTGTCATTAATTGTTTTTTTGTTGCCCTATCTGCATCTGAAAACAAACCAATTAATTCTGTTACCCTGCCTTGCATAAAAATAGAGATGGCCATGGAATTGACATTGTCTTCGTTTAGTTCTTGTAAACTCATCAATGCGTTCAAAATAGCCACCTTCGCTTGCTCTGGTTGATCTGCCATTTGATCCATTCCCTTTCTGTAATAATTAAAACTTATTTCATGTAATTTATCAAACCCACTCTTTGTTAGGTTATCTATTAAAACGAATCGGTTACGTTGTCCGTCATAAGATTTCCATCCATTGATACCAGATCCATTGGGAGCATTGTACACCACATTCAATGCTTTCCCAAAGTATGGAGCGCCTCCATTCTTGGAGAATGAATCGTAATCTAATCCTAAAATGATATACACATAATAAGCTAATGTGGCTGTCAAATTTGCTTCTAATGCATCTGTCCTGGCTACATTGTTTTCATTGAATTCAATAGGTTGGCCTAGTTGATATTTGAATGTGAAATTTGCATCCTGCATGTTCAACAATGTTGTTGAATAATTAGAACGATACACTGGTCTGCTGGCAACAATACTTAGCTTGGCATTGTATACACCTGGAGAAACGACTGACTCTATTGTTATAAAAAAATTACAATCAATTTTCTCTTCTTGCGTAAAAATATCTGATGTCCATTTTCGTTGATTGATAAAATCTTTTAACTGTGTTTGAAGTTGTGTAAAAATTTTTGGATCTACTTGATTGTCTATTTTATTCGTTTGCAGATTGACAACAGCAGAAAGCTCTTGCGCTTTCAAATGATGAAAAGTACAAATACAAAATAAAATGAGTGTAAATTTTCTTAAAAACATACCTGGTTGTTTTATACCCTAAAATACAAAAACGTCCCGAATCTTCGGGACGTTTTATATAAATACCTTTATAAGTTTAACGGAATAAATCCGCTTCCTCGTTTTTACGATGATAGATCTTGTCATCAATGAATTCGGCAGTTGCTAAAATAGCAGGATTTGGCATACGCTCATAGGCTTTAGAGATTTCGATTTGCTCTTTATTCTCATGAATTTCTTCCAAGCTGTCTGTATGGCTTGCAAACTCCTCTAATTTAGAATGTAATTCTTCTCTGATTGAGATATTAATTTGATTCGCTCTTTTTGCTATGATGGCAATAGACTCATACAAATTTCCTGTCTTAGCTTTTAAAGCTTTTAAACTTTTTGTTTCTACAACAGCAGGTGTGTTAGCACCCATATGTCTTCTTAATTTACTCATTTTGTATTATTTAAATATTGATCGGTTTGTTTCTTAATTTTTTTTGCTTCCTCTAATAATGGACTATCACTAAATCTATCTACAAAATCATTGTATTCAATAATCACTTTTTCAAAACGCTCTTTTTGTTTGTCAATGTAACTATTTTCTGCAAATTTAAAATAGGACTTCAAGGTCAATAATTTATATTTATCAGCTTGTTTAGAATCCGGAAAATAATCTGATAATATACCATAAGAAATTGCTGCAGCTCGATACAAAGCAAGCTCATAATACAATGTGGCAGTTTTATAATCTTTAAGTTCAAGTTTTGCTCTACATGCATCAATCACTTCTGAGGCCTCTTTTACTTTTGTGCTCGTTGGATGTGCATCAATAAAAGATTGCATCAATTGCATCGCCTTATTGGTCGTGGTTTGATCTAATTCAGCTTTTGGAGAACGCTTATAATAAGTATATGCCCTCATGAATTCTACTTCTTCCACTTTTGTAGAATTAGGGAAATATTCAATAAACGTTTTGTATATGTCTTCTGCATTTTCATAATCTTTATCATAATAATATGAATTGGCATACATCAAATACAATTCCTCATAACGAGGCGTTCCTTTTACGAACTGAATTACTGATTCAAAGAGCTGCTGTGCATTGGTGTATTTCTTTTCGGCATAAAATTTTTCAGCCATTTTAACTTTAAAGTCTATGTCCTTGTTCTTCAACACTTTTTGGAACTTTGAAGTACAAGCACTTAAACTTAAAACCAGGCAAAAAAATAAGATGATTCTATTCATACAGGGTGGCAAAATTAACTAATAATCCCCAATTTAGGACGAAAAAGATTGCGAATAAAGGCTTTGACGTTAAGAAATAGCTAAAACCTGCTTGATAGTCAATTAATTACCAAAAAGTCCCGCTCAAAAAACCAAAAGCCCCGCTAGGGGCTTAAATCATTAGAGTGTTTTTTTTGAGCCTTTATATTTCTATAAAAGGCGATAAAAAAAAAAGCCCCGCAATTGCGGGGCTTTAAAATTATAAAAGTGTAGCAACTACCCTTCTTTGTTTTCGTCTAATTTCGCTTTAATTTCTGCTAAAGCACCCAAATCACCTAAGGTAGATTTCTCTACTTTGGCTTGAACTGCTTTCACTGCTTTTTTAGTGTTGTCACTTTCAGCTTTTGCTTCTTTCTTAGCTACTTCTTTTTCTTCTTGGATGTTTTGCTCCCAAATTCTTGCATGTGAAACTACAATACGCTTTTCATTACGATCGAACTCGATCACCATGAATTGTGCGGTCTCTTCTGCTTGAACTTGCTTACCATCTTCTTTCGCTAAGTGACGGTTAGGCGCGAAACCTTCTAAACCATAAGGCATTTGTACGATAGCACCTTTATCATCCTTGCGAACGATTGTACCTTCGTGAATAGATCCGATTGCAAATGTTGCTTCTAAAGCATTCCAAGGATCTTCTTCTAATTGCTTATGACCTAATTGTAATTTTCTGTTTTCTTTGTCGATGTTCAAGATAATGATGTCGATAGACTCTCCTACTTTCACATACTCAGAAGGGTGATTGAAACGCTTCAACCAACTTAAATCGCTGATATGAATCATTCCACCAATACCTGATTCTAATTCAATAAACACACCGTAAGGAGTGATATTTTTAACTAAACCTTTGTGCTTACTTTGTTCTGGGAATTTATTATCGATAGCGCTCCAAGGATCTTGAGACATTTGTTTAATGCTTAAGCTCATCTTACGTGCATCTTTATCTAATGTTACCACCTTAGCTTCATGCTCATCTCCTAATTTGAAGAATTCTTTAGCGTTGATTGGTGTGTTTGCCCAAGTGATTTCAGAAACGTGCACTAGACCTTCAACACCTGGTTGAATTTCTAAGAACGCACCGTAATCTTCGATATTCACAACTTTACCTTTCACTACACTACCTTCTGATAAGTCAGCTGGTAATACATCCCAAGGATGTGGAGTCAATTGTTTTAAACCTAAGCTGATACGTTTTTTGTCATCATCAAAGTCTAATACAACAACTTGAATCTTTTGATCCATCTTAACCACTTCACTTGGATGAGAAATTCTACCCCAAGAGATATCCGTGATATACAATAAACCATCTAACCCACCTAAGTCCATGAAGGCTCCGAAATCAGTGATGTTTTTAACAACACCTTCTAATACTTGACCTTTCTCTAATTTACTCATGATCTCTGCACGTTGTGCTTCGATATCACTTTCAATTAATGCTTTATGAGATACAACAGCGTTCTTAATTGTTTCGTTGATCTTAACAACTTTAAATTCCATTGTTTTTCCTACGAATTGATCGTAATCTGTAACTGGCTTCACGTCAATTTGAGAACCTGGTAAGAAAGTTTCCATACCAAATACATCAACGATCAATCCACCTTTTGTTTTACTTGTTACTAAACCAGTAACCACTTCACCTGTCTTGTGTACTTCCATGATACGCTCCCAAGCACGGTAGATACGAGCAGATTTACGGCTTAAGTGAAGATTACCATCACGGTCTTCTTTTTCTACTACCATGACTTCAACTGTATCACCAGTTTTAACACCATTGGTGTCACGGAATTCATTCAATGAAACTAAGCCATCACTTTTAAATCCGATGTTTACTACCACATCAGTTTTAGTTAAAGCAACTACTAATCCATTCATGATTTCTCCGTCAGAAATTTGTACGAAAGTGTCATCATACACTTTATCATACTTTACTCTTTCAGCTTCAGCATAATGACTCACATTACGTTTGTCTACGCTCCAATCGAAATCGTCGTGTGCAGTTTCTACCACTACCACTTCAGGTGCTTTTGTTATCGCAGTTTCTTCAATAGCTGTAGCGCCATCAAACTCCTGTGCTTCTGCGTTTAGGTTTTTTGAAAATAGTTTCATATAAAATCCGGCGTTTTTAAACCGGAGGGCAAAGGTAGTATAAATGAAAGAAAATAGACGCAAAAAATCCCAAAAAATGAGGCATAACTAAATTCTAACGAATTGATTTTCAATAATAAATTGAGGCAGTATTGGATAGAATTGTAAGGAAAGCCGAATTTGAATACTAATGACCCTTTTTAGGCGCCCATATGCTGCGCTGCAAGCCATCCAGAAGTCCATGCATGTTGGAAATTAAACCCTCCAGTGATACCATCTACATCCATCATTTCGCCAGCAAAATGCAAACCTGGGACCATTTTACTTTCCATCGTATTTGCATCAATTTCTGCTAGGTCTACTCCACCACAGGTCACAAATTCTTCTTTGAAAGTTGTCTTTCCTTTGATGGCCAAACTCATTCTTGTGAGCAATTGAATCAACTGTTGTTGTTGGCTATTTTTAAGGTCGGCCCATTTTGTTTGTAAAGCGACCCCTGCTTCTGTTAAGAGATAATGCCAAAGTCTTTGTGGTAGATCAAATGGATTTTTTGATCCTATTTCTCTTCTTCCTAAATCTTGTCTAAAATTCATCCACTCTAATCGCAAAGAATTTTCATTATAAAAAGGTACCCAATTAATTAAAATATTGCCTTCATAATTGGCATCCGCCATCGCTCTTGCACACCATGCAGAAAGCTTAATTGCTGCAGGTCCACTGATGCCCCAATGTGTGATTAATAAAGGTCCTTGTTCTATAAATTTTTCTCCCTGCCATTGAATACTTGCTTGTTCCACTGATAAGCCCATTAAGCTGGTGATTTTTTTATCAATAACATTGAATGTAAATAAAGATGGGACAGAGGGAATAAAATGGTGCCCAAGGGCTTCAATCCATTTGAAATTTTCTGCTTTCACAATACCACCAACAGCAAAACAAATTTGATCTGCTATGACTGATTTTTTATTGCTACAGATTAATTCAAATTGACTTTCATGTCTCAAGCCAAGTTCTTTTTTTTCTACACTTATTACTTCATGATTTAAAAGAATTTCAATTTGATATTGATTCACTTTTTTCATAAAGCAGGCTACAATTGTTTCGGAATCATTAGTGATTGGAAACATACGGCCATCTTTCTCGGTGTGTAATTTGACATCGTTTTTTGCAAACCACTCTATGGTTTGCAAAGTGGCAAATTGATAAAATGCCTTCTTTAAAAAACGTTGCCCTCTTGGATATTTTTGGATTAAATGGTCTACTTCAGGACAAGCATGGGTTACATTGCAACGCCCACCTCCACTCACACGTACTTTGGATAATAATTTAGAAGACTTTTCTATTATGGTAACATGCCAATCGGGATGCATTTCTGCAATTTGAATCGCACAGAAAAAACCTGCAGCACCTCCTCCCACTACTACCATATTTTTCTTTTCCATGTTACAATTTGAAAAAATTAATAGTAAGATGAATTTAAATTAATATTTGCTTTTTCTGCAGCTTCAATGATAGAGAAATCTGATAAAATCAATGCTTCATTTTTTTTGACACATACATCATGTTCAAAATGGACAGATGCTTTTCCGTCCTGTGTTCTAACAGTCCAGCCATCCTCTTCGGTAAAAACCTTATGCGTGCCTAAGTTAATCATAGGTTCTATGGCCAATACTAAATTTTCTACCAATTTCATACCCGTACCTCTTCTACCATAATTTGGTACTTGAGGATCTTCATGTAATTCAGTTCCCAATCCATGCCCTACTAGTTCACGCACCACACCATAACCATTTTTTTTCTCGGTATGTTCTTGTATTGCAAAACCTATATCACCCACTCTATTGTTGACGATTGCTTTTTCAATGCCCTTATACAATGATTCCTTAGTCACCTTCACCAATTGCAACAATTCTGGAGCTACTTCCCCTAAAATAAAAGTGTACGCATGATCCCCATGCCAACCATTTAAAATCACCCCTAAATCAATGGATACTATATCACCTTCTTTCAGTGGCGTATTATTTGGAAACCCATGCACCACCACGTCATTTACAGATGCGCATATATTATGCGGATAACCATGATAATTATAGAATGACAAAGTAGCTTGATGGTCTTTGACAAATCCCATACAAAATTGATCAATATCTAAAGTAGTGATACCAGGCTTCATCATTTTAGCAACCTCTGTTAATGTTTGACTCACTAATAAAGCAGCCTCTTTCATAAGGCCAACTTGTTCTGCTGATTTAGTATATACCATAGTTGGAGGATTCGTTGCTAAAAAAACAAACCTGTCTTTTAATGGACAGGTTTGTAAAGATAATTATTTTATAAAAATTACATACCTGTAATTGGTGATCTACCTTGAACACGACCCGTACTCATCAATCCATCGTATTGACGCATCAATAAATAAGTTTCGATCTGTTGTAAAGTATCCAAGATTACACCTACCATAATCAATAATGAAGTTCCTCCAAAAAATGTGCTGAAACTTTGAGTCACGCCTAATTTTTGGGCAAAACCTGGAAGGATACCTACTAGTGCTAACAAGATAGCGCCTGGTAAAGTAATTCTATCCATTACAGCACCAATATAATCGGTTGTAGGTTGACCAGGCTTTACACCAGGAATAAACCCATTGTTACGCTTAAGATCTTCAGAAATCTGTTTTGGATTAAAAATCAAAGCAGTATACAAGAAAGTAAATCCTATTACCATCACAGAATAAATCAACATATACCAAACATTGCTGTGGTCATTGAAAATTCGAACGATACCTTGTGCAGAATCAATATTTGTGAAAGAAACTAAAGTTGGTAAAAACATAATCGCTTGTGCGAAAATGATTGGCATTACACCGGCACTGTTAACTTTAACAGGTAAAAACTGACGTGCACCGCCTACTTGAGCGCCACCAATGACTTGTTTTGCATAAGTTACAGGAATCTTACGAACACCTTGTACCAATAAAATCAAGCCCATAATGATGGTTACTAAAATGGCAACTTCAATTAAGAAAATCAACAAACCACCACCACCTTTTTGGCTTTTAGAACCAAACTCCATGATGATTGATTGTGGTAAACGACCTAAAATACCCACCATGATGATGATAGATGTACCATTTCCTAAACCTTTATCTTGAATCTTCTCTCCTAACCACATTACAAATAATGTACCTGCTGTTAATGTAATTACAGTAGAGAACCAGAAATAATCTTTGTAAGCAGGAATCAATGCATCTGCATAACCTGGACTATTTAAATAAGCCACATAGGCACCTGCTTGAAATAAAGTTACAATCACTGTCAAATAACGTGTCCATTGATTGATTTTGTTTCTTCCACTCTCTCCTTCTTTTTGAATCTTTTGTAATTGAGGTACTAAAATAGTCATCAACTGCATAAAGATAGAAGCAGAGATATAAGGCATGATGCCCAAAGCTAAAATTGAAGCTTGAGAAAATGCACCACCAGCGAACATATCAAAAATACCCAACAAACCATTGTTACCACCTGCTTTTTGAGCAGCTTCAATAGCCAATGGATTAATACCAGGTAAAGTGATTTGTGCACCAATTCTATAAGTCAATACGAACAATAACGTTACTATAATCTTAGATTTTAGCTCGTCGATTGCCCAAATATTTTTAAAAGTATCAATTAGTTTTTTCATCAGTGTTTAATTATGTGCTTGGCCCTTTAAATTAAAAAGACGCACTATGAATGCGTCTTGCAATATACTAAAAAAAATTAGATTATTTCGATGGTTCCGCCAGCTGCAACAATCGCTTCTTGCGCTTTCTTACTTGCTGCGTTCACTCTGAAATTGATCTTAGTTTTTAATTCGCCATTTGCTAACACTTTTACCAAGTCGGTACGTGCTATCAAGCTATTCATGTATAAGTTTTCTGGAGTAATTTCTGTAAAACCATATTTCTCGATCAACTGATCTAATTGACCTAAGTTGAATACCACATAGTCAATACGGTTGATGTTTTTGAATCCACGCTTTGGAACTCTACGCTGAATTGGCATCTGACCACCTTCGTGTGCCATTTTACTTTTGTAACCAGCACGAGACTGACCACCTTTATTACCTTTAGTAGATGTACCGCCTTTACCAGATGCTTCACCTCTACCGATTCTAATTGCTTTGTGTACTGAACCTTCTGCAGGTTTTAAATTGTGTAATTTCATTTTTTTGATTTTTACTTTCGGGGAATCTCCCCTCGCATTATGAATTAAGAAGCTTCGCTCATTAAGCGATCTCTTCTACTTTTACTAAGTGGCTTACTTTGTTAACCATTCCTAAAATTTGAGGCGTCGCCTCTACTTCTTTAGTTGCGTTTAACTTTCTAAGACCTAAGGCAATCAAAGTTTGTTTTTGACGCTCTGATCTGTCGATGCCGCTTTTTACTTGAGTTATTTTAATCTTTTTCATCTGTAATTATTGATGGTGTATTTAGAAGAATCAATGAATTGATTATCCGTTAAATACTTTTGATAATTTAATGTTTCTTGTTTTTGCAACTTGAACTGGCTCACGTAATAAACCTAAAGCTTTGATGGTTGCTTTTACCACGTTATGTGGGTTAGCAGAACCTAAACTCTTAGCTAAGATATCCGTGATACCTGCACTCTCTAATACAGCACGCATGCTACCACCCGCAATTACACCTGCTCCGTGTGCAGCTGGCTTAATCATTACTTTGGCAGCACCTTCTTTAGCCAATTGCTCATGAGGTATTGTTCCGTGCATGATTGGCACTTTTACTAAATTCTTTTTAGCATCTTCGATACCTTTTGTAATGGCTTCTTGAACTTCTTTAGCTTTACCTAAACCTTGACCAACTACACCATTTTCATTACCTACTACCACTAAAGCGGAGAAGCTAAAAGTACGGCCACCCTTGGTTGTTTTAACTACACGGTTGATTGAAACTACTTTTTCTTTTAGTTCAGTATCAACTGCTGCTTTAACCTTATTTACGTTTAATTTAGACATGATTTACTATTAGTATTTTATCGAATTAAAATTGAAGTCCACCAGCTCTAGCACCTTCTGCTACAGCCTTGATTCTTCCATGATATAAGTTACCACCTCTGTCAAATACACAAGTTGTAATATTAAGTGCTAATGCTTTCTTAGCAACTGATTCACCAGCTAATTTAGCTTTGTCAATCTTAGGTACTTTTTGTGCTTCGATATCCGCTTCTCTAGAAGATGATGCAGCTAAGGTTACCCCGTTTACATCGTCAATTAGTTGGCAATAAATATCAGCGTTACTTCTGAAAACAGATAAACGAGGTTTCGCAGATGTACCTTGTACTTTCTTACGAATTCTATATCTGATTTTTTGTCTTTGAGCTAATTTACTCATAATGCTTATTTTTTAGTCGAGCGATGCTGCCGCTCGTCGTGATTTTTAATGTTTATTTACCTGCTGCTTTACCTGCTTTTCTTCTTACAACCTCATCAGAATATCTTACACCTTTTCCTTTGTATGGTTCTGGTTTACGTAATCCTCTGATTTTAGCAGCAACTTGTCCAATTAATTGCTTGTCTGCACTCTCCAAGAAGATCTTTGGATTCTGACCTTTCTCAGTCGTAGTTGTTACAGTCAATTCTTTTGGAATTTCAAATATGATATTGTGTGAGTATCCTAAAGCTAAGTCTAATACATTACCAGTATTAGCAGCTTTAAAACCTACACCCACTAATTCTAATTCTTTTTTGTATCCCTCAGTTACACCCTTCACTAAATTTGAGATTAAAGAACGGTATAAACCGTGCATCGCTCTGTGGCGGATTTGTTCTGTTGGACGCTTAACGATGACTTCGTTTGCTTCTATTTCAACGATGATATCGCGATCTACTTCTTGAGTCAAAGTACCTTTAGGGCCTTTAACAGTAACTACTGCATCTTTAACTGATACAGTCACCCCAGCTGGGATTGTGATTGGTTTTTTTCCTATACGTGACATAGTCGATTTTTTATTTTTTGTGACACTTAGTTGTTTTCAGCCCCGACTAAAAGGCTTAACTGCTAACTAAGCAATGAAATTATTTTTTAAGTTCTATTATGCAATTGCACATAAAACCTCACCACCTACATTATTCGCTTTAGCTTCTTTATCTGTCATCACTCCTTTAGAAGTGGACAAGATAGCGATACCTAAACCATTGCTAACTCTTTTAATGTCTGCTGGTTTTGCGTAATGACGTAAACCCGGGCGGCTGATACGCTCTAAAGAACGGATCGCTGGTTGCTTTGAGTTCACATCATACTTCAAGGCGATCTTGATCAATCCTTGTTTTGTATCATCTTCAAATTTGTACTTTAAGATATAACCTTGATTGTATAAAATCTCAGTGATACGCTTTTTTAAATTAGAAGCAGGGATTTCAACGATACGGTGACCAGCCATTTGGGCGTTACGTATTCTTGTTAAGTAGTCTGCTATTGGATCTGTTACCATTATTAGTATTTTAAATCAGTTCTAAATGTTGTTTGTTTCAGTATTCAAATAAATGAACTTAAATCAATCGAAAATATTACCAGCTTGCTTTTTTCACTCCTGGAATCATTCCATTCAAAGCCATGTCACGGAAGATATTTCTTGAAATACCAAAGTACCTCATATATCCTCTTGGACGACCTGTTAATTGACAACGATTCTTTAAACGAACTGGAGATGCATTCTTTGGTAATTTATCCAAACCTGCATAATCATTAGCAGCTTTTAATGCAGCGCGCTTTTCAGCGAATTGCTTCACAGTTGCTTCACGTTTTCTTTGTCTAGCTTTGACTGATGCTCTTGCCATAATATTTTAATTAGTTATTATCTTTTTTAATGTTTTTGAAAGGCATGCCTAATTCTTTTAATAATTCGTATGCTTCTTCATTGGTGTTGGCAGATGTCACAAAAGTGATATCCAAACCAGTAATTTTATTTACTTTATCGATATCGATTTCTGGGAAGATGATCTGCTCAGTGATACCTAAAGTATAGTTGCCACGGCCATCAAAAGCCTTATCACTAACCCCTTTGAAATCACGAACACGTGGTAAAGAAACTGCCACTAAACGGTCTAAGAATTCATACATCTTCACACCTCTTAAAGTTACACGAGCGCCAATTGGCATACCCTTACGTAATTTAAAGTTGGAGATATCTTTCTTAGAAAGTGTTGGTACAGCTTTTTGACCAGTAATCATTGTTAACTCATCGATAGCGATGTCAACCAATTTCTTGTCATTTACTGCGCCATTCACACCACGATTGATGCAAATTTTTTCTAGCTTAGGAGTTTGCATTACAGACTTGTAACCAAACTTTTTAGATAAAGCAGGGATCACTTCTTTAGTGTACTTGTCTGCTAATCTTGGAGTGTATTTTACGGTACTCATTATTTAATTACCTCCCCTGATTTTTTTGAAATTCTTACTAATTTACCTGTCTCTCTTGAACGCTTCACTTTAGTTGGCGCGCTTGTTTTAGCATCCCATAACATTACATTACTAATGCTGATAGAAGCTTCTACTTTAACGATACCACCTTTTGTATTTGAAGCAGATGGCTTAGTGTGCTTTGTTGCGATGGCTACACCTTCAACAATTACACGACCTTTTTCTACATTCACTTCCAATACTGTGCGAGGTTTTTTTAAGTCCTTGTCATCTCCAGCAATAACTACTACGCTATCGCCTTTCTTGATGCTGTATTTGGGTTTGAATCTTTTGATCATAGTTATGTATATTTTATAACACCTCTGGTGCTAATGAAACAATTTTCATGTATCCTTTGTCACGCAATTCACGAGCAACTGGTCCAAAGATACGTGTACCTCTTGGCTCTTCTGAATTGTTTAACAATACCACAGCGTTGTCATCAAAACGGATATAAGAACCGTCTTTTCTGCGCAACTTGTTTTTTGTACGAACGATGACTGCTTTTGAAACAGTACCTTTCTTAATACCGCCTGCAGGAATGGCATCCTTAACAGTTACAACGATGGTGTCACCAATCTTTGCAAAGTCTTGTCCGCTATTTCCAAGTACCTTGATACAAAGTACTTCTTTTGCGCCGCTATTATCAGCTACATTGAGCCTACTTTCTTGCTGAATCATTTTATTTAGCTTTTAGCTTTTTTCCTTGTTCTATTGAACTCGGGTGAATACGATTTATTACTTAATTCCTTGGTTGCTTAGGGTCAGTTTATTTAGCTTTCTCCACTACTTCAACCAATCTCCAACGTTTTGTTTTACTTAAAGGACGTGTTTCCATGATCTTAACAACATCACCCATTGTACACTCGTCTTTTTCATCGTGTGCATGAAACTTTGTTGTTTTTTTCACGAACTTACCGTAGATCGGGTGTTTCACTTTTCTTTCAACTGCAACAGTAATGGTTTTATTCATTTTGTTACTAGTTACTACACCGATTCTCGTTTTACGTAAATTTCTTACTACCATTGTCATAATTTTATACTGTTAAATATCTTAGATACCTAACTCTTTTTTCTTTAATTCCGTTTTTAAACGGGCAATGTCTTTACGAAGTCCGCGGATACTCATTGGATTCTCTAAAGGAGAAATAGCGTGAGCGAACTCTAATTTCTTAAGTCTTAATTGATCTTCAGAGATACGGGCAGTTAAGTCCGCAGCGCTTAAACCTTTTAGTTCCTTATTAAATTCAAATGTCTTGTTTGCCATAGCAAATACTTTTTTTTGTTGTCCTTATTAATTACAAGTCGTTAATTATAAATCTCTTCTTGTAACAAACTTTGTGTTGATTGGTAATTTCTGTGCAGCTAAGCCCATCGCCTCTTTTGCAACTTCTGGTGTAACACCATCAATTTCAAAAATGATACGACCTGGTTCTACCACAGCAGCCCAGAATTCAGGGTTACCTTTACCTTTACCCATTCTCACCTCTGCAGGCTTACGAGTAATAATTTTATCTGGGAAAACACGAATCCATACATTACCTTCTCTCTTCATTGCACGTGTCATCGCTTGACGCGCAGACTCAATTTGTCTGTTTGTCAACCAAATTGGATCTAATGATTTTAGTGCAAAAGAACCAAAAGCAATAGAAGTTCCGCGCTTCGCTACTTCGCGAATACGTCCTTTCTGCTGTTTTCTGTGTTTACTTCTTTTTGGCTGTAACATCTTATTATATTGTTATCTCTTAATTAATGAATTATCTTTTTCTTGGACCACCTGCTCCTGGACCACGACGATCGTTGTTTCTATCATCACGACGGTCGTCACGACGATCTCCTCCACGGAAGTCTGCTCTTTCTCCTGCATCTTTACCACCAATGATGTTTGGATTTAAATCACGCTTACCAAGTACTTCACCTTTACAGATCCATACTTTGATACCGATTTTACCGTACACTGTTAGCGCAAATAAGCTAGCATAGTCGATGTCCATTCTGAAAGTATGTAAAGGCACTCTACCTTGCTTGATCTCTTCAGAACGAGCAATCTCCGCTCCTCCGATACGACCACCTACTTTGATTTTGATTCCTTCTGCACCCATTCTCAAGGTAGAAGCAATCGCCATTTTAATAGCACGCTTGTAGTTAATACGATTTTCAATTTGACGCGCAATTGTTTCACCAACAATGGTTGCATCTAATTCTGGACGACGAATCTCTAGAATGTTGATTTGAACATCATCCTTGTGTGTTAATTTTTTTAACTCTTCTTTGATACGATCTACTTCGCCACCACCTTTACCGATGATGATACCTGGTTTAGACGTGTGAATCGTGATGATTAACTTACCTAATGTGCGTTCGATAATGATACGAGCGATACCGCCCTTGTTAATACGAGCAATTAAGTATGTACGGATTTTATGGTCCTCAACTAACTTAGTAGCGTAATCTTTTTTATTACCATACCAGTTACTTTCCCATCCGCGGATGATACCTAATCTGTTTCCAATTGGATTTGCTTTCTGACCCATAGTGATGGTTTAGAATATTTAGTTTTTTGAATCTGATTTAGTATCTACAATCAATGTTACGTGATTGCTGCGCTTTCTAACTTTGTAGCCGCGTCCTTGTGGCGCTGGGCGCATACGCTTTAACGTACGACCACCGTCTACAAAAACTGTTTTAACTACTAAGTTGCTATCTGCTGCACTAGCGCCATTGTTTTTTTGCTCCCAGTTACTGATTGCACTTTTTAACAACTTTGCTAATGGAACTGCATTGTGTTGTGGATGGAAATCCAAAATTGCCAATGCTTTTTCCACTTCCATACCACGAATAACGTCTGCGATCAAACGCATCTTACGTGGACCTGTGGGATAATTGTTTAGTTTAGCTACTGCTTCCATTTCTTTATTGTTTAGTGTTTGAACTTAACGATCAAACCTTAATGTTGATTTACTTTTTTGATCCAGCGTGTCCTCTGAAGTTTCTTGTTGGAGAAAACTCACCTAATTTATGACCTACCATGAATTCGGTCACATAAACTGGGATAAATTTATTTCCGTTGTGTACTGCGAAAGTATGTCCTACAAAATCTGGAGAGATTGTACTTCTACGACTCCAAGTTTTAATTACACCTTTCTTAGTTTTGCCTCCGTTCATATCCTCTACTTTTCCTTCAAGGTTATGATCTATATAAGGACCTTTTTTAATCGAACGACCCATAGTAACGAGTTAATTTGATTGTTAAATTATTTTGTCAATTTTTTACCGTCACGACGTTGAATAATCAACTTGTCGCTACCTTTTCCTCTTGTTCTAGTTTTCTCTCCTTTAGCATACTTACCATTTCTGCTTCTTGGATGTCCACCAGACGCTCTACCTTCACCACCACCCATCGGGTGATCCACTGGGTTCATAGCCACACCTCTTACACGAGGACGTACGCCTTTCCAACGGTTTCTACCTGCTTTACCAGCTGTTTCTAAGTTGTGGTCGCTATTTGAAACCACACCTACTGTTGCAAAACAGTTGATCAACACTTTTCTTAATTCACCAGAAGGCATCTTCAATACAGCATATTCAGTTTCCTTATTCGCTAACTGTGCAGATGTACCAGCACTTCTTACCAATTTACCACCTTGACCAGGTTGCATTTCGATATTGTGAATCATAGTACCTAATGGGATACTCTTCATAGGTAATGCGTTACCGATTTCTGGAACAACGTTGTCACCAGAAGATACAGTTGCACCTACTTGTAAACCATTTGGACAGATAATATATCTTTTCTCTCCATCGGTATATTGTACCAATGCGATGAAGGCAGTTCTGTTTGGATCATACTCAACAGAAACCACTTTAGCTTCCATGTTTTTCTTATCTCTTTTGAAATCGATAAGACGGTAGTGTTGTCTATGTCCACCACCCATGTAACGCATTGCACGACGACCTTGGAAGTTACGTCCTGCAGTTTTCTTTTGAGGTTCTAACAAACTCTTTTCAGGTTTGTTAGTTGTGATTTCAGCATAAGAGTTACCTATTCTCCAACGGGTACCTGCTGTAATCGGTTTGTACTTTCTTAATGCCATTTTGTTTTTTTTTACTTTAAAAGACTTTTGGTCTTACGAATTTTTCAGCTTCGCGGGCTATTGTTATATACTTGCGTAAAGGTCAATGGATTCACCTTCCGCTACTGTAACTAATGCTTTCTTATATCCAGATTTTACTCCAGAGATAATACCAGACTTAGTTGAACGTGTCTTGCTTTTTCCTGGAACAACCAATGTGTTTACGTCAACAACGTTTACACCATAAAATTGCTCCACCGCAGTTTTGATCTCTAATTTGTTCGCACGACGGTTTACTTTGAATGCATAACGGCTCAATTTATCTTGCTGCGCGTTTGCCTTCTCTGTAAGGATTGGTTTGATTAATATTTCTGTCAACTTCATAATAATAAGTTTTATACCTAAGGATTAAGCTGTTGCTTTTTCCTCTTCATTAAAGATTTTAGCAGCGCCTTCTGTGATCACTAATACGTCCGCATTCATGATGTCGTAAGTATTGATATCAGATAATAAAGAACTAGCTACGTTAGGAATATTACGTGTACTTAAGTAGATGTTTTCATCGTACTCAGGCAAGATGACTAAAGTCTTTTTGTTCTCTAATTTTAATTGGTTGATGATTGCATTGATATCCTTTGTTTTTGGAGTAGACATTTTGATGTCTTCTAAAACTAAGATTGCTTGATCAATCGCCTTATGAGATAAAGCAGAGATTTTAGCCAAATCTTTCACCTTACGGTTTAATTTGAAATCATAAGAGTGTGGCTTTGGACCAAAGATGGTTCCACCACCCTTGTACAAAGGGTTACGGATATTACCCTTACGAGCTCCACCTGTACCTTTTTGCTTATGTAATTTTCTGCTAGCACCTTGTACTTCCGCACGAGTTTTAACTTTATGCGTACCTGAACGGCGTGCAGCTAAATATTGTTTAACGGCTAAATAAATCACGTGATCATTTGGTGTAGCACCAAAAATCTCAGCAGGTAATTCTACCTGTCTGCCTGTTTTTTTGCCTTTTATATCTATTACTTCTAATTGCATTGTTGTCGATTAAGTGGTGATTACTTTTGGATTAAAACGATTGAACCATTATGTCCAGGAACTGATCCACTTACTAATAAGTAGTTCTTCTCTGGGAATAACTTTAATACTTTTAATCCTTTTGTTTTAACGCGATCGTTACCCATACGACCAGCCATACGCATACCCTTGAATACTCTTGCTGGATAAGAAGATCCACCAATTGAACCTGGAGCACGAGAACGGTCATGTTGTCCGTGTGTAGCTTCACCCACACCACTAAATCCATGACGCTTCACAACACCTTGGAAACCTTTACCTTTTGTTGTACCAACAACTTCAACAGTATCTCCTTCAGAGAACATGTCTAAGGTAATAGTTGTTCCTAGCGCAGCTTCAAGATCATAGTTGCGGAACTCTTTAACGAATTTTTTGGGAGCAGTCTGCGCTTTTGCGTAGTGATTAATTTCAGACTTTGTAGAATGCTTTTCTTTCTTGTCGCCCAATGCTAATTGCACCGCGCTGTAACCGTCTACTTCAGATGTTTTAACCTGAGTGACTGTACAAGGACCAGCTTCGATAATGGTGCAAGCAATTTGCTTACCATCTTCGGCGAAGATGCTGGTCATGCCAATTTTTTTTCCAATAATACCTTTCATCTGTTTTGCGGTTTATGCCCCGCGCTTGGTTCTGAGGACATCCGATGATGATGCTACACTTTAATCGTTAGATTATCGTAGCTCGGATTCAATCCCTGTTTGCTGCCGACCTTTTCCTTTGTTTCTCAATGTTGAGAGGGGAAGTACCGGAAGTAAACAAACCTCGAAGGGCCTGTTTATATTTTACTTACTTCAAACCAGCGCTCCTTTCTCGACTACTGCATATTGGCAGCGATTGGGAGATGGTCATTATAAATACTTATGCTTTAATCTCTACCTCAACACCTGAAGGTAAGTCTAACTTACTTAGGGCGTCTACTGTTTTAGAAGAAGAAGTGTAGATATCCAATAAACGCTTGTGCGTTGCTAATTGGAACTGCTCACGACTTTTCTTGTTAACGTGCGGTGAACGTAACACAGTGAAAATGCGTTTGTGTGTAGGCAAAGGAATAGGACCTGTAACAACTGCACCTGTACTGCGTACTGTTTTTACGATCTTCTCAGCTGACTTATCAACTAAGTTGTGATCATAAGATTGTAATTTTATTCTAATTCTTTGAGACATAGCTTGTTTTTCCAAATTATCTTGGGGTTGCAAAGGTAATGGGTTAAAAGGTAATATTCAAGAAATAGGAGGTTTTTTTTAACTTTTTTTTAAAAAAGGTCTCAAAAACTAAAAAAGCCCCTCTCTTAGGATGGAGAAGGGCTTTTTTATATTGATAATCAACAATTTAACTATTCGTCATCCTTCACTTTGCCTTTGTTTTTTGCCATTACTTCCTCAGCAATATTGTTTGGTGCTGGGTTATAATGACTGAACTCCATAGTTGATGTGGCACGACCAGAGCTCAATGAACGTAATTGTGTTACGTATCCGAACATTTCGCTCAATGGCACTTTCGCCTTGATCACTTGTAAGTTTCCGCGGCTGTCCATACCTTCTAACATTCCACGACGACGGTTCAAGTCACCAGTTACATCTCCCATGTACTGATCTGGAGTTACGACCTCTACTTTCATGATTGGCTCAAGTAAAGTAGGCTTCGCTTTTTTACCAGCAGTTCTGAAACCAGCTTTCGCACACAATTCAAATGACATTGCATCAGAATCCACATCATGATAAGAACCATCGTACACACGAACTTTCATGTTGTTCACTGGGAAACCAGCTAAAACTCCAGTTGTCATAGATGTTTCAAAACCTTTTGTGATGGCAGGAACAAATTCCTTAGGGATAGATCCTCCAAATAAATCATTCACAAATTGGAAAGATTTTTTGTCAGGATTTGCTGCTAACCATTCCTCATCTGCAGGTCCGATAGAGAATTGAATATCTGCGAACTTACCACGACCACCTGATTGCTTTTTCAAGACTTCACGGTGCTCAATCGTTGTTCCAAATGATTCTTTATAAGCCACCTGAGGGTTTCCTTGGTTGATTTCCACTTTGAACTCACGACGCATACGGTCAACGATGATCTCTAAGTGCAATTCACCCATACCTGATAAAATTGTTTGACCAGTATCTTCGTCCGTCTTTACTCTTAAGGTAGGATCTTCCTCTACTAATTTTGCAATTGCCATACCCATTTTATCTACGTCAGCTTGAGTTTTTGGCTCCACCGCTACAGAGATAACGGGTTCTGGGATAAACATATTTTCAAGAACGATTAAGTGATTCTCATCACATAATGTGTCTCCTGTTTTAATCTCTTTAAATCCAACTGCTGCTGCGATATCACCTGCTTCGATAAAATCGATTGGGTTTTGTTTGTTCGCAAACATTTTCATGATACGAGAGATACGCTCATTCTTTCCACTACGTACGTTTCTTACATAAGAACCCGCATCTAAGTGACCAGAATAACATCTGAAGAATGCAAGACGTCCCACGAATGGATCAGTCATAATTTTGAAAGCCAATGCAGCAAATGGTTCTTTTGCATTTGGTTTACGGTATACTTTTTCTCCTGTATCAGGATCAGTTCCTTCTGTGTCATCTACATCTACTGGAGAAGGCAAGTAACGACATACCGCATCCAATGCAGTTTGTACCCCTTTATTTTTGAATGAAGATCCACACATCATTGGAACGATACTTAAATCGATACAAGCTTTACGGATGGCTTCGTGCACCTCATCTTCAGAAATTGAATCTGGGTTTTCAAAGAATTTTTCCATCAACTTATCATCATATTCAGCTACTGCTTCAATTAATTGTGCTCTCCAATAATCTACATCTTCTTTCATATCATCTGGCACAGGAATCTCAGAATAAGTCATTCCTTCTGTTGCATCATCCCAGATAATACCTTTCATTTTAATTAAATCCACTACCCCTTTGAAACCATCTTCAGCGCCAATTGGCAATTGTAATGGCACCGCTTTCGCTCCTAACATTTCTCTTACTTGTGTTACCACCATTAAGAAATCGGCACCAGCACGATCCATTTTATTTACGAAACCAATACGAGGAACCTTGTAACGGTTTGCTTGACGCCAAACTGTTTCTGATTGTGGTTCAACGCCATCTACAGCAGAGAACAATGCAATCAAACCATCCAATACACGCATTGAACGCTCTACCTCTACAGTAAAGTCAACGTGACCTGGAGTATCAATGATATTGAAATAATAATCTTTTGTGTTCGCATCTTTCTTACCCAATGTAGTTGGGAATTGCCATTGACAACTTACCGCTGCAGAAGTAATTGTGATACCTCTTTCTTTTTCTTGCTCCATCCAGTCAGTGGTAGCACCACCATCATGTACTTCACCAATTTTGTGAATCATACCAGTGTAACGCAAGATACGTTCAGTAGTTGTAGTTTTACCTGCATCAATGTGCGCAGCAATACCAAAGTTTCTTTGAAGTTTTAAGTCCGCCATATTAGGGTTGTTTAATTTTATTTATCCAATTTTCCGAGGCGCAAAGTTAATCATATAAGTGATTGAATAACGGATTCCGCCCCCTTTTTTTCAATAAAAAACCTCCACATTGCTGTAGAGGTTTTCCTATAATAGGTTAAATGATTCCTTATGAGGAGATTACACTTTAAAGTGAGAGAACGCTTTGTTCGCCTCAGCCATACGGTGGGTATCTTCTTTCTTCTTAAATGCACCGCCTTCGCCTTTTGTAGCTGCAACGATTTCATTTGCTAATTTATCCGCCATTGTTTTACCATTACGCTCACGGCTAAAACGTACCAACCACTTCATGCTCAAAGAAATTTTTCTATCTGCACGAACTTCAGCTGGGATTTGGAAAGTTGCACCACCTATACGACGGCTACGAACTTCAACA
This sequence comes from Chitinophagia bacterium, assembly GCA_037143275.1. Taxonomy (GTDB): domain Bacteria; phylum Bacteroidota; class Bacteroidia; order Chitinophagales; family Chitinophagaceae; genus Sediminibacterium. The sequence goes on from JBAWZB010000005.1 coordinate 85,924, forward strand.
GCAGGAGTTACGTTTACAACAGCTTTTTTCCACATTTCATAACCATCTTCGTTGGTCATTTTAGTTACTTTATCTAAAGCATCATAAAATATTTTGTAGGCAGTTGTCTTTTTACCATCCAACATGATGTTGTTGATAAAACGAGTTACAGCTACATCACTGAAACGAGGATCTGGTGCTAATGGAATCTTTTTGGGTTGTGCTTTACGCATGTCGAATATTAATTAGTTGTTACTTGATAATTATTTATTTCTTTGCTTTTTCTTTCTTAGTACCATACTTAGAACGAGACTGCTTACGGTCTTTAACACCAGCAGTATCTAAACTACCACGAACAATATGATAACGTACACCTGGTAAGTCTTTTACACGACCACCACGGATTAATACGATACTGTGCTCTTGTAAGTTATGGCCTTCACCTGGGATATAGGCAATGACTTCAATCTTATTAGTCAAACGTACCTTCGCTACTTTACGTAACGCAGAGTTTGGCTTTTTTGGAGTTGTTGTATATACTCTCGTACAAACACCACGACGCTGAGGACATGCATCCAAAGCTCTTGATTTACTTTTAGCCCTGATGATCTCACGGCCTTTTCTCACTAATTGTTGAATAGTAGGCATTTATTATGCTGTTTGGTTCAATTTCGGTTTATAAAAAATTCGGACGGCAAAGGTAACGTCTGTGAACGAATTACCAAAATGTTATTTGCTATTTTTTAAAAAATAAAGCAATTAAACACTTTTACCGAAGGATTGTCTTTGTTTTTGATCGTTAAAAGACTGATTAACAGTAATTTAATTAAATTTTAACCAGCCATCCATGGGTATCTTCTTCTATCCCAACTCGGATGTCATTTAGCTTCTTTTTAAGCTTTAAGGCAACCTCTGACTTGGTTGGGTCAAAATCCATCACGTAATCTCCATCTGCTAATTTGGAGATAAAGGAGACCACTGCAGCAGTACCCACCCCAAATACTTCTTCCAACTTGCCAGATTTATGCGCTGCTACAATTTCTTCTACAGAGAGGTTTCGCTCCTCTACTGCATAACCCATATCTCTTAACAAAATAATGGCGCTATCTCTTGTGACACCTTTCAACACTGTGCCTCTTTCTAAACTTGGGGTAATCACTTTTCCATCAATCACAAACATTACATTCATCATCCCCACTTCTTCTACATATTTATGCTCCAATGCATCTGTCCACAGCACTTGATCATAACCTTTTTGTTGTGCTAAAACCACTGGATATAAACTAGCGCCATAATTTCCTCCATTTTTTGCAAAACCCACACCACCCGGCGTTGCTCTTGTATATTTTTGTTCAATCAAAATTTTCATTGCACCAGATTGGTAAGGACCAGATGGACCCAATATAATCATGAACTTATAAGTAGCAGACGGTCGCACTCCTATAAATGGATCAGTGGCAATCATAAAAGGTCGGATGTATAAAGAATGTTCCTCTTCTTTTGGAATCCAGTCTTGTTCAATTTTCACTAATTGCTTCATGCCATCCATGAATAACCATTCTGGAACAGTTGGCATTTGCATTCTTTCAGCAGAAGTATTAAAACGTTTATAATTTTCTTGAGGTCTAAAAATTACCACTTGATCTGTTGCACTTTTGTACGCCTTGATCCCTTCAAAAATAGATTGACCATAGTGCAATACTGCAGAAGATGGAGTTAAATGTAATGGTTCGTATTTTTTAATCACTGCGTTAGTCCATTCGCCATTGATATAATCTGCTTCCAACATGTAGTTTGTGAAGCTTTTTCCAAAGTAGAAATTACTAGCATCTAATTGCCTTAATTGTTCCTTTGGCATTTCAATAAAGGGGATATGTCCTGCAGTCATTATGATTCTTTTATTTTGCGAAATTAGGCACAAAGAAACACAAAAAAATAAATACGAACAATTGTTATTTTTTCAAACCAATCAATTCAGTTAATTTTCGGTATCCAAATCCTATGAAAGAAGTGAACAACCAGCTACCCAGTAGCGTATTAGTGAACCTGTACAAAGAAAGTTTAGTACTAGGTATGGGCCCAAATAATGTGGATAAAAATGTAAAATCCGACCTACCTATCGAAGCAACTTTACCCATTACGCCAATTAAATTTTTAGGTGAGCACCAAAAAAAGATTCTTGTTTTAGTGCAAGATATTAATGCCGTTCATTTGAATGAAAGGGACTTTGATTTACTCACTTCTATTTTAAATGCATGTAAATTAACCATTGCAGATATTGCCTTAATCAACCTAGCTAATAAAAACTTTTCCTTGCATCAGATTTTAACTCAAGTACCCTCTGAATTTGTTTTAGTTTTTGATATCAATGCAACACAATTAAAAATTAAATTACCTACTAAATTGTACGCCCCAATTTTGCTTGGGGAAACACAATTATTATTTAGTAATAATTTAACACAAATGCAGGGAATGGACCAAGATTCTAAAATTGAAAAGACAAAATTGTGGTCCGCTCTAAAACAACTATTCAAATTATAAACTGAATTTATTGCCCCAATGCACAAGCTCATTTTTGCTACCAACAATCGAAATAAAGTTGCCGAAATTCAATCCTTAGTAGGGCCAGATTTCAACATCATCCCACTTAAAGAAGCTGGTATTGAGATAGACATTCCAGAGCCTCATGATCAATTAGAAGCCAACGCACTAGAGAAAGCAATGACCATTTTTAAGTTGACCAATCTAGACTGCTTTAGTGAAGATACTGGCTTGGAAATTGTTGCATTAAGTGGTGCACCTGGTGTGAAAAGTGCTAGGTATGCTGGAGAAAATAGCAATGCTCTAGCCAATATCGACCTTGTTTTAAGTAAGATGTCTGGCATTGACAATAGAACTGCTCAGTTTAGAACTGTGATTTGTTTGATCTGGAAAAATGAAACTTATTATTTTGAAGGCATCTGCAAAGGACAAATTTTAACCGATATGCAAGGAGAAAATGGATTTGGTTATGACCCCATTTTTATACCCGATGGTGCCTCAAAAAGCTTTGCCAATATGACAATGGAAGAAAAAAATCAATTTAGTCATAGAAAGAAAGCCGTGACGCAATTATTTGAATTCCTAGGGACGGTATAATTAAAAAACTTACTCAAATATTATTGAATCAAAGGCGTATTGCTATTCCAAATTTCCCAACTCGCATCGGCTTGTAAGTGCAACATCTCTAAACCATTTTGCGTAGTCGCACCTTGGGCTGCACCTAGTGCTAAAAATTTAGTTTCAGCTGGATTGTACACCAAATCATACAAATGATGCATTGATGTGATGGCATCATAGGGTAAATTGGGCGCCTCATTGACATTTGGAAAAGTACCCACAGGACTAGTATTGATTAATAATGTATGATCAGCAATGATTTCAGGACTTAAGGCTTCATAAGCAATATAACCTTCTGATGCAGTTCTAGAAACAAATTGATAGGCGATATCTAATTTTTTCAAGACCCATGCTACTGCAGCAGCAGCGCCCCCTGTTCCCAAAATGAGTGCTTTTTTATGATGGGATTGTAAGTAGGGCAATAAGGATTGTTCAAATCCAATAACATCTGTGTTATAACCATATAGTACGCCTTCATAAAGTCGTATACAATTACAAGCTTGAATGGATTGCACCACGGATGAAGGATGCTGTAAAAAAGGAATCACTAATTTTTTGTAAGGGATGGTGACATTCAAACCTTTTAAAGCTGGATGACTTTCACATAAACTAGTTAATAAATCAATGGATTCAATTGGGTAGTTCTCATACTCTGCATCCAATATATTTTTAATTAAAAATTGATTGGCAAAGTACCCTTTTGAAAAAGAATGTGATAATGGAAATCCAATTAAACCAAACTGGCGCACATTTATTTATTTAAATATAAATCAAAAGTATCTCCACGAAGGCCAATTCGCATGGCTTCTAGAGGAATAATTTCTGAAGGTGCAATATTCCCTAAATTCACGTTACAACCAATTAATTCAAGAAAATATAATTGTTGGGCTTTTTGTGGTGCTTCCCAAAGAATTTTTTCTGCAGGAATTTTTGTTAGAATTTCTTGCACAAGACCTTCCCTCACTTCTCCTGACCCTCTATAGATACCTACGTTTCCAGCCTCTCTTGCTTCTGCAATGACATAAGAAGCGCCTGCGCTTAACTCGGCACTCATTAATTCAATCCATTTGTATGGGGGGATAATATGTGCTGCATCTTTACTTCCAACTTCACTAAACACTTTTGCAAATTTTGCAATTTTTTCGATGTAACCACATTTTTCTGTATGTGGAATTTCAATCGAACCATCACTCACTTCAATCACATCAATTTTATAATCCTTACACATCGCTATATAATCGTCGAACTGATTTCTTATGACAAAAGCTTCAAATAAAGTCCCTCCAAAATAAACTGGAATATTGTGCTGTTGGTACAATTCAATTTTTGCTCTCAAATTCGGTGTTACAAAAGAAGTTCCAAAACCTAACTTAACAATATCTGTATGTGGGGCCCCAACACTGATGAAACTCTCTGCATCTCTTAAACTCAGTCCTTTGTCCATGACCATGGTCAATCCGTGTTGTCTTGGTTGTTTTGTTCTCTCTGGAATTTGTGTTAAACTAAAATTCATCATGCTACTTCTATTTTTGCAAAGATAATTTAAAATACTTGGTTTATCTATGCTTCTTATATTGACTGATCAATTCCACAACTTTAGGATCTTGAATGAGTTCTGGATAAAACTTAATCAACTTATTCAACCATTTGCGTGATTTAGACAATGCCATTTCTAATTGCAACAACCCTTCCTTAGGTTTTTCCATCATAAACAAAATAGCACTTCTGTAGTAGACAAAAATAACTTTCCCCTTTGTAGACATATAAGCCAATTCTGTTTGCTCTAAAGCCGAGTCGTATTGCTCATTGGCAATTAAGCATTTGATTAAATTTTCCCAACCTGCAATTTGCTTTGGCTTATTTTTAACCACAATACCAAAATAAGTTGCAGCTTCTTTAAAAGCGTCTAAGTACATATAACATTCTCCCATCATGATATAATACTCATTGATATGCTTATTGATTCTGATGGCATGTTCGATTTGCTTAATGGCCATTTGCCACTTTGATTCTAGCATGTATGTAGAAGCAATTTTTTGGTAGAGCCTACTATCTTCTGAATTTAAGTGCACAGCTTTTTTATAATGAAACCTTGCTTGTGCAAAGTTTTTTAATCGATGGTAACAATGTCCAATTGCCTCATAAATCACATCCTCAGGCCTTGAAAGTTCTAGTACTTTTTCTAAAGCTTCAATCGCTTCTTTGTATTTTTTTAATCTTAAATAAGCATCCCCCATATTGCGGTAAGCATAATCAAATTTTTCATCAATGACAATGGCAAACTGGTAGGCATCTATTGCTTTCTCGTATAATTTTATCCCTTGATAAGCTGCAGCTAGATTAAACCATGCCAAAGCACTGTAGGGCTGCTCGTCAATCATTTTTTGGTGCAGTACAATGCCTTCCTCGTTCCTTCCTGTAAAATCTGTCCAAAAGCAAATTTTATATAAGGCTTCCTCATTGGTTGGCTCTTCCTCTAAGATTAATTTTAAGCAGTCAAAAACTTTATCAAAAGCTTCGTGGTCATCATAGACATCTGCTAATTCAAAAAGCAATTCAGTTCTTTCCGCTCCTTCAAATAAATACAATGCTTCTTGCAATAAAGTAATGGCTTCATCCGGCTGATCCAATGCCAAAAAAGCATCTGTTTTAAGAATAAATAAATTCATGTCCTTATGATCATATAAAGCGGCTGTATTCAACAATGCAAGCGCTTCCACGTATTTTCTAGTTGCCAACAATAAATCGGCTTTTTTGATCATCAGCAATGAGGAAGAAGGAAATTGAGTCAATGCAATGTCTACAGCTTCAATGGCTTCCACAATCGCATCTTTTTCATCTAAATGTGCAATGATCTTTTCAAAATCATCTTCTTCAATATAGGATGCCGCTTTGCCAGTTTTTAGGTTCTGGTAACGTAATAGAAGGTCTTGAATATCCCCAGTTTCGTCTTCAAATTGATGATTGAACATGGTATCTATTTACATATATTTAATAAAGTGCTGAAAATCAATACAATAACTCGCATTGTTAGACTTTCATTGCTCTAATAAATGTACGTGAACGATCTTAATTTAAACTAATTTATTGTTCACAACCCACCTAATATATAGTTAAAAAAAAATTTATGTTGAATTGTCATAATGTTTTACCTTCGTAATAACCGTGCATATCCTAAAAAACATATTAACTTCTTTAGTGCTCATTGCAGTTGTATCCACTTCTACTGTTCATGCTGCCTCAGTTGTAACTGGCACAAACGATTCAAAAAAAGTAACCGAAAAGTATAGTTTAAAAAACTTAAGTAGTTTAAGTCATAAGGCCAGTACTTTTAATGATTTAAAATCAAGTTTACTATATAAAGGCCTTTCAGTTTCTACTATGAATGCTGGATTAGGACAAACAAATTATCTTAAATACAATAAAGGAAATATTACTTATGTCATCCCTTACAGACACAAAGTGATTTTACCTAGGTTTAAAACACCAAGTCCACAGTAGCCTTAATTGATGCGTTGGTATTTTTCCTTATTGACTTCAAATACATTCAATCTTATTGGACTTAAGTCAAGTTTATTGGCACTGTATATTATTGTATTCCCCAATTTAGTTGTTAATTGATAGCGCATTACTAAGCCTGGTATTTCTTTAAACGCTTGTTCATAAACTGTCACCGTGGGTAAAATAACATTGGTGTAGGTCACATCCATAGAGGTTCCATCTGCCCAAGACAAAGTAATTGATTCGCATGGATATTCTAAAATACTACTTACTACCCCATTTTTTTTAGACGCCACCAAATTAACAGGACTGATGGATGCATATTGAATGTATTGTAAAAAACGATTGAGGCCTATCTCTTTTAAAATAATAGCTGTTTCTTGTTGTGTATTAAAAATCAGTGTCTGTATGATTTCAGGGGTCGTTAAAATAGTTTTACAACTATTCCCTTTAATGAAAACTTGTTTTTGGCCAACCAAGCTAGTATCCCCATTACTTGATATTTGATGAATATCATAGGTGATGGTACACTCACCAACAACTTTTGTCTGGGCTTGTAATTGAAACACGATACAACTAAAAAAGCAAACAATTAAGGGGGATAATCGTAGCATATAAGTATACATTAATTTAAAAGAGACCCATTTTAAACTAGGTCTCTTTCATTGATATTATTTTTTAGTTTTATCTTTCAAGGCTTGTACTTTTTTTTGTGCTTCCATCATTTGTTCGTACTTCTCTTGCCAATTACTTTTTTTCTTTGGCGTCTTTCTTTTAAGTTCAATTGTAGCCAAAATTTTATCATGATCGATGATGACTTTTTGAATCACCAGTTGTAATAATAAAGTCACAATATTGGACACTGTATAATACCAAGTTAATGCAGAAGGTAAACTATTGAAGATAAACAATAGCATGAATGGGAAAATATATGGCATGTACTTTAATGCAGGATTATCTTGCGTAGGCGTCATCGACATATTATAGATAGAAGAGATAAACGTAGTCAATACTGCTGTCAAAGTAAATAAACTAACATGGTTTCCAAAACCTAAAGGAATTGTGAAAGGAAGATTATAAATAGAATCATAACTAGATAAGTCTTGACTCCATAAAAAAGACTGGCCCCTCAAAGCAATATTTGAATTAAAGAAACTATATAATGCAAAGAAAATAGGAATTTGCAATAAAGCCGGAATACAACCGCCCAGAGGATTTACACCAGCCTCTCTAAATAACTTCATTTGTTCCATGGCGAAAGCTTGTTGGTCATCGCCTGTCTTTTTCTTAATCTGATCTAATTCCGGCTTCAGTACTTTCATCTTTGCTGTACTCAAGAAGCTGGTATAAGTTAAAGGTGAAGTCACTAAACGAATGAATATGGTTAATAAAAAAACTACCCATCCGTAATTTTGTACAAAGCCAGCAAAGAAATCGAACACTGGCATAATGATGAATTTGTTAATAGGACGAACAAAAGAATATAAATCTCTTCCTAAATTCACCATTTGCTCCATCTCTGGCGCTTGTGATTTTAAGATTTTGAAATCATTTGGACCATAATAAAGTGAAAGCGGAAGGGTTGCATTGGCACCAGTTAATTTAGTTTGGAACTGTGCTTGCAAGGTTGCAAGTCCATTGCTGCTATCTTTCTTACGTTGCCAGTCTAGTTTACCTGAATTAAAACCTTCTTTATAAATAACTGTAGTCGAAAAAAATTGTTGTACCAAACCAATCCATTGAACAGGTTTTTCAAAAACTTTATTGGTATTGCTAGAAACATAATCAAACTTATTGCCTTCTGAAAAACAAATATTAGACATTTGACGCTCATAAGTGGTTGTCTTTTCTTGCCCATAGGAATGTACATCCCACAACACATTTATTTGATTATTTGTCAATAATTGATCTGCTCCATCCATGATGATATTCCAATCTACATTGTATTTTCCTTTTGCTAAAGTAAATTGGTGCTTGATGGTTTTACCATTAGGGGCAGTCCAAGCATATTCTATTTTTTGATCTCCATTTTGATCGGTTGATACCTTGGATACTGGAAATATCACTTGGTTAATTTGTACAGTTTGGTTGTTACCTGCATTGACAGCATAAGATAATGAACTGCTATCTCCCAATTGAACCAATTCTTTTTTTGAATTCTTGTACTTTTTCAAAGTAACACTTGCAACTTGACCACCTTTATTGGTGAATGCCACTCGAATTAAATCGTTCTCTACAATTGCAAACTGCTCTTTTAAAGTGTCTACAACAACTGTGTTACCAGTAGCATCTTTTTTAGTTGAATCAACTATTTGAACCGTATTCAATACTGCTGCTTTTTCGGCATTGGCTTTCACCATCGCAACAGAATCATCAAATTTTTGTTTGTAGGCTGCAATTTCGTTTTGCTGCTTGCTTGTATACCAAAAGTAAACAAAGAATAAACCTGCTAATAATACAAACCCAATGACCGTATTTTTGTCCGTTTTCATGCTTTTATATTGATCTTAATGATGCGGCAAAGGTATGTTTTTAATTACAAATTCCTACTGTATTTGCCCCCAGTTTGGTAAAGTAGGTTTGTAATATCCCCTAAACTACTATACTTTACTGCTTCCATTAATAGATCAAAAATATTTTCATTTTGAACAGCTGCTTGATGCAACAAGTTTAGATAATGTGCGGCTTGGTCTTTATTTCTATTTTTAAACTGCGTTAGATTGGCAATTTGTAATTTCTTTTCGGCAGCAGAGGATCTAAATACCGGTCGACGATCGTTGCTATTTTGATCTGCTTCGTCTATAAAAGTATTGACCCCAATAATTGGGATTTCCCCATGATGCTTTCTAGTTTCATACAACATACTTTCTTCTTGAATCTTTGAACGTTGATACATTCTTTCCATCGCACCTAGTACACCACCACGAGCATTGATTCTTTCCAACTCCAGCAAGACCGCTTCTTCTACTAAGTCCGTTAATTCGTTCATCATAAAGCTACCTTGCTGCGCGTTTTCTACTTTCGCAGTTCCTAATTCCTTATTAATGATTAACTGTATCGCTAGGGCCCTTCTTACACTTTCTTTAGTTGGTGTTGTAATGGCTTCGTCATAGGCATTGGTGTGTAAACTATTGCATTGATCATAGATGGCGTACAATGCTTGCAATGTGGTTCTAATATCATTGAAATCAATTTCCTGTGCGTGTAAACTTCTGCCGCTTGTTTGGATATGGTATTTTAATTTTTGAGACCTTGGATTTGCTTTGTACTTAAGCTTCATTGTTTGCGCCCAAATTCTTCTTGCTACCCTTCCTATCACTGCATATTCCGGATCCATCCCATTGCTAAAAAAGAAACTAAAATTTGGAATAAAATCATCTATAGCTAATCCTCTATTTAAGAAGTATTCAATATAAGTAAATCCATTCGCTAGTGTAAAAGCCAACTGAGTGATTGGATTGGCACCAGCTTCTGCAATATGGTATCCAGAAATAGAGATACTATAAAAGTTTTTTACTTTTTGATCTACAAAATAAGCTTGCACATCGCCCATTAACTTTAATGCAAAATCAATAGAGAAGATACATGTGTTTTGTGCTTGGTCTTCTTTTAAAATATCTGCCTGTAGTGTTCCACGTACATTTTGCAATACTTGTTTTTTAATTGTCGCATACACTTTTGCATCCAATACTTGATCTCCACTTACACCTAATAATTTTAAGCCCAAACCATTATGCTGAATAGATTGTTTTTTCAAACCATCAAATTCATGATACACTGGCCTAGCTTTTGATTTAAAAATTTGATTCAATTTTTTATTAACCACTGGCCACATTTTCTGCTCTGTAATATATTGTTCACATGCTTGGTCGATTGCTGCGTTAAAAAACATAGCTAAAATGATTGCTGCCGGACCATTGATAGTCATACTCACAGAACTCGTTGGATCATTTAAATTGATCCCAGAATATAATTTCTTGATATCATCCACCGATGCAATATTCACACCTGCATTTCCGATTTTTCCAAAGACATCCATTCTGTTAGATGGATCTTGACCATATAAAGTCACACTGTCAAAGGCTGTAGACAATCTTGTTGCAGGTTGTCCCTTGGCTAAAAAATGAAAGCGCTGATTGGTTTTTTCTGGACCACCTTCGCCAGCAAACATTCTTGTTGGATCCTCGCCTGTTCGTTTCAAATCAAAAACACCAGCTGTGTAAGGATAATGCCCAGGCACATTTTCTTTTAGTTGCCACTCAGCAATATCACCCCAGTCTTTGAAATTTGGTAGATACACTTTTTGTAAAGTCAACCCAGATTCTGTTTTAAAACGTAAAGGTTGATGAATTTTTTTATCTCTAATTTGATAAACCAATGCATCTTGTTGGTACTTGGTTTTTGTCGCTTCCCAAGTCTGAATTAACTGTTTTACTTCTGGATCGATTGCGCCTTCAACTTTATCTGATTCTTCTTTTAAGATTGGTAATTTTTTTAACTTAGGATTTCGCATGACTTGCTCATAACTATACCATTGAGAAGCCAACTGCTTTTGTTCAGCTATCCAAACTTTATTTTTTTGTATTGTTGCTACAATTTCGTTCAAATAATTAAAACGGTTCAATGGAATCGTTGGCGTAGCCACCTGACCCGCATTGTATGCCAATGGCTTGGCAATGGTCTTCCAATTTAAATGATGTTGTTGGTTCACTAACTCAATCATATGATTGAATAAGTGCTGCATCCCCGGATCATTGAACTTGGATGCGATTGTGCCATACACGGGTAAAGTGTTATGGTCTGCGTCAAATAAATGTCGAGATCTGGCGTATTGCTTCTTGACATCTCTTATGGCATCCAATCCACCTGCTCTATCAAATTTATTGATACCAATAATTTGCGCAAAGTCAATCATATTGATTTTCTCCAATTGACTTGCTGCTCCAAATTCTGGTGTCATAATGTACATTGGCAAGGTTACAAAATCTACAATGGATGCATCATTTTGGCCAACGCCTGCGGTTTCAATAATAATGGCATCATAGCTAGCAGCTTTACATAAATAAATCACTTGATCTAGGGATCCAGAAATGGATTGATGGTCGGACCTTGTTGCGAGTGAACGCATAAATACATTAGGATGATGAATGGCATTCATTCTGATTCTATCACCCAATAAAGCACCCCCTGTTTTTTTCTTAGTTGGGTCCACAGACACGACTGCGATGCTTAATTCAGGATTGCTTTGAATAAAATAATGTACCAAACGATCACATACTGTGGACTTTCCAGCACCACCTGTTCCAGTTAAACCTATGACAGGAATATTTTTTTCAACAACTTTTTTGTCTTTCTTAATTTTCAATGTGCCGTTTTGCAACAATGTAATATCCCTTGCTAATTTTCTTGGATCACATTTTTTATCAAAAGGCAGTTTCGAATATTTTGTTGTTTGATTGGACTTTAAAGGGAAATTAGCAAATGAAATCACTTCACGAATCATGCCCTCAATACCCATTGCAAGTCCATCTTTAGGGAGATAAATTTTTGAAATACCTTTTGCATGAATGATCGCAGCTTCTGATGGTAAAATAGTGCCTCCTCCACCTCCAACAATTTTGATATGTTGATAGCCTGCATCATCTAATAATTTTCTGAGGTAGGTAAAAAATTCAATATGACCTCCTTGATAAGATGTAATGGCAATCAATTGCACATCCTCTTCGATCGCTGCTTCTGCAATTTCTTGTGCAGATCGATTATGCCCCATGTGGATGACTTCTGCACCCTGTTCTTGCAATACGCGACGCATGATATTGATAGAGGCATCATGGCCATCAAATAAACTTGTTGAGGTAAGAATTCTTATTTTTTGCATACCGCAAAACTAACAAATGTTAGGGGTATAACAAAGCGAAAAAATTACTTTTTTGCGTAGGCTTTTGCAGCTGCAATAAAATGCACGAATAAAGGTGCTGGTGCTTCCACTGTACTCTTTAATTCTGGATGGTATTGAACGCCAATAAAAAATGGATGATTTGGCAATTCAACAATTTCCACTAAACCTGTTTCAGGATTTACACCACTCGTAACCATTCCGTTTTCATGGAAAGCATTCAAATAAGCATTGTTAAATTCATAACGATGACGATGACGTTCGTTAATCAATGTTGACCCATATATGGTATGTGCTAAAGTATTTTCTGTAATCGCGCAAGGATAAGATCCTAAACGCATTGAACCACCCATCATGGTAATGGCTTTTTGTTCTTCCATCATATTAATGACAGCATCTGGAGTACTAGGATCCATCTCTGTAGAATGTGCTTCTATTAATCCAATCACATTACGAGCAAATTCAATCACAGCCATTTGCATCCCTAAACAAATACCAAAAAATGGCAACTTGTTTTCTCTTGCATATTGCACAGCTATAATTTTTCCTTCGATACCTCTGTTTCCAAATCCTGGTGCTACTAATAATCCATCTAAACTGCCCACTAATTCCTTCACATTTTCTTGGGTAATATCCTCGCTATGTACATTCACTACATTCACTTTCACTTCGTTCATTGCACCTGCATGGATAAATCCTTCTAAAATAGATTTATAAGCATCCTGAAGCTCAATATACTTTCCAATTAAGCCAATGTTTACGGTCGATTTAGGATTTTTTAATTTGTCTAAAAAGATAGTCCACTTGGTTAAATCTGGCTCTTTGAAATTGGTAATTTTTAATTTTTCGAGTACAATTAAATCTAATTTTTCTTCTAGCATTTTCAATGGCACTTCATAAATGGTAGATGCATCTGCTGCTTCTATCACTCTTCCTGCTCTTACATTACAGAACAATGCAATTTTCTTTTTGATTTCGTCATTCAAAGGTTCTTCTGCTCTACAAACAATCACATCTGGATGCACTCCAGCTTCACTCAACATACGCACACTATGTTGTGTAGGTTTTGTTTTTAATTCCTTAGCTGCTTTTAAATAAGGGACCAATGTCAAATGAACCACCATCACGTCTTCCTCTGGCAGTTCCCATTGTATTTGTCTTACTGTTTCCACAAATGGCAAACTTTCAATATCACCCACTGTTCCACCAATTTCAGTAATGACTACATCATATTTATCTCCTTTGCCTAATAACATCATACGATGCTTAATCTCGTCAGTGATATGAGGCACCACTTGCACTGTTTTTCCAAGAAATTCTCCAGCTCTTTCCTTATTGATTACAGTTTGATAGATACGTCCGGTCGTAACATTATTCGCTTGCGATGTAGGAGTATTTAAAAAACGCTCATAGTGCCCAAGATCTAAGTCTGTTTCTGCGCCATCTTCGGTCACATAACATTCACCGTGCTCATATGGATTTAAAGTGCCTGGATCTACATTAATATAAGGGTCAAACTTTTGGATGGTCGCTGTAATGCCACGCGCCTGTAATAATTTAGCTAAAGAAGCGGCAATAATACCCTTCCCTAAACTACTAGTCACACCACCCGTAACAAAAATATACTTTGCCATAACTTTAAATTCATCTAATATTGAAAAAGGAATTCCTGCAATAGCTTGAACTATTGAGGAGAACCCAATCAATTGGTTTTTAATGCGACCTATCTTTAATTTGGAAAAAATGCGAAGAGGTCATACAAAACTAAGATAAAATACTAGGCCTACAAAATCATTCAAACTACAAAAACAATAAATGTTTATAAATAATAATTAAAAGTGAACATCTTAAATCAAATTAAAATTAAAACCATGAAAAAGACCCTTTATACCTTATTTGCATTGATTTTGACGGCAAGTTTAATCAGCTGGCAATGGGAAAAAACGCAACACCCAACCGTAGACAAAGCAGAAGTCATTGAATGCCTTAATATGGAGACCCAGCAAGCCTATCAGTTAGAGGCAAGTCAACCAAGCTTTGCAAATATGCACCCTGCACCTGTGCGTGTTAACCCAGCCGATTTATTAGGTACAATTGTTCCATTCAATGCCGCTGACGGAAAGCCAGGACAAGCTTATTTTATTCCTGCTAAAAAGAAATCAGACAAGTGGTTAATTGTGATTCAAGAATGGTGGGGATTGAATGACAATATCAAAATGGAGGCAGACCAATATTTCAAAGACTTAGGAGATGTAAATGTAATGGCAGTGGATATGTATGATGGCAAAGTAGCTGCTACACCAGACAGTGCAATGAAATTAATGCGTGGTGCAGATATGAACCGCATGGTGGCTTTGATTCAAGGTGCAATCAAGCATGCTGGACCAAAAGCTGCTATTTACAGTGTGGGCTGGTGTTTTGGAGGGATGTGGAGTTTACAAACCGCCATCCTTGCAGGACCTCAAGCAAAAGGATCTGTAATGTATTATGGTCGTCCAGAATCAAATATGGATAAATTAAAATCGATTCAATGTGATATCATTGGCTTCTTTGGAAATTTAGATCAATCTCCTTCTCCTGCCATGGTGAATGAATTTGAAGCCAACATGAAATTAGCTGGGAAAAACTTAACTGCTTTTAAATACGAAGCAGGTCATGGTTTTGCGAATCCAAGTAATCCTTCTTTCAATGCTGCCGCTAAAGCAGATGCTTATACTAAAGCAATTGCTTTCTTAAAGGCGCATTAACCTTTTAAATTAACTAAAAGAGAAAATATACCTATTCCTAGGCGCTCTAAAAACGATCGCTACGGAATAGTATATTTTCTCTTTATCTTTTGTGAAAAACGAAACACCTTTTTGATCA
>JBAWZB010000006.1:0-85741 GCA_037143275.1 Chitinophagia bacterium
CCGCGACCTCCGCCGTGACAGGGCGGCATTCTAACCAACTGAACTACCGATCCAAGAACTCCAGACCTAGTTTCCTATTTCCGGGTTGCAAAGATAAGGGTAAAGAAGTTTTTTAAACAAATCTTTTATTAAAAAAGGTTGTATTATTTTTACAGCCCAAACTAAGCTTATGCCAGTATATCCAAATAGACAGTTTTTAGAATTTGAGCAACCAATTAAGGACTTATATGAGCAGATAGATGCCACAATTAAGTTAGGCGAAAAGAACCCTAAAATAGATTTATCTGCAACCATAGCGCAATTAGAGCAATCTATTGTAGATAAGCGTAAAGCCATCACAGAAACCTTGTCACCATGGCAACGTGTGCAATTGAGCCGTCATCCAGACAGACCCTATACTTTAAAATACATCCAATTAATGTGCGATAAATTCATCGAATTACATGGTGACCGAAATGTAAAAGATGACAAAGCAATGGTGGGTGGATTTACTGAATTCAATGGCCAAACCGTGATGATGATTGGTCAACAAAAAGGAAGCAATACCAAGGCTAGACAGATGCGTAATTTTGGCATGGCGAACCCAGAAGGCTATAGAAAAGCCCTTAGATTGATGAAATTGGCCGAAAAATTCAATAAACCAGTGGTATGTTTAATTGATACTCCTGGGGCATTTCCGGGGCTAGAAGCAGAGGAAAGAGGCCAAGGTGAGGCTATTGCACGTAATATTTATGAAATGATCCGTCTACAAGTGCCAATTGTGATTGTCATCATTGGTGAAGGAGCGAGTGGTGGTGCATTAGGCATCGGTGTTGGAGACAAGACTTTGATGATGGAAAATACCTGGTACACGGTGATTTCTCCAGAAAGTTGTAGCTCTATTTTATGGAGAAGCTGGGATAAAAAAGAATTGGCAGCAGAACAATTGAAATTGACTGCAAATGATATGAAAGGCTTTGGATTGGTAGATGAGATTGTGCAAGAGCCATTAGGTGGGGCACATTGGGATTATCAAGCTGCTGCGGATATGCTTAAAAAACAAATTATCAAAGCCTTGGATGAGGTGAAAGATATTGCACCTGCAACAAGGGTTGAAAATAGAATTGAAAAGTATAGCAAAATGGGTTTCTGGGAAGAAGCTTAATATTGCTTGTTTTTAATTGATTTTATTTTTTATTTCCTGTAATTTTTGAAGCGCATCTAAAGGCGTGAGGTGGTTGATGTCTATGGCGTTTAAAATTGAACGGATATTTTCAAAAGTTTCTGTATGCGCATCAAATATAGACAATTGAAATTTTTCTGCTGTGGCTTGCACCGTTGGAACAACTTGTTGATGTTCCTTATTTTTTAATTCCATCTCTTGTAAAATCGTATTAGCACGATCCACTAATTCATTGGGCATGCCAGCCATCTTAGCTACATGAATACCAAAACTGTGGGTACTTCCTCCTTTAGCTAATTTGCGTAAGAAGATAATTTTATTACCCACTTCTTTATGCGTTACATGGTAATTGTGGACACGAGTTAATTGACCTTCTAAATCATTCAACTCATGATAATGTGTTGCAAATAATGTTTTAGGACGTTGCGTAGATTTTTGTAAGTACTCCACAATGCTCCATGCAATAGAAATCCCATCGTAGGTAGATGTACCTCTTCCAATTTCATCTAATAAAATTAAACTTCTAGCACTTAAATTATTTAAGATGCTTGCAGTCTCAATCATCTCTACCATAAATGTAGACTCCCCAGCATTTAAATTATCACTTGCTCCAACACGCGTAAATATCTTATCTGTTAATGGAATAGAAGCAGCTGCTGCAGGCACAAAGGAGCCCATATGCGCCATTAAAGTAATCAATGCAGTTTGTCTTAACACCGCACTCTTTCCACTCATATTGGGGCCTGTAAGAATAATGATTTGTTGGTCATTGGGATCCAATAATGTATTGTTGGCAATATATGGCGTATCAATAGGAAGGGTTTGCTCTATCACTGGATGTCTTCCATCTGTGATGGATAAAATACCGTTGTCCGTCATGGTGGGTTGACAATATTTATGTTGCTTAGCGATGCTTGCAAAACACAATAAACAATCTATCACACCAACAAACTGTCCATTGGTTTGAATGGCATTGAGGTCGGATAATATGAGGTCTAATAAATCTTGGTACAACTGTTGTTCTAATGCAAAAATTTTATCCTCTGCACCTAATATTTTTTCTTCGTATTCTTTTAGTTCAGGGGTAATATACCTTTCGGCAGTGGTTAAAGTTTGTTTACGAATCCAATCAACAGGCACTTTATTTTTATGCACATGGGTGACTTCTAAATAATAACCATACACATTATTGAAGCCAATTTTTAAAGAACTAATGCCAGTATTTTCGGCTTCTTTGTTTTGTAATTGAGTCAGGTATTCCTTGCCACCACTGGATATATTCCTTAGTTCATCTAATTCGGCAGATACGCCATCTTTTATAAATCCGCCTTTCATGGTGGTGGCAGGTGGCTGCTCCATGATATGGTGTTGAATCGCATTTATCGTTTTTTGACAAACCACTAAGTTGGTGGCAAGTTGTTTTAAATAAGAGTTGGTACTTGGGGATAATGTTGTTTTAATGGCAGCAACCGCAGTCAATGATTTTTCCAATTGTACTAACTCTCTTGGTTGAATTTTTCGACTTGCTAATTTACTCGTTAACCTTTCTAAGTCGCCACAAGACTCAATGGTTTCATGTAAAGTAGTAGCAGTTGCTGTAGCTTCTAAAAAATAGGCCACTGCACTCAGCCTTTGATTAATTTGTTCCAAAGATTGTAATGGGAAAATCAACCAACGTTTTAATAGTCTTGCACCCATAGGACTCTTTGTAGCGTCCATGATATCTAATAATCCCTTTTGTCCTGCGCCGTTGCCAATTAATTCTAAATTACGAATGGTGAATTTGTCCATCCATAAAATTTCATTGCGATCAATACGACCAATCGTATGAATATGTTGCAAATGAGGATGCTCAGTTTCTTTCAAATAATGTAGGATCGCGCCCGCAGCAATGATGCCTAATTTTTGAGATTCAATCCCAAAACCTTTTAAGCTCGTTGTCTGAAATTGTTTTAATAAAAGCTCAGTTGCAAATGCTTCGTCAAAAATCCAGCTGTCTAAACCATAGGTATAAAATCCAATACCAAATTGTTCCTTAAATGCATTTTGATAATTTTTTGGATAGAGGATTTCTGCAGGTTGTAAACTTTGTAATAACTTATCTAGATATTCCACATTCCCTTCGGCAATTAAGAATTCACCAGTGGTGATGTCTAAGAAGGCAATACCGCCTTGTACATTGTCTACAAACAACGCCGCTAAAAAATTATTTTGTTTGTGCTCTAATAATTTATCGTTGGTGGCAATACCGGGTGTCAACATATCTGTCACACCTCTTTTTACAATCCCCTTCACTGTTTTTGGATCCTCTAATTGATCACAGATGGCCACTCGATGCCCCGCTTTCACCAGTTTATGCAAATAAGTATCTAATGAATGATGGGGGAATCCAGCAAGCTCACTAGATGATGCCGCACCATTGTTTCTTTTGGTTAAAGTAATGCCCAAAACCTTAGAGGCAATGACCGCATCTTCTCCAAATGTTTCATAAAAATCACCCACCCTAAAGAGTAAAATAGCATCTGGGTATTTTTGTTTAATAGCCCGATGCTGTTGCATTAGAGGAGTTTCTGAACTTGATTTTGACATGGGTGACAAACCTACATAATTTTTTAATATTTGAAAAGCTTACTTTTGCACTATGCGTAAATTAAGCATGGAGGAATTGGGGAGAAAGTCGGTCGAAGACTTTAAACTAGCAGACAAAAAGCCGCTGGTGGTGGTGATGGACAATATCCGTAGCATGCATAATGTCGGAAGCGTCTTTAGAACCGCAGACGCATTTTTAATTAGTGGTATTTGTTTAGGTGGATTCACGCCACAGCCCCCTCATCGCGATATTCATAAAACAGCATTAGGCGCCACTGATTCAGTGGATTGGTTGTATTATGAAAATACGGTAGATGCAGTGTTGGAATTAAAGGCAAGAGGGTATAAAGTACTTGCGATAGAACAAACAGAGGGGAGTATTTTACTGAATGCATATGAGCATACGAATATTCCAACTGCATTTGTTTTTGGCAACGAAGTGGATGGGGTAAGTGATGAGGTGATTCAAGAATGTGATGGGGTCATTGAAATTCCGCAATGGGGTATGAAGCATTCATTGAACATTTCAGTGGCTGCTGCTGTTGTATTGTGGGAATTTGTTAGAAAGTAAATTCGTTTTAGTGTTTAATAGATTGGTTCAATTTTAAAGATGAGTACAGTTAAAAATTATTTGAGTTTAGTGAAGTTTTCACATACCATTTTTGCGATGCCTTTTGCGTTGATTGGTTTTGTGTTAGGGATTGCTGCTCTAAATAGTAACAATATCAATTTAGAAACCAAAGAAGTTGCCATTCGTTTTTTCTTGGTCCTAGTTTGTATGATCACAGCTAGATCCGCAGCAATGGGGTTTAATCGTTATTTAGATCGTCATTTTGATCAGCTGAATCCAAGAACTGCCATTCGTGAAATTCCTGCTGGAATCATCAAAGCAGAAAAAGCCTTGGGTTTTGTGGTGGTGAATGCATTGATTTTTATTGTTGCTACCTATTTTATCAATCCTATTTGTTTTTACCTTTCGCCGGTGGCTTTATTTGTGATTTTATTTTATAGTTATACAAAACGTTTTACGTATTTATGTCATTTAGTTTTAGGGATTGGGCTTTCCTTAGCGCCAATTGGTGCTTATTTAGCGGTGACAGGGGAATTTGAAATACTTCCATTGTTATTTTCATTTGCTGTGGTTTTTTGGGTGAGTGGATTTGATATCATTTATGCATTACAGGACGCTGAATTTGATGCAGCACAATCGCTTTATTCCATGCCAAGTCATTGGGGCGGAGACAAGGCGTTAAAAATTGCTAGAGTATTCCATGTGGTTTCTGCAAGTTTTATTGTTGCTGCTTATTGCATTGGCGTCTTTCATTGGTTGTACTTAATTGGGATGATGGTATTTATTGGCATGTTGATGTATCAACAAAGTATTGTCAAACCAAACGATTTATCCAAAGTGAATTTGGCGTTTATGACAGCGAATGGTATTGCAAGCATTGTCTTTAGTATCTTTGTAATTACGTCCATTATTTTAACTTTTTAATACAATCCAATTGGCAAGAATCATTTGTATAGATTACGGTGGAAAGCGATGTGGATTGGCAGTGACTGATCCCTTTCAAATGATTGCGACTTCATTAGTCACAGTGGACACCAAAAGTTTATATACTTTTTTAATCGACTATATTGCCAAAGAACCTGTTGAATTAATTTTGATAGGGGAGCCATTGAACTTAGATGCTTCTCCAACTCATGCCACACCCTTGGTCAAAAAAGCCATCCTTGAATTAACCGAAAAGTTCCCAAACATCCCTATTCAAACTGTCGATGAGCGTTTTAGTTCAAAAACAGCAGTGAGGGCCATGGTTGAAATGGGGATGAAAAAGAAAGACCGTCAGGTGAAGCAGAATGTAGATCTAATTGCTGCAACCATCCTCCTTCAAGAATACCTCAATAACAAGGATCTAATGTCTTAATATTGTAACTTTGCACCCATAACTGAATTACTATGACCTTACCAATTGTAGCCTATGGTGCTGCTGTATTAAGAAAAGTAGGTGAGCCAATCAATGCGGATTATCCCAATTTGACTAAGCTGATTGAAGATATGTGGGAAACTATGTACGATAGCAATGGGGTTGGTCTTGCGGCACCTCAAATCAATCGTGCAATCAGGTTATTTGTAATGGACAGCCAACAAATATTCGAAAATGCCGAACCAGAAGACGCAGCTTATCCAGATGCACCTGGTATCAAACGTGTATTCATCAATGCCGAAATTCTTGAATTAAGTGGCAATGAATGGGTCTACAATGAAGGTTGTTTGAGTATCCCAAAAATTAGAGAAGATGTTTTAAGACATGAGAAAGTGACACTTAAATACATGGACGAAAACTTTGTTGAACACACTGATACGTTTGAAGGCATGACTGCTCGTGTGATCTTACATGAGTACGATCATATTGAAGGCAAGTTATTCATTGATTATATTAAGCCACTTAGAAAGAAAATGTTACAGGGCAAATTGAATGATATTCATAAAGGCAAGGTAAGAGTGGATTATAAAATGACTCAAATAAAATAAAGATGCGTTTATTCCTAATTTTGGTATGCATGACCCTAGTAGGCCAAACTTGGGCGCAGGATACCACTTTGAGTTTTGAAAATCAAACTTTCACTTTAGCAGACGTTATCATTAGGAATAATTTTGAATACAAAGATATTTTAGAGAGGATTAAACGTGATACCAGTTTTTATAAAGCCTTCAAAACCTTAAGGACAATAGGCTATAGCTCCTTTAATCATATCGAAATGTATGATAAAAATCAAAAGATGCAAGCGTCTTTAGATAGTCGAACACGTCAAAATAGAATTGGAGATTGTAGAACAATGGATGTATTAGAAGAAAAAACTTTCGGTAATATAAGAGATGGCAACGGCGAATACAATTATCTAACGCCTTCATTATATGCTAGTTTATTTTTCACGAAAGGAACAATATGCGGCGAAACCAATATTGTGAAAGGGAAGAAAAGAACCATTCAAGGGTCTGGAATTGAAAAAGCAAAAGAACAATTAAAGATGTTGTTTTTTAATCCGGGTGAAAAAATTCCTGGCATACCTTTGATTGGAAATAAATTAGATTTATACGACGACAATGCACATGAGCTATATAGTTACAAATTGGATTATGTAGACTACCATGGTAAACTGGCTTATGTATTTGAGATCAAGCCTAAAGAGGATCTTGGTTTTTTTGCAAAAGATAGGGTGGTGGTGGATCAAATGACAACTTGGTTTAATCCAAGCAATCTGGAGGTTTTAGGACGCAATTATGCACTAAGCTATAAAGCAGGAGTCTATGATTTTAATGTGCAAATGGAGGTAGAAATGACCTATACACCTAATGGATTATTAGTTCCTAAAATATTAAGGTATAAGGGAGATTGGGATGTGATTTTCAAAAAAAGAGAGCGCGGACTTTTTACAGCAACACTATTCGATTTTAAGTAAGAAACTTCCTTCAATATATTTTACCACTTCCACTAAGCTGCCGGTTTCCTTAAAAACTTTTAATTGTCTATCTGCACCTGTTCCATTGGTAAAAATAGCATGTACTTTTTCAATATGTTTTCTGCTTCCTAAATCATCTACTACGCCATCTATAAATTCAAGTAGTTCATCAATTAGCTCTTTCACAGGCACTTCTTTTTCTTTGCCAAAGTCAATGAGTAATCCATCAATTCCATACCTGCTTGCACGCCATTTATTTTCATTGATGAGTGCACGTTGGTAATTAATGAAATTGATATTTTGTCTTCTGAGTGTATAAATTTTAGCACATAATGCTTGGAATAAAGCAGCGATAGTAGCGGTTTCTTGCACGGTCATGGGTACATCGCAAATCCTAAATTCAATGGTGTTAAATACTGGGTGTACCCTTAAATCCCACCATATTTTTTTAGCATTGTCAATACAATTGGTTTTAATCAACAACTGGATAAAACTTTCGTAGGCTTCGATGCTTTCAAAATAGTCTGGAATGCCTGTCCTTGGAAACTTATCAAATATTTTAGAGCGGTAAGATTTATAGCCTGTATTACTAGATTCCCAAAAAGGAGAGTTCGTACTTAATGCATAAATATGTGGGAGAAAATACCTGGCTGTATTGGCAATATGAATGGCCATACGGCGATCTTCCACACCAATGTGTACGTGAAGACCAAAAATTAAATTACTCCTTGCAGCTTGCTGTAATTCGTTTAAAAGTGCTTGATACCTGCTTTGGTCCGAAATCAATTGGGTTTCCCATAAACTGAAAGGGTGGGTGCCCGAAGCGCCAATACCATAGCCTAATTCGTTGGCAATTTTAGAAACAGATGTTCTTAATTCAAATACCTCCTCAAATGCATTTTCAATATTTTGGCAAATGCCTGTTCCAACTTCCACCACAGCCTGATGCATTTCGGCCTTGATCTTATCTTTAAAGACTTTTTCTCCCTCATTGATAATAGCCTGTTGATGACTCTTTAATTCCTTGGAAGCAGGGTCTAATACCATGTATTCTTCCTCAATACCAATTGTAAACTGTGCTAAATTTTGGCCCATATAGCTTAAAACTACAAATTTTATTAAGATCTTACAAAATACAATTCAAAAAAAATGCCCTCCAAACTGGAGGGCATTGATATAGATCCATTTTCGATCTTTAATTGTTCAATTAAAATTTGAAACGTAAACCTAATTGACTTACCCAACGAGCACTGTAGCTAGGGTTGGTACTAGAGCTAAGTCCCCATGGCGTATTGTTTGCAATTGGAGAGAAGCTATAACTAGGTGTTGTTGAACCTGTAGCACCTTGGTACTTTATGACAGAGAACTGATCGTTCGACATAAAGTAAGTTCTACCCCAGTTTCTATTTAACATATTGGTGAAGTTAAACACGTCATACGTTAATTGGAATTGGTATTTCTTATTGTTCATTTTCAGGTTGAAATCTTGTACAAATTTCACATCTACAATGTTTGTAAATGGCAATCTTGCACCGTTACGCTCAGCATACTTACCTCTGTTTTTGCTTAAGTAATTGTCTTGAGCAATATAGTCTTCTAATGCTTGCCCTTGTTGAGCAGCAGACAACGGGTAAGAACTGTTAGTTACAAAAGTCATTGCTTTAATTTGATCTGCAGTAGGGATAAAGATTAAATCATTTGTTTCTGTAGTTCCTTGATCTCTAACTGGACCAGTTGCATACACATAACTGAATGGGTTACCAGATTGTCCGTTGTATACTAAGCTAAATGTTGAAGCTAAAGCACCTTTAGCATAAGTGAATTTTTTAGCAACAAAAATGCTTACTCTATGACCTAGGTCAAAGTCAGATCTTGATCTCTGAACATCATTTCTTCCGTTCACAGTCTCCATATATCTCCATTGAGAGTTGTTTTGGCTAGAAGTTGGTTCGTGGGTTACAAATGAAGAACCATACGTGTAGAATGCATTGAATGAGAATCCATCAGTCCATGATTTATCAATAGATGCTGTGAAGTTATATGCGAATCCAGTACGTCCGTAGTAAGGTTGGTTCTCAATTAAGAATACACCTGTGTAAGGGTTAGATCCTGCGGTAATTGCAGCAGATGCTGGGAAACCAACACGCTTCAAATCATAGATGTATCTATTATCTGGACCTACTAATTGACCCACTGGCTTTTGGATATCCAATCTTCTGTAATAGATTTCATTGATATTCTTACTAACACTACCTTCTACAGTTACAGACCAGTTGTCTTTTAATTTTTTATCCATTGCAAAAGAAGCACGGAATAATTTAGGTAATTTGAAATTACTTGAAATCAAGTCCATTTGTCCTTTAGCTGCAGCAGTACTTAAACCCAAATCAGCCGCTCTGTATTGTGCGAATGGATTTGGTCTAAATGTAATACCATATTTAGCAATATCAGAAGTAGTAGTAATAGAAAGACCGCCAATAGACTGACCAGTGTTGTTATACACTCCACCTGGCCACACATAAGGGATACGACCTGTAAATAAACCAAAACCTCCACGGAAAGTAATATTCTCTGCAGGCATCTTGTAAGTAAATCCTACTCTTGGAGAGATTGAAATTTTAGGATCAGGAATTGAACCAGATCTTGCTCCGTTGTAGTCATAAATTTGTGTGTTGTAAAAATTGAAATACAAGTCTTCGATTGGTTTCGTTAAGAACTTTGTATAATCCGCTCTCACACCATAGTTGAAAGTTAAGTTATCTGAATACCTGTACTCATCGTTCACAAAAGCACTTCCTCTTGCAGTATTAAAGCTAGCCGCTGCCTTTGTATTATCACCTGTTGTTTCATCTAATAAAGAGAAAGAACGGTCATAACGGATTGGTGCTTTTTCTCCTAAGAAATCAGCAAGATTCGCATATTGGTAAGAACCAAAGTTTTGACGAATGAATACATTGTAGGACTTACTCAATTCATAGTCCGCACCAATTGTGAATGCATGCTTGTTGACGTTAAACTTAAAGTAGTCTAATAAATTGATATTTTTTTGCTTCAATAAATTAGAAGTAGAAAATTCTTCAGAACCAAAAATCATTTGTCCAACTGTACCATCTAAAATAGTTACACGAGGGAATGGATTGCCTATTTGGCTTCTGTCATCGATTACATTTGTGAAAGTGTAAAGGAATTTATTACTTGACCCGTTCTTAAATGAAGATTTTAATTCAGCAGATAATGAAGTGGTTTTATTTGGATATAAAATACCATTGTTGTAAAAATTCACTCTAGTAGAACTAGATGAAGAAGTAGCGTAAGTATTTGCTTCGT
The DNA here is from genome assembly GCA_037143275.1 of Chitinophagia bacterium. Taxonomy (GTDB): domain Bacteria; phylum Bacteroidota; class Bacteroidia; order Chitinophagales; family Chitinophagaceae; genus Sediminibacterium. The sequence continues at coordinate 10,544 of JBAWZB010000006.1, forward strand.
TGTAACGGTAAGAAAAACTAAATTTGTTTCTAGCGTTGATATTCCAATCAAGTTTAGAAGCAAATCTTTTTGCACTTGTAGATGCAGCATTATCTTGGTATCCGCCTACATCATAACCGTACTTTGTTTTTACAAAATTCACTAAGTTGTCAATATCTGCTTTTCCGCTAGCACCTTTGTAGCCACTGATATCGAAAGGTTGAGGTCTTTCGTTTTCAATTGATTCAAAGTTAAGGAAGTAGAATAATTTATTCTTGTAAATGGCACCACCAACACTACCACCAATTGTTTTAGCTTGGAAAGGATTTAATTTAACAGCGTTTTCTTTAGCACCAGTTGGTGTTTTACCAGTTAGGTTTTGGTTTTGACTGAATGAATAAACTGTTCCAGAAAAATTATTTGTTCCACCTTTTGTTGTTGCGTTGATACCACCACCAGTAAAGTTACCAATAGATGCATCAAATGGAGATACCATCACTTGGAATTGATCTACCGCATCTATAGAGATAGGTCCAACTCCTGATTGTCCACCGTTTGTTCCACTCGCACTTAAACCAAATTGGTCGTTGTTTACAGCACCATCAATGTACAATGAATTGTAACGATTGTTTTGACCAGCGATAGAAACACCTGCTAAGTCACCATTGCTACCCACAAATTTAACTGAAGGGGTAAATCTCAAGAAATCTTGAATGTTTCTTCCTACAGTAGGTAAGTTGTCTAATTTATCACGACCAATGATTGTTTGAGTACCACCTCTAACAGATAAGTCTGAGCCTCTCTTTGTGGTAGATACTGAAACATCTTTTAATTTATCAATTTTAGAAGATAAGATCACATCTAATCTCAAAACATCACCCAAGGCAACGTAGATATTTTCTCTTTTTTCGGTTTGATAGTTTATATAAGATACAGTAACGACAAATGGTCCACCTGGTTGAACGTTACTTAAATCAAATAAACCCGACTTTCTAGTTTGCGTATTGTACACAGAACCTGTAGGTACGTGTAATACTGAAATTGTAGCACCGACTAGGACTTCACCGTTGTCAGCTTTTACAGATCCACTTATGCTACCAGTTGTATTTTGAGCGAATGTCAAAACAGGTAAAAGGAACATAGCAATTGCAAACTGTAGTAATTTTTTACTAAGCATAGTTGTTGTTTTATTTAGTACTGCAAAGAAACTAATAATCCTTCAAATCATTATGTTTTTATTAACAATTTAGAGCAAATTATTATATCAATGACTTATATATAAAATAAAACATTCATATGTAATAAAATCAGGGTTTTTAAATCAAAAACATTGAATATAAGCGCATATTCTTATCTGTGATAAGCATTTTCGGTTTCATTTTCACGCTCTTTGTCGTAGGCCTTGATAATTGCTTTTACCAATTTATGACGTACTACATCCTCCTCATCCAATTGAATATGTGCAATACCTTCAATATTTTGTAAAATGCGCACTGCTTTATCCAATCCACTTTTTTGATTTCGTGGTAAATCTACCTGAGTAGGATCTCCAGTAATAATGGCTTTTGCATTGGCACCAATACGTGTTAAAAACATTTTAATTTGTAAATCGTTTGCGTTTTGGGATTCATCTAAAATGATAAATGCATTGTCCAAAGTTCTTCCGCGCATATAAGCGAGTGGTGCAATCTCAATTGTTCTAGAGGACATATAATACGCTAATTTATCTGCTGGGATCATATCATCCAATGCATCATATAAAGGGCGTAAATAAGGGTCAATTTTTTCTTTTAAGTCACCAGGTAAAAATCCTAGACTCTCTCCAGCTTCAACAGCAGGTCTTGTAAGAATAATTTTTTTAACCAATTTATTTTTTAATGCACGAACTGCTAAGGCAACTGCTGTGTATGTTTTACCTGTACCTGCGGGTCCAATAGCAAATACAATGTCATTTTTATCAGCAGAAGTAACCATCTTTTTTTGGTTGGCAGTTCTTGCTCTTACCGATTTTCCATTAGGTCCAAAGACTAAGACTTCATTTGGATTTTGATCTACAAAATTATCAATGACTTCGGCATCATCGCCGCCTAATATTTGTTCAAAATAATTTTCACTTAAATGGCCATTGCGCTCCATGTATTGAATGATCAATTCAATTTTTTCTTTTGCGAGATCAATTTGTTCAGGGGCGCCACTTAATTTAATTTGAGTGCCACGGGATAAAATTTTAAGCAGTGGAAATTTCTTTTTTAAGAGATCAAATTTGTTATTGTTAACACCAAAAAAATCAATTGGATTAACAGATTCTAGGTTAATGATTGTTTCAGTCAATGTAGTAGTTTTTAGAGGTTAAGGAGATGAGTTGAATCTACCTAACACAATTTACCATCAACCAATTCATAATCAAGTCAAACATTTGCACACTATGTGGATTACTGCTTGTGCGAATTAGGGCTTAACAATTTCTTAAACTAGCAATCATTTGAATGGGATCGATTGCTCTGAAAACAGTGGTTCCAGCCACCAACACATCGGCGCCTGCTGCAACTAATTTAGCAGCATTGTCTAATGTAACACCTCCATCAATTTCAATTAAAGTGGATGCATTATTGGATACAATCAATTGTTTTAAAGCTTTTACTTTTTCATAGGTATGTTCAATGAATTTTTGTCCACCAAAACCAGGGTTCACGCTCATGATACAAACCACATCAATATCAAAAATAAGGTCTTTCAAAACGTCTACTGGGGTGTGTGGATTCAATGCCACTCCAGTCTTCATACCCTGTGCTTTAATTTGTTGCAAGGTACTGTGTAAATGGGGGCAAGCTTCGTAATGCACTGTTAAGATGGTAGCACCTGCTTGTTTAAATGCAGAGATATATTTTTCTGGTTGCACAATCATTAGATGCACATCCATTTCCTTGGTGGTTGTTTTTTTTATCTGTTCAATGATGGGTAAACCATAACTAATATTGGGAACAAAAACGCCATCCATTACATCCAAGTGAAACCATTCAGCTTCAGAAGCATTGAGCATCGAACAGGCTTTGCCTAGTTCTAAAAAATCTGCTGCTAAAAGGGAGGGAGCTATAATGGCCATAGGTTGAATTTGTTCAAAGTTCTTATTTTTTTAGGGAACTGGCATTTTTACATCAAAAAAAGTTTCTGGAAACTAGATTTAGATTTAATTGTTTAGATTTGAACAAAATAAATACCAATATGTACACCGGACTTTTACATTTACACAATACCTTAAGATGGGTGGTCTTAATTACCTTGATTCTAAGTATTTACAAGTTATTTACACAAAAGGATGCCTTAAAAACGAGCAAAATCCTTTTAATTAGCGCGCACACAAGTTTATTAGTAGGGCTTTATCAATACATCGCTGGTCCTTTAGGGATTAAGATGATTCAAGCTGCAGGAATGGCAGCAACCATGAAAGATCCAGCAAGCCGCTTTTGGGCAGTAGAACATATTTTTTCAATGATTTTAGCGATTGTGCTTATCACGATTGGGCATATTAAATACAAAAAGTCGTCAAAACCAGGTCCTACGCGAATATTATATGTAATAGCCTTGATTTTGATTATTTTGGCAATGCCTTGGCCGTTTAGGGCAGGGATTGGTCGTCCATTGTTTCCTGGCATGGGCTAAGGCTACAAATTTAATACATTGATTTTCAATATATTATAAAGGAGAAGTGGCACTTCTCCTTTTATTTTCCCCTTTTTACAAGATTTAATCGGGATTTTTTCATTATTCGATTCATTTCCATATCTTTGCAACCCCAAAATAAGTATGTCAAAACAACCGCTGATTAAACAAGATGGAGTAATTATAGAAGCAATGAGCAATGCTATGTTCAGAGTGAAGCTTGAAAATGGTCATGAAATCTTAGCAACAATATCTGGTAAAATGCGTATGCACTACATCAGAATTTTGCCAGGTGATAAAGTAGGAGTGGAGATGAGTCCATATGACTTAACAAGGGGAAGAATTATTTTCAGACATAAATAAGCTGAATCTATTTCAACAAAAAATGGTTTAAAAACATTAGGAATAAATATTTAAAAACTAAAAGATGAAAGTTAGAGCATCTATCAAAAAACGTAGTGCCGATTGCAAAATCGTAAAGCGTAAAGGCGTATTATTTGTGATCAACAAAAAGAATCCACGTTTTAAGCAAAGACAAGGATAGTAACACTTTTAGCGGAGACGCTAAAGTTGTAGAAAAACAAAAAATTAAATAAAAAATCAAGTTTTAGCATATGGCTCGTATTGCCGGTATTGACTTACCAAAAAACAAAAGAGGAGAAATAGGACTACAGTACATTTTCGGTATTGGACATTCTACTGCTCAGTATATCTTAACAAAAGCAAACATCAGTTACGACAAAAAAGTAAATGAGTGGAATGACGAAGAGCAAACTGCAATTCGTAATATCATCAATGCTGAATTCAAAGTAGAAGGTGCTTTACGTAGTGAAGTTTCTATGAGCATTAAGCGTTTGTTAGATATCGCTTGTTACCGTGGTTTACGTCACAGAAAAGGTCTACCAGTTCGTGGACAACGTACCAAAACCAACTCTCGTACTCGTAAGGGTAAGCGTAAGACAGTTGCTGGTAAAAAGAAAGTAGCTAAGAAATAAACATACTAGGTTGTCACTTCGGTGGCAACCTATTGTTATAAAAATCCGAATAAAATTAGATCCTGAAACAATATTTCAGGGGAGATTGACTCGGTTTCCGCTTCGGCGGAATTTCATTTTAAATAACCCGCTCCTTTTACCTGTATTTTTTACAAGTTTTAAGAGCACACCTCAAAAAAAATGGCAAAACCAAACAAAGCACAGAACAGTGCAAAAGCCGCTGCAAAGAAGAGAGTCGTTAAAGTAGACGCTTCTGGAGAAGTTCGTATCAGTGCAACATTCAACAATTTAATTATCGCTTTCACAAACAAAGCAGGTCAAGTGATCAGCTGGAGTAGTGCAGGTAAAATGGGTTTCAGAGGTTCTAAAAAGAATACTCCATATGCAGCTCAAATGGCAGCAGCAGACGCCGCGAAAGTAGCGTTAGATGCTGGTGTTAAGAGAGTCGAAGTATTTGTTAAAGGTCCAGGTTCAGGTAGAGAAGGTGCAATCCGTTCTATCTCTCAATCTGGCATCGAAGTGATTTCTATCCGTGACGTAACCCCTATGCCACATAACGGATGTCGTCCTCCTAAACAAAGAAGAGTATAATTACTACAAGTTTTAATAACTATTTATAAACCAGGATGCATCATTGATTTTAGATTTTTACGGATGATGCGTCGACATTAAAAAATCAAAAAAAAGCAAATTATGGCACGTTACACAGGCCCCAAAACAAAAATTTCCCGCATTTTCGGCGAACCTATCTTAGGGAACGCTAAATGGTTGGGTAAAAACAGCAACCCTCCAGGTCAACACGGAGCGCAACGCAAGCGTAAGCAATTAGGCGAGTATGCAACACAGTTAAGAGAAAAGCAAAAAGCGAAATATACGTATGGTGTATTAGAGCGTCAATTCCGTAAAACTTTCGAAGAAGCATCACGTTTAAAAGGTGTTACTGGTGAAAACTTAATTAAATTATTAGAGTCTCGTTTAGACAATACCATCTTCAGAATGGGCTTGGCTGCTAGTCGTCCAGAAGCGCGTCAGTTGGTGGCACACAAGCATATCGCTGTAAACGGTGATGTAACAAATGTACCTTCTTATACATGTCGTCCAGGTGATATCATCACTTACCGTCCTAAGAGTGCACATAATTCTTCAATCGTAAGCAAGCAACGTGCAAGAAACACTAAGTTCAGCTGGGTAGATTGGAATGAAACGACCAACACTGGTACTTTCATCACCATGCCAGAGCGTGAAGCTGTTCCTGAGAATATCAAGGAGCAATTGATTGTAGAATTGTATTCTAAATAGTAGATAGCACTTAACACAATTTCTTTCTAAAGAAAGAATCAAATAAAAAAAAGTAGTAACATGGCGATATTAAGTTTTCAAAAACCAGATAAAATTGTTTTACAAAAAGCAAATGATTTCGAAGGACAATTCGAATTCCGTCCATTGGAGCCAGGCTTTGGTCTAACATTAGGTAATGCTTTAAGAAGAGTTTTATTAAGCTCTTTAGAAGGCTTTGCTATCGTTGGTATTAAAATTGAAGGAGTAGATCACGAATTTGCTACAATCAAAGGTATCACTGAAGATGTAACTGAAATGATCTTAAACTTAAAGCAAGTTCGTTTTAAGCGTAAGGCAGATCAAGATGTGAGTGCTGAAAAAATCACTTTGTCAATTAAAGGTGGTAGCGAATTTAACGCAGGTCATATTGGTGAAGCGTCTCAACAGTTCCAGGTGATGAACCCAGAATTAGTGATTTGTTTCATGGATCCTTCTGCTAAATTGGATATTGAATTAACGATCCAAAAAGGTCGTGGCTATATTCCAGCTGAAGAAAATAAATTAAAAGATATGCCATTTGGTTATATCGCAATTGATTCTATTCACACACCAATCAAGAACGTAAAGTACGTAATGGAAAACTATCGTGTGGAGCAAAGAACAGATTATGAGAAATTAATCTTGGAAGTTGCTACAGACGGAACCATCCACCCAGAAGATGCTGTAAAGCAAGCTTCTAGAATCTTGATTCAACACTTTATGATCATCACAGACGAGAACATTACCTTCGATAACAAAGAAGATAAGAAAGAAGATGTGGTAGATGAGCAAGTATTACAATTAAGAAAAGTATTGAAGACACCATTAGAAGATCTTGACTTATCTGTTCGTGCATTCAATTGCTTGAAAGCTGCTAAAATTAACAGCTTGAGCGAATTGGTACAATATGAGCAAGAAGACTTAATGAAGTTCAGAAACTTTGGTCAAAAGTCTTTATCTGAAATCGAGCAAGTATTGATTGAAAGAGGATTGAGCTTTGGAATGGACTTAGGTAAATTAGGATTAGACAAATTAGATTTACAATAGTCTGTAAAGATTTTGTAAATCAATATTTATAACCGAGCGAAAGCTCAAACCTTACAATTCCTGACACGGTGTAAGGATAAAACATAAAAGTCATGCGTCACGGAGACAAAAACAACAACCTCGGAAGAAAAAAGGCTCATAGAGAAGCCTTATTGATGAACTTAGCTTGTCAAATTATTACGCACAAGCGTATTGTTACCACTTTAGCAAAGGCTAAAGCTTTAAGAAAATACGTTGAGCCATTAATCACTAAGACTAAGCACACAGATAGCAAGGAAGCCATCAGTCACAACCACAGAATCGTGTTTAGTTATTTAAACGACAAAGCTGCTGTAAAGGAATTATTCACAGTGGTAGCTCCTAAAATTGCGACACGTCCAGGTGGATATACTAGAATTATCAAATTAGGTATTCGTCCAGGTGACAATGCTGAAAAAGCGATGATTGAATTAGTTGATTTCAACGAGATTTATGGCAATTCAATCGCTTCTGCGACTGAACCAGCTAAAAAGACACGTAGAAGTAAAGCTACTGCTCCTAAAGCTGCCGCTACTCCAGCTCCAGTTGAAGCTGTTGCAACAGAAGAAGCACCGGTTGAGCCAACTGCAACTGAAGAAGCTTCTAACGACGCTCCTGCTGAAGATGCTAACGAAGTTTCTAACCACGAAACGCCAACAGCTGAATAATGAATGAGTTCATTTAACATATAAGGCAAGACTTTGGTCTTGCCTTTTTTTTGCCTATTTTTGAATAATTAAATCAACCTACCGATATGGCCACACAACCAGCAATTTTAGTTTTAGCAGATGGGAACGTTTTTCATGGTCAAGCTTTTGGAAAAATTGGAACCACCACTGGTGAGATTTGTTTTAATACTGGTATGACTGGATATCAGGAAGTTTTTACTGACCCAAGTTATACAGGACAAGTTATTATCATGAGCAATGTGCACATTGGTAATTATGGTGTAAAAGCATCTGATGTAGAAAGCAAGTCGGTCAAAATTCATGGTTTAATTGGAAGAAATTTAGAAGAAAAATATAGTCGTGCACAAGCGGACGGAAATTTAAATAATTATTTAATTGACAATAATATTGTTTCAATCGAAGGATTAGATACAAGAGTATTGGTAGCACATGTAAGAACAAGTGGTGCCATGAACTGTATTATTTCTTCAGATAATTTAGATGTAGACGCTTTGAAATTGCAATTAGCAAAAGTACCAAGCATGGATGGTTTAGAATTAGCAAGTACCGTATCTACAAATGAAGTGTATGAATTAGGAGATGTCAATTCTCCTATTAAAGTTGCTGTTTTAGATTTTGGTGTGAAGCAACATATTCTACAATGTTTAATTGATAGGGGAGCGCATGTAAGAGTGCATCCTGCAAAAACAGATTTTGCAACATTAAAAGCATTTAATCCTACCGGCTATTTTTTATCCAATGGTCCTGGTGATCCAGCGCCAATGGACTATGCCATCCAAACAATTAAAGCCATTTTAGAAGAGAAAAAACCTTTATTTGGGATTTGTTTAGGACATCAATTGTTAGCACTTGCAAATGATATTCCTACTTTCAAAATGCATCATGGTCATAGAGGATTAAATCATCCTGTTAAAAATGTAATCACTGGTAGGTCAGAAATCACTACACAGAATCATGGTTTTGGTGTGAATCCCGATGCAGTTAAAGCACATCCGAATGTAGAGATTTCACATGTGAATTTAAACGATGATTCTATCGAAGGGATTCGTTTAAAAGACCGTCCTGCATTCAGTGTGCAGTACCATCCAGAAGCAACACCTGGCCCACATGACAGCCGTTATTTATTTGACGATTTTATTGCGCTAATGAAGGCCAATTAATTTGACATCACAACATCCTAATATGCTTAACATTACCATCATCAACGGACCTAATTTAAATTTATTGGGCAAGCGTGAGCCAGCATTATATGGTAATCAAAGTTTTGATGATTGCTTAGCACAATTAAAAGTAGCTTTTCCTCAAGTTAATTTTACTTATTTTCAATCGAATGTAGAAGGAGAGCTTGTGAATGCGATTCAACAATACGGTTTTAACCAAGATGGGATCATCTTGAATCCTGCAGCTTATACGCATACTTCTGTTGCCATCGGCGACGCCATTGCATCTATTCAAACACCTGTCATAGAAGTGCATATTAGTAATGTGCATGCTCGAGAAGATTTCAGAAAAATATCTCATGTCTCTGCTAAAGTGGTTGGTTCAATCGTTGGCCTAGGTTTAAAAGGATATCATCTTGCGACTACTTGGTTTGTAGATCAAGCAGCAAGCAAATCATAATTTAATTATTGGTCCATGCAATATTCAAAGGTGGATTATCCTAAAAAGACAATCTGGTTAATCGCAATTGCAGTCATTGTAAAAATAGCCTTGTCTTTTTTACTCGAATTGGGCAATGATGAAGTCTATTATTACACTTACGCCGTTCAGCCAGACTGGAGTCATTTTGATCATCCGCCACTTGTGGGTTGGATGATACAACTCTCTACCCTTCATTTAAATTGGGTCTCCACTTTATCCATGCGTCTTGGTAGTATTCTAGCTGCAGCCATTTCAACATGGATTGTTTTTAGCACAGGAACTTTAATACATAATGAACGCGCAGGATGGATTGCAGCTTTATTGTATACCTGTTCTATATACACAAGCATCATAGCAGGTTTCTTTATTATGCCGGACAGTCCGCAGCTTTTATTTTTTACATGGAGTATTTATTTAATGGCAAAGTGGGTTGTAAAGCCCCAATCATTTAAGACAATGCATTGGATTGGATTAGGCTGTTTGATTGGACTTGCGACACTAAGTAAAGTGCATGGCTTGTATTTATGGGTAGGGTTTGGAGGCTATATTTTATTCCATCAAATCAAAACACTTAAACAACCATTTTTATATATCGCATTCCTGGTGACCATTTGTTTTGTCCTACCTATTGTATATTGGAATGTCGAAAATGATTTCATTACCTATCAATTTCATTCCAAGAGGGTGATGCATACGGGGATTCAAGTGGCAAGTTTTTTTCAACAAATTGTGGGGGAGTTATTTTATCAAAATCCTTTGGTGTACATCAGTTGCCTAATTCCATTGATTCGATTCAAAAAGTTAAAAGCCATAGTCCAAAATCAAAATTCATTGAATCAAGATGCCTCTAAAATTTTGGCTTTATTATTATGGCTCAGTATTCCATTGATCATTCTATTTTGGGGTATCTCATTATTCAATCCTACCTTACCGCATTGGACAGGTCCAGGTTTTATTGCATTGTTTTTATTAGCTGGTATCTATTGGTCCGAAGTGGCTACTCCACTTTTACCAAAACTAATTCAAGGAGCTTTAGGATTTTTAGTGTTGCTAGTGTTTGGATTTATTGGATTGGTTCATGTATTTCCCTTCCAATTAGGTTCTAAAAGCCAAGAAAATTTAGGGGAGTACAATCCTATCAATGATGTCACTGGATGGACACAATTTAGTGCTGAATTTAAGACCATTGCAGATCAAGATATGCAGAAGGGTCTGATGGATAAAAAAGCCCCATTGATCGTCTCTAAATGGTTTCCTGCGGGGCATATCTTATTTTATACTGCAAGACCCATCCAAAAACAAGTGATTGCGATAGGTGCCATTGAAGATGTACACAAATTCGCTTGGCTGAATCAAGACCAATCTAGTTTGCAATTAGGTCAGGATGCTTATTTTATTCAGCCCTCCAATTTACCTTTTGATCCGACTAGTTTAATCTTACCTTATTTTGAAAAAATGGGGAAAACAGACAGCATTGAAATGCAACAAAGGGGTGTGGTGCTTAGGAAATTTTATGTGTATCGATTTAAAAACTGTCAAAAAATACCAGCGAATATTTTACCTAAAAAATAAAATTTTCGAAATCTTTTCGATACGAGATGCTGACTCCCTGACGATTTCTTCTTCCCATACTGCCTCCAATAATATCTAAACTATTTCGGTTAAAGACAATCGCTCTTAGTTTTCTGTCTTTGGTTAAGACAAATTCAATATTGACATCTGGTAGCCATTGAAAATTATTATTTTGAATGCTCGAAGCAGCCCTTAAATTAAAGTCAAAATCACCGCCTAAATTAACAACGACTTTGTCATTAAAAAAGCTTCGGCCAAATTTCAGATTGACCCTTTGGCGATCTATCTTATTTGAATTAATCGCAATGCCAGAACCAGTAGGGTCCAATAAACTACCACTGTTATAAACTTTGGAACCAATGTCAAAACGTAAGCTTTGATCACCTGTTACTTTATTTAATAAATTAGTGACTGACTTATTAATTTCCTTAGTTAATAATTGTGAAATGGAATTGATCCCAATGGTGGTTACGCTGTAAGCATTATTACTATTGCCGGTATTAAAACCAACGGGTGCAAATGAGTTGAACACAATCAAGAAAGAAACCTGTTTGATGATTTCATTATCATCACGCTCAAGTCTTGAAATAAATTGGGAGAACTCATTATCTGAGCTAATTGGGTTTCCAGGAGGGAAGGCTAAAGTGAATTGAATATCTGGTTTCGCTAATTTATTTCTTAATGCTGCAATGACATATACATTCCCTCTATAAGATTTTACAGCGTTGCTAAAATTGGCGTTCCCAACTAATTCATTTAAACTCACCCTTTCTGCAGTATACCTCGCATCCACATGTATATCCGCTTCATATGGATTCCCTGTCCATTCAATAAAGTTACCAGCCTCTGGAATAAGTTCAAATGGCTTTCTGATGATTGATTGGAAATTGAAATCATATTTTCCTCTTTCAATATTGTACTTACCACGCATGGTGAGTGGTTCAATATTGCCAGCTCTAATTTTAATTCGACCATTGCCAACTGCTTTAATCACATCACCAGTTAATTCATCTAAAATTACATCTATCTGAGTTTTATTATCTGCACTTACATCTAGATCTACGATAAGATTAAAGGTTGGTGTCTCTGCATTACTAATGATTGATTTACCTAATTTTTTAAAGACGATGAATTCTGATTTACCAGTTTCTTTACTAGTCGTATTTGGGAGATAAATATGTGAACTATCGTTGACTTCTGCAATGATAGACATTTTAATATTTTCCTCTGGGCCTTTTATAGTCATAGCTGCTTTACCAACAGCTTGTCCATAAAAGTTACTGTTATCCATGACATCCATATTTAAAAGTTCAATTTTTGAACTTTGCATGTCCATATCATACACCAGGTGCTTAAATTTTTGGTGTAAGATCTTGCCTTTAAATTGAGCCACTCTATTCAATTTATCTTTGACTTGAATGGTTCCAAAGTCGATACCCTCATCCGTAAATTGAATGGCAGCATTGGGTATAAAGTAGTTCACTTTTGTATAGTCTACTTTAAATGAAGCATCATTGATGGTTGCAACACCCCTTAAATCAGGATTTTCGATACGTCCACCAAAATGAATTGCTCCGGTCGCTTTTCCTTTTAAATCTGTTAATACCCCTCCAATAAATTCTTGAATGAGTCCAAAATTTGATTGGTTAAGGGTTAATGTTGCATCCAATGGGTGGATGCTGTCTTTGATGGCATAAGTCCCTTTTGCAGCTAAATGATAACTATCATTAGGACAGTTTAAATCAAATGGAACAATCCCTGTTTTAGCATCATAAGCCAATTTAAGGGTCGTATTTCCAAGTAAGGTCGTATTAAAACTAAATTGATTGATTGTACTATTTAGGTTCAATGAAAATTGGTCATTGATTTTATTTAAATTGATTGTAGCATTCGTAACACCTTCCAGTTTGGGGTAACTAAAGAAAAGATTGGTCAAGTCTCCTAAAATCACATTTTCAAGTATGACCTGCAATCCATTTGCATCATTAGGGTGATTTTGAACAGCAATTTTTTGCAACCCTTGTGAGATACTAAATCGTTTTGCGTAGGTATTATTTTTTCTAAATGAAATTTCACCTTCATTTTGAATGGTCCATTGTTTTTCATTTAAAATAAAATAAGAAGGGGCCCATTGAATGCTTAATCCATCTGTATAAGTATTGACTTTTCCTTCGAATGAAATATAGGCAAGGGCCGATTTACTATCTGCATTTAATTTAAATAGGGACTGGTCTTTTGAAGTGTTGATCTGTAATTTTGGATTATTTAATTTAAAGCTATCAGTTAAATTAAACGAGCTTGCTGTTAGGTCAATTTTTAAATTGTCTTTATTTCCAGTCCCACCAATAACACCATTTGAAATAGCATAGCTTTCCCATTGTGCATAAGGAAGTTTCGCTTGCAATAAAAGGGATTGTTTATCTGTATTAATTGTACCACGAATAGCCATATTATTGAACCCTGAAAACTCATTTTTAAAAATTCTGATATATGGTTCAAAGTAAGCAGTATTGACTTGAAATGAAAATTGCTGATTAACAGGTGCATTTTTTAAGTTCTTGATATAATTAGGGAAGTAGCCTTGTAAAAAATATTGAACACTATTTGGCAGTTGATCGATATTGAATTTCCCTATAATGCTCGCTTGTATATCATCACTGGACAAATTGATTTGCTTATTACCATTTATGATATTAGACTTTAAAGCAATAGAATCAAAATTAATCGTATTCGTAGCACTTTTTAATTTACCATTATAGAATTTAGCAGAGCCAATGAAGTTATCGATATTGGAGCCCGAAAAATTAACGTCTAATAATCCTGTTAACTGAATTGAATTATTCGAAAATTGTAAGGCACTTAAATTGGCATTGGTTAAATCACCTACTGCATTAAAAGTGGGAGTCGCATTTTTAAAATTAACTTCTAAGTTACTTATGAAGTTAATATTAGGATCTTTAATTTTTATAGAGCCGTTGTAAGCTTGCTGTTGAAGTACCCCATTGGTTTGTATTTGGGCATAGGTATACCCATTGAACTGAATAGAATCCATCTGACCATCAATACTTGTTTTGATCTTATCTAGTTTAAATGAACTGCCTGCAATTTTACCAGTAAAGTTCAATAGACCTAATGAAGGTATTTTAAATAATTTGCCAGCATTCAAATGAGATGCTACAAGACTGCCTTCATATTTTGGTTCTTTGTTTGCAGGAAATTGTAAACGAATGGATGTGACTGCCGTTCCAATATCAGTCGCTATGGAACCCTTAGTTATAAAATCATAGAATGACCCTGCTAAATTTCCTTGAAAATAAAGATTACCAAATGCTTCTAAAGGCAGATCCTTTAATTGCTTGATTTCTGGTATCCAGCTTCCTAAGTCTTGAATATTGGTTTTTGCATTCAATTGATTCAACTGAATCATTGTTTGGTTTGAATTAGGCAAACCTTTCATTGCAATAGCACCCTTCAAAAAAGACTGACCATACTGTGCGCCCAGTTGTTCAACTTTAAAATCATCTACTGTTCCGTTGAATTTAAAACCTGTGGTAATTTTTTGGTGCATATTTTTTAGTGCTGGAGCAAAAAAGGCAATATCATCAAAGGCAACAATTGATTTTGCAATGGTCGCACGCATATTCACCTTGTGTAAGTATGCCCTAAAGTCAGCATTGAAATCTTGGTATTCCATGGCATAGTAATTGCCAATGCTGCTATGATTTGTCTTTAACGACAATGCAGCAAATTCCATCATCTGAGGGGTCATTCTAAATTGGGTAGCCAATTTTTTGATCACAAATCCTGATCTTTCTTTCAAGGATAATTTTACACTTGCTTTAATCGTATCTGCAATAAAACTTGCATTGTCAATGGTGGCATTTAAGTTTTGCATCCGAATGTGTTCTTCATCAAAATAAGGAACGGGTTGTCCAAACCCATATTCAATCCAAATTTTTCCTTGTAGGATTTCAATTTTTTTAGCCAGTATATTTAAACCCGATGGATTAAAATATAATTCTTTTTTGAGCGGCTTTTGTCGTTTTATTATTTTGGAAGGAGAGGCTAATCCTGGTTTATCTAAATTATAATAATAGGGTTGGTCCAAAATCAGTTTTTCGATTTCAATTTTTTGACTTTTAAATTGATTGAAATTAGCAAGAACATGTTTTGCCTCAAATTTTGTTTTAGTACCTATCCATTCATCGTCTTGGGTGAATTGAATATTGGTAAAATCAATTTTCTTTAAATCAAATGCTTGGTCAGATGACTTACTTGTATCATTGGATTTAAAATGGTCTACAATAAATTGATAATTCCACAACGTACTTTTTCTGTGTAAATAGACCTTGGCTTTTTCTAACCCAATATAACTAAGCACAGGGGCTTTACTAGAAAAAAATAAATCAGATAACCTTAATTTAAGTGTTTGTGCAAATAACAAAGTGTCTTTTTGTTGATCTTTAATAAGCACATTTTTGATATCCACCCTGTTAAATAAAGAAAAACTTAAACCTTCTAATTGAAATTCAGTGCCCAATGACTGACTCATTTTAGACGCAATTTGACGACCAATTTTTTCTTGCACGATTGGCAAAAGCAAGAGTAAGTAGGAGAGTAATAACAATCCCACAAAACTGGCTATCAGTATACGTATATAAATGAACTTATTTTTGAGCAAGGGGGTTTTGTTTATTTTTATTAATATCCAGCAACACTATCGTCACCTCTTTTATCACCTGCTGCAACTCTATTTCCATTAGGTAAAATCATGACACCATCCATTCTACCAAATGCACCTCTTTTGGTAATGGTGTACCCTTTATCTTTTAAAGTGTTGATTGTTTGTTCAGGGAAATCAGTTTCAACAGTTAACATATCTGGCATCCATTGATGATGGAATCTTGGGGCATCTATGGCTGCTTTTAAAGACATTTTATGATCAATGATATTCACCAAACCTTCATAAACTTGGTTTGGTATGGTGGTCCCACCTGGTGTACCAATGGTGATATAAGGTTGATTGTTTTTTGTCACAAGCGTTGGGGTCATTGAACTCAACATTCTTTTTCCTGGTTGAATGGCATTGGCTTCTCCTCCTAAGGCACCATACATATTTGGCACACCTGGTTTAATACTAAAATCATCCATTTCATTATTTAAAAGAAAACCAGCACCACCAACAATTGTTTTGTTGCCATAAGTATCATTTAAAGTGGTGGTTACAGCAACCATGTTCCCGGCCTCGTCAATCACGCTAAAATGAGTTGTTTGTTCACTTTCTTTAGCAACACCTGCTTGAATATTTTTACTGTTTCCTGCTACGCCTGGTTGGTAATCTTTCATACGGGCTTGCGCATAGGCATTGCTAGTTAAGGTGGTTGTTGGGACTTTCCAAAAATCTGGGTCACCCATATGCTCTGCTCTATCAGCATAAGCTCTTCGCTGTGCCTCTACCATTAAACTCACAGATTCAAAGGTGTTAGCGCCCATGACACTCAAAGGATAAGGGGCAATCATTTGCATCATTTGTGCAATTAAAATACCACCACTTGAAGGTGGGGCAAAACTGATGATATGGTGTCCTCTATAATCGAATTCAATTGGCTTTCTAAATTGAGGGGTATATTTTTTTAAATCCTCTAAACTAATCAGTCCTTTACTATTTTTCATTTCTTCCACAATCATTGCAGCCGTTGCACCTTCATAAAATCCAGCTTTACCATGTTGTTGAATACGAAGGATAGTGGCTGCTAATTCTGGCTGATACAATGTGTCACCAGCTTTCCAATTTTCTTTTCTTGTAAATGCAGATGCTTGTGCACTATTTTTTATAAAATTCTTTCTTTCCGAATTTAAGCCTCTCGCTTCTCTTTCAGTGATTACAAATCCGTTTGCCGCCAATTCATAGGCTGGTTGTAAAAGCGTTTTCATAGGAAATTTTGCGAATGGTAAAGCACTAAACATACCCGCTACGCTTCCAGGAACACCCGAGGCAGAAGCACCATACCTGGACATGCCCTCTATAGGATTGCCATTTGCATCTAAATACATATCTCTATTGGCTTTGCTAGGGGCTGCTTCACGATAGTCAATCCCCATTAAAACACCTTTGCTATTTCTAGACAATAAAAATCCGCCACCTCCAATATTTCCAGCACCTGGAAAAACAACTGCAAGGGTAAATTGAACTGCTATAGCAGCATCAAATGCATTCCCTCCGTCTTTCATGATGGCTGCCCCAACCATACTTGCCAATGGATGCGCAGAAGTGACCCCTGCTTTTTGAAAAGTTTGTTCCTTAACAACCGTATATTGATAGGGATTGATTTGAGGATGTTGTTTAAAAAAATTTTGTGCATTTCCTTTACTGCTCAACTGAAAAATAGCCAAAACAAGGAGGAAAAAAAACTGAATTTTCTGTTTCATAAGAGGTAGATTGAACCGTTAAATTACTTAATTATTTAGGTATCAACAACTCATGGAGGGGGTTGTGTAAAACTATCTACTATGGATGCCTTGTAGCACCCTTAAAATGCCTATTTTTAAGACCTATTAATATTTAATTTATGCAACAAAAATCTTTGTTTAAATCCATTTTGTGGGTAAGTTTAATGCTCCTTCCGTTTTCAATGTTTGCTCAAGTGCAAAGTCCAGAACAATTTTTGGGTTATAAAGTGGGCACCCGCTTTACCAGGCACTATCAAATTGTCAATTATTTTACAGCCATCGCAGCTGCTAAATCCGACATGGTAAAAATCATTCCTTATGGTAAGACCAACGAGGGAAGAGATTTAATGGTAGCAGCAATTGGCACGCCAGAAAATATTAAAAATTTAGAACAAATAAGAAAACACAATCTTGGTTTAGTGGAAGGTTCTGTGCAAGATTTGAATCAACCTGGAATCGTTTGGTTAAGCTACAATGTGCATGGAAACGAACCTGCATCTTCAGAAGCGGCTATGTTGACCTTGTTTGCTTTAGTAGATCCTAATAATGCTGATACAAAAAATTGGTTAAAAAACACCGTGGTTATGATTGATCCTTGCATCAATCCAGATGGTCGCGATAGATATGTGAACTGGTATAACAATGCAGTAGGTTCAGTATATAACACAGACCCAGCGGCGAGAGAGCATATGGAGCCTTGGCCAGCAGGAAGAACCAATCATTATAATTTTGATTTGAACAGAGATTGGGCTTGGCAAACACAAAAAGAGACACAACAAAGAGTTGCGCTTTATCAAACATGGTACCCTCAAGTGCATGTAGATTTTCATGAACAAGGATACAATGAGCCTTATTATTTTGCCCCTGCAGCAGAACCTTTACATGATGTGTTGACGCCATGGCAAAAATCTTTTCAGGATCAGATTGGAAAAAATCATGCAAAATATTTTGATAAAAACAATTGGTTATTCTTCACTAAAGAAAGATTCGACCTTTTATATCCTTCTTATGGAGACACTTATCCAATGTACAATGGTGCAATTGGCATGACTTATGAGCAAGGGGGTATTAGTGCTGGTTTAGGTGTGGAAGACAATAGCAATGATACGGTGACATTAGTTGCAAGAGCGACGCATCATTTTACGACAAGTTTATCAACCATAGAAATTAGTGCCGCGAATCAAACAAAGTTGTTGGAAAATTTTAAAAAATATTTTGACAATAGTCGTCAAGGCACAGTTTCTGAATTCAAAACTTTTATTATGACTGCTAAAAATGCAAGTCAATTAGAAGGCTTAGCGAACTTATTAAAAAAGAACAATATTGAATACGGCACTTTAAAAAATGCGGACACCAAATTTAAAGCATTTGATTATTTCACAAAAAAAGAATCAGATTTTGTAAACGAAGGTTATACATTGGCAGTCAATGCGAATCAAGTACATAGTGTGTTGGCGCGTGTGTTATTAGAGCCAATTACACAGGTAAATGATTCAAATACTTATGATATTACTGCTTGGGCATTGCCTTATGCCTATGGTGTGCATGGATTTGCTACCACCCAACTAATGCCAATAGAGCCAGGGTTTAAAGTGATTGCACCAGCGACTACCACAAGTGCTTATGGTTATATCATCCCTTATCATTCCTTTGCAACTGGTAAAGCTTTGGCACAATTGCTAAAGAATAATGTGAAAGTGCGATATGCAGAAAAGGCATTTACCATGAATGGAAGAAATTATGAGATTGGTACATTGATTGTCCTTAAAACAAGTAATCAGGCCAATTGGAGTGATATTACGAAGGCCGTTTGTAGCAACTTAAATGTTGAAGCTGTTGCTGTGAATACAGGATATGCAGAGAAGGGCGCTGATTTTGGATCACCGGATATTCCAATCATCAACCACACTCCAAGAGTAGCCATGTTGACTGGAGAGTATGTAGCTGCTTTAGCTGCAGGTGAAATCTGGAACTTTTTTGAGCAGCAATTAAATTATCCAATCACACAATTGACCTACACACAACTTAGTAGAATTGATTTAGATAAATATGATGTATTGATTGCACCAGATGGACAATACAGAGACATCAATTCAAAAGCTATCACAGATAAACTTCAAGCATTTTTAAGAAAAGGTGGTGTTTTGATTGCATTGGAAAATGCTGCAAGTACATTGGCATCCAATGCAGATTGGGGGATTAAAATAAAAGAAAATGCAAAAGAAGAGAAACCAACTGTGCAACAAATTTTGAAATACGCTGACAGAGAAAAAGAAGCTTTAAAGAGTTCCATCCCTGGAGCTATATATAAAACGTATATGGATGAAACACATCCATTAGGATTTGGTACCAATGGTTACTATTTTAGTTTAAAACAAGATATCGTATTGTATGAGCCTTCTACTAGCGCATGGAATGTAGGTAGTTTTAAGAAAGATAGTTATATCACTGGTTTTGCTGGTGTGAAAGCAAAAGCTGCTTTGGCAGAAGGGGTGCTCATTGGCGTAAAACAAATTGGAGCAGGTAAAATTGTGTATATGGCGGATGATCCAATTTTCAGAAATTTCTGGGAAGGCGGAAAATTAATTTTAACCAATGCGGTTTTTTTAAACGGTAAATAATTTGAATCATTATAAGCTATGAAAAAGTGCCCATTGATTTTATTTAGTATGCTTTGTTTTGTTCAGACACTTTTTGGACAAAACAACAGTGCTGCTATTTTTGCTCAATTAAAACAAATGGAGGTGCTTGGATCTGTCTTGTATATTGCGGCACATCCCGATGATGAGAACAATGCATTTTTACCTTATCTTACAAAAGAACGCAGATATCGTACAGCCTATCTAAGTTTAACAAGAGGGGATGGTGGTCAAAATTTAATTGGTAAAGAACAAGGGATAGAGCTTGGCTTGATAAGAACGCAGGAATTATTAGCTGCTAGAATACAAGATGGTGCGGAGCAATATTTTTCAACAGCCTATGAATTTGGATTTAGTAAATCTGCAAAAGAAGCACTAGAAATTTGGGATCATCAAAAAGTATTAAGTGATGTGGTTTGGGTCATTCGTAAATTCCAGCCAGATATTATTATTACTAGGTTCCCAGGTGATGCAAGAGCTGGGCATGGACATCATGCAGCTTCTTCTATCATTGCACAAGAGGCTTATACCGCAGCAGCGGATCCCACCATGTTTCCTGAACAATTCAAATATGGTGTACAACCTTGGAAAGCGAAACGTATATTATGGAACACTTTTAATTTTGGTACAGTCAATACCACCAATGACAATCAATTGAAAATTGAAGTGGGAGGGTACAATCCCATTATTGGAAAAAGTTATGGTGAAATTGGTGCAGAGGCAAGGACGATGCATAAAAGCCAAGGAGAGGGAAGACCAAGAAGAAGAGGTTCTTATTTTGAATTCTTCCAACACTTAAATGGGGATACTGCTAAAATGGACATCATGGATGGTATCGTAACGAATTGGTCTAGGCTGAATGCACAAAAAATCCAATCTACCATTCAACAAATCATAGCGACCTATAAAATAGATGCACCTGCTTCAATTGTTCCTAGTTTGGTTCAATTGTATCAACAGGTAAAAACCTTACCTGAAAGTAATTGGAAGGCTTATCAATTAAATTTAATTCAGTCAACCATTGAATCCGCAAGCGGTTTGTTAGTAGAAGCAACCACTACAACACAACAAGTTGTTCCCGATGGGGCACTTGCAATTCAAGTATTGGTCAATCAAAGATCTGATGTCAATACTAGTTTGGTAAAAATGCAATTTTTATCAGGTCAAACAAATGTTAAAGACTCTTTGCTGAATATAAAATTAGTACCCAATCAGAATCAGCAATTGACTTACACTTTAAAAGTACCTGCCAATCAACCTATCTCACAGCCTTATTGGTTGGTCAACCCAAAGACCGAAGGCATGTTTGTGGTACAGGATCAAACCATGATTGGTAAAGCAGAAAACGATCCACCATTTTCAATGCTGTTCAATTACACCATCGAGGGACAATTGTTTCAAAAACAATATCCTGTGCAGTACAAATACCTAGATCTTACTAAAGGGGATGTCTATCAACCGATTGTTGTCTTGCCAAAAAAAGAAGTGGCACCTGTTAAATCGGTGGTGTTAATGCCAACCAATAGTAATGCAGCTTTACCAAAATTTGATGAAGGTATTTTTCACAAAACCATTCAATACGATCATATACCTGCACAAACATATTTTCAAAATGCAAGTATTCAAGTTGTAAAAGCAGACATCAAAAAGCAAGGACAAAAAGTGGGGTATATTGATGGCGCTGGGGATGCCATACCAGAAGCATTAGAACAACTAGGTTATGAAGTGGTTTATCTAAAAGAAGCAGATTTAACATCAACTCACTTAAAAGGTTTAGATGCAATTTTAGTGGGTATACGTGCTTTTAATATGTATGCTTATTTATCCGATAAGCAAGCCGTATTGAATGAGTATATTGCGAATGGAGGCAATTTGATTGTACAATACCTTAAAAGCAATCAAGTAGGTACGCAAAATATTAAAGTAGGACCTTATCCATTTACAGTCAACTCGGGCAAGCGTGTAACCGAAGAAAATGCCAATGTCGCATTTGTTTTACCGAATCATTCGGTACTTAATTTTCCCAATAAAATTAGCGCACCAGATTTTAACAACTGGGTTCAAGAAAGAAGCACTTATCAAGCCGAAAATATAGATATGCATTTTCAAACACCATTACAAATGAGTGATACTGGAGAAGCACCAAGTATGGGTAGTTTATTGATTGCGCCGTTTGGAAAAGGTAACTTTGCTTATGTAAGCTTGGCATTGTTTAGACAATTGCCTGCCGGGAATCCAGGTGCTTACAAATTATTTGCTAATTTATTATCCCTTCCAAAAAATCAGTAAGCCATGAAGCAACGTAGAAAAATAAGTTTCTTTATGCTGCTCGTTATTGGACTTGGTATTGGTTGGATGCTCAAAAATGTAAAAATTGGATTAATCATTGGGATTGTGATGGGCTTGCTCCTCACTAGCTTTGTGAATCCATCCAAAACGAGTGGCAAGGGCAAAAGCGATCAATCCTAATCCAGTTACAATCAATCCACTGAGCATCATCTTAGGTCCTGTAGAATAAAAAATGGCCCCCCATATAAACATCGCAATAAACAATGGAATAGGGAAGAAAGGCATTTTCCATGGAAAAAATCCACTGCCTTTTCGTTTATATAAAATCAATAAGCCAATGGCTTGACCAATAAATTGGATCATAATACGCATGGCCAAAATTCCGTCAATCACTTCTTTTAATCTAAAGAGCAAACTAAATACAAAAGCAATCCCACCCAGCACCAGCAAGGATCGATGCGGGAAATGTAATTTAGGATGGAGCTTGGCGAAAAAGGCGAAAAAAGATTTATCCTGTGCAGCAGCAAAAGGAATCCTGCTATAACCAAGGGTGGCCGAAAAAACAGAAGCAAATGCCACCATTAAAATGAGCACTGTGGCAATGGCTCCTGCATTTTGTCCGTACAAAGTTTTAATGTAATCACTCACCACAAACTTACTATTCACAATCGTTTCAAATGGTAATACACTTGCCACACTTATATTCATGGCCAAGTATAAAATAGAAATACCTGTAATAGAAATAAACATGCTTCTTGGAATGTTCTTGGTTGGATTTTTAATCTCCGCCCCTAAATGACATACATTATAATATCCTAAATAACTGTACACTGTTTTGACACTAGCAAAACCAAGCGCAGCAACCAGTCCGTATTCAATTTTAAGGCCATCATTGATATGCAAAATGGGTTCCATAAAATTGCCATGTGCAATACCACCAAAGATGATCCATAAAAGTGTCGTAATTACACCCACCCATAATAAAATAGATATTTTACCAATAGATTCAATATTTCGATAGAGTAAACTAATCACTAAAATGACCACCGAACCACTTACTAATTTCTCTTGTATAAAACTTAAATGAAAAAAATAATTCGCATATTGCGAGAAACCAATGGCGGCAGATGCAATCACCAATGGGGCTTGAATCATTGTTTGCCATACAAATAAGAAGCTCATTAATTTTCCCCATTTCCCGCCGTATCCTTCTTTTAGAAAATGAAAACTTCCACCTGCCTTTGGTAATGCAGCACCTAATTGACTCCATACCATGGCGTCTACATAAGACAAAATTGCACCAGCAATCCATGCGTATAAAAAATAAGGGCCACCCATAATCTGAGCCACCACACTCAATACGACAAAGGGACCAATGCCAACCATATCAATCATATTGATTGCAGTTGCATGTAAAAGACTTAATTTGCGATCTAATTTAGGATTCATCTTAGCAACAAGATAATAAAAAAAATGCTACAATTATGATCGATTCATTCAAGCAGGTAAGCTGGGCTAAAACAGCTGCTATTTATGAAGTGAATATTCGTCAATATACGGAAGCCGGCACATTTAAAGCATTTGAAAAACACCTTGCAAGAATCAAAGATATGGGGGTGGATATTTTATGGTTGATGCCGATTACACCCATTAGTCAAGTAAATAAAAAAGGAAGTTTAGGAAGTTATTATGCATGTAGCAGTTTTACTAAAATCAATCCTGAATTTGGTACCGAATCTGATTTCAAAGACTTGGTAGATGCTGCACAAGCATTGGGTTTGAAAGTGATTATTGATTGGGTGGCCAATCATACGGGCAGTGCACATGAATGGATGCATCAAAATCCTAGTTGGTTTGCTCAAGACGCCTCTGGTAATTTCACAGAACGCAATGGATGGGATGATGTGGTTGATTTAAATTATGATAACCGTTCCATGCGTATTGCTATGATTGATGCGATGGAATTTTGGGTGCGTCAATTTAATATCGATGGATTTAGATGTGATATGGCACATTTAGTGCCATTGGATTTTTGGATAGAAGCAAGGACAATTTTACAACGTACAAAAACTTTGTATTGGTTAGCAGAATGTGAAGACCTTGCCTATCATCAAGTATTTG
The DNA here is from genome assembly GCA_037143275.1 of Chitinophagia bacterium. GTDB lineage: Bacteria > Bacteroidota > Bacteroidia > Chitinophagales > Chitinophagaceae > Sediminibacterium. The sequence goes on from JBAWZB010000006.1 coordinate 34,961, forward strand.
ATACGAGCTATGCTTGGTCTTGGATGCATGCGACCGAACAACTCGGAAAGGGGGAGGATAGCTTGCACAAAATTTGGGATATCTTACATCAGTATACGCAGTATCCAGAGGGAGCGTATAAATTATTTTATACCTCCAACCATGATGAGAATAGTTGGAATGGCACAGAATACGAAAAGTATGGCAAAGCAGCCAAAGCATGGGCTGTGTTTACGCTTACTTGGAATGGCCAACCTTTAATTTACAGTGGACAAGAATTGCCGAATCATAAAAGACTTGCATTTTTTGATAAAGATCAGATTCAATGGACATCTGAAATGCCAACACTTCATACTTTTTATAAAACTTTTTTGACAGCAAGAAAACAATTTCCTGTATTACAATCCGGTCAAATTTTCATGCTACCAACCGAAGCTGCTGTGATGGCTTTTCTAAAACAAGAACAAGGTCAAACTGCCTTGGTTATGCTGAATCTTTCTGCGCAAGTTCAAGTTGTACAAGTAGCGCATGAGGCGTTTAAAGGAAATTTTACAAATCTATTTTCGGGACTCAATTTTGAATTCAATGGCCATAGTCAATTTGAGTTGATGCCAGGAGAATACATCGTTTACCTGCAAGAAAGCGTTGAATCATTTAAAACGATGCAATAAATCTACCTTCGTTTTGCTTGCTGGAAACTAATAAACTCCATCATTTCGGCCAAAATAAAACTGCTTAAATTTTGTGCGGCACTGAGTCCTGCTTTTTGTGCGACTAAAACACCATAAGCACAATCATCAAATCCATCAATCGCATGCGCATCGGGATTAATTGAGATCAATACATCTTCTTGCATGGCTTGACCAATATAACGCCAGTCCATATCCAACCTTCTTGGGTGTGCATTTAATTCAATCACTACATCATTTGCTGCGCAGGCCTTAATGATGGCCTCATGATTTATTGGATAACCTTTTCTGCTTAATAACAAACGACCAGTAGCATGCCCTAAAATGCTTGTATAAGGATTTTCAATTGCATTCATTAAACGCATCATCGCTTTTTCCTCGGTCATTTTTAAATTTGAATGCACAGATGCAATGACGATATCAAATAAATCTAAAATTTCATCAGAATAATCTAGACTACCGTCATTTAAAATATCAGATTCTATGCTTTTAAAAATAACAAAAGGAGCTAATTTTTTATTCAATGCATCTATCTCTTTATGCTGCGCTCTAATGCGATCCTCTTGTAAACCATTGGCATAAAAAGCAGATTTTGAGTGGTCACTAATCACTAGGTATTCTAATCCTTGTGCTTTAGCAGCGACTGCCATTTGTTCAATGGTATGTAAGCCATCACTCCAAGTGCTATGGGAATGGATAATACCTTTAATATCAGAAGCCTGAATCGTTGGATTTAATCCTTTAATTTTTGCTTGCTGGATGATGGATGGATCCTCTCTTTGTGCCGAAGGGATGAATGGAATTTGCACTTGCTCAAAAATGGCTAATTCAGATTTAAATACTTCAGATGCATTAAAATTTGCAAGGTTTTGCCAAGCCAGCCAAAATTCTGGGCTACAAGCAAGGCTAAAATTTTGGATAAAAAATTGGGGTTCAGCAACAATATGCCATCTCAATTCAAATTGATCTGGCCCTTTGCAACTTAAATATTCATTTGTTGAGTCACATAAAAATCCCTTTTCTTCTAACCATGCTACCAATACTTTATCAGAGGTGGTGGTGACAATGTCTAGAAAATCTAAGGTTTCCATTTGCCTTTTATAATGTCCCGATACTTGGTGCTTGTCTTTTGGAAATTGAAGTGACAAAGCATTTTCTATTTGGGCTACAATATCTTGAACTTGTTGGTATAAGAAACTGCCTTGATTTTGTAAGTAATAATTCAGGGCATCCTGAATACTTTGTTGGGTCTTGGCACCAAAACCCTTATAGTTGATCAATCGATTTTCTTCACAAGCATATAAGAGTTCACCAATACTTTCAATGCCCAATTCCTTCCATATGGTGATGATCTTTTTTGGACCCAATCCTTTGATTTTTAGCATTTCTAAAATCCCAGCCGGAGTCTTTTCAATATAGTCCTCTAAAATTTGAAGCTTTTTTGTGGCCAATAAATCCACAATTTTTTGTGCCAATGCATCTCCAATACCTCTAATTCCAGCAATTTGAGCCGGTGTCATGGCCTCCAAAGGGTCATTGATTCGGTCTAAGGTATAAGCTGCGTTGCTGTATGATTTTATTTTGAAAGCATTTTCACCATGGATATCCATGAGTTTAGCTAAGAGGCTAAAATATTCTGCGATTTCATAATTGTGCATGGGCAAATATAAATAAAACTAGGAGCCCATTGGTAGGAGAGGAAGGTAAAGTGCAAAAAAAAACCCTCGATAATATCGAGGGTCTTTCAATATTATCCGAAGATAATTATTTCTTTTTAGCAGCCTTCTTAGGAGCAGCTTTCTTAGCAGCTTTCTTAGGAGCAGCTTTCTTAGCAGCTTTCTTAGGAGCAGCTTTCTTAGCAGCCTTCTTAGGAGCAGCTTTCTTAGCAGCCTTCTTAGGAGCAGCTTTTTTAGCAGCTTTCTTAGGAGCAGCTTTCTTAACTACTTTCTTTGCAGCTTTTTTTGGAGCAGCTTTTTTAGCCGCTTTTTTTGCAGTTGCCATGTTTTTTAGATTTAATGGTTAGTAAATATGCACTAAAAGTAAAAAACTTTTTTAATAACAACAAAAAATATTTTTTAAGACACTAATTCAACAGGAACTATAGAGACTGTCGTTTTGTTATTTTTCCCCTTTTTGAACTCTACAATACCATCCGTTAGGGCGAAAATTGTAAAGTCAGATCCTAAACCAACGTTCTTACCAGGGTGGTATTGGGTACCTCTTTGACGAATTAAGATATTGCCATTTAAAGCTGGTTGTCCACCATATATCTTTACGCCTAATCTTTTGCTTTGTGAATCACGGCCGTTCTTAACGGATCCTTCACCTTTTTTGTGTGCCATAGTATCTTAGTTTAAGCTATGTTTTCGATTTTGATTTGAGTATAGTGCGTTCTGTGACCGTGCTTCTTGCGGAAACCCTTTCTTCTCTTCATTTTAAAAGCGATCACTTTATCACCTTGAACTAGGTCGTTTGTAATTTCAGCCTTTACTACCGCTTTGGTAGCGAAAGAGATGCTTCCATTATTATCAACGAATAATACATCATTGAATTCAACTTTGTCTCCGGTTTTACCTTGCAGGTGAGGTACATACAAGCTATCTCCTGCTTGTACTTTAAATTGTTGTCCTGCGATTTTTACTACTGCTAACATAATTGTCCAAAATTAGGAGGGCAAAGGTAATTATAATTATCGCAATATGCAAGGAAATCTTGAAAAATATAATTTAGCTATTTTTTAAGCATAGAAACCCCTCTGAGGTTTGAAGTTCCGTAAAATACCCCCTAAATTTGTTCCCGGCTGTAAAGCCATTAACTGAACCCTATGAATATTAAGTCCTTATTGGCAAAACCCTTTGCTGGTGTGATCTATCGCCAAATTCAAAAAGAGCGACATACTGCCTTGGAGGATCAGCAAAACATTCTAAATCAACTAGTTAAGGTAGGTAAGTCCACTATTTTTGGTAAGGAGCATAAATTAGATCAAGTCAATAGCCCCCTCGAATTTCAGGAGGCTGTCCCTTTGAGGGACTATGAAGCCTTTAAGACGTATATAGAACAAATTAAAAAAGGGACTCATAACGTGCTATGGAAGGGGAAACCTATCTATTTCGCCAAGACCAGTGGCACAACTAGTGGTGTAAAATACATCCCCATTACAAAAGATTCAATAAGTAACCATATTAATGGGGCCAGAAACGCCCTCTTAACTTATATGGCCACCACCGGACAACACCAGTTTGTCAATGGAAAAATGATTTTTTTGAGTGGATCGCCTGTTTTAGAAAGAGTTGGAGGGATTCCTACCGGACGTTTAAGTGGTATTGTGAACCACCATATTCCTGCTTATTTAAGAAGCAATCAATTACCAAGCTTTGCAACCAATTGTATCGAAGAATGGGAGGAAAAATTGGACCAGATTGTAGCCGAGACAATTTTAAAAGACATGACCTTGGTGGGAGGTATTCCGCCATGGATGCAAATGTACTTTGACCGAATTGTCCAAGAATCTGGAAAATCCGTGAAAGAGGTCTTCCCTAATTTACAAGTGTTGGTGCAAGGTGGTGTCAATTTTGAACCTTATCAATCTAAATTATTTGATACCATTGGCAAGTCAATTGACACCATTGAATTGTTCCCTGCTAGCGAAGGATTTTTTGCTTTTCAAGATACAAGAGACCAACAAGGCTTATTATTAAATACCAATAGCGGCATTTATTTTGAATTCATCCCTTTAGTCAACATCCAGGAAGCCAATCCTACAAGACTTAATTTAACCCAAGTGGAATTAGGGGTTCAATATGTGCTTGTAATAAATAGTAATGCAGGTTTATGGGGCTATAATATTGGAGATACCGTGAAGTTTGTAAGTATCGATCCTTACAGAATTATTGTGACAGGAAGGGTGAAACATTTTATTTCGGCATTTGGAGAACACGTGATTGGAGAGGAGGTAGAAGCAGCGATGTTGCAAGTGGCGAACGAAATGAACGCCTCTATTGTAGAGTTTACTGTAGCACCCTATATTGCACAAAACGAAGGAAAGAGTTACCATGAATGGTTGGTTGAATTTGAAAGGCCTCCATTGGATATGGAACTGTTTAAATCTAAATTAGATGAAGCTATGTGTGCTAAAAATGTATACTATCAAGACTTGATTGCAGGTAATATCCTATCTCCATTAGTGCTTACAGTGTTACCTAAAAATGCATTTATTGAGTACATGAAATCCGAAGGCAAATTAGGAGGACAGAATAAAGTACCAAGATTAAGCAATGATCGAAAAATTGCAGATGCAATGCGCCATCAATTAGGCAAATAGTCAGAATAGAATAAAAAGCGTATTTTTAACCACAAGTAAACAACGGGATGAGTCAAAAAAGAATTGCCATTTTCGGATCTACAGGTTCCATTGGAAAACAAACCCTAGAGGTGATTGCAGCGAATCCAGACTTGTTTGTCGCTGAGATTTTGACGGCACATGCAAACGAATCCCTTTTAATTGAGCAAGCATTATTATTTGAACCCAATATTGTAGTGATTGGGGAAATTGGCAAATACGCCATTGTAAAAAAAGCATTAGAAGGTAAACCTATTAAAGTGTTTGCTGGAGAAGAAGCTTTAGAACAAGTTGCCGGAATGGATTGCTATGATTTTATGATGGCGGGTATTGTTGGATTTGCAGGATTAAAACCAACACTCACTGCAGTTGAAAATGGCAAAGCAGTGGGCCTTGCCAATAAAGAAACTTTAGTGGTCGCTGGCGATATTGTAATGCGCACAGCAAGAGAAAAAGGTGCTGCCATTATTCCAGTAGATAGTGAACACTCTGCCATTTTCCAATGTTTGGTTGGGGAAGGCAATAATCCCATCGAAAAAATTATTCTCACTGCGAGTGGTGGTCCATTCTTAGGTAAGAAGCCTAATTTTTTAGTGAATGTAAAAAGAGACCATGCATTGCAACATCCAAATTGGAGCATGGGCGCTAAAATATCGATTGATTCTGCCACTTTAATGAATAAGGGTTTAGAAATGATTGAAGCAAAATGGTTGTTTGACTTAACCCCGGATCAAATCAAGGTGGTGGTGCATGCTCAAAGTATTATTCATAGTATGGTGCAGTTTCAAGATGGCAGTATTAAAGCACAAATGGGTTTGCCGGATATGAAATTACCCATTCAATATGCTATGGCATTTCCAAAAAGATTGAAGAATGATTTTCCAAGATACCATTTTGACAAACCAAATACTTTGACTTTTGACGAGCCAGATATAAAAACTTTTAGAAATTTATTTTTGGCCAAAGAAGCCATGTATCGAGGTGGGAATGCGCCTTGTGTTTTAAACGCTGCAAATGAAATTGCGGTGTATGCATTTTTAAAAAATAGGATTGGATTTTTAGATATGACCGATCTAATTGAAAGAACATTAGAGAAGATTGAATTTATCGCGCATCCAAGTTTGGATGATTATTATGAAACCGACGGAGCTGCAAGAGATTTTGCTGCTTCATTAATACAACTATAACACATGTATCTAGCTGCTATCGATTTAACTGTACTTGCAACTAAAACTGCACAATTTATTTTATCATTTTCTATCATCGTTGTTTTACACGAGTTAGGACATTTTATTCCTGCTAGATTATTTGGCGCAAGAGTTGAGAAGTTTTATTTATTTTTTAATCCAGGGTTTAGCTTATGGAAAAAGAAGATAGGCGAAACAGAATACGGATTAGGTTGGATTCCTTTTGGAGGCTATGTGAAAATTTCAGGGATGATAGATGAAAGCATGGACAAGGAGCAGTTGAATAAAGCACCCGAAGCTTATGAATTAAGATCAAAGCCAGCTTATCAGAGATTGATTGTGATGTTAGGTGGTGTAATTGTGAATGTCATTTTAGCCATTGTTATATTTATAGGTATTGCTTGGTTTTGGGGGGATGATTTTTTACCAGCAAAAAATCTAAGTTATGGCATTCATACTTCAGCAATGTCTGAAAAAATAGGCATGCAAGACGGAGATATTATTATTGGTTTGGATCAAAAAGAATTAAAAGATTTCTTTGAATTAGAATCTAAAATTGTTTTAGAAGATCCTAAAACAATTCAAGTAAAAAGGGGAGATACTGTGTTGAGTTTGCCTATTCCAATAGCCCTTGCAGCTGAATTATCCAATGCAAATAACACGACTGCATTTGTGTTGCCTTTGTTTCCAGTGATTGTGGACTCCATTGGAAAAACAGCAGTTGTAGTAGAAGGAAGTTTTCAAAAAAATGACACCTTATTAAGTATCAATGGACAATCCGTGAAATTCCAACATGAGTTTATTGAAGTGAAAAAGAAGTACAGTGATTCATTGGTCACTATACTCGCTAAAAGAGGCATGGATACTGTTCAAATTAGAACTTTAATTAACAATAAAGCTCAACTTGGATTGTTTGTAAAATTACCAATGCAGCTTTTCAAAACAGTACATCAGGAATATAGTTTTGTTGAAGCCATTCCAACCGGTATCAAAAGATGTTTTACTACACTAGATAATTATGTGACAGGCATCAAGCAAATTTTTACTGGTAAAGTGAATCCGAATGATTCCCTTGGAAGTTTAATTAGCATTGGTAATACTTTTCCATCTCAGTGGGATTGGGAAAGATTCTGGACTTTGACAGCTGTATTTTCGATCGTATTAGGTTTTATGAACGTATTGCCAATTCCAGCATTGGACGGGGGGCATGCTTTATTCATCCTTTTTGAAATGATTACAGGTCGCAAGCCAAGTGATAAATTCATGGAATATGCACAAATTGCAGGCATGATTTTAATGTTTGGCCTGATGTTATATGCATTGGGATTGGACTTCTGGCGTTTATTTAAGTAGACGGTCTTTAAAATCCATTTATTAGTTGTAATTTTGTACTTGCTTTAATCGCAGTAATTGGGGTCGTATGGTTTTGACAGCAAGCGTAGCGGTTGGGGTAAGCATGTAGTGCGTTGGGTAATTAGCACTTTAATCTGAATACCAAACAATCAAAAGGCGAAACAAATTACGCCATGGCTGCTTAATTCAGTGAATTAACTTCCATTATGGCCGAGCGAGCAGGTAGGCCCTTTACCCGCTCCTTAGCTTAATCAAAACAAAAAGGGATGCGATAAGCATAGGCTGTGCCGCTTATTTAAGTACTATACAGCTAAGTAATCAATTGGTTTGTGTTTTTCCTGCTGATTGCCGACAACTAATAAAACAATAAACATGTAGAAGACCAATGGTAACTTTGTTTGGACAGGGGTTCGACTCCCCTCGACTCCACTTTATTTAAATCCCACTTTTTGTGGGATTTTTTATGTTTAATCCTTCAAACTTAATGGTATAAATATTGTTTATAAGAAGTAGGAAAATTAACTTTGCAAATCATTGAGCATATTGGCTTTGGCGTATTTTTACAAATAACTTAGAAAAACAATTTAATACTATGGATAATCATTCAACAGACGGAGCGGCAAAATGTCCTTTTACAGGCGCCACAACACTTTCATCAAAACAAGGTAGTGCAGGAACTGGACCGGTGAATAGAGATTGGTGGCCAAATCAATTAAAATTAAATATCTTAAGACAACACTCTTCAAAGTCTAATCCGATGGAGCAGACTTTCAATTATGTTTCTGAGTTTAAGTCTTTAGATTTAAAAGCTGTGAAGCAAGATATCGTTGACTTAATGACAAACTCTCAAGAGTGGTGGCCTGCGGATTATGGACATTATGGTCCATTCTTTATTCGTATGGCATGGCATAGTGCAGGAACTTATCGCACCACTGATGGTCGTGGTGGTGGAGGTGCAGGTATGCAACGTTTTGCGCCATTGAATAGCTGGCCTGATAATACCAATTTAGATAAAGCAAGATTATTATTATGGCCTATTAAAAAGAAGTATGGTCAAAAATTATCTTGGGCCGATTTAATGATTTTAGCAGGTAACTGTGCATTAGAATCAATGGGCTTCAAGACTTTTGGTTTTTCTGGAGGTAGAGAAGATATGTGGGAGCCTCAAGAAGATGTATACTGGGGCAATGAAAGAGAATGGTTAGGCGATAAAAGATATTCTGGAGATCGCGAATTAGAAAATCCATTAGCGGCAGTGCAAATGGGATTGATCTATGTGAATCCAGAAGGGCCTAATGGTAATCCTGATCCTATTGCATCTGCAAAAGACATTCGCGAAACATTTGCGCGTATGGCAATGAACGACGAAGAAACTGTGGCATTGATTGCAGGTGGACATACATTTGGTAAAACACATGGTGCTGCAGATCCAGGAAAATATGTTGGTAAAGAACCAGCTGCTGCTGATATTGCAGAGCAAGGACAAGGTTGGAAAAATACTTTTGGTACAGGTAATGGCGTGTATACTATCACATCTGGTTTAGAAGGCGCATGGACAACCACACCAACACAATGGAGCAATAACTATTTTGAAAACTTATATAAGTATGAGTGGGAATTAGTGAAGAGTCCTGCTGGAGCGCATCAATGGAAACCAAAAGCGGGTGCGGGTGCAGGCACTGTGCCGGATGCACATGATCCTTCTATCTCACATGCACCAACGATGTTGACGACAGATTTAGCATTAATATTAGATCCTGCTTATGCACCAATTTCAAAAAGATTTTATGAAAATCCAGATCAGTTGGCAGATGCATTTGCAAGAGCATGGTTTAAATTAACCCACCGCGATATGGGACCACGTGCACGTTATGTAGGACCAGAAGTACCTGCAGAAGTGTTGATTTGGCAAGACCCAATTCCTGCTGTGAATTACACATTGATTGATGCAACAGATATCGAAGCATTAAAAGCAAAAGTACTTGCTTCTGGTTTGTCTGTTGCTGAATTGGTAGCAGCTGCTTGGGCTTCTGCATCTACTTTCCGTGGATCAGATAAAAGAGGTGGAGCCAATGGTGCAAGAATTCGTTTAGCACCTCAAAAATATTGGGCGGTAAATAATCCAGCACAATTGTCTAAAGTTTTGGATGCATTGGAAGCCATCCAAAAGGAGTTCAATGTTTCTGCAACAGGTGGCAAGCAAGTTTCAATGGCCGATTTAATTGTACTAGCTGGTGCAGCTGCAATTGAGAAAGCAGCTAAGGATGGTGGAGTAAATATTAAAGTTCCATTCACTCCTGGTCGTGCTGATGCAAGTCAGGAAGAAACGGATGTGGCATCATTTGCTGTATTAGAACCAATTGCAGATGGTTTCCGTAATTATATTAAGCCTCGTACATTGGTTTCTGCAGAAGAAATGTTAATTGATAAAGCACAATTATTAACCTTGACTGCGCCTGAAATGACAGTGTTATTTGGTGGTATGCGCGTATTGAATATCAATTTTGATCAATCAAATCATGGCGTGTTTACAGCAACGCCTGGCGTGTTGACCAATGATTATTTTGTGAACTTAATTGATTACAATAATGCATGGAACGCAATCGATCATTCATCAAATGCTTTCCAAGGGGTAGATAGAAAAACTGGAACAGTTAAATTTACTGGAACAAGAGTCGATTTAATCTTTGGATCAAATTCTGAATTGCGTGCATTGGCAGAAGTCTACGCATGTGATGACGCCAAAGTGAAATTTGTGCATGATTTTGTTGCTGCTTGGAATAAAGTAATGGAATTAGACAGATTTGATTTAGCATAATCATTTAAGTAAGTCTTATAGCATCAAGATGGCCTCAAAAGGGCCATCTTTTTTTTAGACATAGCATTAAAATTGATTTACTTGTTATTAAAATACCTGTTTAAATAAAATTTCATCATGCTATATTAAATTATTGTAAATTAATGTTTCAAATAAATAGACCACATGAGAAATATTTTCAGTAGACTTAACTTTTTTATTGGCTTCATTGTTATTTTATTAATCCACACAACAATCAATGCACAAGAAAATCCTTTAGAAGGACGTTGGGATTTGACTGTGGATATGGGTGGCGGTAGATTGGCACCTTCTTGGTTAGAAGTCAGACATTCTGGAGAGAAAAATTTAATTGGCAGATTTGTCTCTGATGGGGGTAGTGCTAGACCAGTTTCCCAAGTATTTTTTGATGGCATAAAACTCAATTTTACCATTCCAGCACAATGGGATCATACGGAAAACAATTTAGTGGTGGAAGGTGAATTAGTCGGCGATCAATTAAAAGGAACCATGGTAGTGCCTTATGGACAAAAATACACTTGGACTGGAGTACGTGCTCCAAGACTAAATAGTTTAAGAGAAGTCACTTGGGGAACTCCAATTAAATTATTGAATAATACAGATTTAACTGGATGGCAAGTGATGGGTAAGAAAAATCAATGGAAAAATATCAATGGGGTTTTGACTAGTCCAGCATCAGGCGACAATATTAAAACAACTTCAACTTATGATGATTTTAAATTGCATATCGAATTTAGGTATCCTCAAGGAAGCAATAGTGGCGTGTATTTAAGAGGCCGTTACGAAATTCAGATAGAAGACAACCAAGGTAAGGAACCTCAAAGTGTATATTTGGGTGGAATATATGGTTTTATTGATCCTTGGGTGAATGCAGCAAAAGCAGCTGGAGAATGGCAGTCTTATGACGTCACTTTAGTAGGCAGAATGGTCACTGTTGTTGCCAATGGGAAGACTATCATTTTCAAACAAGAAATTCCAGGAATCACTGGAGGTGCTATCAATAGCGACGAAGGTGCGCCAGGTCCAATCATGTTACAAGGTGATCATGGACCGATTGAATACAGAAATATCATTATCACGCCAGCTAAAAAATAAATTACAGTCACTATTTTTAAATAATAGCTACAAAAAAAGCCGCAATAACGATTGCGGCTTTTTTATGGCATTAGATTCTAATTATTAGATTCTTATTATTTTATAATCACGACTTCTTCGTAAGGGACTCTTTCTCTTTTGCCCCAAATACCTGCTTCGGTTCCTTTACCAACACTAATAATCATATTGATTTCTGCCATTGCAGGAAGGTCTAATGCTTTCTTAACTCTAACTGCATCGAAGCCTTCCATTGGGCAGGATTCAAAACCCTCTGCTGCAATAGACAACATGAATGTTTGAGCAGCTAATGCACAAGATTTATGCACGGTGATTCTTTGATCTGCTCTGCCTTTCATTCTAGTCATCGGTCTAAAAGCGCCAATCAAACTACTTAAGGTCCTTCTTAGCGCAGTTAAAAAACCAAACTGATCTGTTCCATAAGCCAGAGGCATTAATTTACCGTAGTAAGTCAATAGTTTGTCTTGATTTGGAGTTGTTTCACCTGTGATGCCTTTTTGAATGAGGTCCAAATGCCATTTTACTCTTTTTTTCCAATGGTCTTGTCGTGTAACAAATACCACCAATTGTTTTGCGGTTCTTGCTGCATTTTGATTTAAACAATATTCATGAAAATCTTTTTGCAAGCCAGGGTCCTTGATCCAATAAAATTCCCATAATTGCATATTACTACTATTAGGAGAGAGGATGCTGCGTTCTAAACTTCTTTGTATGACATCGTCTGGAACTTCTACATTGGGGTCAAACTTTCTGTTGGACCTTCTTTTTTCAATAATTTCTTGAAATGATTGTGCTAATGACATAAGTTAAGATTGAATAAAAAAGCCTCCAAATAGTTGAAGGCTTTAAAATTATAATTGAATGAATTTAAAATAAATCCATTGCTTTTGCAAAATAAGTCAAAGTACCAGGAAGTGCTAACCAGAAAAATTCTCTATAAACGAATAATAAAACGATTAAAATAGCGAACCATAAAAAGAATAATGCCCAGTATTTTTTTGTGTTAGATTGTGCTTCCATTTGTATGCTTAGTTTTTGTGATTTTAATTCAGTTGCAAATATACAATAAATATTATTTGCACCTATAAATTTGGCCCATAGGTATATTTTAAATCTACTTTCCATCCTGTTGGGGTGGATATGATTTTAAGCTTATGGACCTTATTGTCAAAGGAATTTTGGTAATTCATGATGGTGTTGGAACTATCCACGGCACTAATTTCATTGATTTGGATAGATGCAAGTCTGATTTGCATACGGCCCTCTTTATCCAATCCATAGTAGTTGCTGGCCATTTTATCAAATAAAGAAAGGTTCTCAGTATCTTCTAAAATGTAGAATTTGGCTTTTTTAAAATTTCCTTGCATGCAGTTTTCAATAAAATAGCGGCCACCATCCAAAGGGTTATCAGCCACTTCGTATTGTTCAGAAGGGCTACAGTTCCAAAGAAAAAGGGCTAAAAAGAGGTATTTTAATTTTTGTAAATGCATAGCCAAAGTTACATGATTAGGTAGTATTTTTGAAGCATAAAGCGACATCATGAAAAATTTATTGTTATTAGTTGGATTATTGATTGGGGCAAAAAGTTTTGGACAGCAAAAACATCCAGCATTTATGAATCAAGGGAATATTTATGAAGTGAATATCCGTCAATATACCAAAGAAGGAACATTCAAAGCATTTGCAAAGCACTTGCCAAGATTGCAAAAAATGGGAGTACAAACCATTTGGTTTATGCCCATTCAGCCTATTTCAAAATTGGGTCGAAAAGGAAGTTTGGGTTCTTATTATGCCGTAGCAAGTTATACCGATATCAATCCTGAATTTGGCACCCTTGCAGATTTTAATGCTGTAGTCAATCAAGCACATGCACTTGGTATGAAAGTCTTGATTGATTATGTGCCCAATCATTCTGGTGCAGATCATCCTTGGTTAACAACGCATCCAGATTTTTATGAAACAGATTCAACAGGCAAACCAACTTATACAGCAGACTGGTCTGATACAAGAGAGTTAAATTATAATAATCTTGTGATGCAGGATAGTATGATTAACACAATGAAGTATTGGTTAAATGCCACTAAGATTGACGGATTCAGGGTAGACGTTGCATGGGGTGTACCTTATAGTTTTTGGAATAAATGTATTCCAGCATTAAAAAAATTAAGAAATATTTATTTATTAGCAGAAGCGGACGATTCAAAATTGCATGAGACTGGTTTTGATGCGACTTATAGTTGGAAAGAGTTTCATGTGTTAAATGAGATAGCAGCAGGCAAAAAAAATATCCTGACTTTAGATTCCGTGTTACAAAATATTGATAAAGATTTTATGAAAGGGGCGCAAAGATTATACTTCACCAGCAATCATGATGAGAATTCTTGGAACAAAGCAGACTATGCAACCATGCCAGGAAAAATTCATGAGCCATTTGCCGTATTTACGCAAACCTATGATAGAACAATGCCTTTAATTTATAGTGGTCAAGAAGAGCCAGTATTAAGACCATTGGCATTTTTTGAAAAAGATAGTATTGAATTCAAAAAGTATGAGCGGGCTAATTTTTATACAACACTTTTGAAATTAAGAAAATCAAATCCTGCTTTTGCGGATAATGCCATTTTTAAAAGACTAAAAGTGAATCTTCCTGAAAAGATCATGGCATATGAAAGAAGCAATGGTCGAGATAAAGTGGTGGTGGTATTGAATTTATCCAATCAACCACAGCAAGCCATCATTGAGGATATTGTACCAGGTTTTTATGTAGATGGGTTTACAGGACAAAATCCAAAAGATATTCGATACATACAAATGAAAGCTTGGGGATACCAAGTTTTTGTGAAGCAATATTTAGATTAATTATAGAAAGGTATTTATTTCATATTCTGTCTTAGAAAAATAACAACACATGACTAAACAATTTCTAGTAGACCAAATCAAATCAAAGCAATCTTACTTATGTGTTGGATTGGATACAGATATTGAAAAATTACCTGCTGGCTTACCTAAAAATAAAGCGGGAGTTATTGCTTTTAATAAAGCCATTATTGATGCCACGGCAGCACATTGTGTAAGTTATAAAATCAATACAGCGTTTTACGAATCACAAGGTATAGCAGGCTGGGAAGCCATGGAAGCAACATTGGCCCATATTCCTTCTACCCATTTTACCATTGCAGATGCCAAAAGAGGAGACATTGGTAATACCTCTGCACAATATGCAAAAACATTTTTTGAAACCCTTCCATTTGATGCCATTACCGTTGCACCATATATGGGGAAGGATAGTATTGATCCATTTTTAGCCTATCAAAACAAGTGGACAATTGTATTGGGATTAACCTCTAATCCTGGAAGTCAAAATTTTGAACAACAAAAATTAGCGAACGGGCAATTTTTATACGAATCTGTTTTAGAACAAGTGGCAAGTTGGGGCAGTCCAGAACAATTGATGTTTGTAGTGGGCGCCACCAAGGCGAATGATCTAGCCTCTATCCGTAAAATTATTCCTGCACATTTTCTTTTAGTACCTGGTGTTGGTGCACAGGGTGGAAGTTTATCCGAAGTGACGGCATATGGCAAAAATGATGAAGTAGGATTACTCATTAATGCAAGTAGGGCAGTAATTTTTGCTAGTAGTGGCGCTGACTTTGCTGCAGATGCCGAGATTGCTGCAAAAGGTTATGCCGATGAAATGAAAGCATTGATGTCTTAGCGGAGCGCTTTTTAAAAATACACCTAATCTAAATGAATTGTTTCGCCTTCTGTTTTAGCGATTACTATTGTGGCAGCGCTGTTGCCAATGATATTGGTGATGGCCCTAGCTTCACTCATAAATTTATCTACACCTAATAAAAATGCAAGGCCTTCGATAGGTATTTTTTGCATGGTGGCTAGTGTAGATGCAAGTACAATAAACCCACTACCTGTAACACCTGCTGCACCCTTTGATGTGAGCATTAATATCAACAACATCGTTACAATTTCTGAGGTACTTAAATGTACATTATATAATTGAGCAATGAAAATTACTGCCATGGATAAATAAATAGATGTGCCATCTAAATTAAAGGAATACCCTGTTGGGACAACTAATCCAACTACAGATTTTGAACAACCCATTCGCTCTAATTTTTGCATGAGCGATGGCATCGCTGGCTCAGAGGAGGAAGTGGCAAATACAATGAGTAATTCTTCTTTAATATTTTTAAGTAGTTTAAAAATAGAGACATTAAAATAGCGTAAAATAAGTCCAAGAATCACAAAAACAAATAAAGCCATCGTTACATACATGGTCAGCATCAACTTTCCTAAAGGCAATAAGGTAGCTAGTCCATATTTTCCAATCGCATAAGACATTCCCCCAAGAGCACCCAGTGGTGCAAAGTACATGACCCATTTTAAACCTTTAAAAACAGAATGGGTAAGTCTGCCAATTTGATGAATGTATTGCGCTCTTTTAGGTAAATAGTTCAACACAAATCCAACAACAATCGCAAGAAGTAAAATTTGCAAATTGGAATTGCTTGCAATGATTCCCCAGATATCAATTTTAGTGGTACTTGTATACTTAGTTGGGTCTTGCATTTGTAAACCTGACTTATCAATATTTCCAGGCTGAATCCATAGCGCTACAATGACCCCAATTGCAAGTGATAAGGTACTAACGATTTCAAAATAAACCAATGATACCAAGCCTATCCGGCCTACTTTTTTTAAATCGCCCATACTAGCAATGCCCAATGTAACTGTTAAAAATATGATTGGATAAGTAAATAATTTGATGACTTGTATAAAGCCTTTTGCAAGTGGTTCTAATTGAATAGCAGTGCTTGGAAAATAAACACCTAAAAATATACCCAAAAGAATCGCAATTAGCACATAGAAGCTAAGATGGGTGATGATTTTTTTCATTTGTTATTTGGGTTAATTAATCCCTTGTAAATATAGTTTTTTAAGTGCTTTCTAGTACCTTTATGCTTCAATCATTATTTTAAAATTACAAACCATGGCAGTAAGAGCAGATTTGTTTGAGTCCCCAGATTATTATCAATTAGATGAATTGATGTCTGAAGAAAATTTAATGGTGAGAGATGCAGTAAGAACTTATGTTAAAACAGAAATTTCCCCAATCATTGAGGAGTATGCACAGAAGGCAGAATTTCCAAACCAAATTGTAAAGCAATTAGGTGACCTTGGATGTTTTGGCCCAACTGTTCCAACGGAGTATGGTGGCGGTGGTTTAGATTATATCAGTTATGGATTGATGATGCAAGAATTGGAAAGAGGAGACAGTGGTGTTCGAAGTACTGCGAGTGTTCAAGGTTCTTTAGTGATGTTCCCAATTCATGCTTATGGTAGCGAAGCGCAAAAACAAAAATATCTACCAAAATTAGCATCTGGCGAATGGTTGGGTTGTTTTGGATTAACAGAACCAGATCATGGATCTAATCCTTCTGGTATGTTGACGAATATCAAAGATGCAGGTGACTATTTTATTTTGAATGGCGCAAAAATGTGGATTAGCAATGCACCATTTGCACAAGTTGCTGTGGTATGGGCAAAGAATGAAGCAGGAGAGATTGTTGGTGTCATTGTAGAACGTGGCATGGAAGGTTTTTCTACACCAACCACACATAGCAAATGGAGCTTGCGTGCAAGTGCAACAGGTGAATTGGTTTTTGATAATGTGAAAGTACCTAAGGAAAATATCTTACCAAATATTAAAGGATTAAAAGGCCCATTGAGTTGTTTAAATAAGGCAAGATTTGGTATCGCTTGGGGTACAATCGGTGCTGCAATGGATTGTTATGATACTGCACTAAGATATAGTAAGGAGCGTGTTCAATTTGGTAGACCAATTGGTGGATTCCAATTGCAACAAAAGAAATTGGCTGAAATGGTGACTGAAATCACTAAAGCTCAATTACTAGTTTGGCGTTTAGGTGTCTTAATGAACGAAGGTCGAGCTACAGCGGCTCAAATTAGTATGGCTAAAAGAAACAGCTGTGAAATTGCTACCAATATTGCAAGGGACGCAAGACAAATGTTGGGCGGGATGGGTATTACAGGAGAGTATTCTGTGATGCGCCATATGATGAACTTAGAGAGTGTAATCACTTACGAAGGCACGCATGACATTCATTTGTTGATTACTGGAATGGATATTACTGGGTTTAATGCATTTGTATAAATTATGGCAGCAGAGCGTATATTTTTAATAGGGATGATGGGTTCGGGAAAGTCTCATTGGTTAAAGCAAATGGCAAAATGGAACAAATCTGTAGGCTATGATTTAGATGCTTTAATTGAAATGAACGAAGAAAAAACCATCACTGAAATTTTTAATGAAGATGGTGAAACTTATTTCAGAAAAGCAGAATCCAAAATTTTAAAATGGTTTAAAGAAAAGAAAAAGTTTGTAGTCGCTACAGGTGGAGGTACAGCTTGCTTTCAGGAGAATATGGATTGGATGAAAAAAGAGGGCGTAGTCATTTGGCTGGATGAATCTGTAGAGGTATTGGTAAAAAGATTATCCGATGACAAAGATCATCGTCCTTTGATAGCCAATCTTTCAGACCATGAACTCGCCGCTTTTTTGGAACAAAAATTAGTCGAAAGACATCCTTTTTACAAACAAGCGCATTACCGATTAACTTCAGATCAGATCAATGAATCGGGGTTAAAAAAGTTAATACAAAAACATGCATCGTAAAATTTTACTTTGGGGTATTGCTTTTGCAATCATTGGAGTAATGCTTGGTGCATTTGGAGCACATGCTTTAAAAACTGTTTTGGCTCCAGATAAACTACAGAGTTTCGAGACAGGTGTACGCTATCAATTAATACATGCTTTGGCGCTTATTACATTGTCTATCTATGGTCAACTAAACCAGACCAACCATACGATCCATAAAGGGATAGGTTGGGCAGCACATTTTTTTATTGTGGGTTGTTGCTTATTTAGTGGATCTATTTATGGCTTATCGTTTTTATCTATTGTACACCCAAGCTGGTCTTTTATTTTAGGGCCAATTACCCCAATTGGGGGGCTGGCTTTAATATTAGGCTGGGCTAGTTGGGCCAGGGTTGTTTGGATGAATAAAGTAGCTATGTAGCCAATTTCTTTTTATATTTGTCATCATGGCAAATACGCTTAAAAGCAAATCAACACCAAAGGTCAATTCCCCGATTTTAAATCCGGATAAAGAAGCAGATGTAGTTGTGTCTGAAGTAGTAAAAGATGAACGCACCATGAAGATACTGGGAGCAGTTGCTTTATTGATTAGCTTATTTCTTTTTGTTGCATTCACTTCTTATTTATTTACTTGGCAAGAAGACCAAGACATGGTGCAATTATGGAGAACCCAATTATTTTCGATTCAAGATGTGAAGGCGAATAATTTACTAGGATACATTGGGGCTTTTGTTGCGTATCAAATTATATTCAACGGATTTGGTTTAGCGGCTTATTTATTTTGTACTTTCTTTTTTGTTTTGGGTGTGAACTTATTTTTCACAAAACCAATTTTTAGTTTGTGGCGTAATGTTAGATATGTATTATTAGGTCTATTGGTTTTAAGTACCTGCTTTGCTTATTTCACGCCCAATACAACTTTTTCGTGGGGAGGCGCCTTAGGGGAATACAGTAGTAGCTGGTTGACTAAATGGGTAGGAAGTTTTGGTACAGGGGCCATTTTGTTTATCGCTGGATTTAGTTATATCATATGGAGATTTAATCCAAGTTTTAACGTACCCAATTTTGACTTTTTAATTCCAAAGAAAAAAGTGCCAGACTTTGTGAGTGAAGACACTGAGGAAGCTGTGAAACAAGAATGGGATTTAAATAATCCTGCACCCGCAGAGACAACTATTGCAACTGGCAATTCATTAAAAGAGCGTACTTCTGGAGTATCTGTGATCATGCCCGAGGAGGATGAGACAGACGAGGCACTTGGGGAACTAGGGCCAAAATTATTTATAGATGAGTTGTCTTTAAATGAAGAGAATGGGGAGGAAAAAAAAACTCCATTAGTTGATGAAACCTATGATGACGATACCGATGACGAGGACCTAGACATTGATGACGAATTATTAGAAGACCTTGATTTAGAAATTAATGAAGTGCCAAAGGAAAAAATCCTAGCATCTGTTGGAAGTTTAGCCACCAAATATGATGCAACCTTAGATTTAAAAAATTACAAGTACCCACATATTAATTTATTGGAGACGCATGGCTCTGAAAAAATTGTACAAGACCCAGAAGAATTAGAGACCTACAAAAATCAGATCATTGCGACTTTAAAAAATTATGATATTGCTATACAGCGCATCTCTGCCACAGTGGGGCCAACAGTGACTTTATATGAGATTGTACCTGCACCAGGTGTGCGTATAAGTAGAATTAAAAACTTGGAAGACGATATTGCTTTAAGTTTAGCTGCATTGGGTATTCGTATCATTGCTCCTATTCCAGGTAAAGGCACCATTGGAATTGAAGTGCCCAATATTCGAAAGTCTATTGTGAGCATGAAAACTTTATTGGCAAGTGAGAAGTTTCAAACAAGCCAATACTCATTGCCAATTGCCATTGGTAAAAAAATTGACAATGAAAATTTCATTGTTGACTTAGCAGCTATGCCGCACTTATTAATGGCAGGTGCAACGGGACAAGGTAAATCGGTTGGATTGAATGCTATATTGGTATCCTTGTTATATAAGAAGCATCCATCCCAATTAAAATTTGTTTTAGTAGATCCAAAGAAAGTGGAATTGAGTTTATACCGTGTCATTGAAAAACATTTCTTAGCTAAATTACCAGGAGAGGAAGATGCGATTATTACAGATACCAAAAAAGTCATCAATACCTTGAATGCACTTTGTATCGAAATGGACAATCGTTACGATTTATTAAAAGAAGCTGGATGTAGAAATATTAAAGAGTACAACGAGAAGTTTACTTCTAGGAAATTAAATCCAGAAAAAGGACATCAATACTTACCATTCATTGTGTTGGTAGTAGATGAGTTTGCAGATTTAATTATGACTGCAGGAAAAGAAGTGGAGATGCCAATTGCACGTTTAGCGCAGTTAGCAAGAGCAGTGGGTATTCACTTAATTATTGCGACACAGAGACCTTCAGTGAATATCATTACTGGAACCATTAAAGCCAATTTCCCTGCCCGTATCGCATTTAAAGTATCTAGTAAAATAGATAGCCGTACTATTTTGGATGCGGGTGGTGCAGAACAGTTAATTGGTAAAGGAGATATGTTGGTGAGCTACAATGGAGAAATTACCCGTTTACAGTGTGCTTTTGTGGATACCCCAGAAGTGGATCGTGTATGTAATTTTATTGCAGAACAAAAAGGGTATCCCGATGCGTTCTTATTACCTGAATACCTTGATGAGAAAGATTTAGAGGCATCTGGTTTTGATGCTGGAGATAGGGATAGTTTATTTGAAGACGCAGCTAAGCTAATTGTGAGTGCTCAAGTGGGTTCAACTTCATTCATTCAAAGAAGGATGAAATTGGGCTATAATAGAGCCGGAAGGTTAATGGATCAATTGGAATCTGCGGGTATTGTTGGCCCAAGTCAGGGTAGTAAACCAAGAGAAGTGTTGTACAAATCGGATGCTGAATTGTATGATTTCTTGCAAAATTTATCATAATCCACAAGGAATGTCTATTTTTGAAATTCAAAATAGTTGATTGTTTTTACCCCCTTAATTCATCCTATATGAGAGTTGTAATTTTCTTTTTATTGAGTATCTTAACTTTGCAAGTGCAAGCCCAGAAAGATCCAAATGCCAAGGCCATTTTGGATAAAGTAGGGATTAAAGTCAAGTCCTCTAAAGGAATTTTAGTTAAGATCCAATTGGTATCTAAAAACAACAAAGGGAAGGCATTAGGTACAAAAATGATCCAGTTAAAGATGAAAGGCGAAAAATACCTCTTAAATGAGGGTAAATTAGAAATTCTTTGCGATGGCACTTCTATTTACAACTTTGATGGAGCAAACACCATTTCTAAGTCTAGTTTGGCTGAAACAGAACAAACCTTAAGTCCACAAAAATTATTATCAGGCAGCTATGATAAAGACTTCAATTTCAAATTATTAGTTCAGAATGCCAACACTGCTACCATTGAATTATCTCCTATAGATCGTAAAAAAGGCTTTCAGAAAGTGACTTTGATCATTGATAAGGTAAAATCAGCCCTTTCAAATGCCCTCATTTTAGATAAAAGCAACAATATTACAGACGTTAAAGTGCTATCTATCAACTATGCAGCTAGTTTCGAAGACAAATTATTCGTTTTTAACAGGGCGAATTACCCTAAAAACGTAGAAATATTTGACTAAACTATTGAATTAGTTACGCTTTTATCCCTATCTTTGCAGCCGAAATAAACAAAACAAAACCGTAGTTAATTGTTAACTACAATAAAAGAAGTTCCACAATGTCTAACTTAACAACAGAGAAAAAAGCAAGCATTTTTGCTGAATTTGGAGGTAAAGCAACCAACACTGGTTCAATTGAAGGTCAAATTGCTTTATTAACACAACGTATTGCGCACATTTCTGGTCATTTAAAGACCAACCACAAAGACCATTCAACTCAAAGAGGTTTAATGCAATTAGTGGGTCAGCGTAAGCGTTTATTGGTTTATTTACAAAAGCATAACCTGACTGGTTACCGTGCACTAATTGAAAAATTAGGCTTAAGAAAATAATCAAGAACAACTTATAATAGCTGTCCCAACTGTTTACCACGGTTGGGATTAGTTGTTTTTAAGCGTTTATTTTTTTACATCTTTTTTGTAATAGATTCAATAGCGACCTTTCTCACAATCCAAATTTTTAAAAAATGTTATCACAACCAAAATCAGTAAAATTCGAGATCAATCCAGGTCAAGAAATTTTTATAGAAACAGGTAAATTAGCACGTCAATCAGACGGTGCAGTTACCATCAGACAAGGCAATTGTATTTTATTAGCAACCGTGGTTGCCAATAAAGATCCTAAAGACGGACAAGACTTTTTCCCATTGAGTGTAGATTACCAAGAGAAGTTTGCATCTGCAGGCCGTATCCCTGGTTCTTTCTTCAAAAGAGAAGCCCGTTTAAACGACTACGAAATTTTAACAAGCCGTTTAATTGACCGTGCATTGAGACCTTTGTTCCCAGAAGATTATTTGTGCGATGTACAAGTATTAATTTCATTGGTATCAAGCGACGAGAACGTTATGCCTGATTCATTAGCATGTCTTGCAGCATCAGCAGCATTGGCAGTATCCAACATTCCTATTAAAGAAATTATTTCTGAAGTAAGAATTGCAAAGATAGATGGCAAATTTGTAATCAATCCTTCTAAATCAGAATTGGCTAAATGTGAATTAGAATTCATCATTGCTGCAACAGATAAGAACTTGATGATGGTGGAAGGTGAGGCAAAAGAATGTTCTGAGGAAGAGTTGGTACAGTGTTTAGAAATTGCACACGAAGCTATTCGCAAGCAAATTAAAGCGCAAGCTGAATTAAGAAAAATAGTAGGCATCACAGAAGTACGTGATTATAAAAAGCCAGAACAAGACGAAGCCATTCGCGAAAAAGTATATGCTTATGCAAAAGCAAAAGTAGATGCTATCGCAAGATTAGGTTCTGCAAAACATGAAAGAAGCGATGCATTCTCTGCTTTGAAAAAAGAAATCATAGAGCATTTAGGTGCTGAAATTACAGACTTGCAAAAGAAATTAGCTGGTAAGTATTATGAGGACTTGAAGTGGGAAGTTGTAAGAGATATGATGGTAGATAGCCGCATTCGTTTAGACGGTCGTCAGTTGGATGAAGTACGTCCTTTAGCAATGGAAATTGGTCCATTACCAACGCCACACGGTTCCTCATTATTTACAAGAGGTGAAACACAATCTTTAACTACTGTTACTTTAGGAACTAAGTTGGATGAGTTGATGCAAGAAACTGCAGCAAGTGCAGAATATGCAAAATTCTTCTTACACTATAATTTCCCTCCATTTTCTACAGGTGAAGTGAAAATGATGCGTGGAGTTGGTCGTCGTGAAGTGGGACATGGTAATTTAGCCATGCGTTCTTTAAAGCAAATGTTACCTGATAGTACTGTATTCCCTTACACATTGCGTGTCGTATCTGATATCTTAGAATCAAATGGTTCGTCTTCAATGGCAACTGTTTGCGCTGGTTCATTGGCATTAATGGATGCGGGTGTGCCTATTCCAAAACACGTAAGTGGTGTAGCCATGGGATTGATTTCTAGAGAAGATGGTAAATATGCAATCTTAACAGATATCTTAGGTGATGAAGATCATTTAGGAGATATGGATTTCAAAGTAACTGGTACACGTGATGGTATCTGCGGTGTTCAAATGGATATTAAAGTAGATGGCTTAAGCATGGACATTATGAGAGAAGCATTGTCTCAAGCAAGAAAAGGACGTTTACATATTTTGGATTCAATGTATGAGTGTACTCCAGCTGCACGTGCAGATGTGAAGCCACATGCTCCAAGAATGGTTAAAATCATCATCGATAAAGAGTTTATTGGCGCAGTTATTGGACCCGGTGGTAAGATTATTCAAGAAATGCAAAGAACAACTGGTGCAACCATCAATATTGAGGAAGTGGGCAACCATGGTGAAGTAAGCATCTTCTCTGCAAACAAGGAAAGCCTTGACGCTGCAGTAAGATGGATCAATAGTATTGTAGCTGTTCCAGAAATTGGAGACGAATATGAAGGTGTTGTAAAAGGCATTAAAGAGTTTGGTGCTTTCGTTGAGTTTATGCCAGGCAAACAAGGTTTATTACACATTAGTGAAATAAGCTGGAAGCGTTTGGAAACAATGGAAGGCATCTTTAACGAAGGAGATACTGTGAAGGTGAAATTAATTGGACTAGACCCTAAAACAGGTAAGTTCAAATTAAGTCATAAAGCTTTATTGCCTCGTCCAGAGCAAGCGCCTCGTGAAGACAGAGGTCCTCAACAATAGTTTACAAGTTTTACAGCTTTTAAATATAAAATGCCCCGCTAATCCGCGGGGCATTTTTTTGTTGCTAACTTTGAGTAATGTTGTCTATTTTCTTTCTTTGATAAGATTTGAATAAATACCTATCCCTAGGCTCTCGCTCGCAAGCTCGAACGCTCGCTACGGAATAGTAGTTATTCAAATTTTAATTAATAACTATAAAATGAATTGAATTAAGTATAAAAGATAGTACCCCGAAGCCGATTTCGGTTCCTTCCGCATGAGGATGAGGGGTAACTATCTTTTATACTCATAATTATTAATAATTACTTATCCCAAATCCGATTTCGGTTCCTTCCGCATGAGGATGAGGGGTAACTATCTTTTATACTCATAATTATTAATAATTACTTATCCCAAATCCGATTTCGGTTCCTTCCGCATGAGGATGAGGGGTAGCTATATTTTATATAAACATTGAGTTAACAAAGCAAACTTTAAAATAATCAAATTATGTCCAAAGAATACATAGAAATCGCATTCGACTTTAGCAATCAGGATCAATTTGATATGCTTGTGGCTGAACTATCGGAGCTTGGTTTTGAAGGCTTTAATGAAGAGGAGTTGGAAGATGGGCAGAATGATGGGGTTAACTTATCTAATGGATTAGGCATTGGTGCTGGGCATTGTAAGACCTTCATGTTGCAGGATTTATTTGAAGCAGAACAAGTACAAAATGAATTAGATATTATATTCAATAAATATCACTTAAAATATTCTAAATCAATACTTAAGGAAGAAAATTGGAATGCGGTTTGGGAATCTAATTTCGATCCTGTTAGGGTGGGTGATTTTGTTGGAATTAGAGCGCATTTTCATCCTGAATTTGAGCCTGCGGTTACTTATGATTTAAAGATCACCCCTAAAATGAGTTTTGGAACAGGGCATCATCCCACTACATTTTCTGTGATGCAATTAATGCAGCAGATTGATTTTAAAGACAAAACAGTGTATGATTTTGGAACAGGGACGGGGGTACTCGCCATCTTAGCGGAAAAATTAGGGGCAAACAAAGTACACGCAGTAGACAATGATGATTGGTGCATAGAAAATGCAATAGAGAATATTCAAAACAATGCATCTAAAGTCATAACCATTGAAAAAGTGGCATCTGCTTTACAAAAAAATCAATATGACATTGTTTTAGCCAATGTCAATAGGCATATCATTGAAGCCAATATGGATGAACTAACCCTAATTGGTAAACCAGGAGGCATATTGGTTTTGAGCGGCTTGTTAATTGAGGATCAATCCGATATGATTGAATTAGCCCAATCAAAAGGTTGGAAATTCTTACAAGCACAACCCTTAAAAGGATGGGTAAGCTTGCAGTTTAGTAAATAACATTTTTGATGCTTTCATGGTGGATGTAAGGTTTAATTTTTGGGACTAACAGGCATTATTTTTATTGAACGTATATTTGACTACCCCAAACCAGATCCCATGAATGAAATGATGCTTGTAGTGCTTGCGTACCTTTTAGGATCAATTCCTACATCCATATGGGTCAGTAAGACTGTTTTCGGGATTGATATTCGCCATTACGGTAGTGGTAACCCAGGAGCTACCAATACATTTAGAGTATTAGGTTCTAAATGGGGTGCTTTTGTAATGACAGTTGATATTAGTAAGGGATTAATTGCGACTTCTTTATATGTTTTGATGCCTTTTTATTTACACAATGAGTTGGCAAGAACCAATTTCATGATTCTTTTAGGTATGGCAGCAGTCATAGGGCATATTTTTCCTATTTGGGCCGATTTTAAAGGAGGCAAAGGCGTTGCTACAATTTTAGGGATGGCATTGGCGATTCAGCCCCTTGTGGCTTTAATTTGTATACTTGTATTCTTAATTACCTTGTTTTCAACAAGGTTTGTGTCCTTAAGTTCTATGATGGCGGGTGTTGTATTCATGGTCTTAATCTTGTTTATTTTCAGAGAAAAGGAAACCTCCTATAGATTATTTGCCATCATTGTGGCGATCATGGTGGTGGCAACACACCAAAGAAATATTGGGAGGTTGCTTCATGGGAAAGAGAACAAAGCCCAATTATTCAAAAAAAATAGAAAAAAGCAAGAATAATATTTTTAAATTGATTTATTTTTAATTGATTATCAATTCATTATAAAGATTTGTTCAATTTTTGATTTGCAACTAAGAAGAATTGCTTAACTTTACACTCCTAAAAAATCCTAACATTTATGTCTATAAGTCAGAATATTTTGGAGAAATTACAGTTGAAGGATGAGAAAAACTTGTTGATTCAAGGTTTACCTTCTAGTGTAGAGAAGCAATTTGCTAAATTGAATTACTGTAAGAACCTTACACCTTTATTAAAGACAAGAAAGATTGATTTCGCACTTATTTTCGCAATCAATCAATTGCAGCTAAATAATATTCTAAAAGAAGTGTTTTCCGCATTGACACATGACAGTAAATTATGGATTGCTTATCCTAAAACTAGTTCAAAGATTGTTTCCGATTTAAATAGAGATGCTAGTTGGGAAATTTTAGCCAACAATGAATATGAAGCCATTCGTCAAGTGACTTTGGATCATGTTTGGACAGCATTGCGTTTTTCTAAATACGATCAAATTCCAAATAGAAATAGGGCCTTTGTTGGCTTTAAATCTCCAAATATCGAGATTGACGATTTTGAGAAAAGACTCATTGCTTTACCAATTGAAGTAGAAAAATTATTCCAATCACACGAAGAAGCAAGAGAATTTTTTACATCGCTTTCAATCATCAATCAAAAGGAATATTTAAGTTGGATCAATGGAGCTAAAAAAGATGAAACCAAGCAAAAGCGTTTAGAAGCGACTTTAGAAAAGTTAATTGCTGGTAAACAAAATCCTTCCGAGAAATAATAAAAGTAGTTCACTCCTAGAATAGGTATATTTTATGAATAGTGCATCTATTCATAAATTGTCTACTTATTTAAAGATCACAGTTCCAATGATCTTGGTTAATTCACGTTCTGCATCTTTTAAATGCTTGTGTATATGCAGTAATTGTATTTGCTCCTCTCCGTTTACTTTTTCCATGTCTTCCTGATTCTGGCGAATCATTTTTTTGATCTTTCTAAGTTTATAGTACAATAAACTCACTTCAATTTGATGTTGGAAAGGGATTGCTTCAACTACTTTCTTAAGACCAAGTTTTTCATTCCATCTGAGGCTTAATTCATGTTCTGGCTCGAAAAGTCCCATGACCATTTGCTGAACTTGAAGATCATCATGGTATTGTAATGTTTTATGATTGGGCATTTTACCTGCTTCCTGCCACTCAAAATAAATTTTAATCAGTTGAATCATATCTTGATTGTCCAAAGGAAAGGGCTCAAGTTCTTCGGCAATCCATTTGGAAACCATTCTGCCATCTACTAATATTTCGTTGCCAAATTCAATCAATAACCTTACTAAGTTTTTTTCGTGTAAAAAATCTTTGTCAAGTACAAGATCAATATTGTCAAGATCCTGTGTTGATTCTTGGAAACTTGGCATCAAAATAGCCGCTTCATCATAGGCCATTTTCTTTTCCTCTTTGACAATTTTGTCGCGCTTGAACTTATTCACCAATTGGGTTAAACCCGTTTCGTCAATGCGCAATATGTCGGCACACTTTCTTACATACTCTTGTAATTTAGTAAAATCTTCTGCCTTATTTATTTTACTCAAAGTCTCAGCTATTTGATTGACTAGGCTATTCTTTTTATTTAGGTCGTTCCCAACTTCTTTTAATTGAACTTCTAATTGGAATAATATAAAGTCCTTTTTTGCAGATTGAACAAAATCTCGGAATGCATCTGCGCCCACTTTATTGACATAACTATCTGGATCTTCATTGTCAGGAATTAAAACCAATTGTACATTTAATCCTTCTTCTAAAGCCATATCCAATCCCCTTAACGCTGCTTTGACACCTGCTGCGTCACCATCATAAATAATGGTCAGGTTCTGTGTATATTTTTTAACCAACCTCAATTGATCAATTGTCAAAGAAGTTCCACCACTTGCTACTACGTTTTCAATCCCAGCTTGGTGTAAGCTCACCACATCCGTATAGCCTTCAACTAATAAACACTCATTGGCTTTGTCAATGGCAGTTCTTGCAAAATAAGAGCCATAGAGAATCCTACTCTTAATGTATATCTGGTTCTCTGGAGTATTGATGTATTTAGGAGAGCGGTCATTCTTGGCTATTTGTCTAGCACCAAAACCTATAATCTTGCCTGTTGTATTATGAATAGGGAAGATGATACGGTCCCTATAATTATCCTGCCAAACACCATCACGTTCCACGACTAAACCTGTTCGAGCAAATAGTTCTGGATTGAATTGATTTTGAATCAATGCCTTTGCTAAACTATCTCGTTCAGAAGGGTTATATCCAATTTTAAATTTTTCTATAATCGGACGAAAAAAACCACGATGCTGCATATAGCTTTGTGCAATGGTTGCACCTGCTTCCGTATCCCAATATTGTTTTGTAAAAAATTCCATTGCAAAATGGTTGATGGCATATAAACTATCTGCAGTTTGTTGTGCTATCTTTTGCGCAGGGCTTGCCTCTGTTTCTTCGATTTCAATATTGTACCTCGCAGCCAACCATCTTAAAGCTTCTACATAACTGTACTTTTCGTGTTCCATCAAAAAAGTGATGGTATTGCCACTTTTGCCACAGCCAAAACATTTGTAAATTTCTTTAGCAGGAGAGACGGTAAATGAAGGTGACTTTTCGTTATGGAAAGGGCAGTTGCCTAAAAAGTTAGTGCCTCTTTTTTTCAATTTCACAAATTCACCCACCACATCAATGATGTCAATTCGGCTGGTAATTTGTTGAATGGTTTGAGGCGTAATCATAGGAGCGCGAATTTAACAAATCTTACACTATTCTTGGGTAGAAAACTCCATATCATCACTATCAAGTAATTCTCGCTCAATTTCTTCCATTTGGACAATATCCCAGGCTTCAGTTTCGGTGGGGGTCAAGTTCATGACTTCGCCAAATTCAGTCAAATCTAGTGCGTTTTGTAAGTCATCTGACAAACAACAAAGTACAAAACTGGTATTATTGTCATAAAATTCTTCCTGATGTTGCGCTAATAGCTCCATAATACTCAAATCCCACTGTTTTACCGGCTCAAGGTTCAACACAAGGTTTTTAGGATCCGTTGAACCTAATTTTTTGATCAAATCGTTCAATTCTGGCACGAGATTTGAACTAATACTAGGGTCG
Source organism: Chitinophagia bacterium (assembly GCA_037143275.1). Classification (GTDB taxonomy): domain Bacteria; phylum Bacteroidota; class Bacteroidia; order Chitinophagales; family Chitinophagaceae; genus Sediminibacterium. The sequence goes on from JBAWZB010000006.1 coordinate 64,757, forward strand.
AGTAAGGTTAAAACGGTAAATTTCTCTTTGGTATCTATTTTATAGTGCATAACTCATATACTTTAGGTCAAAAATATTCGTTAATCTTGTAAAGCTCGAATAATTTATATGGATAATAATTTTTCAACACAAGTTAAGGAAATCATTTCTTATAGCCGAGAAGAGGCATTAAGATTAGGGAATGATTTTATTGGCGCGGAACACCTTATGTTAGGTTTAATCCGTGACCAAGAAAATACAGCAATTAGAGTATTAAGGCAATTGAATGTGAATTTAGGAGAATTAAGAAAGGAGATTGAATTAGCCGTTAAAGATAAGTCTGGTAAGAATATTGCCAATATCAATAGCCTTCCTTTGACAAAGCAAGCAGAAAAAGTCATTCGTGTGACAGTTCTAGAAGCTAAAGCTTTAAAAAGTCCAATGGTTGAAACGGAGCATCTTTTATTAAGTATCTTAAAGAACAAGGAAAATATTGCGACACAAATTTTAAATCAATTTGATGTAGACTATGATTTATTCCGCAATGAATTAGGGATGGTGGGTTCTGCTCCTTCTGCACCTTCAAGTCCAAGTTCAGAATACCAAGAAGAAGGCGAGGATGATTTTGAGGATGAAAAAGGCAGAGGCAGTTTTGGAAGTGGTACAAAATCCAAGCCTACTTCAACAAGTAAATCTAAAACGCCCGTATTAGATAATTTTGGTAGAGACATCACTAAGTTAGCCGAGCAGGATGCACTTGATCCAATTGTTGGTAGAGACGCAGAGATAGAAAGAGTAAGTCAAATTTTAAGTCGTCGAAAAAAGAACAACCCAATTTTAATTGGAGAACCAGGGGTGGGTAAGACAGCGATCGTAGAGGGATTGGCATTAAGAATTGTACAACGCAAAGTGAGTCGTGTTTTATTTGATAAAAGAGTGATCTCTTTAGATTTAGCTGCTTTAGTGGCAGGTACAAAATACCGTGGTCAATTTGAAGAGCGAATGAAAGCGATCATGAACGAATTAGAGAAAAACAGAGACGTCATTTTATTTATAGATGAGATTCATACGATTGTAGGAGCTGGAGGCGCAAGCGGTTCCTTAGATGCATCAAATATCTTTAAGCCTGCATTGGCTAGAGGTGAGTTGCAATGCATTGGTGCTTCCACACTAGATGAGTATAGAATGCATATCGAAAAAGATGGCGCATTGGATCGTCGTTTCCAAAAAGTGATTATTGAGCCACCAAGTGTTGCCGATACCATTACTATTTTGAACAATATCAAATCTAAGTACGAAGACTATCATAGTGTTATTTATGATCAAGAAGCCATTGAGGCTTGTGTGAAATTAAGTGATCGTTATATGACAGATCGTTTGCTTCCTGATAAAGCGATTGATGTATTGGATGAAGTGGGTGCAAGAGTACATTTAAAAAACATTTCTGTTCCAGAAGACATTGTGGATTTAGAAAAACAAATCGAAGAAGTCAAGAACGAGAAGAATAGGGTGGTGAAAAGTCAACGTTTCGAGGAAGCTGCAAACTTAAGAGACACAGAGAAAAAATTAGGTGAGGCCTTAGACAAAGCAAAATTAAATTGGGAAGAAGATAGTAAGCATAAAAGATTCCCAATCAACGAAGAGCATATTGCAGAAGTCATTAGTATGATGACAGGCATACCTGTTAAGCGCATGGTAGAAGCTGAAACGACTAAGTTACGCAAGATGGCCGAAGACATGCGTGGTCAAGTCATTGGACAAGAAGATGCGATTGGTAAAGTAGTGAAGGCGATTCAAAGAAATAGAGTTGGATTAAAAGATCCCAAAAAACCAATTGGTACATTTATTTTCTTAGGTCCAACAGGGGTCGGTAAAACTGAATTGGCGCGTGCATTGGCAAGAAATATGTTTGACTCAGAAGAATCTTTGATTCGTATTGACATGAGTGAGTACATGGAAAAATTTGCTGTCTCTCGTTTAATAGGTGCGCCTCCAGGATATGTTGGCTATGAAGAGGGTGGACAATTGACAGAAAAAGTACGTCGTAAACCTTACTGTGTTATCTTATTGGATGAAATCGAAAAAGCGCATCCAGATATTTACAATATTTTATTACAAGTATTAGATGACGGTATATTAACAGATGGATTGGGTCGTAAAGTAGATTTTAAGAACACTTTAATCATCATGACTTCTAATATTGGGGCACGTCAATTAAAAGATTTTGGTGATGGTGTAGGTTTTGCCACAGCAACAAGAATGGAACAAACAGACGAAAACAACCGATCTGTGATTGAGAAAGCATTAAAACGTACCTTCTCTCCAGAATTCTTAAATAGAATTGACGACGTGGTGGTATTCAATTCATTGACCAAAGACAATATTTATTTGATCATTGATATCATCATGAAACAAGTCCTTGCTCGCTTAGTCAACCTAGGGCTGAACTTAGTGTTAACAGATGCTGCCAAAGAATTTATTGCAGACAAAGGGTACGATGTTCAATTTGGTGCAAGACCTTTACATAGAGCCATTCAAAAGTATATTGAAGATCCATTGGCAGAAGAGATTTTAAATCACTCAGTGAAAGAAGGGGATACTTTAGTTGGTGACCTTGAAAAAGATAAATCAGTATTGACTTTTACTTTGCAAAAGAAAGAAAAAGAAAAAACGCCTAAAGCACCTAAAGAACCAAAGCAGGATTAAGCGATATAAAATTTAAATAGGAAGGCCCCGAATGAAATTTCGGGGCCTTTTGTATTTTATATTTGAATATTTTAACTAAAATTGATGCTTGGGTAGCATAAAGTATTTGAGATGGAGCAGTAATTAAGATGGCGTACTCCAGCGATAAGTTTTAATATCAAGTCCTGCTAGGTCCATCATTCTTGAAACCACTGTCATGGCAACTTCCTCTAAAGTTTTTGGAACACTATAGAAGCTTGGTGTTGCTGGACAAATGATGCCTCCAGCGAGTGTCACTGTTTCCATGTTTCTGATATGAATGAGATTGTATGGAGTTTCGCGTGCTACTAAAATGAGTTTTCTTCTTTCCTTTAAAATCACATCGGCTGCCCTTGTTGTTAAATCATCACTTACACCAGAAGCAATCCTGCCTAATGTGCCCATGCTACATGGCACCACAAACATGATATTGTATTGTGCAGATCCAGAGGCAAAAGGGGCATTAAAATCCATTTTATGGTAAAAGTCAAAAGGATAATTTAAATAATCCTGATTACCCAATTCGGTTTCCCAAACCGTCTTTGCATTATCGCTCATGATGATACCAACTGCCTCATATTGAGTAGGAATCTGTTTTAAGCTATCTAACAGTGCTTTTGCGTAGATAGCACCACTTGCGCCGGTGATGGCAATAATGATTTTGTTAGGCATAAGACTATAACAAAATTAGCGATTAAATGTTGTACATCTTTTCATAATATTCATCTGCCATTCGATTGCTATCAAATTGGAAACGAACATCCTTCATGCCATTTTGAGTAATTTGTCTCCAAGTATCTTTTTGCTCATAATACATTGGTACAATTTGCTGCTCTAATATTTTGTACAATTCATTTAAATCGTATTCATCTTGTGCTTCTGTGCTCATATTGGCATAATCTGCTTTAGGCACCACAAAGCCATTGTTACCATGATTGATAAATTCTGGTATCCATCCATCGTCTGTTGAGAAATTGACAGCGCCATTCATAGCTGCAGTCATTCCACTTGTTCCAGAGGCTTCTCTAGGAACTCTTGGGTTATTCAACCAAACATCAGAAGCTTGCTTGATACGCTTACTTAGTGCCAATTCGTATCCAACTAGAACAGCTACATTCGTATAGTTTTTGCTTAGGTTTACTAAATGGTTGAATTGAGAAATAGCAGGATGGTCTACTGGGTATGGTTTTCCTGCAAATATAATTTGAACAGGAAATTTTAAATTAGTTAACAATTGCTCAAATCTTTCTAAATCCCATGATAAGAAATCAGCACGTTTATATCCTGCAAATCTTCTTGCCCACACAATGGTCAAGACTTTTGGATCAAATATTTTTCCAGTTTGGTCTGCTACAATTTCAAAAGCACGTTTTTTCAAATACCACTTTCTGTCATCAAATCCAGCTTCATCTCCAGCTTCTGCAAATTTATACAATTGCTTATCTGCCCAATAACGCCAGTTTTGAGCGTTGGTAATATGGTCAATTGGACAAATCCCTTCGTATTTACCCCACATTTCACGACTCACATGTCCGTGTAATTCAGATACACCATTGGCTTTTCTTGCAAACCTAAGTGCAGCCAATGAGTGGTTAAATTGATCGTCCTGAATCCCAGTTAATCTCCTCACTTCGTCCAAACCTAAACCACAGAAATAGCCCATATTATGACATAAGTAAATATCGTGCTTCTCGTTACCAGCTTCTTCTGGAGTATGAGTTGTGAATACTAGACGTTTTTTGACTTCATCTAATGACTTATACTTATTTAATAAATAAAATGCTGCAGAAAACCCATGTGCTTCGTTTAAGTGGTAGACTTCTGGATTAAAATTTAATTCATCAATCAATTTTGCACCCCCAACACCCAACAAAATAAACTGTGCCACTTTTGTGGCAACGTTGGCATCGTATAAACGATGTGTGATTGTTTGAGAAACATAATCATTCTCTGGTAAATCAGTACTTAATAAAAACAATGGGGCACTGCAAAAAGTATTCGGAGCTAGATAAAATGCTTTTACCCAAACTGGATGGTCATGAATTAAAATTTGATATTTAATGCCAGTGTCTTCTAAGAAGCTATACATCTTCTCCATAAAAGTGACTTGCAATGTTTGGTCTTGATTTCTTGATTGATCATAGTAACCAAATTTCCATAGCATACCAATTCCAATCATATTCTGGTTCAATTCAAAAGCACTTCTTAAATGAGAACCGGCTAAAAAACCCAATCCTCCACTATAAATTTTTAATGGCTGGTGAATGGCAAACTCCATAGAGAAATAAGCCGCTTTTTTGGAATACTTTTCATTAATAGGGTAAGGAACTTGGAAGTTTCTAAACGACATGTTTTTGATCTTTGGTTAATTTGACCCGCAATATATCCTATTTGGCTTTAAATTTGCTCTAAGGCAATCCTAGTGTGAATAACAATCGTTTGCAAAGGCAGAATGTGGATTATTTCTTAAGCTTTGGCTTTCTTTTCTTATCATAACTATCATTAAAATAGCAGGTCATGTTCCTATGATTGCCGCAATTCCCATCCTCTTTAATTTTGATGATATTTCCTGTAATGGTGAATTGAATCGTACATGGATCACCTTTCTCAGAGTAAGTAGCTTGATTTTTATTGAAATTTAATAAGCCTTTAAGTTCGCCAACACATGTGCCTTCTTTCTTTTCAAAATGAAGGAAGAATTGGTATTTATTAGCATTGCCAAAGTCCCTTAATGCAATGAAATTCTTTTTATCTCTAGCATAATCACCACTAAAAATATTGAGTGTTGGCAAGGTGTCAATTGGATTTAAAATGGCTTTTTGTTCGGGCTTAATATTGGCGTCTTTATAAATCAATCTAAATCCTTGTTCTGTATAGGCCCAACCTTGCTTTTCGTTGGTGAGTCCCTGTGCTGGGTCTAATTTATTTTCTTCTAGTAAAAAAGTTGGTTCTTTATTGATCATTAATGTTTTACCATAAAATTGAGAACCCTTATGTGTTAAATCAAATTCACTCAAATTTTTATAGTCTAAGAAAATATTTTTCTTGCTAAATACAAGGACTGATACAGTTTGTTTTTTTACATCTTTGTTGTTTAACAATAAATAATATTCTGCTTCTTTTTCAATTTTACCAACAGTAAAAAGGGATGCATTTTTAATTTGCTTTGGAGCAATGGCATTGACTACAGAGTCTGGTAAAAATTGCTCTAAGGCTTTTCTGCCAATTTCTAAAGTATCCGTATAGGCTGCTAAATTGGTATCATTGATACGAATGGGTAATTCAATATTTTTGAAAGCAGCATTAAAATCATTTATTTTCAAAGGGGTGTTTCCAGATAGATCGGTTTTTGATTCAGCACACCCAAAGAATGCCAATAAGATCAAAAGATTACTTAGATAGCGCATGGCAGTCTATTTTTTGCTAAAATAGGCAACTATATGCCTTTAACAATGGGTTTATAGTTAAATTTACATAACAATTATGTTTCATAAATCTTTAGATCAACTACATGAGTCTGTTCCAGTGCAAAATAAAACTGGTTGGAGACGGTTGTTTGCCTTTATTGGACCAGCCTATTTGGTTAGTGTAGGTTATATGGATCCTGGAAACTGGGCCACCGATTTACAAGGGGGCGCTGCTTTTGGATTTCAATTAATTTGGATTTTACTCCTTAGTAATATCATGGCCATTTTGCTACAAAGTTTAAGTGCAAGGTTGGGCATTGTTAGGCGTTTGGATTTAGCACAAGTGAATAGAGAGACCTATCCTAAATTTGTTAATTTCTGTTTATACTTGCTTGCGGAGTTGGCGATTGCAGCCACGGATTTAGCCGAAGTATTGGGGATGGCCATTGGGATCAAATTATTAACAGGCTTGCCACTGATGTATGGCACAATCATAACAGTTGCAGATACTTTTTTATTCATGCTCTTACAACGCTATGGAATGCGTAAAATGGAGGCATTTATTTTTGTTTTAGTGGCCACCATTGGAGGTAGTTTCCTTGCAGAAATGATTATTGCGAAGCCCGATTTAGTGAGTGCAGCTAAGGGTTTAGTCCCTTCTGCTTTGTCGCCTGGTGCTTTATATATTGCGGTAGGTATGATTGGTGCTACAGTGATGCCGCATAATTTATATTTACATTCAGCACTAGTTCAAACCAGAAAAATCGAAAGAACAAGTGAAGGCATCAAAAAATCATTATGGTATAATTTTATTGATAGTGTGATTGCTTTAAATGCAGCATTTTTTGTGAACGCGGCAATATTAATTTTAGCAGCCACTGCTTTTTACAAAACTGGAAATCAATCTATCGCAAAGATCGAAGAAGCACATGCTTTGTTAGCACCTTTATTGGGTTCAAAATTAGCCCCAATAATATTTGCAGTTGCTTTAATTGCTGCTGGTCAAAGTTCAACAGTCACCGGTACCTTATCTGGTCAAATCGTCATGGAGGGGTACTTAAATTTAAGGTTAAACCCTTGGATTCGAAGATTGCTTACAAGACTAGTTGCCATTGTGCCTGCAGTGTTGGTGATAGGCTTAATGGGTGAGGGCAGGGTGGATGAGTTGCTTATTTTTAGCCAAGTGATCCTTAGTTTACAATTAGGATTTGCAGTCATTCCACTCATTCATTTTGTGAGTGATAAAAAAACGATGGGTGAATTTGCCATAAAATCTTGGGTTAAAATTTTAGCATGGACGGTAGCCAGCATCTTAGTCTTTTTAAATGCCAATTTAGTGTTCAATTTTGCAAAGTCTTTTTTAGTAGGACCAACTGCTTTAGGGATAAAAATATTGCTCATTGCATTGATTCTTTTCTTTATTGCATTGCTTTTATACATCATCGTTTACCCAATGATTCAGTTAAAGAAAAGACAAGAACGAACTGCATTACATGGAGCTGCAGTTGAATTATATTGGACCAAAGCAGCACCAATTGATAGAATTGCAATTGCGGTTGACTTTACTGCTGGAGATGCGCATTTAATTAAATCTGCTATTGCTCAAGCCCATTCAGGTACAGAGCTTATTTTAATCCATGTGGTGGAGAGTGTCACAGCAAGTTATTTTAAAGAAACAAGTGATGACGAAGAGTCCAGGAAGGACAGAGAACGACTCGCACAATATGCAGCTACATTGACTGAAAATGGGTATAAGGTGAATTTCATTTTAGGCTATCATAATAGGGTTAATGAGATTGTACGTATTGTAAAAATGACAGATACTCAATTATTAGTCATGGGCGCGCACCACCATTATGGCTGGAAAGATTATTTCTTTGGAGAGACCATAGAATCAGTAAGGCATAAGGTCAAGATTCCTGTGTTGATAATTCAACAAACGACTTAATATTCTGGGTGCTTTTTAGTTACATTTAGTACATTTGCATACAAAATTTTAAAAATACATGGTACAAAAAATTAAAGTTGCCAATCCGGTTGTAGAATTGGATGGAGATGAAATGACAAGAATCATTTGGAAATTTATTAAGGATAAATTGATTTTACCTTATTTAGAATTAGATATCAAATATTATGATTTGGGTATGGAGTATCGCGACGAGACCAATGACCAGGTAACGATTGATGCTGCCCATGCAATCAAGCAATATGGCGTTGGTATCAAATGTGCTACCATTACACCAGACGAGCAAAGAGTTCAAGAATTTAAGTTAAAACAAATGTGGAAGAGCCCGAATGGCACCATCCGAAATATCCTAGATGGTACCGTATTTCGTGAGCCAATTGTTTGCGCTAACGTACCAAGATTAGTGCCTAACTGGACTGCTCCAATTTGTATTGGACGTCATGCATTTGGAGACCAATACCGTGCAACAGACTTTGTCACAAAAGGCAAAGGTAAGTTAACTGTAAAGTTTGAAGGGGAGGATGGAACAGTTCAAGAATTTGAAGTGTATAATTTTAAAGGGGATGGTGTAGCCATGGCTATGTACAATACAGATGAAAGCATCTATGGATTTGCAAGAGCTTGTTTTAACCAAGCATTAGCAAAAAAATGGCCTCTGTATTTATCTACAAAAAATACGATATTAAAAAAATACGATGGTCGTTTTAAGGATATTTTTGAAGATGTATATCAAAATGAATTCGTTACAAAATATGCAGATGCTGGGATCACTTATGAGCATCGTTTAATTGATGATATGGTAGCGAGCGCTTTAAAATGGAATGGCAATTTTGTTTGGGCTTGTAAGAACTACGATGGTGATGTGCAATCTGACACTGTTGCTCAAGGATTCGGCTCATTGGGCTTAATGACTTCTACTTTAATTACACCAGATGGTAAAGTGATGGAAGCTGAAGCAGCGCATGGTACAGTAACGCGTCACTTCCGTGAGCACCAAAAAGGCAACAGAACATCTACTAATCCAATTGCTTCTATTTTTGCTTGGACAAGAGGTTTAGAATTTAGAGGTCAATTGGATAATAACCAAGAACTGATTCATTTCTCTAAAGCTTTGGAAGAAGTTTGTGTAGAAACAGTAGAGTCAGGTATTATGACAAAAGATTTAGCAATCTGTGTGCATGGGAATAAAGTACAACATGGTGAACACTATGTATATACAGAAGAATTCTTGGATGCATTGGATGCTAATTTGCAAAAAAAGCTTGCTCAATAATTAAGGAAATAAATTTAGAAATAATACAAATTCTCTCCTCGCTCTGCGTAGTGCTCGAAAGCTCGTCTAGCATTAGTATTATTGTCTAAATTCAACTTATAAAAAAACCCGGTAGTGAATCACTATCGGGTTTTTTCTTAGTTTGACTTTGTTTTTGGCGTTTCCTTTTTCATTTCTTTACACTTGCCATCCTTCATACAGTTCTTATCACATTTATGCGCTTTCGCTTCTTTCTTACAATCTTTACAATCTTTTTTACCACAATTTGCAGAAGCAGTGTTTGCAGCTAATAATAATACAGCAGCAAATAATACAGTAGTTATTTTTTTCATAATGTTAATTTAATATTATAAAGATACGATTATTTCAATACTTCTAAAATGGGTTTCCCAATAGATCCACTTGGCATTTGAATCCCCAAAAGGGTAGTCACAGTAGGTGCAATATCAGTCATATAATTCTCTGTATTGATGGTTCCTTTTTTGATACCATTCCCATACCATAACAATGGAATATGTGCATCATTATTGTATAAAGTACCATGTGTTGTACCGGTTGTATTGCCATCCATGTAGCCAGATTTTGTCACTATAAATAAATCTCCACTTCTTTGTGGATTATAACCATTGACAATACGCTCTCTTAAGGCTTCCGGAAGGGATGCAGTTGCCGCTTTTCTTGTTTCCACCACTTGCAAGATGCCAGTATTTTTTTCCAAGCTATTGGAGACTAACTGTACTAATTTTTCTTGACTTACATGAAAGCTATCCATTAATTCATGATTGAAGTGAACATAGTATTCTCCAATGTCTGAAATCATTTTTGGGTCTAAACCATTTTTTGTTAAAACTTGATTCAGTTCTTTTTTGATATCTGATTCACTAATTAACCCACCAGGTAAATGGTGTTTTTTTGCAAAATCAGGTATATGTTGCACCGCATGATCAGCAGTTAAAAAAACGGTATAATTATTTTTCCCTACTTGCTTGTCTAAACTAGCAAAAAGCTGGGCCAACTGTATATCTAATTTGATATAACCATCCATTGTTTCCCAAGAATTTGGACCAAATGAATGCCCTATATAATCTGGTGAAGAAAAGCTGATTGCCAATAAATCGGTCACATCATCTTTTCCCAATCCCTCATTCACCAATGCCATTTCGGCCATTTCTGTCACCAAGTTATTGCCATAAGGTGTGGAAGCTATTTTGCCATAATCCTTACCTATAAATTGATTGAGGGCATAAGGGAATCCTTTTTGATTTGCACCCAATGGAGTAGCTTCATAACTATTGATATCACCATCACAATTTTTTTCATACATCGCATTCGCTAAACTTAATTCCCATCCTTTGGTATATAAACTATCTACTCGGTGTTGGTCATTGTAATTAGAAACCCATGATGGTAAAGTTTTATAATAATAATTAGAGCTTATAAATTTTCCAGTTTTACTATCATACCAAAATGCCCCATCGGCACTATGGCCGGCAGGTAGGATGGCACCCCTGTCTTTAATTGAAATACCATACACTTTACCTTTAAAATTACTTGCTAATTTTATTTCATCTCCTATGGTACTTGTCCATAAATTTCTTGGGCTCATTTTGCCAGCAGGACTGCCTTCTATCCCTACAGAAATAACGCTAGGGTCTTCTACACAATACACTGATTTTTGAAGGATATTATCAAACCATTGGTTTCCGGCAATTCCGTTCAAAGCTGGTGTTGAGCCAGTGTACACAGACGCATGTCCACATGCAGTTACAGTAGGTATGTAAGGGATGATATTATTATTACAGCTAGCACCTTCATTTAAAAAGCGCAAGAAGCCTTGTTGGGAGGTAAAATAGGGCTTAAATTGATTGATATAATCCCAACGCATTTGATCCACCATGATGCCTACAATTAGTTTAGGTTTACTTGAAGTGGTTGATTGGATTGATTTTGGCGCTTGAGCATGGCTTACAATAGAAAAGAATAAAAAACACAAAATGGATAAATTACGCATTTTCATAAGATTTTAGACCTGCAAAATACGCATAATTAAAGCCGCTTTAAGCTAAAAAATTATTAAATTTGTGGCTATAATCACATACTTATGGCAGATATATTTGAAAGACTGATTAAAAATTACGGACCACTTGGTCAACATCGTGAAAGAGCGCATGGTTATTTTGCATTTCCTAAATTAGAAGGAGAGATTGGCTCTAAAATGAAATTTAGAGGCCAAGAAATGATTGTTTGGAGTTTAAATAATTATTTAGGTTTAGCCAATCATCCAGAAGTGCGAAAAGCAGATGCAGACGGAGCTGAGCAATACGGCTTGGCCTTACCAATGGGTGCAAGAATGATGAGTGGAAACAGTGATTTACACGAACAATTAGAAAAAGAATTAGCAGAATTTGTACATAAGGAAGATTCCATTTTAATGAACTACGGATACCAAGGGATCATGAGTGCCATTGATGCCATCTGTGGTCGTCATGATGTAGTGGTATATGATGCGGAATGTCATGCATGTATCATTGACGCATTAAGAATGATTCCAGGACACCGTTTTGTGTTTAAACACAACGATGTAGAAGATTGTGAAAAACAATTACACAGAGCACAAGCTTTGATAGACAAACAACAATCCGGTGGTGTGCTGGTGATCACTGAAGGTGTATTTGGCATGGCTGGGGACCAAGGTTGTCTTAAGGAAATTGCAGCATTGAAAAAGAAAGTACCCTTCCGTTTATTGGTGGATGATGCTCATGGATTTGGAACACTAGGCGAAACTGGCGCGGGAGCAGGCGAGGCGCAAGGTTGTCAAGATGAAATTGATCTATACTTCTCTACCTTTGCTAAAAGTATGGCATCGATTGGAGCATTCATGGCCGGACCAAAAAATATCATTGATTATATCCGTTATAATATTCGTTCTCAAATTTTTGCAAAAAGTTTACCAATGCCCTACGTTGTTGGTAACTTAAAGCGTTTAGAATTATTAAGATCTAAGCCAGAATTGAAAGCAAATTTGTGGAAGAATGCTTTGGCATTACAAAATGGATTAAAAGATAGAGGATTTGATATTGGTAAAACAGATTCAGTAGTGACGCCAGTGTACATGAAAGGCGGTGTAGAAGAAGCAACCGCAATGGTCATGGATATCAGAGAGAATTATAAGATTTTCTGTTCTATTGTGGTGTATCCTGTCATTCCTAAAGGACATATCATCTACAGATTAATCCCAACTGCTGTGCATACACAGGAAGAGATTGATTTGACTTTAAAAGCATTTAGTGAAACCAAGGCGAAATTGGATGCAGGGGCCTATAAAGTGGCTGAAATTCCAGATATGGCCAACAAATAAAAATGAAACCTTCGAACTTGAATGTTAATTGAATACAAAATGAGTCTCCCAAAAAGAGGCTCATTTTTAATTGAAGTAATCTACCTGGTCTTGTTCTTTTTTAAGGATTTCAATACTTACATTTAATTCGAATCCAATTAATAAAATAAGTGCATTGATGTAAATCAAGGTCATGACCACAAGTACGGTTCCAATAGAACCATATATTTTACTATAGCTTCCAAAATTGTTGACCCAATAAGAAAAACCTAAAGTGGTTACTAACATCAACGCAGTCGATAAAATTGCACCTGGTGAAAGCAGTCGCCATTTTTCTTTTACATGAGGCGCATACTTATAAATAAAAGCATTCCCATAAAATAAGAGCAACACAATAATGCCCCATCGAATGCTATTCCAATAAGGTAAAATCGTTTTTTTATTAATATCAAATAATTCTCTTAAAAGTGTGGTCAATTGATCCTGTCCAATCAAGACTAGTAGGCTTGCAAACACTAGCAAAATTAAAATTAGTGTTAAACGAAGTGCTCTCATTCTTTGATGCAAAAAGAAGGGCTTGTTTTGCATAATCGATTTATCAAAACTTCTAATGATGCCTGTCATGGCATTGGAGGCATAAAATAATAATAATAGAAAACCAAAGGAGAAGATTCCAACGTGTTGACTTAATAAATCATTGATGATGTCCAATATAAATCGATAGGTACTTGAATTGGGCGAGATATCTTTAAAAATAGAAAGAATCTGTTTTTTAATTTTTAAACTTTTTGGGAAATAGGGGATGATTGAAAATAAAAATAAGAATCCCGCAGGCAATGCCATAATCAGGTTAAATGAAATGGCAGACGCGCGATCATATAGTCCAATGGTATTTAATTGCTTGAATAAAAATTGCAGCACTTGAAATAAATTCACTTCTTGAAATCCAGGGATGACAATACGCTTTGCTTTCTGCTTCGCAAAATTCAATGGGATTTGGAGGTATTGTACTATTTTTTTCAAGAAATAAAGGGGGCTATTTGTAATTTAAGGTATCAACTATTATTTTCCATCAGCGTTTTTATCCATCGCTTTTTTAGCTTGGTATTCGTCTAGTTTTTTTTGGTATTCTTTAGCATATCGATCATGTTCGGCATAGTTGTTACTAAAATGATGGTAACCGCTAAAGTCCGCTTTTGCTACAAAATAAATATAATCCGTTTTTGGCGCTTCTAACACTAAATCAATCGTTTTAGCTGCTGGGGTACATATAGGTCCAGGGGGCAAACCTTTCACACGATAGGTATTGTAGGGGGATGCATTGGATAAATATTTTTCGTAAATACGGGTGATCGTAAAATCTTGCATGGCGTATTTAATAGTAGGGCAGGCTTGTAAAGGCATTTGCTTTTTTAACCTATTTTGATACACACTTGCAATCAAGGATTTATCTGAGTCGTAGTTGGTTTCTTCCTCCACAATAGAAGCCAATGTATAGATCTGATTTTTGGTCAGGCCCTTCGTTGCCGCTTTTTGAATACGGTTATTTTGGCTCCAAAAATGAATTTGTTCCTTTTGTAATTTACCTAGAATTTGAGCCATAGAACTACTCCAATAAAATTCGTAGGTATTCGGTATGAGCAGCGTGAAGAGTTGAGTGGTGTCTGTATCAAACCCTTTTAAGGAGTCATTACTACTTAGAAAAGCCATGACTGCTGTACTGTCTTTTTCGAATGCTGTTGCAATTAGTTTTGCAAATTCCCCTTTTGTGCGTACTTTATTCAACACCAATTTTACAGTTGCTTGTCGATTGTTTCTCAACATCCTTATGAGATCAAGTACACTGGTTTTTCTTTTTACCAGAAATTTACCAGCTTTAATTTTGTCTTCGACTTTTAATACTTTAGCTATTAATAAAAAACTCGTTTTTTCGTAGATGATTTTTTTTGCCACCAAACTATCAGCCAATTGACTCAAGCCCTCATTTTTATATTCAAAAAAAACTTGATCCTGGTTAAAATGTGTGCTTTTCACAAATACAATCAAGCCTAGATAAAATACAATAATACAAAGAAGTATTGCTAGCAGTTTTTTCATATCAACTAAAATACAAAAAAAATCCCCACCATTTGATTGGTGGGGAGAATTTCTATTTTAAATGAATAGGAACAGATCCTAATTCAATTATTTTTTGTTGCTGTCCATCGCTGCTGGAGGCGGAGGCGGAGGAGCCACTTGAGTTGCTGGGCTAGTTGTAGTAGAGGTATTCACTTTATCTAAAACACTGTTCCCATTACTTGTATTTCCACTTAAGAATAAAGTAGAGGTAATGGCTAATACAGCAATCACTGAAGCGAAAATCCAAGTGCCTTTTTCAAGTACATCTGTAGTTTGTTTTACACCCATGAAATTGTTGCTCAATCCACCAACATTGGCGTTTAACCCACCACCTTTTGGATTTTGAATCAATACCATGAATCCTAAAGCTACACAGGCTACTACGATTAATATTAAAAAGAATGTTATCATTTGATATTTTTTAAATGTTCTATACGGGTTGCAAAATAAACGGATTTTTCAGGAAAAATAAAACTTAATTTTTCATAAGTGGCAATGGCTTTCTTCAAATTCCCTTGTTTTTCCCATATTTCAGCCATGGATTCAGTTAAAATATCGGCTGGAACATTGGCTTTTTCGGCAATTTGAGCAATGATTTGCTCCTGATCTGCTCCTAATGCCGCCATTTGCTCGTTCTGATCGGCACCATCCTTGTTTTTAATCACTTTAAGCCAGGCAGTAAAACTTCTGAGCTGCTGGGTAAATTTATCCTGAGGGAGCTTAGAAAGGTCTAATTCAATTCCCTGAGCGGCAAAATAATCTTTTTGTAAGCTTGGAGTAGTTTCTTTTTCATAGTCTAAAGCAGCAGATGGATCCACTTCTTCATTGAATTGAGCTAATTGTTGGTCAAGTAAACTATTTAATTTGGCATCTGCAGGGGCATTTGTTTCGCTACTAGCTAATTGGTTCATTAAACAATGTAAATGAAGACTAGAAGGAAAATAAGCAGCTGTTTTACATAATTGATCGGCTAAAAGTGGGGAGGCAATCATTTGGTATTTTTTTGCCAAAAGGAATTGCAATGTTGGCGCATAGGGATGTTCCAATGCATACTTTTCAAGGAGATCAGTCTCGATGGCTTCTAATGAAGCATGTCCTGTCCACTGTCTAACAATATCGTTGATCATTGTTGCACTCATGCTTTACCAGTTTGAAAAAATTTGATTAAAAATATCATCCGTAATACTACGAATGATTTCATCCATTAATTGTCCTTCTGCTTGATTTAAAGTAAGATTAGCTGAGAAATCAAAATTACGGGTTACATCAAATTCAAGTTCTTTATTTTCCAATGTCTTTTTTAAAACAACATGTACACTAACAGTCAATCTATTGCTTGCAGCAGCTTGACCACTCACACCTACAGTTTGTGAAGGATCGTAGTTGGTGATAGTGGCAAAAATTTGATAATGCGCATCGTCGCTATTTGTTCTTGTTAATTTAGTTTGACCAATGATCTTTTGTAAAATTTTATCTGTCAACATAGGTGCTAACTGTGGATTGACATATTTTGCTCTGTTGTCAATAAATCCAATCTTAACAGTCTTTACATTGTCGGGGATCATTGCATCCTTAAAACTATATACACCACAAGAAGAAAGTAGGATAGTTAGGCAGAAAAAGCTTAATAAATAAAATTTATTCTTCAATGTCGTATTCTTTAATTTTTCGGTACAAAGTTCTTTCGCTAATGCCTAAGTCGGTAGAAGCATCCTTACGACGACCTCGGTGTTTTTTAAGTGCCTTTAAAATTAGTTCTTTTTCTTTATCCATGATATTTAAAGACTCTTCTATTTCATAATGGTTTTGTAGGTCATTGTCAATGATGACTGGTTGATGATGCGGCAATTGCATGGCAGTACTAGGCATAGTCACATTGGCCATTGGCGCATTCGAAGTGCCAATGTCTTCCTTTAATTCATTGATGATGGCTTCTTTTGTAAAGTGGGCTGCTTGTCCAGATAAGCTTGGGTTCTGTAAAATCTCTAAAAACATTTTCTTTAATTCATTCACATCTTTTTTCATGTCAAAAAAGAGTTTGTATAATATTTCACGCTCATTAGCGAATTCACCCACTGGTGTGCCAGTAACCATTGGCATTTTATGTGCAGTATGCTTAGGTAAAAAGGAGTTTAATTGTGCAGCATCAATATGGTCGTTTTTACTCAATACAGAAATTTGTTCTGCAATGTTTTTCAATTCACGCACATTGCCAGGCCACCCATATGCAATTAATAGCGCTCTTGCTTCTTCGTCTAAATAAATGGGTTTGGTTTTATATTTTTCAGCAAAATCCACTACGAATTTTCTAAACAATAAAGGGATATCCTCTTTGCGATCTCTTAATGAAGGCACACGAATGGGCACGGTGTTCAATCTATAATATAAGTCTTCTCTAAATTTTCCTTTTTCAGTGAATTCAATCAGTTCTCTATTGGTTGCAGCAATCACACGAACATCAGTCTTTTGCACTTTAGAAGAACCAACTCGAATGAACTCGCCCGTTTCTAATACGCGTAACAACCTGGCCTGCGTGCCCAATGGCATTTCACCAATTTCATCTAAAAAAATAGTACCACCACTTACAGTTTCAAAATAACCTTTGCGACTATCTACAGCGCCAGTGAAAGAGCCTTTTTCATGTCCAAATAATTCTGAATCAATGGTACCTTCTGGAATGGCACCACAGTTCACAGCAATAAATGGATTGTGTTTTCTGGAGGATAGGCTATGAATGATTTGTGAAAAAACTTCTTTACCAACACCACTTTCTCCCACAATAAGCACCGTTAAATCTGTTGCAGCCACCTGCTCTGCGGTATTTAAAGCATGATTTAGTAAGGGCGTATTGCCAATGATACTAAATCTGTTTTTTAATGATTGTAAATCCATAGCTCAATTAATTAAATTCAAATAAATTATATGATTCTGCCTAATAAAGTACCTTTTGTAAAATCAAGAATCTTAACTTTTGCATAGTCTCCTTTTTTAAAATCAAAATGGCCTTTAGGAAATACCACAACTTTATTTTGACTCGTTCTGCCCATCCATTCTGCTTCGTTCCTTTTACTATTGCCTTCTATTAAAACTTCGAATGTGCTACCTACATCACGCTTATTACTTTCATTAGAAAGGGTCCATTGTAAATCTACAATTTCTTGTAACCTTCTTTTTTTGGTCACTAAATCAATATCATCTTCATATCTTCTAGCGGCCAATGTACCAGGACGCTCAGAATAAAAATACATATAGCTCAAATCGTAATTGGCATATTGTAACAGGCTAAGCGTATCTTGATGATCCTCCTCGGTTTCTGTACAAAATCCTGCAATGATATCAGAAGTAATACTACAGTTTGGCAATAAGGCGCGAATGCGGTCAATCTTTGCCATATACCATTCCCTGGTATACGTCCTGTTCATTAATTGTAACATCCTTGTACTGCCGCTCTGAACAGGTAGGTGGATGTGTTTGCAAATATTATCGTATTTGACAATCGTTTGTAATACTTCATCCGTAATATCTTTAGGATGGGAAGTGCTAAATCGAACGCGAAGGCTCGGATGAATCAGTGCTACTTCTTCAAGCAACATAGCGAAAGTAGTGGAGGTATTATTTTCTGGGTTGCTCCAATAATAACTGTCGACATTTTGACCTAATAACACCACTTCTTTATATCCTTTATCAAATAAATCTTTACATTCTGCAAGAATCGAAAAAGCATCTCTACTGCGCTCACGGCCTCTAGTGAATGGCACCACACAGAAACTACACATATTATTACATCCTCGCATAATAGATACAAAAGCACTAATGCCATTGTTGTCTAGTCTAACTGGTGCAATGTCACCGTAGGTTTCGTCTCTACTTAATAATACATTCACCGCTTTTTGTCCAGTGCCTGCTTCCGCAATTAAATCGGGTAGGGTTCTGTAAGCATCAGGTCCAACTACTAAGTCTACCAATTTCTCTTCTTCTAATAATTGGGCTTTTAATCTTTCCGCCATACAACCCAATACACCCACCAATACTCCTGGGTTGGCTTGTTTTAATCTTCTAAATTCAGTCAAACGCTTTCGAATGGTTAATTCGGCTTTTTCACGAATAGAGCATGTATTGATTAAGATTAAATCAGCGATTTCGATATTTTTAGTGCCTCCAAATCCATTCTGTTCTAAAATAGATGCAACCACTTCACTGTCTGCAAAATTCATAGCACAACCATAACTTTCTACATAGAAGTACTTATCGTACTTAATATTTTCATTAACTAATTGATAATCAATAGCTTCTCCATTAAATTCGTATGGATTTTTATGGGTGGAAAAAAGGGTGGTATTTTCGGTTTTATTCATTATTTTCCTCTAATTACAGTATTGATTCTTTGTTTTTGGTGTGAAAGATGGGTTGAACTTTCTTAAAATTTAATTCCACCCACCTGACTCTTAAATTACTGGACAAAAATAGTGAAAAATATCCTTTTGGTGTCAAATTGTCATGGGAATCAATAAACCTAATTTAAAGTGTAGGGTATAGAAAAGTATAGATATAAAAAAACCCAACCGATTAAGGTTGGGTTTATAGTTAAATGTGTTTGAAAAGGTTAATCATTAGGGTTTGAAATCCATCATAATTGGAATCTCAGTATCTACCTCATTTGGTAACATAACCTTCTTATAAATAATGTCAAAATACCTTTCAACATAATCTCTTTGAATGTCAGTTAAACCATCCAATCTTCTGAGAGTTATTCCGTTTATACCAAAGGTATCAGTCTCAAAGTAAGGTAATCCATTAACGAAGTCTAATGGTTTTGAATATAATCCCCACTTTCCATAATAAGGGAATCCAGTATACCGTCTGAACTCAGATAATAAGTCCATCTTCTTAGTTAAATCAAATCCTTCGGTTTCAGAATCGTAAATAATATACATAAGTTGTGTTTTAATGTTAATAATTTGAAATGTTATATCCACCACTATAATATGAAGTATCAAAATCTAATACAGTTATAATGTGTTTGTTCTCTCTATCAAAAACTAAAATCATATCCAATCTCTTAGAATATAAATAATCACAGTTAGGATATTCATTGTTTGATACTTTAGAGTTGATTACTAATGAATCTTTACAATACTTTGTTCCACAATGGAAAGTAAATCCTTTGATATATTTGAAAAGAGTTTCAACATTAAGTTTCTTTCGTTGAGATAATCTTAAAAGAAAGTGGTTTGTAAAATTCATCTTTTTACTTTTCGGATGATATAAATACTTAAATGATGTATACATAATAATAATTTAAAAAAATTAGAGGGGAGAAATATTCTCCCCTCTTTTAGGGGTTAGTAACTAAAGTAATCAGAGATACAGTTCTCAATGTAACTTTCAACATCAGAGATGGAATAATCATCACCTAAATCGTCAAACATCTCTTCTATATCAACATAAACTTCTTCGTTAATATCAAAGGTTTGGTGGGTTACTGAATAAGTTAGTGTTGTATCGGTTTGGTGTTCCAAAACAATATCAAAATACATCCTCTTATCAAAACTTAAGTTAGAAGGGTATCCCTCTTCCTTAAACATCATCTGAAGTTTAAGTTTCTTAATCTCTGAGTTAAGTTGTTTGTTCTCTAATGAAAGTTGTTTGTTCTCTAAACGAACTTTCTTACGGTTTAAACTCCACTTACTAATCTCTCTGAAGTTTGGTGTGGTAGTGTTAGATACACTTACCTTTGGTTGTTGAATAGTTTCAACGGTGTTTACTGTTTTCATTTGTTTTTGTTTTACAGTTATCTACATATCACACCTATGTAGGGAATAAAATATTTTCGGTAATGGTGGAATTACCATACTACATAAATTTGTTTTTTAAGAGTTTTTATGTGTTTTAACTCTTCGGATATTTTACATCAATCCTTTTCTGATGGTTGTTTAATTGAGTTTCCAACACAAACTCAATTTTCGTAGGTTTAAGAGATTTGTGGGTTAATTACTCCCTCTCTTTTAACACTGATTGATATAGTAAAGATAAACTACAGTGTAGTGTATTAATTACTCATAACTTAAATGGTATACACTGTATCTCTACTTTTACTGTTTAAAACCTTTCAATGAACTCTACTTTGTAAAGATAAACTACAGTGTAGTGTATTAATTACTCATAACTTAAATGGTATACA
>JBAWZB010000007.1:0-60545 GCA_037143275.1 Chitinophagia bacterium
TACAGCAGTTATAGTAAGCGTTGCACTTGTTACTGATAATGTACCGCTAACATATCCAATGGTATAATTCGGATCCGATGCACCACTTAATGTTATCGTATAACTTCCAACAGGCGATCCGGTCACTGCTGTTGTATTTGTTGTCGGCAAAGTTGATGGAGCTACATCACCATTCACTAATCCTGCATAACTATATGTTAATGTAGGATTCACTGATCCATATACCTTAGTTTTATTTACAGCAGTTATAGTAAGCGTTGCACTTGTTACTGATAATGTACCGCTAACATATACAATCGTATAATTACTCGGATTAAATGTTCCACCAATAGCAGCCGAAGGCGTGATAACTGATGTACTTCCTACTGGATTTGGCTGCAAGATCGCTCCAGGTCCAATATTTAAAGTAACAGTACCAATCATCTCTCCATTTTGTAAACCCAATGGTGTAAATGATGTAGATCCGGTAACTGGAGTATTTTGCGTTAACCCGTAAATCTTATTTGCATTATTTGCAGTAATAGTTAATGAAGCAGGGGTAATAGTAAAATTAAATGGAGTTGCTATACTCGTTAAGCCACTACAAGTCCCATTAACTATTTGAACATATACACTATAATCTCCAACATTTGTGGGAGGTACATTCATAACTAAAGGATATACAGTCGTATTTCTTCCTTGATAATAGTAATTTATAGTTACACCAATATTACTACAACCTGGGGTAGTTGCTATTGGACTTTGCTCTAATCCGTTGTACACAAATGTAGATATTGCACCTGACCAATCAATAGTTCCAGCTTTTAATGAATGGCTAAATGCAAGAAAAAACAAAATATATAAAATCCTCTGTTTCAAAATATAGCAAAACTTTTTAATATGAATTAGACATAACTACCCAAAAACAAAACGAAAAAAGCCCCTCAAGATTGCTTGAAGGGCTTAGTTATATAATAAGTTTTGTGTTAAATTTTAGTTTACTCCGTCTACCACCGCTTCCTTATATACTTTTTGCACCAATCCTTGCAAAACCTTGCCTGGTCCAAATTCTGTAAAGTGGGTGGCACCGTCTGCAGCCATTGCCTCAACAGATTGGGTCCATTTTACTGCACCGGTCAATTGTGCGATTAAGTTGGCTTTGATTTGTGCTGGATCTGTCACTGCTGATGCTGTTACATTTTGGTATACTGGACAGATTGGATTGTTGAATTTAGTGGCTTCAATTGCTGCAGCTAATTCAATTTTCGCTGGCTCCATTAATGGACTATGAAATGCCCCTCCTACAGGTAAAACCAAAGCTCGTTTTGCACCTGCTGCCTTCATTTGCTCACAAGCCATTTCTATTCCTTTTACTGAACCCGAAATCACTAATTGTCCTGGGCAATTGTAATTTGCTGGCACAACAAACTCGCCAGATTCAGCTGATACGGTTGCACAGATGGCTTCTACTTTGTCATCGGCTAAGGCCAATACTGCAGCCATGGTGGATGGTTGAATTTCACATGCTGCTTGCATGGCTTTTGCTCGGATGCTTACTAATCGCAATGCATCTTCAAAGCTTAAAGTTTGATTGGCTACGAGTGCACTAAATTCTCCAAGAGAATGTCCTGCTACCATATCTGGTGTGGCATGATTCGTTGTTAAATAAGCAATCACAGAATGGATGAATACTGCTGGTTGAGTGACATTGGTTTGTTTTAATTGCTCATCTGTTCCTTCAAACATGATATCACTAATGCGAAAGCCTACAATTTCATTGGCTTTTTCGAATAAAACTTTTGCGGCTTCGTTAGTTTCGTATAAATTTTTTCCCATTCCAGAAAACTGACTTCCTTGTCCAGGGAAAACAAATGCATGCTTTGACATATTCGATCGTTTGGTCAAAAATAAATCAAAGCATCCATTATACAAATAAAAATGGTGGAGCCAGGCTCCACCATTTAATAACTAACTTATAAATAAATTGAAAAATTTAAGGATTGATATCCAAATATTTTAAGAATTCAGCCTTTGTACTTTCTTCTTGGAATTTACCACCATAAAAACCTGTGATGGTATTAGAGCTATCATCTTTTACACCTCTACTTGCTACACATAAATGTTTTGCATCTAAAAAAACTGCTACATCTTGTGTTTGTAAAACAGTCTGTAACGCTTTACCAATTTGCATAGTCAAACGCTCTTGAACTTGTGGACGCTTAGAAAAATATTCTACCAATCTATTTAATTTACTTAAACCAATTACCTTACCACTGCTGATATACGCGACATGCGCTTTACCAAAGAAGGGCACAAAATGGTGTTCACAGTTGGTATAGAAATTGATATTTTTTTCGACCAACATTTCATTGTACTGAAATTTATTTTCAAACAAAGTCATGCTTGGCATATTCGCTGGGTTCAAACCTTGGAATAATTCTTTCACATACATTTTTGCCACTCTAAGTGGTGTGCCTCTTAAACTATCATCCTTTAAGTCCATGCCTAAAGTTTCCATGATGGCTCTAAAATGTGGTTCAATCAAAGCGATTTTTTCTTCGTCTGTTTTATCAAAGGCATCTGCACGTAAAGGCGTATCTACTGAGCTTGCTTTATGCTCATCACCCATTTCTTCCATAATTAAATGGCTTAATTCAATTTTTTGTTCGCTAAGCGGGGTAGTCAACAAAGTTTCTTTCTGTTTCATAAAGTCGAATTTTTAATGCCAATTGCTCGGCAATACGAGGTCTTAATAAATTGTAAATCACGATTGCAATGTTTTCTGCAGATGGATTTAAATTATTAAACAACTCGGTATCAAGGTTTAAATTTTTGTGGTCAAATCGGGAGATCACTTCTTCAGCAACAATTTTGCTTAAGTCCTTGGTGTTAATCACGAATCCAGTAATTGGATCCGGTACACCTACTACTTTTACAATAAGGTCATAATTGTGTCCATGATAATTGGCATTGCTACAAGCACCAAAAACGCGCTTGTTTTCCTCGTCCGTCCAATCAGCACGATACAATTTGTGCGCGGCATTAAAATGCTCTTTTCTGTATACCGCCACTTGATGTTCCATAATGTTTAAATTGATACTATAAAGTTACAAAACATAGAACAAGGATTGGCTGATAATGTTTAACATTAACATAAATAAATTGAACAAAAAGGGTTAAAAAGGGACAAAAAGATGATTTTGTTGAGTATTTTATAGGTATTTATCCAAAATATTCCACATAAATGCGTTGGGTCTCATATAATTTGACGCAATGCAATTCCACATCCGAAGGAATATGTGGTTGCAACTGCTCCCATATCGCTATGGCTAGGTTTTCGGTCGAACATAGCTTCCCTGCCATAAAGGGTACATCTAAATTAAGGTTCATGTGGTCCAAAGGATCAAGCACATGCTGCTTGATTAGAATGCTTAACTTCTTTACATCAAATAAAAAGCCAGTTTCAGGATTGGGTTCCCCTTTAACGGTTACCATTAACTCATAGTTGTGTCCATGCCAATTTTCATTGGCACAAACGCCAAACACTTCCTCATTTTTTTCATTAGACCAATTTGGGTTGGATAATTTATGGGCAGCGTTAAAATGTTCCACTCGAGTTAAGTATACCATCACCGTTTATTTTTGCAAAGATATAAATTTGACGGAACTTTATCCTATGAGAGTCATTATATCTGCAGCAACCAACGGGGAATGGATGCCCCTTTTTCAAAAAATCAACCCAAAATTCGTTACGCCCAACAAAAAGTTCTCTGTTGGATTTCATGAATCGGGTGTAGGTATGCTAGCAAGCAGTGTGTCTTTAATGAAGATGGTGGTTCAGGAAACGCCCTCTTTAATCATTCAAATGGGTATTGCTGGAAGCTTAGATCCAAAGATGCCAATTGGTAAAGTCTACGCTATTAAAGATGATGTGATTGGTGACCTTGGTGTAACTGAAAATAAACAATGGAAAGATTTATTTGATTTAAAATTAGATGGTGCCAATGATGCCCCGTTTGAAAAAAAATCTTTGCCTAATAATTTTTTGAACCAATACAATCTGTTGAACCTGCCTACAAAAAAAGGCGTAACAGTTAACACCATCACCACAGATAAAAAAATCATTGAGCGGTATCGTACAAAATACAAAGCACAAATTGAATCCATGGAGGGTGCTGCATTACATTATATTGGCAGAGACTTAAGCATTCCTTTTATTCAAATTCGTGCGGTGTCCAATTACGTGGGTGAACGCAATAAAGCAAAATGGAAAATACAGGAAGCCATTTATAATTTAAATGAAACTGTCTTGCAATATTTAGATGCATTATCAACTCAAGCATTTTAATACCGAACATCTAATTTATATGCCTACCATTGATATCGGTTTTTCTCCTTGTCCTAATGATACTTTTATTTTTGACGCCTTAGTCAATCATAAAATTGACTCCAAGGGGTATGATTTTAAATTGCATTTGGAAGATGTGCAAACCTTGAATGAGTGGGCTTTACAAGGCAAGCTACCCTATTCTAAAATAAGTTATGGGGTTTGGCCAAAATTAAAAAATCAATATCAACTTCTAGAGAGTGGTGGTGCTTTGGGCAAAGGTGTTGGACCATTATTAATCTACAAAGCGGACCCAAACAACTTATCAGGTAAGCCAGATGAAAAAACAATGCGTGTTGCCATTCCTGGTATGGATACGACTGCACATTTATTATTTAGTCTTGCTTTCCCCAATATGACAAATAAAGTTTTTTTAGTCTTCAATGAAATAGAGGAAGCCGTGCTTTCTGGTAAAGTAGATGCGGGTGTGATCATCCACGAAAATAGATTCACTTATGCAGCTAAAGGTTTAAGCAAATGGATGGACCTTGGGCATTATTTTGAAACCAGTTTCAACGCACCTATTCCATTAGGGGGTATTATTGCTAGAAAGGATCAACCGCAGGATGAAATTAAATTGATGGATGCATTGATTCAAGAAAGTGTGCAATATGCTTTTAAAAATAGTTACGATCATTTACCTGAATTTGTGAAGTCCCATTCACAAGAAATGTCGGAACTAGTCATGCGCCAACACATCGACTTATATGTGAATGATTTTAGTATTCAAATGGGTGAAGTAGGTAAAAACGCAATTGCGAAATTAGAGGAAGTCTACGCTCAAATAGTATGTTAATAATTAGTATTCCTTAACAATCTGCTGGCCTAAAATGAATGGTATTTAAGGCTTTAAAGCTTTTGCATAGGCAGCCAATACTCGAACCCTTGCTTCCTCATGCACCACAATTGGTTGAGGATAAGATAAGCTGTCTAACTCTGGTATCCATTTGCGGATATATTGTAATTGTTTGTCAAACTTTTCTGTTTGTAGTCTTGGATTGAATACCCTAAAATAAGGTGCAGCATCACATCCACTTCCACTTGCCCACTGCCATCCCCCATTGTTTGCAGCAAAATCAAAATCCAATAATTTTTGTGCAAAATAAGCTTCGCCCCAACGCCAATCAATTAATAAATGCTTGGTTAAAAAACTGGCTACAATCATGCGAACACGGTTATGCATAAATCCAGTGGCATTGAGTTC
This sequence comes from Chitinophagia bacterium, assembly GCA_037143275.1. Classification (GTDB taxonomy): domain Bacteria; phylum Bacteroidota; class Bacteroidia; order Chitinophagales; family Chitinophagaceae; genus Sediminibacterium. The sequence continues at coordinate 5,571 of JBAWZB010000007.1, forward strand.
ACGCATGCCAGCATCGACAATGGGATAGCCCGTTTGCCCCTGACACCATGCTTCAAATTCTTTTTCATTGTTACGCCATTCAATCAAATCATATTGCGCTCTAAAAGATTTTCCCTCCGCCACATGCGGAAAATGCCATAAAATCATATGATAAAAATCACGCCAAATTAATTCGTTTAAAAAAGTGGTATTGACAGAGGCAGTTTCCAAAGCCAGTTGTCTAATGGAAATGGTGCCGAATCTTAAATGCATGCCAAGATGCGAAGTGCCTCCTTCTTTCGCTGGAAAATTTCTTGATTCGGTGTAATTTTTTACTGTGCTTTCCTTCCACTTTTTTGCAGGCACCACCAGGTCTGTTTGCTCAAATCCCATGGCCTTTAAACTTGGGATTTTCAAAGGCTTGCTATCCAAAAAATAGTCCAACCCTTTTTCCGATGGCAATAATTTAAGTGGATTGGCTTCCAATGCAGCCTTCCATCTTCTAGAATAGGGTGTGAAAACAGTGTAAGGTTTACCATCCTCTTTAGTCACTTCGGACTTTTCAAAAATCACTTGATCTTTATGTGCGTGAAACTCGATCTTGTCTTTTAACAAATCTGATGCTATTTGCGCATCTCTATGAATACCGTAGGGTTCGTAATCTTGATTGGTAAAAACCGAATGGATTTGATATTGTGTTTTTAGAAGTTCAAAAGCTTCAGCAGGCTTTCCATAATGCACCCAAAGTGATTTACCTTTTTCAGTTAAGACTTCTTGTAATTCCGTAATGGTTTGATGGATAAAATCCACTCTTCTGTCTGCTTTATCCTCCAATTTGTCCAAAATATTTTTATCAAAAATGAAAATGGGTAGGACTTTTAGTTCAAGTTTTTGAGCCAATTTAAGGGCATGGTATAAAGCTGTATTGTCTTTTAACCTAAGATCTCTTCGGAACCAAAATAGAATAACGGATGGACGTATCATAGGTGAATAACATTTAACAATTCAAATAGTTGAATTGAAGGCTCAATTTATCAATTAATAATTAATTTAGTGCATGCAAATAAAAGCTTTGATCACTAGCCTAGAGCAGTGGGCGCCACTCCAATTTCAGGAATCTTATGATAATTCAGGTTTGATTGTTGGAGATCCCGAGGCCAATTGCACGGGTGTTTTGTGTTCATTAGATTGTACAGAAGCAGTGATTGACGAAGCCATTCAAAAAGGATGCAACCTCATTGTAAGTCATCATCCCATTATTTTTAAAGGCATCAAACAATTTAGCAGGGACCATTATGTCAATAGGACCGTGCTTAAAGCCATCCATCATAACATCGCCTTATACGCCATTCATACCAATTTGGACAATGTCATTGATGGGGTCAATAGCACCCTTGCAGACCGATTGCACCTTGGGAATCGACGAATTTTAGCCCCCATCCCTGGTCTTTTGGATACCTACGGACAGGCAGTTGGAGCCGGAATTGTGGGTGAATTACCCCTAGAGACCGAGTCTGAGGCCTTTATTGGGTGGGTGAAAACGCAGTTGAATTTAGAGGTGATTAAGCACACTCCTTTAATAGATAAAAAATTGAAAACCATAGCATTATGTGGTGGAAGTGGTAGTTTTCTATTGGACCAAATTCAAGCACAAAATATAGATTGTTTCATCACGAGCGACCTTAAATACCATGACTTCTTTGAAGCGGATGGGAAGTACCTTTTGATGGATATAGGGCATGGGGAAAGTGAACATTTAGTTCCTGCACTAATTGTTGGCTATTTAAAGCGTAAATTCCTTACCTTTGCCGTCCTCGAATCTGAGGTGAAAACACAACCAATAAGCTACTTAAAATAAAACATTTATATGGCATCAGTCAAAGACTTTTCAGTAGAAGAAAAATTAGTGAATCTTCATAAGCTTCAAACCGTAGATAGCAGTATCGACCAGATAGAAATCTTACGTGGTGAATTACCAATGGAAGTGAAGGATCTTGAAGATGAAGTTCAAGGACTAGTGAACAGACAAAATAGAATCGAAGAAGAAATCAATGGTATCACAGAATTTATTGAAAGCAAGAAAGCTGCAATCAAAGAAAGTGAAGAGTTGATTGCTAAATACGAGAAGCAAAGCGAGAATGTAAAGAACAACCGTGAGTTCGAAGCAATTAACAAGGAATTAGAAATGCAAGGTTTGGAAATCAAACTTGCCGAAAAACATATTCGTGACGCAAACGAGGAATTGGCTGAAAAAATCAAAGTATTAGAAGCTGCAAAAAAGACAATCGCTGTGAAAGACGGTGTATTAGCGCATAAGAAAGGTGAATTAGAAAAGATCATTGCAGACACTGAGATTGAAGAAAAAGAATTAAGAAAAAAGAGCGAAGAAGCAAGAGCGCATATTGACGATCGTTTATTGTATAGCTACGACCGTATCAGAAACTCTTACCGCAATGGTTTAGCTGTAGTAACAGTGGAGCGTGATGCTTGTGGTGGATGTTTTAATTCTATCCCTCCTCAACGTCAAAGTGAAATCCGTTTACATAAGAAGATCATTGTTTGTGAGAACTGTGGTAGAATTTTAGTAGAAGGTGAATTAGCAGATTAAGAAGCTTAATCCAATTAAGTTTTAAAATATTCCCAGAAAGGGTAGCCAATCGGCTACCCTTTCTTAATTTTACACCATGAGAAAATGCTTTGTGCTTGCTTTGGGAATCATCATGATGTCGAGTCATACCTATGCTCAATACCAATACAATTGGACGCCTCGTACCCAAAAAATTTACGAGTCCATTACAAGTTTACGCATCCCTGAAGCAAGGACTTTGATGAACCAAGATAAAAAAGCCAACGCTTTCAATTTAATCTACCCCTTACTTGAAAGCTATGCCGATTTTTACCAATTATTTTTGAACGAAAACAGGGCCGAATACGACCGCCTTTATCCTCTTTTTGAACAAAGGATTCAACTACTAAAAGATGGCCCAACAGGGTCTCCTTATCATCTTTATAGTCTTGCATTGGCACACCTTCATAAATCATTGATTGCCTTGCGTTTTAATAAAAATTTAGAAGCTGCTTTGGACTTTAGAAAAGCTTTTTTGTTATTCAAAGAAAATAAAAAAGCCTACCCCAATTTTTCACCGACTGACGTTTACCTAGGACTCATGACCACGGTGATTGGGACCATTCCTAAAGGCTACCAATGGATCGCAACTATTTTAGGAATGTCCGGAAAAATTTCCGAAGGCAATGCACTTGTTTTAAAATACATCAATAGCAAAGATGCCTATGCGAATCAATGCCGCAACGAAGCCCTTTTTGTATACCCCTACCTGGTTATGAACTTTGAGGGCAACAAGAAAAAAACATTTGATTTCATTGAAAAAACAGAATTTGATTTTGTGAATAATCATTTACATGCCTACATGGCGACTAACTTATATTTGAACAACCAGCAATCTCAAAAAGCCTTGCAAATTGCATCCAATATCAACCCTGCGACAACTTTTTTAGAACTTCCGTTCTGGCAATTAGAAATAGGCTATGCTTATTTGAACGATTTGAAATTAGATGCTGCTAAAACTGCTTTGCAACAATTTATTGATCATTTCAAGGGGCAATTTTATGTGAAAGATGCTTTTGAAAAATTAAGTTGGATCGCTTACATACAGGGAGATCAAGCCAAGGCCAATGCCTACCGAAGCAATGTACTTTCAAAAGGAAACGATGTCACTGACGCAGATAAACAAGCGTTGCAAAACGCCAAAAAAGGAACCTGGCCCCATCCCATTTTATTAAGGGCAAGATTACTAAGTGACGGCGGCTATCAACAACAAGCATTGTCTATTTTGGCAGGTAAAACGAGTAAGGATTTTGATAAAGACGCCGACAAAACAGAATTTGCATACCGACTTGGTCGTATTTATGATTTAGCAGGGCAGCCTGACCAAGCAATTCCTTTTTACACATCCGCTATAGAAAAAGGCACCAACCAACCAGAATATTTTGCAGCGAGGGCCGCCCTTCAAATTGGGTTGATTTATGAACAAAAAAACAATCCAACATTGGCCATTGCCTTTTTTAACACCTGCTTAGAAATGAAAAACCACGCTTTTAAAAATTCCTTAGACCAAAAAGCAAAAACAGGGATTCAGCGTTGTTTGAGGAAATAAAATTGGGTGTATATTGCAGTGCATCATGCTAACTCATTTAGACATACAGAACTATATTTTAATCGACGAATTACAGATTAATTTATCCAACCAACTCTCTGTGATTACCGGAGAAACTGGTGCAGGTAAGAGTATTATTATGGGTGCATTGGGTTTGATTTTAGGTGACCGTGCAGATAGCACTGTATGCCGCAACCCAGAAAAAAAATGTGTGATAGAAGGTACTTTTACACTTGCCAATAAAAATCATTACACCACATTTTTTGAAGCGAATGATTTGGACCTTGCCGACGAATTAATTATTCGTAGAGAAATCGGTGCGCAAGGAAAGTCTAGGGCTTTCATCAACGATACGCCTATCAATTTAACCGAACTAAGACAGCTTACTTCCCAATTAGTGGACCTGCATCAACAATTTGATACCCTTAGTTTGGGAGATATGGAATTTCAAAGAACCGTCTTAGATGCGCTAGCCAATGTGCATATGGATTTAGAAGCTTATCAAACGACTTTCTTTGATTGGAAAGCGGCCACTAAGCATTTAAGCGAACTGATTGAGCAAAAAGAAAACTTTGATCAAACTGTGGCTTATAAATCGCATTTATTAGAGGAACTAACTGCGCTTGATTTACAAGAAAACGAATTGGAACAATTGGAGTCGGATTTAAAATTCATGGAGCATGCTGCTGATATTAAAGTACAATTAACAAAAAGCATCCATGCATTAGATGAATCAGACCAACCGATACTGCAACAGATTAAGCAGATCGCAAATAATTTAGAAAGTATTTCAAAATTTCAAATCGATTTTGCACCTTTATTAGAAAGATTGAAAGCGGCTCAAATAGAACTCTCAGATGTTACGAGTGAACTCCAAACATGGCAGGATAAAATGGATATTGATGCTTCAAAAATCAGTACCATGCAAGAAAGATTATCTCAGGGCTATCATTTACAAAAAAAGCATAAGGTACAATCCACTGCCGAATTATTAGAACTACAATTAGCATTATCTAAAGATTTAGAGGCCGTATTGCATATTGATGAAGCTATTGAGACCTATACTAAAAAAGTGGCTACTAGCGAAAAAGCATTAAGCACATTGGCTGATAGCTTAAGTAATAAGCGTAACAAACAAGCTGCCCCTTTTGCAAAACAAGTGAACCATTTATTGCATCAAGTGGGGATGCCCAATGCACAATTAAAAGTGCAGTTGGATAAAGTTCCATTTAATTCATTTGGAATTGATAAAATAGATTTTCTATTTGATGCGAATAATTCACAAAAGTTTGAACCCATTAAAAAAGTGGCAAGCGGTGGTGAATTAAGTCGCTTGATGTTATGTATTAAATCATTGGTTGGAAAATCGATTGATTTACCAACGATGATCTTTGATGAAATTGATTCTGGTATTTCTGGTGAGCCTGCAAAACAGGTTGGTTTATTATTACAGGAATTGGGTCAAGCGCGTCAGGTACTTTGTATTACGCATCAACCTCAAATTGCAGCAAAAGGACAAGCACATTTATACGTGTACAAAAATCAAGAAGGCAAAACCACCCATACACATGTGCGTACTTTAGCAGCTGAAGAGCGCGTGGTGCACATTGCCCGAATGATTGGTGGCGACCCGCCAAGTAAAGCAGCTTTGGAGCATGCCCACGAATTACTTGCATAACCCATATTAAGCCCAATGAATGGCTATTTTATAGGATATTATAATTATTTTTGCAAGAATTAAATAAACCCATAAAGATGGCATACAATTTATTAAAAGGTAAGAGAGGCATTATTACTGGCGCGCTAGATAAAAATTCAATTGCATGGAAAGTAGCAGAACAAGCACATGCCGAAGGTGCTACATTTGTGTTGACCAATGCCCCTATCGCGATGCGTATGGGTGAGATCAATGTACTAGCAGAACAAACCAATTCAAAAATTATACCTGCTGACGCGACCAACGTAGAAGAATTAACGAATTTATTTACGCAGTCTCAGGAAATCTTAGGGGGTAAAATCGATTTCGTTTTACATTCTATTGGCATGAGTGTCAATATTAGAAAAAATATTCCTTACCCATCTTTGAACTACGATTACTATGCAAAAGGTGTAGATGTATCTGCAATGTCTTTGCACAAAATGTTAAGTGTAGCCTACAATATGGATGCTTTGAATGAACACGCTAGTGTGGTTGCCTTAACTTATGCTGCTGCTCAAAGAACTTATCCATTCTACACCGATATGGCGGATATTAAAGCATTATTAGAATCTATCGCACGTAGCTTTGGATACCATTATGGTTTAAGAAATAAAGTACGTGTGAATACAGTCTCTCAGTCGCCTACTAAAACAACTGCAGGAACGGGCATTAAAGGTTTCGGAGATTTCTACGACTATGCAGATGCCATTGCTCCTTTAGGCAATGCATCAGCAGAAGATTGTGCGAACTATTGTATCACTTTATTCTCTGACTTAACGAAGATGGTGACCATGCAAAATTTATTCCATGATGGTGGTTATTCTACAACAGGAGTAAGTGATTTAGTGATGCAAAAAGCTGGAATTACGCAAGGATAAGTACTTGGTCACTTTCGGAATACCGAAAATTTTAATCATGCAGTTTTTAAATATAAAAAATGAGCAACAAACAAATTAATCCAAAATTAGTAGAAGCGATTGGCTATTTTGGTTCACTACTTAGTTGTATCACATTTATACCTCAGGTATATTTAACTTGGCAGACCAGAAATGTAGAAAGTCTAAGCTTACTCATGATACTGATTGTGAACTTTAGTTGTATCGTTTGGTTAGTATATGCCTATTTAATTAAAAGCAAGCCTGTACTTGTAGCCAATACCATAGTATTGACTTTGAGCTTGATGTTGCTATATTTTAAATTGACGTTTTAAAGTCTATTCTTCGCGATTTAATAAAAAAAGAGGACACGAATTCGTGTCCTCTTTTTTTATTAAATTCATTAGAGGAGAACGAAGCACTGCTTCGTGATGGTTGAAAATTATTGAAAGAAAGAAAAGAAGCAGAGCAAAAAAGGACGAATGTCCTTTTCAAATAATTAGAGAAAATAAAAAGAGGCTTTAGATTTATTCAAAGCCTCTTTTTTATTGACTAGTACTCGTCTTCATTAAACATAAAATCTTCTTGGCTTGGATAATCAGGCCAAATGTCTTCGATACTTTCATACACTTCGCCCTCGTCATCCAACTCTTGTAAATTTTCCACCACTTCTATAGGGGCACCGCTCCTAATGGAGTAGTCGATCAATTCATCTTTAGTTGCTGGCCAAGGCGCTTCTTCTAAATAGCTGGCTAATTCTAATGTCCAAAACATAAGGTTCTTTTTTGCAAAAGTAGCCGTATATATGATACAACCAAATCTGATTTTTCTACATCATGTAAACATTTTATTAATTTTTAATAAAATTCAACGGGTAATCGTAGGTTTGCAACATGGAGATGGAGCCAAAACTACTTGTAGCTAAGGATATATGGAAGCAATATGGGACTGTACCCGTCCTTAAAGGCGTATCCTTGGAGTTATCCAAAGGTGAGTTAGTTTCCATTGTAGGGCCTTCTGGTGCCGGCAAATCGACGCTTTTGTATATTGTAAGCAGCTTAGAAAAGGCGGATAAAGGGCAAGTTTTTTTTGAAGGGATTGCCATTGATCAATTGAACTACCAACAATTAGCGCAATTTAGAAATGCCCGCATTGGTTTTGTATTTCAGTTTCACCACTTACTACCCGAATTTACTGCAATCGAAAATATTGCGATTCCAGGATGGATCGGGAAACAGGATAAAAAAGTAGTGGCAAAAAAAGCCCTTGAACTCTTAGACTATTTAGGACTTGCAGACAAACAAGATAAAAAACCGCATCAATTATCTGGTGGGGAGCAACAAAGAATTGCTGTTGCAAGGGCGCTCATCAATCAGCCGGCAATCATTTTTGCAGATGAACCCACAGGAAATTTAGATAGTGAAAATGCGCATGCTATGCATGAACTATTTTTACGTTTAAAAAAAGAAATGCATCAGAGTTTCTTAATCGTCACGCACAACGAAGCTTTAGCAGCATTGAGTGACAGAAACCTAATGATGAAAGATGGGATTTTTGTTTAGGCTCGGTATTTTTAAACTCTTGGCTTCCAAGGTAGATCTGCTACCCCATTTAAATGTCCGATATAACGAGCTAATGTAAATAAGTAATCACTCAAACGGTTCAAATATTTAATCACTAAAGTTTCTACAAATAAATCTTCTTCTTGCATGTTCACACACCAGCGTTCTGCTCTTCTGCAAACGCATCTGGCGATGTGCGCAGTAGAAATAGCTTGATGTCCACCAGGTATAATGAATGATTTCATTGGCGCAAGTACTTCGTTCATTGCATCCATTGCTAATTCTAGTCCTGCTATATCTTCTTCTTTTAAATCGGGAATTCTTAATGCGGATTCTTTTTCTGGATCACAAGCCAAACTTGACCCCACTGTAAACAATCTGTCCTGTATTTCTTTTAAATCTGCATTGATTTTTGCATCTACTACTAAATCATTCAATAATCCAATGAATGAATTCAGCTCATCCACAGTTCCATAGGTTTCTATGCGAATATGGCTTTTAGGCACTCTTGTACCGCCAATTAATGATGTTTTTCCTTGATCGCCTGCCTTAGTGTAAATTTTCATACCCTTATAACAAATTTAAAGGCAGTTAGTTCAGTCACTATTCAATTAAATATGCTTAAGATTCAAGGTATCGGTCTCTACGTTCCCATCCCTTAAACGAACTACGCGGTGCGCATATCTAGCAATATCTTCCTCATGTGTTACAAGGATCACTGTATTGCCGGCAGCATGAATTTTACCAAATAATTCCATCACTTCTACAGAGGTTTTTGAATCTAGATTTCCTGTAGGCTCATCCGCTAATAAGATAGATGGGTTGTTCACCAATGCGCGTGCAATCGCCACACGTTGAATTTGTCCACCACTCAACTCATTTGATTTATGATGACTTCTATCTGCAAGACCTACTTTTTCTAAAGCGACCAAAGCCCTTTCGATACGATCTTTTTTTGAAATGCCTGCATAGACCAATGGCAAAGCCACGTTTTCTGCAGCAGTTAATCTTGGCAATAAATTAAATTGCTGGAATACGAATCCAATTTCTATATTTCTAATTCCTGCTAGTTCATCATCTGACATCGCACTTACATCGTGTCCATTCAAATTGTAGGTACCTGCAGTGGGAGAATCCAAACAACCCAATATATTCATTAAGGTACTTTTACCACTACCCGATGGACCCATCAATGCCACATATTCATTGCGGTTGATATCCAAATTGATTCCTTTTAAAACGGGGATCGCTTGGTTGGCCATAAAATAGCTCTTCTGAATTGCTCTAAGTTCAATAACTGCTGACATGGTATAGTATTTACGAATTGCTTGCTGATACAAATGTACTCTAAAGCACTCAACCCTCCACCTGGTTTTGTTAAAAGGTTAAAAGAGGCAACCAAAGGTGATTTTGACCCTTTTTTTGTAAAATTGAAAATATTTTTTGAAAATAGTTGCATAACTAACTAATTTTACGAAAAGCTATATTATGCAACCAACTATAAAGCAGGTCGTGATCCTTGGAAGTGGTGTAATGGGTTCAAGAATCGCATGTCATTTTGCAGGCATTGGCGTGCAAGTTTTATTGTTAGATCGTGTGCAACCTGGCGCTGAGGAAAGTACCAATGCTAAAGAAAGAAATAAATTGGTAAACGATGCCCTTCAGTCCGCAATCAAATCGAATCCTTCCCCTGTTTATACTAGTTCAGTTACTAAAAATATTCGCACTGGAAATTTTACAGATGACATGGCAAAAATTGCCGACGCAGATTGGATTTTAGAAGTGGTAATTGAAAGATTGGATATTAAAAAAAGTATTTATGATCAAGTTGAACAATACCGTAAACCAGGTACATTGGTGAGCTCTAATACTTCTGGAATTCCAATTCATTTAATGGCAGAAGGTCGTTCAGAAGATTTTCAAAAACATTTTTGCGGCACGCACTTTTTCAATCCCCCAAGATATTTAAGATTACTTGAAATCATCCCTACACCAAAAACAGATCCATCTGTGATTGCTTTTCATATGCATTATGGGGATGTATTTTTAGGCAAGACGACTGTTTTATGTAAAGACACACCAGCTTTTATAGCGAATAGAGTGGGCGTTTTTAGTATGATGAGTGTACTCCATATCATGGAAAAAATGGGCTTAACCATTGACGAAGTGGAATCCCTAACAGGTCCAATTTTAGGTCGTCCAAAATCTGCTACATTTAGAACAGCCGACGTAGTTGGGATTGATACTTTAGTTAAAGTAGCAACTGGCGTTGCAGAAAATTGCCCGAATGACGAAGCAAAAGATACATTTAAACTTCCTAGTTGGTTAGAGCAAATGGTAGCGCAAAATTGGTTAGGTGATAAAACTGGTCAAGGGTTTTTCAAAAAAGTAAAGACAGCTACTAGCAAAGAAATATTGACTTTAAATTTAGCCACCCTGGAATATGAGCCTCGTAAGAAAACGAAGATGGCTGCTATTGATGCTGCAAAAGCAGTAGACAATTTGCCAGCAAGATTAAAAGTATTGTACAACTCAAAAGATAAAGCAGGACAATTTATTCAAGCTTTTCATCACAGTTTATTTTCTTATATCAGTCATCGCATTCCAGAAATCAGTGATGAATTGTACCGCGTAGATGATGCATTAAAAGCTGGATTTGGTTGGGAAATTGGCGCATTTGAATCATGGAACGAACTCGGCATTGAAGCAGTCATTCAAGATATGAAAGCAGCAGGCGTGGCAGTGGCACCATGGGTTGAAACAATGGTAGCAAAAGGCTTATCCTTTTATACGACTAAAAATGGCAAGCGTTATTATTATGATATTGTTTCAAGTGATTATGTGTTGATTCCAGGTGCTGAGTCCTTTATCATTTTATCTGATTTTAAAGACAAAACAATTTGGAAAAATAGTGCTTGTAACTTGGTAGACATTGGTGATGACGTATTTGGTTTTAACTGGAATACAAAAATGAATAGTATTGGTGGAGAAGTATTACAAGGATTGAATAAGGCCATTCAACTAGCCGAAGAAAAAAGTAAAGGGTTAGTGATTGCCAATGAAGGCAATTTATTTAGTGCAGGTGCAAATGTGGGTATGATTTTTATGTTAGCGATTGAACAAGACTACGAAGAGTTGGATATGGCCGTTCGTACTTTTCAGAATACCATGATGCGTGTGCGTTATTCTTCTATTCCTGTTGTAACAGCGCCACATGGATTGTGTTTGGGTGGTGGATGTGAAATGAATTTACATGCGGACGCAATTTGTGCTGCTGCAGAAACTTATATCGGCTTGGTTGAATTAGGTATTGGTGTCATTCCTGGTGGCGGTGGTACCAAGGAATTGGTATTACGTGCTTCTGATGAAATGCATACAGAAGAACCTGAAACAATCACCTTAAAAAATAGATTCCTTCAAATTGCAACTGCTAAAGTAGCGACTTCGGCACATGAGGCAATGGAGATGGGTATTTTTAGAAAAGGACAAGATCAGATTATCTTAAATCAATCCAGAAGAATTGCAAAAGCAAAAGAACAAGTGCTTGAATTGTTTAACGCTGGTTACACGCAACCCATTCAACGCAATGATATTAAAGTGATGGGTAAAGCTGGACTTGGTGCCTTGTATGCAGGTATCAATGGCATGTGGCGTGGTGGTTATGCAACAGACCATGATGCACTCGTTGCGCGTAAATTGGCTTATGTGATGTGTGGTGGCGATCTAAGTGAAGCAACAGTTGTGAACGAACAATATTTGTTGAATTTAGAACGTGAAGCTTTCTTAAGTCTTTGTGGCGAAAAGAAAACTTTAGAACGCATCCAATCAGTGATTACTTCTGGAAGACCAATTAGAAATTAATAAGTCGTCTAAAGCTTCATCCATACTTGCATAGTCAAAACTAAATCCGGCTGCAAGAATTTTTGATGCGCTTATTTTAGCACTCTTCAAAACTTCTACACTCATTTCTCCAAGTATTATTTTTAAGATAAAGCTTGGTACATGAAATGGGATAGCCCATGAATGAAAACGTCCTGCAATGGCTTTTGTTAATATGGCGTTGTTCACTGGATCTGGTGCGACTGCATTGTAAACGCCTTCCACTTGTTCCTGCTCCAATGCAAAAAGCATTAGACGATTCAAATCTTGTTGATGAATCCAACTCACTATTTGTTTGCCATCCCCTAAGATAGCTGCTGCGCCTAGCTTTGCTGGCTTGATGAATTCAGCCAAAGCACCACCCATTTTATTGAACACAATCCCTATTCGAATGGTAACTAGTCGAATGCTCATTGCTCTTACTGGATGCATACTTTCTTCCCACTGTCTACAAGTGTCTCCTAAAAAACTATGATCAACCGGATCCGTTTCTACAAAACCAGATGCGCTACTTTTTTCATTATCTGGTCCATACCAGCCAATCGCAGATGCTGCAACAATGGCTTTTACTTTATTAGGATTTGTATTCAAAGCTTTTACAAGTAATGCACTTGACTCCACACGACTGTCTAAAATGGCTTTTTTTCTTGCAGCTGTCCATCTTTTATCCGCTACACCCTCGCCTGCTAAATGAATGATATAATCTGCAGCAGCAATAGCTGCAGGGTCTACCCAACCTTTTTTTAAATCCCATTGTGCAAAAGAAAAATGTGTACGACTGGATTGTTTTTGCTGTCTAGTCAACACAATAACACGATACCCTTTGGCTAATAATAAGTTAGTTAAAGATTGTCCAACCATTCCGGTTCCACCTGTAATGAGTATTGTTTGCATACCCAAAGGTAAATAAAAAAACCCCGCCTTTACAGGCAGGGTTCCAACTAAATCAACTGTTCTATAAAAACGATTTTAATCTGGCTTTTTACCATCTAAGAATGAATTGATGGTAGAAATCTGAGTTTGGTTATTCTCATCTTGATCTACGGTATACTTACTATAATAGTTTTCTACAGAAGCCATGGTGTTACCAAATAAATCTAGATTTCTTCTAACATAGGCAGGTACCGCATCAAACTCAACTCCAGGATCTGCGCCATTGTTAATATTGAAAGATAAATTTCTTAATTTTTGAATACGCTCAGCTACTTTGCGTCTTTGCTCTTCTGAATTATCTAAAGAGATATCAAAACTAGAATGCTGTGGTCTGTTTTGTTCCGTTACAACAGATGCCTCACGCATTACCAATTGCATGGTTGGCTCTTCTTCCATTTCCATTTCTACGCTTCTGAATGAAGTTTCCAAGTTTTCTGTATTTTCAGTGGCAAGTGGTTCAGCTGCTTCTACTGCTTCAACAAAAGTTGGAGTTGTTGGCTCAGATGCTACTGCTTCTTCTGATTCAGTTTCGGCATAAATATTCAATGGCTTGTTCAATACAAATTCCGCCGTAAAATTGGGTGCTGCTTCTTCCATATTTAATTCAAATACTTCTGCAACTTCTTCGGTCATTAATTCTTCTTCAAATGTTTGTTCTTCAACAAATGCTTCTTCAAATACTTCTTCTTCAAAAATCACTTCCTCTTCCTCTTCAAAATCTGGAGCTGAAACATATACATTACTCATTTCAGGCATCACAAACTCTTGCATTGTTGGGGCTAATTCATCCAATATAATTTCAACGGTATCGGTTGTTTCATCCGCTTCTGGTAATTCTAATGTATCTACTATTGGCTCATTGGATTCAACTGAAGCAGTTGGTTCAATTGGGGTAGCTTGTTCTGATTGTAATGTCATCACAATCTTTTCTTCCACTGGCACTTCTACTTCCTTCACTGCTTCTTTTTTAAATGGATCTTTATGTTCAAATCCAGTTGCAATTAAAGTAATGCCTAATTTTTCACCTAAGGTTTCGTCATAACCCATGCCCATGATGACATCACTATGTTCACCAGTACGCGCACGTAAAATCGTGTTGATGCTTTCTAATTCATCCATACTGCATTCATATTCTCCTTCGGCACTATTAATATTTAATAAAATCCATTTTGCACCTTTAATATCGTTGTCATTCAATAATGGTGAATTCAATGCTTCCTCAATTGCTCTTTCTGCTCTATTTTCTCCAGCAACTTCCGCCTTTCCTAAAATTGCAACACCACCATTTTTCATAACTGTGCAAACATCTGCAAAGTCAACGATGATATGACCGCGACTATTGATCACATCTGTGATACATTTTGCAGCAGTTGCTAATACATTATCCGCTTTAGTGAATGCCTCTTTCATTTTCAAATTACCATATTGCATGCGCAACTTGTCATTTGAAATCACCAACAAAGTATCTACGTATGGTTTCAATTCATTGATACCCTCTTCGGCTTGTTTTTGACGACGTGGTCCTTCAAAACCAAATGGCGTCGTGACAATACCTACTGTCAAAATACCTAAATCCTTACAAATTTTTGCAATGATTGGCGCGCCACCTGTTCCAGTACCACCACCCATTCCAACTGTGATGAATGCCATTTTGGTATTCACTTCTAAAATTCTTTTGATCTCTTCCAAAGATTCTTCAGTGGCCATTTTACCAACAGAAGGATCCGCACCAGCACCCAAACCTTGGGTCAAATGTGGTCCTAATTGAATTTTATTTGGAACAAGACTCTGTTCGATCGCCTTAGAATCTGTATTACATATGATAAAATCTACCCCTTCAATATCTTGTTGAAACATGAAGTTAACGGCATTGCTTCCCCCGCCGCCAACACCAAGCACTTTGATGATGGATGATTTTTGCTTAGGTAAGTCAAATTGAATCATTCGGATTTGTTTTTGTAGTTAGGTTAGTTGGTCGTAATTGGATCTAAATTACTTAATTTCAATCGATTAGGTTCTATAAGTTATAAACGATATGTGGGTAATTTTATGCTAAAGGTTTGTCTTCTTCTTCGTTAAAAATTTCGATTAAGTTGTTCTTGAAACGGTCCCAGAACTTACTTTTTCTCTTTTCAATTTGCTCCTCAGAAACGGTTGTTGCCACTTGTTGCGGACTGGTTCTTTGGGCATTATTTTGAGGATTTGAAACTGCAGCATTTACTGTCAATGCTCTTGGCACTTCTACTCTTTTATGCGTCTCAGTAAACACTTTATAATTTTGCTCATAATCATTATATCCTTTTAAAATCAAACCAATACATGTTGCATACATTGGTTTTTTTAATTCGTCTATATGATTAGGTGCTAAATGTTCGTTAGGCAATCCAATTCTTGCATTCAAGCCTGTGATGTATTCAGTTAATTGAATCAAATGTTTTAATTGAGATCCGCCACCAGTCAAGATAACACCGCCATTCAACATACGGCTATCTAATCCAACTTGCTTTAAATGATACGTCACAAAATCAAGAATCTCACTCATTCTAGCTTGTATAATAGCAGCTAAATTCTTTACACTAATTTCTTTAGCAGGCATTCCTTTTAATCCAGGGATGGTTACATAAGCATTTGCTTTTGCCTCATCAGATAAAGCACTTCCAAACTGCACTTTCATTGCTTCTGCTTGACTCTTTAAAACACCCAATCCCATTCTGATATCATTGGTGATATTTTCGCCGCCAAATGGAATCACAGCGGTATGCTTTAAAATACCTTCATAGAACACCGCAAGATCACTTGTTCCTCCACCTATATCTAAAATTGCAACCCCTGCTTCCATATCAATATCGCTCATAACTGCACTAGCAGATGCCAAGGGCTGAAGTACTAAATCTTTTGTAATCAAGCCGCTTCTTTCTACAGAACGATTGATATTACGGATGGCATTTCTGTCCCCAGTGATAATGTGGAAATTGGCACCCACTTTAACACCGTTTACCCCAACTGGGTCTTTAATATTTTGGTTATTGTCCACATGAAACTCTTGTGGAATCACATCGATGATTTGATCTCCTGCTGGAATAAATGTTTTTCTTTGGTTGTTGATCAATTGCTCAATTTCCCAAGCCTGAATCTCATTTTCAGCATCCTGTCTTACTTGATCTCCTCTTGTTTGTAAACTCTTAATATGATGGCCAGCGATACCTACGTATACTTCGTGGATTTCTAAATCTGGATTACTTAAATGACAATTTTGTAAAGCTTGTTGGATAGCTTTGATCGTTTGATCAATATTTAATACTTGACCATGTTGAACTCCATTACTATTTGCACGCCCAAATCCCAGGATTTCTAATTTACCAAATTCATTCTTTCTTCCGGCAATTGCAGCAATTTTTGTTGTACCAATGTCAAGACCCACAATGATGGGAGAATCGTTCTGACTCATTTTTATAGGTTTTAGTTGTTAGTTTTCGTAGTTGGAGACTTCAACTTCTTAGGCATTAACGCCTTCGCAGTCTTATTCTTTTTAATTAACGAATTATTTTTAGGTTTATTGTTCATTTTAGGCTTTGATTTGACCACTTTTGCTTGAACCTTTTGCTCAGATAAAGTTGCAATCACTTTGTTCTTAACTAATTTGACCGAATCAGTTTTAATGGCAGGCAAACCTATGATAGTACTATCTAAATTTGCAACTGGAGCTTGCATCATTAAAGCTGAATCACCCATTAGCAATTTAAAATCACTTGAAAATTGAATTGGCTGCAGCCCTTTTTTCAATGCCACTACCTGATGATTGAATCTACAATCAATGAACTGATAGGCATTAACTCCAGAACCCAACCAAACTTTTTTATAAAAAGTAAATAAACGATTTAATTTATCCTCTAGCTGATCCACCGTTCCTAATAAAACTAAATGATCACCAAGGGTTGGTACCATTTCAAAAGTCCCATTAGGCGCTATATTCACTTGTGCGATTTGGGCCAAGAAAAAACTATCTCTTTGAATCGTCTTGGCAAAAAATAAAATGTCTTTTAATAATACACTATCTGGTTTTGATAATTTTGGTTGGTCTGTAGGGAAACCTGTAAATACTGGAAGATTCAATACTGTCAATTGTTTTAGAGGAAGTCTCCAACCCTCATTGTCAATATAAAATGATGTTCCATTTGCAGTAAATACCCTTGCAATTGGAATTCTTTGTTCGATTTTAGCTTCTAAGACCAGTTTGTTATTGATAAAAAATTCTGCATTTTTGACCCATTCTGTTTTTTCAATAAACTGCTCTAACCTAGTTAAATTAATTTTTTCAATTGGCATACCTACTTGTACGCCTTGTTCATTCAAAATAAGACGGATGGCTTTTTCATCCATGAATAAAGCTTGTGCACGCTCACCAACTAATTCAACTTGTATATCTGTTAATTGTTTTGCTGTCTTAGCTTTCCATGAAATCACAAAAAGCACAATTAGCCCTGCAGCAGCAATGCTCCAAATAATCCTAATTGCTATTTTTTGCCATTGTTTCATGTGCTATTTTGTAAGGATGTCTTGAATTTGATTGATACATACATCTATGTCACCTGCGCCAGCCATCACTATTAGCTTATCGTTTGTAGATGCTGCCCATGTCATAAGTTGTTCTTTTGACATCACTTGCTTTTTTTCAATTGTCATAGCAGCTAATAACATATCACTTGTTACGCCAGGTATCGGTAATTCTCTGGCTGGGTAGATTGGTAATAAAATCACTTCATCTGCTTGATCCAATGTGGCGGAAAAACCAGCTGCCTGGTCCTGTGTTCGACTATATAAATGTGGTTGAAACACTAAAACCATTTTTTGATTTGGGAAAATACTTTTTACTCCACTAATCAATGCACTTAATTCTTCGGGATGATGCGCATAGTCATCTATCAAAACCTTATTGGCTGTTTTTACTTTATATTCAAAACGACGTTTCACGCCTTTAAAGTCTGCCACTGCTGCAATTATTTTTTCATCTGCTATACCAAGGTTGAGTGCGATCGCAATTGCAGCCGTTGCATTTTCTACATTGTGTAATCCACCCATATTCAACACGACGTTTTTTAGGACGCCTTTAGGATGCACTAAATCAAAAGTATATGAACCATCCACTACTTTTAATGCGCTTGTATGATAGGCTGCTTGTTCTTGATTGTACCCGTAAGTTGCAATCGTTTTGTCCGTTGTATTTGTTTCTATCGTTGTACCAAACTTCTGAATCAAGACCCCTCCAGGTTTTATCTTATCTGCATATTGTCCAAATGCTTTTAACACTTCTTCTGCAGTGCCATAGATATCTAAATGGTCCGGATCCACAGCAGTGATCACAGCTATATTGGGTGATAATTTTAAAAAGCTTCTGTCGTATTCGTCTGCTTCAACAACCACCACATTTTTTTCGTGACTCCAAAAATTGGTATCATAATTAGAAGCGATTCCTCCCAAAAATGCATTACAGCCATAACCAGTATGTCTCAAAATATGAGCAGTCATCGAAGTGGTTGTAGTTTTGCCATGTGTACCTGCAATCCCTATTGTAAATGCATTTTCAGTCACCCATTGCAACACATCACTTCGCTTTACCACTAAATAATTGTTGTCTCTAAAATAATTCAACTCTTTATGGTCTGCAGGTATCGCTGGTGTATAAACAATGACTGTAGCTGCTTTGTCTATTTGATTCAAATCATCTTCAAAATGAATGGCGATACCCTCGTTGATTAAACTATCTGTCAATGCAGTTGGAGTTTTATCATAACCTGACACCACAACCCCTTGTGTATTAAAATACCTTGCCAAAGCGCTCATGCCAATACCGCCAATGCCAATAAAATAAATACGTTTCAAGTTTGTTAGAGGGTTCATATCTTATGTTCTATTTAGAGGCTATTTCATGAATGATTTCTGCTGCAATCACCTGATCTGCATTTTTCCATGCAAATGATTTAATCTTTGCTTCCATTTCGTTCAATAAATTTTTGTTAGCTGTTAATTTTTCAATCATTGGGAACAATTCAGTCATCACATTTTTATCTGCAATCATTTGTGCTGCATGTTCTTTGACCAAAACTTCTGCATTGAATGTTTGATGGTCTTCTGCTGCATGTGGATAGGGTACAAAAATGCATGCCTTGCCAGTGATTGCAATTTCTGCAACAGCCATGGCACCTGAACGACTCACCACCATATCTGCTGCAGCATAAGCAGCACTCATATCATTGATAAAACTGTCTACATAAACATTTCCAAATTCGCTCGCTGCGGCTTTAAAATTTGCTGCATTTGGCTTACCAGTCTGCCAAATTAATTGTAGTCCCATTTTTTCAAAAGCGGCCAAATTTTGTTGAATGGCTTGGTTGATGGATGCCGCTCCCAAACTTCCTCCAATGATTAATAGCGTAAATTGATTTGGTTGTAAACCAAATTGCAACAATGCAGCTTCTTTGTCAATTGCACCTTCTACAATATTTTGCCTCACAGGATTGCCTGTGATCTGAATTTTTTTGAATGGGAAAAATGTTTCCATACCTTTTGTACCAGTAAATATTTTTATGGCTTCTTTGCCTAACCATTGATTCGCTTTCCCTGCAAATGCATTGGCCTCATGTATGAAAGTGGGTATCCCTTTTGCTTGTCCGTATTTTAAAACAGGGAAGCTAGAATAACCCCCTACGCCAAAAACGGCATTGGGTTTAAATTGATTGAAAATAGTTTTAACTTGAATAAAACTTTTAATCAACTTAAATGGTAAGGTTATATTCTTAAAAATATGTTGTCTGTTAAAACCCGCAATGGTTAATCCAACTATTTGGAATCCTGCTTGTGGTACTTTCTCCATTTCCATTTTTCCTTGGGCACCTACAAATAAAATTGAAGCTTCAGGCTGTAGTTTCTGAATTGCTTGTGCAACAGCAATAGCAGGAAAGATATGTCCACCTGTTCCCCCACCAGCAATGATGATGCGCAAAGACTTATGTACTTGATTAGACATTTGCTGGTACTATGGTTTCGTTAGGGATTTCAATATCTGTTTCTACTGGTGCCTTACCTTCCATTTGCTCTACGTTTCTAGCAACACTTAATATCAAACCAATGGAACAACATGTAAATATAAAAGAGCTTCCACCCATACTTAATAATGGCAAAGTCACTCCAGTTACAGGCACAATGGCTACATTCACCGCCATATTTGCAACTGCCTGAATGATTAATGTAAAGCTCAAACCTAGAGCTAAAAAAGCACCGAATGCATAAGGGCACTTTCTAAATATTCTGATACATCTAAATAAAAAAACTAAGTAAATGAAGATAATAAATGCCCCTCCTAATAATCCATACTCTTCTATGATCACAGCATAAATAAAATCATTATAGGCCTGTGGTAAAAAGTTTCTTTGTTGACTATTGCCTGGACCTAGCCCAACAAAGATGCCTCCATTGGCAATCGCAATTTTTGCTTGTTGCACTTGGTAAGGCACTTCGCTATCTTTTGCATACATAAAATCCTGAACACGATTCACCCAAGTTCCAAAGCGACCCCAGCTTTTTAATGACTCCGCAATGACTGGTTTACCCGAATCAATTTTTCCATCATTGGCTTTATGTGTCGCAATTGCAACACTAATGATAATAACGATTGGTATCATCGCCACTCCAATGGTTAATAGTATATGTTTAAAGCTCACCCTGCCAATAAATAATAAAAGTAAAGAGGTAGCGCCTGTCAATAATGCGTTTGATAAATTTGCTGGCATGATTAAACCGCAAATAATGAATACTGGAATAATCACTGGTAAAAATCCTTTCTTAAAATCTTTAATCACTTCTTGCTTTTTACTAAGCACCTTAGAGAGGTACATAAATAAAGCCAATTTAGCTACATCACTACTTTGAATGGTTAAATTGATAATTGGCAATTTAATCCACCTGCTACCTTCATTGATTTTAGCTCCAAAAAATAATGTGTAAATTAATAAAGGCACAGCTAGTATAAATAATATAGTTGCAACACGTGAAAAAACAGTGTAGTTCACTCTATGTAAACCAAACACCACTAATAAACCAATCAATGTAAATACAATCTGTTTAAATAAATAAAAACTTGTATTACCACGATACATTTTATAGGCGAGGGATCCAGTTGCACTATACACAACCAAAATAGAGATCAGTGATAATAAGATCACTAAACCCCAGATATATTTATCTCCTCTAGTTCTTTGGTCTAGATGTTCTCTCATTCCTCCAATGGAAGGCATTTGAGAAAATAACTTATCTGTGGTTTCTTTGAACATGGTTATAATGCTTTTACGCTTTCTTTAAATTGCTGCCCTCTGTCTTCATAGTTTTTAAATAAATCAAAACTTGCACAAGCAGGACTTAATAAGACTACATCCCCTTTTTCAGCTAATTTAAAGGAGCTGTTTACCGCTTTTTTAGCGGAATCAACTTCAATAATTTGTGCGACTTTATCCTTAAAAAATTCAATCAATTTTGAATTATCAGTACCCATACAAATAATCGCTTTTACTTTTTCCTTCACTAAATCTGCCACTAATTCATAATCATTGCCTTTGTCTACTCCTCCTAAAATCAATATTGTAGGTTTTTGCATACTCTCTAATGCATACCAAGTACTATTGACATTGGTTGCTTTACTGTCATTGATAAAATCAACACCTTTGACTGTTGCAACAAATTCCATTCGATGTTCCAAGTTGTGGAAATTGCTTACCGCTTCTCGGATTTTCTCTTTTCGGATACCTAAAGTGGAAGCAGCAATGCTAGCAGCCATGGTGTTGTAAGCATTGTGTTTGCCTTTTAAAGCAAAATCATAAATACTCATAGTCACTCTTTCTTCTTGGATTTTTAACATCATTTGTTCGTTCTTGATGTAGCCGCCTTTTTTTAATTCTTGTTTCATAGAAAATGGTAGTAGGTTAGTATTTGTAGTTAGTAGTTCTAGATGTTTTACGATGATTTCGTCGTCAATGCAATAAATAAAGCAGTCTTTTTCAGTTTGGTTTTCTATAATTCTAAACTTGCTTTTGATATAATATTCAAATTGATAATTGTATCTGTCTAAATGATCTTCGGTGATATTTAATAGAATTGCGATATCTGGTCTAAAGGTTTTGATATCATCTAATTGAAAAGAGCTGACTTCGATGACGTATAATTTTTTAGGATCTACTGCAACTTGTCTAGCAAAAGAGTATCCAATATTGCCTACAATTGCTACATCTTGTGCTGCCACTTTGCAGATATGGTATAATAAAGAAGTCGTTGTGGTTTTGCCATTGCTTCCTGTAATTGCAACAATCTTACTATCCCCCTTGTATCTATACCCAAATTCAATTTCACTCATCACAGGAATGCCCTTTGCACGAATTTGCTTCACTAATTCACTTTTCTCTGGGATCCCCGGGCTTTTCATGACTTCGTCTGCAGCTAAAATTCTTTCAACATCATGCATACCTGATTCAAAAGGAATCGCATTCGCTTCTAGCTCTGCTTGAAAAATTGGCTTAATAGCACTTGCATCGGATACAAATACATTGTACCCTTTTTGCTTTGCTAGCAAGGCAGTGCCTACACCGCTTTCTCCTGCACCTAATATGACAATATTGGTAGCCAATTTATCTTGTTTTTAAGGTTAGGATAGAAGTGATTACTAAAAGGATGGTGATGATCCAAAAGCGAACAGCAATTTTACTTTCATGAAACCCTTTCTTTTGATAATGATGGTGTAAAGGACTCATTAAAAACACGCGACGTCCTTCACCATATTTTTTCTTAGTATACTTAAAGTAACCCACTTGAATAATCACACTTAAATTTTCGATTAAAAACACCCCACAGAAAATTGGAATTAATAATTCCTTACGAACAATGATGGCCAAAGAAGCAATGATACCTCCTAAAGCTAGACTTCCTGTATCCCCCATAAAGACTTGTGCTGGATAAGCATTGTACCATAGAAATCCGATACAAGCCCCTACAAATGCACCTACAAAAATAGACAACTCTCCTAAATTAGGTATGTACATGACGTTTAAGTAATCAGCAAAAACATAATTACCACTTACATAAACAAAAATGCCTAATGCTGCGCCTATGATTGCACTCACCCCTGCTGCTAAACCATCTAAACCATCTGTAATATTTGCACCATTGGAAACGGCTGTGATGATGAATGTGACTACTAAAATATACACAATCCAAGTATATTTTTCTGCACCAGGACCCATCCAGCTTATTAATTTACTGTAATTAAACTCGTGGTTTTTAACAAATGGGATTGTTGTGATAGGCGTTTTTACTTTTACAAATCGGCGCTCCTCACCATTAATCATTCTAACAACCACATCGGCACCCTTGGCAATTTTTTCGCCTTTTGCTAAACTCGCTGCCACATTGGTCGAAATAATTTCACGCTCCACAGTGACAGCATTGCTAAAATACAATGTCACACCAATGATGATACCCAATCCAACTTGTCCAATGACCTTAGAAATACCAGCTAATCCATCACTATTTTTCTTTTTGTAGGCTTCTCCCTTTTCTAGTGCTTCTTTTCTTGCGCGAATTTTAAAATAATCATCTAAGAAACCAATCAAACCAAGCCACACTGTACATAAAATCATCAATCGGATATAGACTTTATCTAAATTGGCAAATAGTAAGGTAGGGATTAATACACTCATTAAAATAATAATCCCCCCCATTGTTGGTGTCCCTTTTTTTTGTTGCTCACCTGCCAATCCTAGCTCTCTCACACTTTCTCCAATTTGTTTTTTCTGTAAAAACAAGATCATTTTTTTTCCATATACAGTTGCTATAAATAGGGACAACAAAATGGCCATCGCAATTCTAAAAGTCAAAAACTGAAACATACCAGTACCAGGTAAATTAAATGACTTGTCTAACCATGAAAAAAATTGATACAGCATAGCAAATTATTTAGCAAATGAGTTGAAAATATTTTGTAAAATTTGTTTATCGTCAAAATCAGATTTTACCCCTTTGATATCTTGGTATTTTTCATGCCCTTTTCCTGCAATCAAAATAATATCCCCAGGTTTTGAAAAACTTACAGCTGCCTTAATCGCTTCGTAGCGGTCTACGATATTGACATATTTTCTTTTTGCTGCACTGCTTAATCCCATTTCCATATCCTTGATAATCTGATTTGGATCTTCGGAACGAGGATTGTCACTAGTGAAAATGACTTTGTCACTTAAATCACAAGCCACTTGACCCATGATTGGTCTTTTGGTTTTATCTCTATCTCCACCACAACCTACCACTGTGATCACGGTCTCTCCACCTTTCTTTAATTTTGCAATGGTTTCCAATACATTTTGTAAAGCATCAGGTGTATGTGCATAATCCACGATTCCAATGGAATTTTCGTTACTAATGATATAATCGAATCTGCCCTCTGCACCTGTTAATGCACTTAAGATCGTTAATACTTTTTCTACATTTTCTCCCAACTGAATTGCAACACCATACACCGCTAAAAAATTATACGCATTAAAGGTGCCAATCAATCTGCAATGCACTTCTACCTCGTTTACATTCAATACCAATCCAGTCAATTGATTTTCTAAAATCTTTCCTCTATAAGTAGCTGGTGCATGCAATGCATAGCTGAATTTTTTTGCTTTGGTATTTTCCAACATCGTTGCTCCATTTGAATCATCTAAATTGGTAATGGCAAACGCAGTTGAATTTAAGTCATCAAAAAATATTTTTTTAACACGCACATACTCTTCGAAAGTTTCGTGATAGTCCAAATGATCATGTGTGATATTGGTGAAAGCAGCACCAGTAAATTGTAAACCAGTAATACGATGCTGGTGTATGGCATGACTACTGCATTCCATAAATACGTGCGAACAACCTTCTAATACCATATTAGCTAACAAAGCATTTAAGCGAATCGCGTCTGGTGTAGTATGCGTTGCAGGAATAATGCGCTCACCAATTTGATTTTGAACTGTGCTCACCAAGCCGCAAGTATACCCCATCTCAGAAAACAACTTAAATAATAAGGTAGCCACCGTAGTTTTACCATTGGTCCCTGTCACACCTACTAATTTAATTTTAGTAGACGGCTGTCCATAATATTGATGCGCCATTAAAGCAACAGCCTCATGCGTATTAGCCACAACGATATAGGTAATACCCGAATGAATTTGTGCTGGAAGATGCTCACATACAATCACAGTTGCTCCTTTTTCAATGGCAGTTTCGATAAATTGATGACCGTCTACTTGCAAGCCCTTAATAGCAACAAAAGCAGTTCCTTGTTGAACCAATCTAGAATCAATTTGTATATCTACAATCTCTTGATTGGTAGCACCTATTACTTCTCTCAAAGCAACGCCAAATAAGATATGTTGTAAAGATGTTATCATATAATTAATTCAGCTCTATCATGATTTGTTGACCTCTTTGAATATATTGTCCTTGCAAAATACTTTGACGAATCACTTTTCCCTTTCCACTACATTTTACAATCAGTCCTTTTTTCTCACATAACCATAAAGCGTCTTTTAGTTTCATGCCACTGATATCAGGCATGGTGCTATCAGAAATCATTTGCAACTCTTGCCCGGCTTTTATAGCCCTTCCTGCACCTTGTACTTTTGCCCAGTCTGCATTATTTGGAGTTGAATCCTGATAAGGCATAGACAACTGTTTTGAAATTGCTTTCAAGGAAGTTTTTGAAATGGTATAGTTGAATAATTGAGAATCTTTTAAATTGAAAATTGGCGCTTTGTCTATTTTATTCTGGATATAAGTGACATACAACCTATCTGCAATCTCTTTAAATACAGGGCCTGCCACCGCTGCGCCATAAAAAGGATGTGCATTTGGTTTATTCTTAATATTTACAATAATTGTATATTGAGGATTGTCTGCAGGAAAATAACCCGCAAATGAAGATTGATAAATATTATCATTGTATCCCTTATTTCCATCCGCTACTTTAGCAGTACCTGTTTTACCTGCTACTTTATAAGGACTATTTTTAAATAAAGTTTTAGCGGTGCCATTGATGCAAACGCCTTCTAATGCTATTTGAGCTGATTTAATTGTTGCTGGACTAAACACTTGTGCATTGTAGACTTTTGGGACAATCGTTTTAATTGTTCTACCCTCTTCTTGTATGCTATTCACTAAATAAGGTCGCATCATTACCCCATTGTTCGCTACCATATTATATACTGTCAAAGTTTGAATTGGAGCAATTGCAATATTGTATCCAAAGGCCATCCATGGTAAAGTAGTAGGCCCCCATAATTGATCCCCAGGTCTAGTAATTTGAGGACGACGCTCTCCAACTAAATCAATCCCTGATAATGAATCCAATCTCAATCTAGAAAGGTGCTTAAAATAAGCAGATGGATTATTCGTATAATTATTGACTGCAATTTTTGCCATCCCTACATTTGAACTTTCTTCAAATGCTTCTAACACCGTTGCTTGAAATTTACCATGCTTTTCTGAATCATATACTGTTCTGCCAGCTACTTGCCAAACACCACCTTCTAAATTAATAGAAGTGTTTAAAGTCACTTTACCATCTTCTATAGCTTGCATTAATGTTACCAACTTAAATGTGGACCCTGGTTCTGAAGGCGTGATGGCATAATTTAAATCCTCTGCATAAAAGCCATCTCTTATCTTACCCAAATTTGCAATGGCTTTGATCTTTCCTGTTTTCACTTCCATCACCATTGCAACCCCATGTTGTGCTTCATTGCTAATCATCATTTTCATCAAAGCGTTGGTTGTGACTTCTTGAATGTATACATCAAGTGTACTTACAATATCTTTTCCTGTTTCAGGTTCAATTTCAAATTCGCCCTCTTGTACTGGAACTGTTACGCCACCTGCAATTGCTCGAACCAACTGTTTTCCATTTCGACCATTCAATGCCGTATCGTAAGATAATTCCAAGCCTACTTTATTTTGATCTCTAGCTAAACCAATTGTTCTGTATCCCATATTTTGATAAGGATTCAAACGGATATTTTTTTCTTGCGCTATAAATCCACATTTATACCTTCCTAAACGAAACAATGGAAACTTAGCCATTTCTAAGTATTGCTTATAACTCACTTTTTTTCTTAATTCATAATTTGGCTCACTTGCCTCAAAAGCCTTGGTGAGTCCATCTTTATAAGTGCCAGCAGATTGATCCTTGAATAATTCAGCCAAAGCAATACTGAGTGAATCAATATTTTCTCTAAATAATTTGCCTCCTTTTTCGTGTAATGGCTCTACTCTAAAATCGATATAAATATCAAACTGAGGCACATTGGTACTTAGCATCTGTCCATCTTCACTATAAATTGTACCTCTGTCTGCAGGAATTTCAATAATACGTTGGTGTAAGCTGTCGCTTAAGCCTCTCCAATAAGCGCCTTGCACTTGTTGAATGTAAAATGCTTTACCTAAAATAAAAAGACACACCACTACGACTAAAATATAGCTTAGGTAAACTCTCCATAGTATGTCGCGTTTTACATCCATTATTTGGCTTTGTTATTTTCATTATTTAAATCAAAACGTTTTTCCAATGGTATACGTATAGACATATCCTTAGAAACTTGTAAGCCATAGGGTGCCATTGCTTTTTCAATGTTGATAGATTCACTCTTAAGCATTAAATCTGCTTTAAGTGTTTTATACTCAAATTGCAATTGCTTAATTTCTTTTTTAGTGGTGTTGATTTTACGGATTGATTTATCCGTCAAGTGTCCATTAGCGATATAAATGATCGCTAGTACTGCCAAGAACAAAAAGTAACTAATGTTCATAACAATCCATTCGTAGTTAAGTATGCTAACGATAGCAGACTTAGGGGTGTTTTTTACAGGTACGGACATACGGTTTATACTCTTTCAGCAGCGCGCAATTTTGCACTTCTGCTTCGATTGTTTTCTTTCATCTCTTTTTCAGAAGCCACAACAGGTTTTTTTGTTATGATCTTCCAAAGCACTTCTTTCTTAATTGAAAGAAACGGGTTGGTCACATCGTCTTCATCAGGTCCTACTTTGAATGCATTTTTTACCATACGATCTTCGATAGAGTGGAACGTAATAATCACCGCTCTACCTCCTTCATGCATGACATCTGGTAATTGTGTTAAAAATTCATTCAACACAACCATCTCCTCATTCAATTCCATTCGGATAGCCTGGAACACTTGTGCCCAATATTTATTTGGATTTCCTTTTACGACTGGCGCAATTAAAGTTTTAAAATCTTGTACGGTAGATAACTTTAATAGACGTCTTTGTGTGACAATATGTTTCGCTAGGGTCTTAGCGTTGGTGACTTCACCATATTGCTCAAACATTTTATGTAGTGCTGCTTCTGAATAGCTTTCTATAATATGCGCTGCTGTTCTTGTTTGACGTTGATCCATTCTCATGTCAAAGGGACCGTCAAAACGAATAGAGAAACCTCTTGAACCTTCATCAAATTGATGGCTACTAACGCCTAAGTCGGCTAAAACGCCGTCCACTTTATCAATTTTATTCAAGCGAAGGAATCGTTGTATATACCTAAAATTTTCAGGTATAAAAATAATTCGATCATCATTTGGTAGATTCTTTTTAGCATCTGCATCTTGATCAAAAGCAATGAGTTTTCCTTTCGGACCCAACTTTGATAAAATACCTCTACTATGTCCTCCTCCTCCAAACGTCGCATCTACATAAATACCATCAGGTACGATATTTAGATGCGCAATGGTTTCTTGAAATAAAACAGGTATATGGTAATCTAAGTTTAAGTTGGATGTAGGGTTGGTCATCTTCCTTAATCTTGATTTTTAATACCTGACATTACTTCCTGCGCTAGATTGCTAAATGCATCTGCAGAGAAATCCTCAAAGAGCTGTTTATAAGAACTTGCATCCCAAATTTCAAAACGATCCAATGCTGCCGCTAATACAATTTCTTTTCCAGGCAATGCAAACTCTCTTAAAGTTGGAGGCAATAACAAACGGCCTGCGCTATCCAACTCAACTTCTGTTGCACCACCCAAGAACTGACGACGGAATTGTCTCACTTTGGGATCAAAGTCATTCAATTGGCTAATTCTGTCCAAAATCGCTTGCCAGCTTTTTAACGGATAAAGTGTTAGACACTTTTCAAATCCTCTACTTACGATAAAACGCGTCTCCCCTTCTGCCAGTTGCTTTTTCAAGCTGCCTGGAACTAGGAAACGCCCTTTTGCGTCGATAGTTGATTGATATTCTCCGTGAAAACCTGTCATTTGATAATAATTTGATCTTTATTTTACCACTTGTTAACACAAAATAACACTTTTTACCACTTTTATAGGCCAAATAGGCCCTTCTAGTTTTCCACAAGAAATGAACCAAGCCGAAAGTCATGCTATGATTGAGTTTGAGGCAATTTTGACTCATTTTAAAAATTTAGGGTGTGAAGAGCTGTGGATAACCCATTTTTTAAGGTTAAAAAGCTGTGAATTGCTCTAAATCATGGCATTTGGATCGGTTTTGCTATTTTTACGGCATGAAAATGGCCGATTTTGATTACGATTTACCTGATGCGCGCATTGCGTATACCCCAGCGGCCAATAGATCGGATAGTAAACTTTTAGTTTGGGATCAATCCATTATCGCAGAAGGACAATACAAGGATATTGCCAATTACATTCCAAGGGCACACAGTTTATTCTTTAACAATAGCAAAGTCATTGCAGCAAGAATTTTATTTGATAAGTCGTATGGCTTTGATGCTGAAAAGATGATAGATCCAAATTCATCTTCAAATAGCAGACAAAATAAGATTGAAATTTTTTGTCTAGAACCAACTGCTGCGTTTACGCCAGTGCAATTAGCAATGCAAGCCACCAATAAAGTACAATGGAAATGTTTAGTGGGTGGTGCTAAAAAATGGAAGTCGGAATTTTTACAAAAGGAACTCTTATATGATGATATATGCATCCTTTTATCTACAAAAAAAATAGCGCAAGAAGAAGGACATTTTATCATTGAATTTTCTTGGAATCATCCTACCATTGTTTTTTCTGAAATCATTGCCCTTGTTGGTCAAATTCCATTGCCACCTTATATACAAAGGGAAGCGAATGCAACGGATAAAGATCGCTATCAAACAACCTATGCAACTACAGAAGGATCTGTTGCAGCCCCGACTGCTGGCTTACACTTTGATGAGCAGGTATTTAAAGCATTGACAGCAAAAGGCATTGAAAAAAAATTTATCACACTCCATGTTGGAGCAGGTACATTTATGCCAGTTAAAGTAGATGATTTTCATGACCATTTAATGCATGCTGAATTCATTGATGTCGACCTTCAAACGATAGAGTACTTAGCTACTACTTCAAACAACATCATCGCAGTTGGAACAACTTCACTTAGGACACTGGAGTCTTTATATTGGTTAGCAATCAAAATAAAGCGAGATCCCGAGATGGATATCAACGAAATAAATTTATTGCAATGGGATGCTTATACTTTAGATGCGCAGCATGAGACGGTGCAGGAAGCCATGCAATATTTAAAAGAATGGATGAAACTAAAGCAAATAAATAGTCTTATTGCAACGACTCAATTAATGGTCAAGCCGGGATATCAATTTAAAATTTGCAAAGGATTGATTACAAACTTTCACCAACCAAAATCTACACTTTTATTAATCATTGCGGCCATTGCTGGAGACCAATGGAAAACCGTTTATGAGCATGCGTTAGCAAACGAGTATCGATTTCTTAGTTATGGAGACGGGTGTTTATTTTGGTTGAATCATCGGTAGGCTAATTTCAACCTTGGTCCCTTTGTCTATCTCACTTGATACTTGTATAGTGCCTTTGTGCATATCAATGACCCATTTTACATAACTCATCCCCAATCCAAATCCTTTTACATTGTGGATATTGCCTGCGTGTGCACGATAGAACTTTTCAAATATATGCTTCACTGTATCAGGATTCATTCCAATACCTTTATCCTCAATCGTAATCACCATTTTGTTAGATACCGTTTTGGTTTTAATGCTGATATCAATTTCAGACTTGGCATACTTAATTGAGTTATCTATTAAATTAGATAAGACATGTAAAAAATACTCTTCATCAATCCAAATTTCAGAAGGTGAAGCATCAAATTGTGTATGCACGGCGGAAGGCTTGCTTTCTAATTGTAATTTAAAGCTTTCAACAACACCTTGAATGAGGTCATCAATATTGACTAATTGTCTGTTAAGTTCATTTTCTTTTTTCTCTAGCTGAGCCGCTTGTAAAATAGTTTCTACATGCTTGTTCATGCGAACATTTTCCTCTTTAATGATCGAACTAAAGTAATCAACAGATTTCGTATCGGATTGTACTTTGTTTGACTTAAGCGCATCCACTGCTAAAGAAATAGTTGCCAATGGTGTCTTGAGCTCGTGCGTCATATTATTTATGAAATCACTTTTGATTTCGCTCAGTTTTTTTTGTTTCATCAATGACCTAATAGTAATAAAAAATGCTGCTAATACAATGATGATGAATAATATTGCCCCAAAGACAACCCACTGTAAGGTTTTAAATAAAAAAGCATTCACATTTGGAATAATAATGATAAGTGTTTCAAAGGGACCAGTCGTTTCTAATATGTC
Source organism: Chitinophagia bacterium (assembly GCA_037143275.1). Classification (GTDB taxonomy): domain Bacteria; phylum Bacteroidota; class Bacteroidia; order Chitinophagales; family Chitinophagaceae; genus Sediminibacterium. The sequence goes on from JBAWZB010000007.1 coordinate 37,383, forward strand.
TTGCGGGATAATAGACACCCTTGTTTGTACCGTATTTGGTTCTTCCACAAAGACATCTTCGAATTTTTTACTTTTAATATCAACAAACCCTTTTTTATCTTGTAAGGCAAACTCATAAGATAAATCTTGTAACCCGTATTTTGCCAAGGCTGCTTTTAATCTTTTATCCAAATCTTGATAGCTATACAGATCTGATAAAGTGGCTTCTTCGAAACTATGTGAATGCCCTCCTCCAGATAAACTCAAGGATTTTTTTGGAAAATGAAATGCCAATCCTCCATTTAATTTTTTTCCTAAATCAGCAGAAACAATGACGCCTGCTTGATTTACTTTTTCAATCAATTGATTTTTTTGCAACAGAAATAAACCCTCTAACCAAGTGACTTGAATAAACAATATCCCTAGGATGGATAATCCAATTAATATAAATAAAAAAGGGAATGTTTTTTTCATAATCTAACCAATACAATCTTGTGAAATTTGCGTATGTGAATATATAAAAAAATCCCTCTCGATAACTCGAGAGGGATTGGTATAGTTGTAATTTTTTGTTATTGTCTATTTGGCTATAAGACGCCTTCCACTAACACGGTAGCCTTATTATCAATGACTTCCACAAATCCACCTTGTATCGCATATGTTTCGGCTGCAGTCCCCTTTTGTAAGACTTTTACATTTCCAATTCCTAATGCACTGACTAAAGGGGCGTGTTTATCTAAGATTTCAAATAAACCATCTACACCAGGTAATTGCACTCCTTGTACATTTCCACTAAATAACTTCTTCTCTGGTGTTAATATTTCTAATAACATGAATGGAATTTTAATTAATTATGCTTGTGCCATCATTTTCTTACCTTTCTCAATCGCATCTTCTAAAGTACCTACTAAGTTGAATGCAGCTTCTGGATACTCGTCTACTTGACCATCCATAATTGCATTGAAACCTCTGATGGTATCGTCGATAGAAACGAATACACCTTTCAAACCTGTGAACTGCTCAGCCACGTGGAAAGGTTGAGATAAGAAACGTTGAACACGACGTGCACGTGATACCACTAATTTATCTTCATCACTTAATTCATCCATACCTAAGATGGCAATGATATCTTGTAATTCCTTATAACGTTGTAAAATCATCTTCACTTTCTGTGCAGTATCGTAGTGTGCATCACCAACAATTGCTTTTGTTAAAATTCTTGAAGTAGAATCCAATGGATCCACCGCAGGATAGATACCTAAATCGGCAATTTTACGAGACAATACGGTTGTTGCATCCAAATGCGCGAAAGTGGTTGCCGGCGCCGGATCTGTTAAGTCATCCGCAGGAACATAAACCGCTTGAACCGAAGTAATTGAACCATTCTTAGTTGAAGTGATACGCTCTTGCATCAATCCCATCTCTGTAGCCAATGTTGGTTGATAACCTACCGCAGATGGCATACGACCTAATAATGCCGATACCTCTGAACCTGCTTGTGTAAAACGGAAGATATTATCAACAAAGAATAAGATATCCTTTCCTTTTCCTGTTCCATCTCCATCACGGAAATATTCTGCAATAGTCAAACCACTCAAAGCCACACGAGCACGTGCACCAGGAGGTTCGTTCATTTGACCAAAAACGAATGTTGCTTTTGATTCTTTTAATTCTTCTAAACTCACTTTACTTAAATCCCATCCACCTTCTTCCATGCTATGTTTGAATGCATCACCATATTTCATGATACCTGCTTCAATCATCTCACGTAATAAATCATTTCCCTCACGTGTTCTTTCTCCCACACCTGCAAATACGGACAATCCACCGTGCCCTTTTGCGATATTGTTAATCAATTCTTGAATCAATACTGTTTTACCTACACCTGCACCACCAAACAATCCAATCTTTCCACCTTTTGCATAAGGCTCAATCAAATCAATGACTTTAATACCTGTAAACAACACTTCTGTTGCAGTACTCAAGTCTTCGAACTTTGGAGGATTTGCGTGAATAGAACGGCCATTGGTTTTATCTAATTGTGGTAAACCATCAATTGCGTCTCCTGTTACATTGAACAAACGACCATTGATCCCTTCACCTATAGGCATTAAAATTCCTTTTCCAGTATCTACAACTTCCATACCTCTTACAAGACCTTCAGTACCGTCCATTGCAATGGCACGAACACTATCTTCTCCTAAGTGTTGTTGTACTTCTAATACTAATTTTTCACCGTTAGGACGCGTGATTTCTAGGGCATTGTATATTTCTGGTAATACACTTTCAGTTGAAAAATGTACGTCTACAACCGCACCAATAATTTGTTTGATTTTACCTGTTGTTGCCATATAGTTATTTGTTTTTACAACCCTCTTTTAGGAGGCTAAAATGGATTGACTCCATTTCGGCTGCAAAGGTAGTGATTTGCAAGTTTATTGCAAAAATTGTACATAAATAATCGCTGCTAAAATTCCCCCCACGATTGGCCCAAATACTGGAATGGCAGCATAGGCCCAATCACTTGGCCCTTTTCCCTTTATAGGAAGCACAAAATGCATGATTCTAGGCCCTAAATCTCTGGCTGGGTTGATGGCCCAACCGGTTGGACCTCCCAGTCCAAAGCCAATGCCTGCCACCAAAAGGGCCACTGGCAGGGCAGAAAAAGTGCCTAATTCAACTCCAGCTGGTTTAATATAAAAAATTCCTAAGATGAAAATAAAGCTTGCAATCGTTTCAACAATAAAATTTTGTGGTAATCTACGTATAGAAGGGCCTGTTGAAAAACATGCCAATTGATCCCCTGCATTTTCACTGGCATTAAAATGGTCTTTATAGACCATCCAAACCACAAATGCACCCAACATACTTCCTAACAATTGTGCTAATAAATAGGTAGGCACCAAGGCCCAACTAAATTTTCCAGCGCTTGCAAAAGCAATTGTAACGGCTGGATTTAAGTGTGCACCACTAGTACTATTAGAAATATAGACCCCTACAAAAACGGCAATGGTCCATCCTAAAACTATGGCGATCAATCCGCCGTTATTGCCTTTTGTTTTTGGCAATACAACATTTGCAACCACACCGTTTCCAATCATCATCATCATGCAAGTGCCTAAGAATTCGGCTAAAAATGGAGTCATAAAATTATAATTTAGTCATTTATATGTTGGTCATTTGAATTGCTTTTTTCCAACCTTGAATGCCTTTTTCTATCTCTGCTTGCGCTAAGTTGGGATTAAAAACTTGATCTACCTTCCATTTTGCAACAAGTTCAGATTCGTCTTTCCAAAAACCAACAGCCAAACCAGCAAGATAGGCTGCACCCAATGCAGTTGTTTCAATGATGGTAGGTCGAATCACTTTTGTATTTAAAATATTGGATTGAAACTGCATCAATAAATTATTTTTTGTAGCTGCTCCATCTACTCTTAATTCTGCAATTGGAATTTGGGCATCCGATTCCATTGCTTTTAACACATCATAGGTTTGGTAGGCAATGCTTTCTAATGCCGCGCGAGCAATATGTGCTGCGGTGGTGCCTCTTGAAATACCAGTAATCGTCCCTTTTGCATGTTGATTCCAATAGGGCGCGCCTAAGCCAGAAAATGCAGGCACCATATACACCCCATCGGTGTCTGTGACTTGAGCAGCTAAACTTTCTACTTGATCGGATTTACGAATAATATTAAGTCCGTCTCTGAGCCATTGCACGACAGCACCTCCAATAAACACACTGCCCTCTAATGCATAAAAAGTCTTACCATTTCGTTGTAAAGCAATGGTCGTTAATAAATTATTTTTTGACAGCACTGCTTTTTCTCCTGTATGCATTAACATAAAACAACCAGTGCCGTAGGTGTTTTTAACCATGCCTGGTGCTGTACAAATTTGTCCAAACAAAGCTGCTTGTTGGTCTCCAGCAATGCCTGCAATTGGAATTTGTTGATTGGTAACCAATAAATCTGTATGTCCATATACCTCGCTACTACTTTTGACTTCGGGTAAGATGGAGATAGGGATATTAAACAATTCCAATAAGGTTGTATCCCACTTTAATTCATGGATATTAAAAAGCATTGTTCTTGATGCATTGGTCGCATCTGTGATATGTTGCGCTCCATTGGTGAATTTCCAAACCAACCAACTATCAATGGTTCCAAAACAAAGTTCCCCATTTTCTGCTTGTGTTCTTGCACCATCTACATGATCTAAAATCCATTTAATTTTTGAAGCCGAAAAATAAGCATCAATGATTAAGCCTGTTTTTTCTTGAATTAAAGTTTGCTTCCCAGCTTGCTTTAATTGATCACAGAAATCCGCAGTCCTTCTGTCTTGCCAAACAATCGCATTGTATATTGGTAATCCTGTTAACTTATTCCAAATAACAGTTGTTTCACGTTGATTGGTAATACCAATGGCAGCAATATCAAATTGATCGACACCATGTTTTGAAATCACTTCCGAAGCAACCCCAATTTGCGTACTCCAAATTTCCATTGGATCATGCTCTACCCATCCTGGTGAAGGGAAAATTTGAGTAAATTCTTTTTGTGCAGTGGCTAGGATTAATCCTTCTTGGTCAAATAAGATAGCACGACTACTAGTTGTTCCTTGGTCTAGAGCAAGAATACATTTTGGCATAATATCAATTTTAAATGCGGTAAATGGGCTACTACCTTCTGGCTTTTAACCAATTTTCAGGATCAAAATATACTGCTTTTTCATTACAAATTGAGAATAATACAGCCCCTTCTCCGTCTAAGTTGATGCCCGAACGGCCAATTACAGTTCCAGCTTTGACTTCTTGTCCATTGCTTACAGATGCACTGCTTAAGCAAGAAAATGCGGTAAAATATTTACCATGTTTGATTAATACGGTCTTGTCTCCATTCACATCCCCTACATATACCACCGTTCCATTGGCCACACTCTTAACCGACGTGCCTCTAGGGACCGATACTTCAATACCATCACTTTTACGATCTAATTTTGTACCTGGAATACTCTCCACACCAAAATGAATATTGACAATCCCAGTGGCGACTGGCCAAGGCAAGCCTCCTTTATTGTTTTCAAAATTGATAGAGGTTTCTCTGCCCTCTTCGGTCGTCTCAAGTGCAGAGTAGGGACGATTACTTGTGGTACTTTTTAAACCACCTTCCACTTTACCCACATTAGATGTTGTTTTTGTTTTATCGTCTGTTGAAGCGGTTGTTTTATTATTCGCCGAATTGGCAGCTTTTAATTTTGCCAATCGATCATTCTCTCTTTTTACGGCTTCTTGCATTTCCCTTTTAATGACTGCAGCAATAGCAGCTTGCATCTTTCTTCGTTGCGCTTCCTTTTGTCTAACCTGTGTGGTGATTTCTTGTTCTTTATTCTTTAATTGACTCACTACCTTATCCTGCTCTTTTCGATCGTCTTGCAACACTTTCAATTGAACAGTTTGAGCGGATAAGGTTTTCATCCTATCCTCCTTGTTTTCACTAAGAATGGTGATCTTAGATTTTAAATTGTTTTCAGAAAGACCAATCGCCATGGCTTGCGCTTCTCTATTCTGACGATAGGTCTTTAGATAAGTAATTCTTTTGACCGCATCATTAAAGCTTCCAGCAGAAAATAAAAAGTTGAGGTACTCATACCCGCTTCTGCTTTGGTAAGCAAATACAATACTTTTAGCGTATCTATACTTTAGCGTGTCTAATTCATTGTTCAATCTTTGCACATCACGTTGATTCGTTTGAATAGCAGCATCTAATATTTTAACTTGCTTAGCGATCCCATTGATCAAGGCTGTTCTTTTTGCAATTTTATTTCTAATCACTGCCAGCTGAGCCAATGAACTTTTTTTATTCTTTTTAGTTTGCTCTAATAGATTATTGAGTGCATCCAATTCTTTTTGTAATGTCTGAGATTGTTTTTGCAAGTCTTCTCTGGAATTACCATTTTGAGCAATTGAACTGTTAAAAAAACAAGTAATAAATATGCAAATAAAGAGGATACACTTTTTAATCATAGGGTACGATTTTTCAATTATTATTTACGTTTGCCTGTTTTAGGAACAGTAAAAGTGTATTTTAAAGGTTCATCAAAATTAAATTCCTTGATTTCCATTCCAATATCCAATTTCGTTTGTGCATTGATAGAGATGGTTCTGTATAGTGGGAACTGCGTATTTTTCACCAAAGTATGTTGACTATAATTGATATCACATGTCCTATGTTTAGTGATATCCACATCGTCCAACTTTAATTGAACCAACTTAGTTTTGTCCTCACTAAGGATGATTAAATTTTTGAATAATTTCCCCAACAAGCTCACTTGTAATCTTTGATTGATGACTTTATAAGACACGATATCAATGCTATCCATAAAAATTGGATTGCCTATCACCAAGTCCTCAATTGTTTGATAATTGATTGGAATTTTTATCACTTCTTGCAGATAGGATAATGGATGTTTTTCTGTTTTTTTGGATAAAGGGAATACCAGGAAGACACTGTCTTTGTTGATCAATGCTTTTAAGCCAATCACCCCCAAAGCACCTCTAATTGTAATGTACATACAACTATCTTTCTGAATACTTAAATTGGCGATATAACTATCTTTATTAGTACTTGTTTCATAATCCATTTTTAGCTTAGCATTCATGGTATTAAAACCAATCTTAGCATGCGCAATATGATGGACAATACCCTCTACCATGAATACCGAATCTAATCTTGCTTTCTCTGCAAATGCAGCAGCATCAGGTAATGCTTTCACTGCCAAAGCATCTTGAATGACTTGTACTTTTTTTACATTCGCACATGCCGCACTCAAAAGTATCAAAATCAAATAAAGACTGTTTTTTAGACTACGCATGGATTGAATTTATATTTTGCCTGTATGACCAAAGCCACCGGCTCCTCTTTGGGTTGTGTCCAAATGCTCGACCAATTGCCATTCCATTTTTTCAACTTGTTGAAACACTATTTGCGCAATGCGATCCCCGTCTTGAACCACTTGAATTTCATTGGACAAGTTGATCAAAATCACTTTAATCTCACCTCTATAATCTGCATCAATGGTGCCAGGGGTATTTAAACAAGTGAGCCCTTGTTTAATGGCAAGTCCACTTCTTGGTCTTACTTGCGCCTCCCAATTATTTGGTAAAGCAATATGCAATCCTGTTGGGATGAGTGCACGCTCTAAAGGTGCCAACTGAACAGGTGCAATAATAAATGCACGTAGATCTAAGCCAGAAGACCCTTGCGTTGCATATGCTGGCAAAGGATGATGACTGTGGTTCACAATGGGAATGATTGTAGACATGTGCTACAAAAGTAGTTAAAAAAGAAGGTAATTTGAAGCTAGAACCCTTTAGTTAACAAATTATTTAGAAGTAAAAAATAGAGCCAAAACGTAAGGTATTTGATAATGGATTTCGAGTGATACCGCCGCCTGTAGGCACTAAATAAGAGATGTTGAATTTAGACTGTTGGTATTGGAAACTTGATCCAACTGTAAAATATTGCATGCTACCTAGGTTCTTATTATTGTCTAAAAAGTATCCAGCCCTCAAATGAAATCGGTCTGCGTAATTGTATTCAGCACCCAAGGAAACTTTTAAGGATTCTGATAAAGGCATACCATATTTATTCGAGAAGGAATTGAACCAACTAGACACGACTGATTGAGAAAAATATTGATCCACCACTTCAACATCACTACTCACCGGACTTGCAGGCACCATTAAGCGATTGACATCTACACCCATTTCAATTGAGTTCTCTGCGTCAAACCTACTTAAATACGCCACCCCTAATCCTATATTAGCTGGAATAAAATATTTATTTTTTGACTCGTTTGAATAACTCACTTTGCCTCCTAAGTTAGATAAAACCAAGCCTGCATGGAACCCTTCTAAGTCTTCGTTTTGTTTATAGAACAAACTGACGTCTCCAGCAAAAGTGTTACCTGCTTTATAATTGGTGCCATTGGTGCCATAAGAGCCCTGCACCAATCTTGAATGGATGTACCTTAAAGTGACCCCCATACTTAAAGCATCTGTTAATAAAATATTGTATCCAAAATCATAACTGAATTCTGAAGGTCTTTGAGAAGGTAAAGTCGAGGTACCCGACTCGTCTGTGAAATCAATATTACCTAAACTAAAAAAACGTAAGGAACTATTGATACCACTAAAACTATTTAATTTTTTATAATAACCTGCGCTCGCTAAATACACATCACTCAATCCTAAATCTTTTAACCATGGTGTATAATTGATTAAAAAACCACGGTCATTATTCAAATAAGGAATCTTAGCAGTGTTGCCAAAAAGGTCATTGGCTTCTGGAGACATAGCAATAGATAAATTACCCATACCACCAGATCTTGCATCCGGTGAGATCATCATAAATGGCACGGCAGTACTTTGCAATTTAAGTCTTGTTTGTGCTTTTAGTGAACTGGCTACAAAAAATAAAAAGACAAAAAAGATTATTTTAAATGAGGCAATTTTATTCATACTCAACTACTTTATGATTCTATGTTAGTAAAGATAACCTTAGAATTCAATATTTAAAATTTTAATAATCCATTTAACATTTGTTCTAAGAGCCCATTTTGCTGCACAATGACTTTATAATAATATTTTCCGGGTGGCAATAGCCCGCCATTGGAGCTATGCCCATCCCAATCCACTATCATCTTATTACCTCTGGGTTGTATGAGTTGGGATGTAGAAAAATGTCTAATTCCATTGGCATCGAATATCTCTAATTGCAGCTTAATGGGGTCTACCGTATTATTGAGTTCAAAACTAATTTTGGCATTGGTTTGAACCGGGTTGGGTGTAATACTAAGATTTCTGATATTCCTATTTTTCTTGCTAGGTACTTCTATCAAGAGGGTGTCTTTGGAGGCATTTCCTAAAAGATCCCATGCCTTCAGAATCAATCTATGTTTCCCCTCCTCCAATACTGGAAGTGGGTATTCTATCTCTCCAGACTGATACTGATTTAGCTTATAAGTGAAGAATGCATTGAGGTTATAATTTTTTATAACGGTATCGTCTATGATTAATTTTAAATCATGCCCTAATTCATTCCCAGAAGATTGTATCCCTGAACTATCATTTAAAGTCACATATAAAGTAGCCGCTGTGCTTACCCAGTCACCAGATTTGAAATAAGGTGTATTGATATAGCTGTGAATGGAAGGACCTGTTGTGTCTAATTGATTTAAGGTGGTGGCCCCTTGTATAAAGATGGATTGAAATTGCATGCTTGCATCTGCTGTATCATTGTAGGCATATAATTGCAATTTGAGTGCTGCTGCATTAGAAGATGGTAGCGTGGCAGGTAAGATAAAGCTGATTTCAAATTGTCCATTTTGTACTGTTGCCTTTCCTTTAAATAGCGCCTGCTCTTGTGTTTCAATAGGTACAGACAAACTAGTAGTCTGATTCGCTAAAGTTTTTTTAATGCTTGGAGCATCCCATAAAATCATATCTATGAAACCATTAAAGTTTTGAATTGCCTGATTTTTTGCAGATAAATTTCCTTTAATGCTGTACTTTCCTCCTGCTTTTAATATTAAGGTGTCCGACCATGGTGACTGATTCAAATTGGTACAATTAATTTGGTATTTGGGTTGCACTATGCGCATGGCAGGATCACCCATTAATCCAAATTTAAATGCATTTAATCGATCTCCATTTCTGTTAAAATTATAATTTTTTGCTGCCTGAAGTGCTTGACCAATGGGTCTATAAAGACCATTCGCATTGGGCACTAATAATGCCTGCATGAATGCATCATTGATTTGCTTATTGCTATAGGCAAAAACGAGTCTGTTGGCTGCAACCAATGCGATAATGCCTTTATCATTTTGCATTAAAGCATCAAAGCCGATTGGGGCGTTTGCAGGTTGATCATAGGGTGCAAAATCACATGAAGCAGTGACCATGATTGGTAATTTACCTGCATTGTTCCATGTCTGTATTTCCGATTTTGAAATCACCGCCTCTTCTGTTAAGCGTAAATAATTTCCATGTCCGGTATAATTCAACATCAATGTGCCAGCTTGTATAGATTCTTGAATGGCTTTGTTGACGTCTGGATAAGTATTGCCAGTCAATGTTTGATTCGCCTTAAATAAATCCAAATAGAGTTTTCGATGATTCCAATTAGTGGTTTTACTTTTTAAGTTGCCAATAATTTCTTCTGCATCCTGCAGGTGTAAATTAAAGTCCGCATCATCAGCTACCCAAGTCAATTGATTTTGCCAAAGTCCCATTTTTTTATTGGACTGGTATTGAATTAATTTGTCTACCATTTTTTCTGCTTCAGCCACAGTTCTTGCTGGAATTCTACCAATCGCTAATTGAATAGAATCAATCGTTTGGGAAAATTGAATTTGATCACCTGGTTTTTGTATCGCATAAAAATCATCCGAACTATATGAAGATAAAATGGCATTAGATACCTCACTTGTGTAAACTGGTAATTCTTTATTGAGTTGAATTTTTTGCGTATTAAAATTACCTATGCCCATTAATAAAACATATGCTGGAGGGGCTTGCTTTTTTAATTTGGATTGTTCCATCATGTACTTTATAAAATTCCTAATAGCCACAGGAGTGCTTTGTCCACTAGCCATCTCATTGAAAATTTGGGTGGAATTAAATAGACCAACCTTATACCCATTTTGCTTTTCATGAAATGCTTTTAATCTCAATGCCGCCGGATAATAATCAGGCGCTGTAATAATGATATAATCTAACGGACTAGTAGAAAAACTACTGTCATTGCGAATGAAACTAGAAAACTGAGCAGCATTGATTTTATTGGACTCAAAGACGTAAAAATATTTAAGTCCACTATCAGAAGTTTTAAAAGTGGCCATGCTATTTTGAAGGAATTGAGGATTTAATGACAAAGGTTGTAAGTATTGACTGACGTCCCAAACCCTTGTTTGTGCTGTGGCATTTTGAATTTCAAATTCAATCAATTGCGTTTTTGATGAACTCGTTTGATAGTCAAACCCAAAAGCTGTATTACCCCAATATCCAATTGTTCTTTGCCCATGCAATACCATATAATCTATCCAACCAGTTGAGGTGGAAGGTGCATTAAAATTGACTTGCAGATTTAAGGAACTTAAGTTTTGTCCAGCCTTTAAAACTTTCGTTTTATCTAACCAAATGGTGCTGCTATCAAATCTAATTTTATAGGCATCGTCAAAAATTAAACCAGAAACTGGATTCAATAATTTTGTACTCAATAATTGATCATTTAATTGAGTGGTAAAAGACGCATCAGACTGATAGGCAGATGCGGCTAATTGACTTTGAAAAACAATTGGGGCATTGAATTGCAAGCCCTCCATATTAAGCGGAAATGATATGGACGTTTTTTTACCAACCCCAAGGCCCATCGGATCGCCCAACCATATTTTACCACTACTTAAAACATTGATACTATCTTTTTCAATCAACCATTTGGCAGCATAAGTTTGTACCAATTTTGACGCAGCTCCAGTTTTATTAAAATTTAAAATTCTTTTTCCACTTGTTCCAATTTTTAGAAAAAAATACAAGGAATCATTGCTGGTTATTTTTTGACGAATTGGGGCTTCAGAGCTACCCGATTTGATCCATTGATAATGACCTTGTGCATAAAATAAAAATTGATCTTGGTCATCGAATATCCCATCTCCCCCATCTTGCATTTCGATGGCTATTTCCATTAAACTATCTGGTAATGTACTAGGTACTTTTTCACTCAGATTTGCCAAATCCATGCCATATAATTGAACCTGATTGGCATTCACTTTTCCTGTAAAACCCATTGCTTTAAACTGTGCGCCACTGAGCTGATAAACCCCTTCGTTTGGTACGGCTATTTTGACCCAATTTCCTTTAGAAAGCATGCCTACCTGTCCCCATCCAGAAAGGGAGCAAGCACATCCTATTAAAATAAATGTTAAAACGCCAAGTTTCATGTCCTAAAATTAGGGTTTTACTAACATAAGAATCTATTTGCATTTGAATAAATGAGTGAAAAAGCAAGTATATTCGCAAAAGAATTTAAACAGAACAGATTAAACAAAACAGATGAATTTTATCAATAGCATACTATTATTTTTTGCGGTTCTTTTTATAGGCCCAAAAATGATCGATCAATTTGAAAGTAATCAAAGCAATAAAGTGGCGTTTGCTTCTAAGGATGATCCTTACGACAGCACCATTTTAATAAGAGGTGGCACTTTCGCTATGGGTATGAACCAAGAAAATATCATGGGGGATTGGAATAATAATTTGCGCAGAGTGACCGTGAGTTCTTTTAGAATTGACCAATACGAAGTGAGCAACAAACAATATAGAAATTACATCAAATGGCTTGAACGTGTTTTTATTCCAATGGGGAAAGATTCCATTGTAAGAGCAGCCCTTCCTGATACGTTGGTTTGGAGAACTGATCTTGCTTACAATGAACCAATGGTTGAAGGTTATTTTAGAAATAAGGCATTCAATGATTACCCGGTAGTTGGTGTAAGTTGGGAGCAAGCCAATGCTTATTGCAGATGGAGAACCGACAGAGCGAATGAAAAAACTTTAATTAAGTATGGTTTAATTGATCCAACTAAACCTTATTTAGGAAAGATGGAAGCTGGTAACAGTCTGGTTGATAGCAATAAAAAAACAGTGGCATTCACTGCTACAACAAAAGTGAAAAATAAAAACTTAGGGGATTATGTTTTGATACCTGACTTTAGATTACCTACAGAAGCAGAATGGGAATATGCAGCAAAAGTATCTAGTGGTAAAAACTACATTTCTAATTTTAATAACCCAAAAGCAGGTTCCAATTCAGGAGCACCAAATGCAAGTATCATCTCCTCTGATTCTCCATATCCATGGAGCTCTAATGGTAATGATGGTCTTAGAAATACGCCAACAGGAAGGGTAAGCAAAAAGGAAAAAGCCGATCGTGGTATGTTTATGGCCAACTTTAAAAATGGAAGTGGTGATTATATGGGTATGGTTGGTTATTCAAATGATGGTGCAGGTTTCCCAAGTAAAACCAATAGTTTTTTACAAAACCCTCTAGGTTTATACAATTTGAGTGGCAATGTGAACGAGTGGGTAGCAGATATCTATCGTCCAATGAATAGCATTGATATGGATGATTTTAATCCATACAGAGGTAATAATGTTTTAGATGGCGATGATTCCAATACATCCAGTTATGAAACTGGTACAAATACCTTGATCTCGAATAAATCAAGAGTCTATAAAGGAGGTAGCTGGAAAGATCGTCCTTATTGGTTAAATCCTGGAACTAGAAGGTATTTAGATCAAGATAAATCTACCAGCACAATTGGATTTAGATGTGCAATTTCTGCTTTTGGAATGGATACACCAAATGCCAAGGAAGAGCAGCCTAATTTATGGCAGAAAATCAAAAACATCTTTTAATGAATTTACGTATAGGTTCAGGGATCGATTTTCATCAGCTAGTAGAAGGCAGGGATTTATGGATTGGAGGAATACAGATACCACACCACAAGGGCGCATTAGGACATAGTGATGCAGATGTATTATTGCATGCTATTTGCGATGCACTTTTAGGCGCATTAAGTTTAGGTGATATTGGCACACATTTTCCTGACACAGACAATACATTTAAAAATATTGATAGTAAGATTTTATTGCAAAGAACCTACGATTTAATTACTGCAGAAGGCTATCAAATCGTCAATATTGACGCAACACTTTGTTTAGAAGCACCAAAAATTAAGCCTTATGTGTTGGCCATGCAAGAATGCATCGCTTCCATTTTACAGATAGGCAATAAGGATATTTCTATCAAAGCAACCACCACAGAAACTATGGGTTTTACAGGTAGAGAAGAAGGTCTTGTAGCAACAGCTACTTGTTTATTGATGGCAAAAAGCTAAACTAAACTGCTATGAAGCTTGGATCAATCGAGGCATTATATTCCATTTATTGTGCATACCCTTCTGTTGTAACAGATACCAGAAAACTTAAATCAGGAGATGTATACTTTGCATTAAAAGGCCCAAATTTTAATGGAAATGTTTTTGCTGTCGCTGCTTTAGAAGCCGGTGCAGCTTATGCTATAGTGGATGAACCAATTGCTGACAGTACTGCCTTTCAAGACCGTATCATTATTGTAGAGGATGTTTTAATTACATTACAACAATTAGCAAAATACCACCGCCTTCAATTTGATATTCCATTTATCGCCATCACAGGTAGCAATGGAAAAACAACTACAAAAGAATTAGTATATAGCGTTCTAGCAAGTCATTTTATCACTTACACCACCCAAGGAAATTTAAACAATCATATTGGTGTGCCATTGACTTTATTGAGCATCCCAAAAAATGCACAGATGGCCGTGATTGAAATGGGCGCCAATCACCAAAAAGAAATTGAAAGTTATTGCACTTATACTTTACCAACCCATGGTATGATTACCAATTGTGGTAAAGCCCATTTAGAAGGATTTGGTTCGGAAGAAGGCGTCAAAAAAGGGAAAGGAGAACTGTATGATTTTTTGCGCAAACACAATGGCACAGTATTTATAATGGAGGACTATCCTTATTTACAAACTATGTCTCAAGGCATTGCTCATATAATTGGTTATGGCCAACACAGTGGACAAATTCAAGGTGAAGCTATGGATACAGATGGCATGTTGACTGTAAAAATAAAAAAGGGCATTGCCTTAGATACGATCAAAACACATTTAGTTGGAAATTACAATCTACCGAATGTATTGGCTGCTGTAACAATTGGACAATATTTTAAAGTACCTACTGAAAAAGTAAAAACAGCGATTGAAAATTATACCCCAACCAATAGTCGCTCTCAATTAGTACAGTGGCAAAACAATGAAGTGATTTTAGATGCATACAATGCAAATCCTTCGAGCATGAAATTAGCGGTAGAGAATTTTGCAAAATTAAATAAAGCCAATAAGGTAGTTTGTATAGGCGGTATGAGAGAATTAGGTGTTGACACTTTAATGGAACACCAAATGCTGATTGACCAATTGAAGCAAAATAATTGGAGCGAGGTGCTATTGGTTGGCTCTGAATTTAAAAATTGCAATCATAATTATCATTACTTCGAAACCGTTCAAGCAGCTAAAGTCTGGTTTGATTCAAAACAATTTAGCGGCCATACCTTGCTCATAAAGGGTTCTAGAGGGATACAAATGGAGCAATTGATTGCTCCCTAATTATAGGTATCTTTGTGGCATGAAGAAAAGCAATCTATACAGCACTTTGACCAATAAATGTCCGAGATGCAGAGAGGGCAAGCTGTTCACCTCTTCCAATCCCTACGATTTATCTAACATCACAAAAATGAATGACCACTGTCCTGTTTGTGGACAGCCCACTGAAATTGAAGTAGGATTTTATTATGGTACAGGTTATGTAAGCTATGCCTTAACTGTTGCTTATTTTGTTGCTATGTTTGTTGCATGGAAAGTTTTAATTGGTATGACTTGGGAATTAGAAGACAATAGAATGTTTTATTGGTTAGGTACCACTATTTTTTTATTGATATTGATACAACCTATTTTAATGCGCCTATCTCGTTCCATTTGGTTAGGCTGGTTTGTTTCTTATAACAAGAATTGGAAAAATGAACCTTTGGAATACAATGAAAGGATGGATGAAAAAATGAAAGAGATTTAATATTTCACTTTTACCAAAGCCAGCTTAATTTATAAGATTGTCAACTCACCTTGTTCGTTGACTTCCCATAAATTTCTCTTTTACCAAAGCCTTTCAAAAGCATGCTTCGCATTCTTTTGGCTTTTTTCATTCGTCCATGCTTACAAGAGCGAGCTCTTGACGCCTGTCCGAACGAAAAAAGCCTATCACTTTCGTGATAGGCTTTGCAGAGAGGAAGGGATTCGAACCCCCGATACGTTGCCGCATACACGCTTTCCAAGCGTGCTCCTTAAACCACTCGGACACCTCTCTATTAGGATTGCAAATGTAAAATAAATAATTGGAGTTTTGAAATAAGGATAGCGGTAAGAAATGACAGAAAAAAGCTAATTTTATTCAAATTCTGAGCAAAATGGAAAAATCTAGGATCGACTTGCCAATTGGTATTACACTGGACCGTTTTATTAAAAATCATCAAAGTCAATACCCAAGTTCAGCTGGTGAATTATCCCAGTTATTAAGAGATATTGCTCTTGCTTCTAAGGTAGTGAATAGAGAAATTAACAAAGCAGGTCTTGTAGACATCATGGGTAATGTTGGTTTACAGAATTCAGGAGGAGATCATCAACAAAAACTTGACTTACTTGCTAACATTAGATTTTCTAGGGCGCTGTCTAAAGGAGGTGAAGCTTGTGGTATTGCATCAGAAGAAATAGAAACCTTTATTGATTTACAAAATAATGGAAAATACTTAGTGACCATTGACCCTTTAGATGGTTCAAATAATATTGATGTGAATGTATCCATAGGCACTATTTTTTCTATTTATTTAAAAAAATCGCCTGCTAACGAACCCCTCTGCGAAAAAGATTTTCTGCAAAAAGGTAGGGATCAAATTGCAGGTGGATATATTTTATATGGACCTTCTACCATGTTAGTTTATTCAACAGGAAATGGAGTTGATGGGTTTACTTATGAAAGTACCCTAGGTGAGTATGTTTTATCACATCCGAAAATGCAATGCAAAACAACAGGTAATTTTTTCTCTATCAATGAAGGATTATCTAAGGATATTATAGACCAAGGAATCAACGATTATATTGATGATTGTAAGGAACAGAGAATGACTAGTAGGTATATAGGTTCACTTGTTGCTGACTTTCATAGAAATTTATTAAAAGGTGGCGTGTTTTTATATCCGCCAACTTCTAATTATCCTAAGGGTAAAATAAGGTTATTGTTTGAAGCCAACGCATTGGCTTTGATAGCTGAACAAGCTGGTGGATTAGCTGTGACGAATGATGAAAATATTTTAGATATCGAGCCAAAGAGCATCCACCAAAGAGTTCCATTGTATATTGGATCTAAAGAAATGGTTCAAGACATACAAAAAAAATTAGCTTTACAATCCAAATAGTTTTTCAGCATTGCTTGTGGTGATAGTTGCAATTTCATGCAACGGCATGGACTTTATTTCCGCTAATTTTTTTGCCACTTCCAACATATAAGCAGGCTCATTGGTTTTACCTCTATACGGCACGGGGGCCAAATAAGGCGCGTCCGTTTCTAAAACTAAGTATTCCATAGGGATGTCTTTTATTGCTTCTGCTACACCTGCATTCTTGTAGGTCAATACGCCTCCCAATCCTAAATGAAATCCCATACCTATGATTTGTTCCGCAGATTCCTTACTTCCACTAAAACAATGAAAGACGCCACGCAATCCTTTTTTTGCAAAAGGCTTGACCGCTTCTATGGTTTCTCCCATGGCATTTCTTGTATGGATGGCAATTGGCAATTGCAAATCTAATGCCCACTGCATTTGTGTTTCAAAAACAAGTTGTTGTTCTTTTACAAAAGTTTTATCCCAATAAAAATCCAATCCTATTTCACCAATGGCAATGAATTTTCTTTTTCCAATACAATCTTCTACCAACTTTAATTCTTCTTTATAATTTTCCTTCACATAACAAGGATGCAAGCCCATCATGGCAATACAATGTGCTGGAAACTGCGCTTCCACTTTCAACATCGCATCTAATGTGGTGCTATCAATTGCGGGCATAAGAATTTTAGAGACACCAGCTTTAATGGAATTTTCTATGATCCTATCCATAGAACCTGTCAACTCCTCGGCATAAACATGGGCGTGTGTATCAATAAAATGCATCATCATCTGATTTGAAGCACAAAAAAAGGACTTTTTTAATGAAGAACATACTAAAAGACATTATTTATGCGTTTATGAATGAAATTACTAACCCATCCCTTCTTTGGATGTAAACTTTGTTTTTTATAGGGTACGGATTATACAGGCCGGGGTTTCTACCCTGGCTTTTTTTATCAATTTTATTGAGGCATTTACAACGTTTTAAATTGATACCCGAGCTTGGAGAAATGTGTTAATACTTTTGGCAATGCAATCCGCAATCGATCCATCGCTTTTGCACTATCATGAAAAACAATGATGGATCCTGGCCCTGCATGTTGAATGACATTTTCAGCACACTGTTCACCTGTAATAGTCATATCAAAATCTCCACTCAATACATCCCACATCATAATTTGCTGAGGCAAATTGGCATGCAAACGCATTGCTTTAATTTGAGAAAAACGAATCCTGCCATAAGGCGGCCTAAACAAATTGGAATCAATCACTTTTGTTGCTTCTTGAATCTCTGAAATATAATTTTCTGTAGTATTTTTCCAACCATTCATATGGTTTTGTGTATGATTCCCAACCACATGACCTGTTGCAAGTATTGCATGGTAAATTTCGGGATGCAATTGTACATTTTTACCAATGCAAAAAAAGCTTGCTTTGGCATCAAATTTTGATAATTGTTCTAATACAAATGGCGTGGCTTCGGGATGTGGACCATCATCAAAACTTAAATAAAGCACCCTGTCTTGTGTGGGCATTCGCCAAATACAAGTCCTATAAATAAGCCTTAACCAAAAGGGTGTTTTAATAAAATACATACCCAAAGATAAATGGTTCTTTTGCCCGTTTGCAACTTATCTTTGTAAAAATAAAGTGCACATGGAAAATTCGGCTGATCAACAGGTAAGAGTTAGGTTTGCCCCCTCACCCACCGGTGGTTTACACTTAGGTGGTGTTCGTACAGTTTTATTCAATTATTTATTTGCAAAAAAATACAAGGGTGAATTTATCTTAAGAATTGAAGATACCGATCAGTCTCGTTTTGTTCCAGGTGCTGAACAATATATTTTAGACACCCTAGCTTGGTGTGGATTGATACCAGACGAAAGTCCAATTCATGGTGGCGCCTATGGTCCTTACAGACAAAGTGAGCGTAAGCCCATGTATAAGCAATATGCCAATCAATTAATTGAACAAGGCAATGCTTATTATGCATTTGATACGGCAGAGGAATTGGATGCAAAAAGAAAAGAGATTCCTAATTTTCAATACAATCGTGCCTCAAGAATGGATATGAAAAACTCATTGAGTTTGCCTGCTGCAGAAGTGACGCGTTTACTCAATGAACATACTCCACATGTGGTGCGCATCAATATGCCAGATGCAGAAGAATTGGTTTTTGAAGACTTGATTCGTGGCGAAGTAAAATTTGATACGAGCATGGTGGATGATAAAGTCTTATTGAAAGCAGATGAAATGCCCACGTATCATTTAGCCGTGGTGGTAGATGATTTTTTAATGAAAATTACCCATGCATTTAGAGGAGAAGAATGGTTGCCTAGTGCACCTGTACATATTTTAGTTTGGAAAAATTTATTTGGATTAGATCAGATGCCTCAATGGGCACATCTTCCTCTAATCTTAAAACCAGATGGCAATGGTAAATTAAGTAAACGCGATGGCGACCGATTAGGTTTTCCTGTGTTCGCAATGGATTGGTCAGATCCTAATACCAAAGAAACCACCATTGGATTTAAAGAAAGAGGCTTCTTGCCAGCAGCATTTGTTAATTTATTGGCGATGTTGGGATGGAATGATGGAACGGATCAAGAGTTATTTTCGTTAGATACGTTGATTGAAAAATTTAGTTTAGATCGCGTACACAAAGGAGGTGCTAAATTTGATTATGAAAAAGCAAAATGGTTTAACCAAGAGTGGATCAAACAATCCGATAATACTTATTTAGCAACATTAGTAGCACCTTATTTTGAAGCTGCAAAAATTGAAATTCATGAGCCAAGTTATTTCGTAAAAGTGATAGGACTTGTAAAAGAACGTTGTCAATTATTAACCGACTTCATTACACAATCATCCTTTTTCTTTGCTGCCCCTACCGAAATAGATACGGCATCTATCCTACCAAAATGGGATCCAGCAAAAGCAGCTTTTTTTACATCGGTGAAGGAGGCCTATAGCAATCAGGCAGTTCTGAATGACGCTGCTTTGTTAGAAGCACATTTTAAAGCATTGGCTACTGAGCAAGGGCTTAAGCCAGGTGATTTAATGCTGCCTTTTAGAATTATGTTGGTTGGTGGTAAATTTGGACCAGGTGTTTTTGACATTGTGGCCAATATTGAAACCACTGATGCAGCAAAACGTATCCAATACTGCTTGGATTTGTTGTCAAAAAATTAATGTAAATTGTAGTAGATGCAAACAGAAAGACCCATAAGAGTTTTGGTAGCAAAAGTTGGCTTAGATGGTCATGATCGTGGAGCTAAAGTCATTGCCACTGCCCTAAGAGATGCAGGCATGGAAGTGATTTATACTGGCCTAAGACAAAGTCCCGAAATGGTTGTTCAAGCTGCGTTACAAGAAGATGTAGACGCGATTGGTATTAGTATTTTATCTGGCGCGCACATGACCGTATTTCCTAAAGTATACCAATTGATGGTAGAGAAAGGATTGAAAGATGTTCTACTCACAGGTGGTGGCATTATTCCAGAAGAAGACAATAAAGTATTACAAGATATGGGTATTGGTCATTTATTTGCACCGGGTACCAACACCACTGATATTGCAGCCTATATAAAAAAATGGGTTGCAGAAAACAAAAGACCATAAGGCCCTTTTTTATTATTTATTTTAATTAATTACTATTTTTTCATAAAAAATTAACAGCTATGTCTTTTCAAACTTTGTTTACTAAAATGGAAGATCATACTTTGATCATTACCATCAATCGACCAGAGAAATTAAATGCATTGAACCAACAAGTCATGCAAGACTTAGATGCTGTATTTGATAGAGTGTATAAATTTACAGAAATTAAATCTGTTGTAATAACTGGTGCAGGATTAAAGAGTTTTGTAGCAGGAGCAGATATCAAAGAATTTGAAGCATTGTCTAAAGAACAAGCAACAGCTTTGGCTAAAAGAGGACAGGATGTGTTTTTCAAAATCGAAAATTCGCCTAAACCAGTCATTGCATGTGTGAATGGATTTGCTTTGGGAGGCGGATGTGAATTAGCGATGAGTTGTCATTTTATCATTGCATCAGACAATGCCATTTTTGGACAACCCGAAGTCAACTTAGGCATTATGGTGGGCTATGGCGGTTCTCAAAGATTGACCCAAAAATTAGGCAAAGCTAGGGCCATGGAGCTGGTCATTACAGGTAATAATATCAAAGCTGAACAAGCTTTACAATATGGCTTAGTGAATTATGTAGTCCCTCAAACAGAATTATTAGACAAAGCATTCTCCTTACTAGCAGCCGCACATACTAAGGCTCCATTAGCTATTGCCAATTCCATCAAGGCAGTCAATGCAGCATGGGATGAGTCTGTGAATGGATATGAAGTGGAAGCCAATTTATTCGGGGATTGCTTTATTACAGCAGATTGCAAAGAAGGCATACAAGCATTCATTGAAAAAAGAAAACCGCATTTTACTGGGCATTAATCCCTTTTTTTATTTGAATTTAATTGTCCTAACTGATCCAATTTTATAATTGCTGTCTTACCTTTGCGGTATTAAAACTGCAAGTATGGAATACAGAATTGAGAAAGATACAATGGGTGAAGTCAGCGTACCCGCTCATGTTTACTGGGGCGCGCAAACACAAAGAAGTATTGAGAATTTTAAAATTGCACAGGACATCAACAGGATGCCTAAAGAAATTATTAAAGCATTTGCCTATTTAAAAAAAGCAGCTGCCTTGACTAATTTTGATGCGGGTGTTTTACCTAAAGAAAAATGTGATTTGATTGGTCAAGTATGTGATGAAATTCTTGCAGGTAAATTAGACGACCAATTTCCATTAGTGGTATGGCAAACAGGTAGTGGCACACAAAGCAATATGAATGTGAATGAGGTGATTGCTTACCGTGGTCATGTGCTTCAAGGTGGCAATTTAAATGACAAAGAGAAATTCTTACATCCAAACGACGACGTGAATAAATCACAGTCTTCTAATGATACATTCCCAACTGCCATGCACATTGCTGCATACCAAATTTTAAAAGAAGTGACCATCCCTGGCATCACGACTTTAAAAAATACCTTGGATGCAAAGAGTGCGGCATACATGCATATTGTTAAAATTGGTCGTACCCATTTTATGGATGCCACTCCTTTAACATTAGGACAAGAAATTAGTGGCTATGCAAGCCAATTAAAACATGGGCTAAAAGCCATGCACAATACATTGGATCATTTAAGTGAATTAGCACTTGGTGGTACTGCAGTTGGAACTGGCATCAACACCCCAAAAGGTTATTCAGAAAATGTAGCGAAACATATTGCCCATCTTACAGGATTGCCATTTGTGACTGCCGAAAATAAATTTGAAGCACTCGCTGCTCATGACGCTATTGTGGAAGCACATGGTGCATTAAAAACGGTGGCAGTTAGCTTAATGAAGATTGCAAACGATGTGCGCATGTTATCCTCTGGACCTCGCTCTGGTATTGGTGAAATCTTTATTCCAGATAACGAACCAGGGTCTTCTATCATGCCAGGTAAAGTAAACCCAACGCAATCAGAAGCATTGACGATGATTGCAGCTCAAGTAATGGGCAACGATGTAGCAATCAATGTGGGTGGATCGATGGGGCATTTTGAACTAAATGTATTCAAGCCTGTGATGATTTATAATTTCTTACACAGTGCGAGATTAATTGGAGATGGATGTGTAAGCTTCAATGATAAATGTGCCATTGGCATAGAACCAATCGAGGCCAATATCAATAAGCATGTGAATAATAGTTTGATGTTAGTGACTTCTTTGAATACTAAGATTGGTTATTATAAATCGGCTGAGATTGCACAGAAAGCGCATAAAGAAGGCACCACTTTAAAAGAGATGGCGGTGAAATTAGGCTATGTTACCCCTGAAGAATTCGATGCTTGGGTGATACCTAAAGATATGGTTGGATTATAATTTTTTTGAAATTCATATAGTAGAATATATACTATTTCTAGGCTCTCTAAAAACGTTCGCTACGAAATAGTATATATTCTACTTTTCTTTTTACAAAAATTCCATGGCATTAGCTCAAACAATCCCTACGAAATAGTATATATTCTACT
>JBAWZB010000008.1:0-45380 GCA_037143275.1 Chitinophagia bacterium
TACTGAGAGATCCTCCTGATAAAAATAGTGGAGATGTTACAGATGCATTTTCAAATAGTCCTGTAGATGTAGCATATATCAACCTATTGCCAGTACCTACATGATAAGGAGTATAAATTTGCCCTCTGCCAGAGAATGGCAATTTTATACTAAATGCAATGGCTGTATCACTTGCATTATTATCATAAAATGATAAATTTGTATTCCCATCTACTCCCATCCAACTAGTGTAAGATCCTCCACTCCTGCCCAATTGAAATGATGGCGTATTATTTACAGAGTATGAGCTTATTCTGCCATTATTAATAGTTAAATTAGTACCATCATATAAACCTGTGGATGAGGATGATATTGAGTTTGTTCCATCCCAAAAAGTCAATCTCCCATTTACTCCTGTTTTACTTGCAGCCCATGCAGATCCTGTTGATACAGCAATACCAGCTGATGGGTAAACCATTGAAGAACCCGCGCCGCTTATCACTCCATTGGAGATAGTAATATTACTTCCTGCTGTAAAAAGTGAGCGAACTTTAGTAGAAAAGTTACCAATAAAAGTCGTGTCTAAACTTTGAAATGAAGGCGCGCCACTTCCACTACCTCTTGCAAATGCAGTAAATGCTGATTGAGTTGCTAGTGTTTGGTTTCCTGTCCAAGTGCCTCCAGATCTTGTAAAAGTGGTTGGGGTAGTATGAATTGCCCCTGTATTATTTAATACAATCGAACTAATCCGGGCATTGAGCATCCCAAGAGTATCACTTATATTTATTTTTACCGCCCCCAAGGAATCAATCTTTTTCTTTAACAAAGCCCAGCTTGCATATCCACCTAAAAGGCTATCAGATTTTTGTAACGAGTTTGCTGAAATTTTGCTAACTATCCCTTTATATTTAAAAGATATTGCAGTTGTATCCGCAGGATCAAGGAAGATAATAGCGGTATCACTTGATGTGTTGTAAAATGATGCGGCTTTAACCGGTATTCCTAAAGCAGTTGAAAACCTTTTTGCAATTCCGTCAATATTGTATACTCTTTGAGCTGATAAACTAATGCTGCAAATGAGTGCAGCTAAAAAAATAATTCTTTTCATATTATTGATATATTACTTTTACAAATTCTCCGTTTACTAAATCTGATGCAAACCCAACTACACCAGCTATACCATTATCATAGCTAGCTTCTAATCCAACTGGAGAGATAGATACAATATCTTCAACTCCTGTACCGCTTCTCTGTATATCTACAATCCTATCCACCTCTACTCCAACTAAAGCCGCAATAGTTACACTTGAGCCTTCTGTACCATTGCATTTATATACAGCTCTGTTAAATGTTCTTTGCATAGTGGACCATCTGCGAATAACAGTAGTACCATCTTCTTTGGTGAACATTATTACATCAGTAAGCGCAGGAACAGAGGAGTCCAACGGTATGTCTAGTATGTTTTTATCGCAACTCATGCAATTAATTTTAATCCGTTAGCCAATATGAAACAACCGTTCTCGTCTACTAACCACTCGCAGCATTCACCTGTATTTGGAGCTTCAGGAGAAGAAAACTTTTTAAGCATTTTTATGGTCAATTTCTGAGTCCAGAAATTATAAGTAAGTGTGCTCACCCAGCCCGCTTGCCATTCACCTGATGGCTTTTTAACCATGATATACCCATAGTTTTTTGTGCTGTTATACGTTCCAGTTAAAGCAGCATTTAATATCTGCACCTTATCAGGAGTGCATCTAGTGGTGAAGTTTACAAACTCAGGTGTATAAATATCCCTGGTACTTGTAAGGTCAGATATTAGAACATCCCCCTTCTCTTCATATAAGCCTTTATTTATGTCGCCAATTACATCAACGGCACCTTCAGCAAACTGAGTTATTAACCCCCCATTTTGAACTGTAGAAGTGTTTTTAATGGCTTCTGTTGTCAGCTTATATGCAAAAATTCCTTTGAGCCAAATAAACCAATTCACCAACATTCTCTTTGGGCTAAGTCTAAGATTATATGCGGTCTCAGGACTTACAATACCGGTAACTGTTGAGAATGATTCATTCTTTTCTGTACCCCAATCATTGCCTGTTGTGCGCTTAACGGCTACCATGAATGGGTTGTCATCATTGGTAACAGAGTCAGTCGCGCTGGACTTGAATTGAGATCTTCTGGAAACTTCTAATGAGTAGCCTGAAGTGATAATGTTGGATATCTGAGAAAGCTTCTTTAAGTTCTTTTTTATAGGTGTAAGAGCTGTATTCTTAGTATTAAATTCATCCAAGGAATTAAAACCATCCGTTTGGAATGTACTGTATCCAAATTCTAATTCATTGTAAATTAAATCAGTTGCAACCGATTCGCTATATGAGTCTGCTTCTACTTCATCAAATGCTAATATCTCATTTTCTTGGTAGAAATAATCTCTTCTTTCAATACGAACAACGGCAGACCCATTTTGGTCTTTGGTATAGTTTACACCTATGCAGTTTTGTGCATTTAGAGACGCCAAAATAGTTTTTAAGTCTATCTGTAATGGTCTTTCAGAAGTATTGAATCTACGAATCTGAAAGCCATTTGTAAGCACTCTTTTAGACGCTTGGCCATCAACCAATACAGATGGGTTGGCACGTTCAAATAAATCTGATCTAAACACATACGCATTGTCAGAAATAACACGAATAGTATGCCTGATTGCATCATCTAAGAACCAAACATTTGCATTGCTTGAGCCATCATTTTGCAAAAGTTTGCATGAGTAAGTAAGTGATCGCTGTTCAACTTCAGGAAATGCAACGTAGACACTCCTGCTTAGATCAAGTTGCATATAAAAATAAATCTCATCATTTTGATATACTTGGAAATTGGTTAAGGTTTTTGTTCCTGTAACATTTACAAATCTGTCAACTGTTGAGATTGGAAAGAAGCTTCCGCTTTCAACACTAGAAATGACTTCTCTCGTTTCAGTAAAACTATTGTCAGCTGGGTTGAATTTTCGGTATAGGAAAACAATGTAAGCATCGTAATTACCTCCACTAAAAAGATTCTTATTTTGAATGCTTAAATGAGTGTATAAATTCCAGTTAAAATCAAGGGTTATTTTGCCAGCTCCAGTAAATTTATGAATCCATAAACTATCTGAAGGAGGTATGCCCAAAGAAGATAACAAAGTGAATGTATTACTATCAGCTAAATCATTGATTTGAGGCTCATTTACTGCCGGTAAAACAGAAAATAAATTGCTTTGAGGCCTTGAGTTGTCCTGATATGTTTTAAGGGTTGTATTGGCTTGAAATTGACTTAAAGTTTCTTTGGCATGCAGCTCTAAATTGTAAGGTAAAGGTGCAACAATTGAAGTACCATCATAAGTGGTATTTCTAGCCATCGAAACCTTTGTTTCAAGTCTGCTTTGGAATGCAGCATCAAAAGTATCTGACTCAATTACACACTCTCCAAATGCTGGGTAAACTACCCAGGTATGAAGCATTAATTTGCCAGGAAACAATAAATAGTCAGTTCCTCTATAGGTATATCCAAATTTGAATAATATAGTACCATCACCTCCTTTGCTATCATAGACAGCTTGTATAAGGTCTTTACCTGCGGCACAATCAAATTTTAATTTAGTTTGTCCGTCAGTATATTGAAATTGATAACCATGATATTCGCTATCGCGCTCACCTTTCATATTTACTTCGCCCCAGCCAATTGGCTCTGCAATTTCTGTTTCAGTGCCGTCAATTTCAATTTTAAAATAGTAGCACAGCTCATTTGCATCTTGGTAAGGAATTGGCGTAAATGCAGTAACAGGAACAATATCATTATCTACTCTAGTTGATCTGTTTGAATTGCATAGGTAGTTAGATCCACTGCCATTTGGAACGCCAGTATCTTCTCTTACATACACAACATATGATCCAGGGAAAAGAGAAGTAAACTCATTGTCTGTTTGCCAAATTGCTCCATCAAGAGAAAAGGTATAATTACCGGTAGTAATCATATCAACTTTTATCTTCCCATTATTCGAACCATTGACTGCATTAGTAATAGCTAAATTGTACCTTACGTCACAGGTTGGTGGTGTGTAGGAACAGAAAGGGGAGTTTAAAACAGGGCTTGCAAAATAGGCGTAAGGCCTTACAAATTTAGCTTGTACTGGGTAAAGCGTAGTGCCAACACAACGCTGTACAATTACCTGATCTTCCGTAAACCCTAAAATCGTTTCATTTACTGTTGGTAGCGGTGGGTCAATATGAGGGTCTGTAGCAACATAAACTTGTTGGGTATCAAAATCAGCATAGACACGAAACTCCACATCAACCCCTGAAGGACCAATGCCTGGATAAGTGAATATGTTGATTAACTCAAATGCCATTATCTACCAAGTTTGAAGCTGTTTAAATAAGTGGTTGTATGATTGCCATCGATAACCCTTAGTCGCTCTCCGTGTCTATCTATAATTGTTTGTTTAATCGGTATTTTTTGTACAGCTCTTTCAAATGCTGATGTGATAACTCTTTCATCCATGCCACTTAATTCCATGGCTTTACTAAGCGTATAGATCGATTCTTTATGCTTGTAATCTGAAAGGTTGTTTGCGCTATTTTTGAAGTAGGCTAGTTCTTTTGTTATCTGACTGTTGGGGTCAGAAAGTATGCGCTTTGTTTCAGCTGCGGTCTTTACTTTTGAGCCTCTTTCTAAATAGGTTATTCTTGGCCCCTTACCTCCTATTTCTCGGATTCTGCCATCTGGACCAATGATTAACTCAGCTCCTCCTCCATCATCTACAATTGCAGGACCTTCAGGAGAATTTTCTGTACCTCCTTTGAATTGAGGGATTTTTCTTGATAACACCAAAGCAGCTTGTAAAGCCCCAAGACCTACTGCATATCCTGCCCAGGGTAAACCAAATGTAAGTGGTGACTCGGCCACTGATTTTACTACTGCTTGCGCTGTATTTATACCAATTTGAAACAAAGCATTGTCGCGATCTGCAACAGCTTTTTTTCTATTTAATACCGCTTGTTCTCTAGCAAATTTTGCTTCGATTGCAGCTCGTGCTGATGCATTATTTCCTACTGCGGCTAATTCCTGGTCTTTTTGAAATTGAGAAGCCCTGATCATTTGATCAATACCGTCCTTAAACACAAAAGTTGCTAAATTGGAACCGTCAGAAGCAAACTGTGCAATATTTTCAAAGGTTATTTTTCCTTTATTTTCAAGTCTTTGAAGTCCGTCAATAATATCATTAAATACCTTTTCGTATGGTGCGCCAAGAACAGATCCTGTGCTAGCAGCTCCAGCTTTTAGGTAGTTGACAATTTCATCTTGCAGCCTTTTTTTAAGTTCGAATAATTTTTCTTCATCTGCCCTGGTATCTAAGTTTGCTTTTTTGCGAATATTATAGATGGCTGTAGCAGTTGCGATTTCATCTTGAATAGTTGATATGCCAAGTACTTTTCTGCGCTGTAAAACAATTTCTAAAGCTCTAATTTCATCCTGAGCTTGTGCTTGTGGAACGGAGACATTTTCTCCAAACGCTGTTCTGTTTCCAACACCTCTTCTTAAAACCGTGGCTTGTTTTAATAACTCTGTTTTTCGAGCAATGTCAACCTCTAAAGCTGCGCGATCTAAAAGGGCTTGAATAGAAATTTCATCAATCTTATTTTGGTAATCAATCTCGAGTTGTACTTTTTGAGCATTGGTAAGCATTTGATTGGCAGTCTCATAACGCTGCGCATCTTTGAGTGATTCTATTTTAAAATCAGCCTCTGCTTGAATGGTAAGTTTTCTAGCTTCAA
The DNA here is from genome assembly GCA_037143275.1 of Chitinophagia bacterium. Lineage (GTDB taxonomy): Bacteria > Bacteroidota > Bacteroidia > Chitinophagales > Chitinophagaceae > Sediminibacterium. Next base: position 5,787 of record JBAWZB010000008.1, read on the forward strand.
TTTGCTTCTCGTCTAATTTAATCAGGGTTTTTAAATACTCATTTCCTGATTCAATTCTAAAATTATTGAACTCAGCTAATTTATCTTCTCTTGCTTTAAAGCCTACATTATTTGCCTTAACTTCTTCTTGTGCAGCTAGTCTCGTGTATTTAACAGCAGCTTGATATTTGATATCCTGAAACTGAATTTCATCAATTTGCCTTTGATCTAATTGAGATTGCGCTAAAAGAACTTCTTTATCATAAGCTTCTTTTAAGGCTTTTTCTCTTCCATCCAGCAAACGGCGATATTCATTGAGTATTCTATTTTCAGCCCCTTTTTTGTCAGGAGTGTTATTACCTAAAAAATTAAAACCATTTTCTTTTGCAATTTTTGCAGCTTGGGCCTGAAAGTCTTTAAATACGTCAAGTCCGATTTTGCTATTTTGTTGATTAAGATCAACTGTTTTAGCCTTAATTTGAGTAAGGGCTACATCTAACCCAGCATTTACCCCTCCTATACCTTGGTTAAATGCTTTGAAAACTCCTGCACCTATCTTACCACCAACACCAAAAAAGTCTTCTGTTTTCTTACGAATATTAATCTGCGCTTCAGCTGCTTGTGCTGCTGATTGTTCTAATGCAGCATTAGCTGTTGCTTTTAATAAAGTGAACTGAATATATGCTTCTGCATTTTTGGTTAACTCTCTTTCAGCTTGATCTAAAGTGCCAACAAGCCCAGTGGTTTTACCTATAGTTTCGTTGTACTTTTTTACTACATCTTCTTTATCAATAAAACCGCCCTTGGCTAAATCAATAGCTGTTTTTAATTCGTTTACATCAGTGATGGCTTTTTTATATTCAGATCCACCAAAACCTTTTTTCAATGCATCTAAGGCAACTACTGCTTTGTCTACCGTTTTAGCCCCTTCTAAAAGACTAATTGAGAATTCAACAATATCTTTTCCGTATAAGGTTAATAAAGTGACCCCTAATGAAAGTACCGTATTAAAAGAAAGAAGTGATTTGGTTAAAGTTGCAAACAAACCAGGTACTTTTTGCCCTTGCGCTTGCAGTTCTTTAATTTGCAAATTTGCTTTTTGCAATTCATCAAAGAAGATTGGTAAGTTATTTGATATAGCTAAAAATCCAGTCTGTAAGCTATTGGAGAACGCAGGAAACTCTCTAGTAATTTGATTAATAGAGTTTCCTAAACCATTAAATCCTGATTTGTAGTTACCTACATTTCGTTGAAAATTTCCTAGCCCACCATCAATAGTTTTAAGCGTGTTATTTAGTTTGATATATCTATCTTGTAAATCAACAGCTGCTTTATTGTTCTGATTAATTTTACCTGTGGTTGCATCAAAGGCGTTTGGCATTGCCTTTAATTGCCTCAATACATCTAATGCCTCAGTATTTAATGCTGCATATGACCCAGCTGCTTCTTCAACTACTTTTTTTGTAGATTTCAATGCCGTTTGCTGTAATTTTATTGCCTCGGTTATTCTCCTACTCTCTTCTGCTAATGCTGCTTTTTTTGCATTCAAATCGACACTTGCTCCGCCAAGATCACTGTACTGTTTTTGTAATTCTTTACCGGCTGCTTTAAGTTCACGAAGAGATGCCTTGCTTAAATCTTGCACTTGCATAAGTGCTTGCATTGACTGCTCTTGCTCCTTAAATCTAGATATCAGCTTCTGAGATTCTACACCCATTTCAGCCATTCTAGGGGCTGCATCACGTTGATTAACATTGAACTTAGAAAGCGTATCGGCATAGTCTTTTAATTCAGAACGTATGCCATTGTAAGAGGTTTTTATTTCTTTATTGAGAGAAAGCACACTACCGCCAAACTCCTTGTTTGCTGTTTCAAGGTCTTTTATGGCTTTATTAAAACCATCAAGATCGAAGTATTCTGCGTAGTTTATTAGTGCCAATGGAGACGATTTTTGTTGCATTGCCTCCGTCCCTTGGTTACTATGCTGCCGCTAATTTAGCATTTAATTTATTCCAAAATACTTTTTAATAGTATTTTATTTTTATAACCCTTACTGGACCATCACTTAAATGCCCAAATCGTCTTTGACACAGAAAATGGAAATATCCTAAGTCCTATAATTAAGCGTTATGTAAAATAGCGCTAGGCAGTAAAAATAAAAAAGCACCATTCTATAGAAATGGTGCTTTGGGGCAAGGGGTTCAGGTAACCACCCTCCACAAGTTAAATCCTGAATGCCCCAAAAGAAGCATACTACAAGAGACGTAGCATGCTTTTTTTTATTTTAACCCACCCCTCGTAGCTAAGTAACATAACGTAGATACATTATAGGAATAGGATATGTTCTAATTTTTAGTCTGTGTCAAAGATATTGCGATTTTCTATAAAAATATCGGTAAAAATATTTTGCATTTATAGAAAATCGCAATAAAACTATTAATAACCAGAGTCCAAAAGGATTACTAAGGTAGGAAATAATTTAAATACAAAAAGACTTTTTATAAGTTTATTTTTCGTCCTGCACATCAAGCCCTAATTCGCTGATGTCTACTTTAGAGAGGTAAGATTCTACATACTCAGGATGGTCAACAAAGAATTGACTGTTTGGGTGACGTTCTAAATAGCCATCCATCATTTGATCAATAATTCTTTGCTCGTGTGGTTTGATGGGGTTTCTATAAGGCTCTTCATCAATTGGCTTTTCCTGTTCTTGTGTGTGATGGTGTATGTGCACATGTGTTTCAATAGGTACATAAACTACTTCTTTACTTGGCTCAATTGATTTTTGGGCAACTGAGCGAGGAGTAAAAAAATAATAAATGAGTACATTTAAACCCACTCCAAATAAAAGGTAAAGGACGAATAATCCCATTTGCACAAGTTACGAACAACGATTTATACTGGCAAATCCTTGGTCATAAAGGTTAATTGAGCCTTTTGTGAGCTTTGAAGTTGGGTTTGGAGACTCTTTATAAGCATCCTTTTTTATATAAGTTCTACCGTTAATAACAAGACTGCTATGGGCAAACATTACAATAGCAGCTAAATGGCTAGCCGCATCAAAATAGTACGATTCTAGGGTCTTTACTAGGTCTAATTTGCTATTAAAAGTCCTTCTTTTGCCACTGGTCACCTCAGCATAAACCTCAAGATTAGTTTCTTCCTGGGCATCAATCATATTGAAATGCAAACGGTATTGTTGTGTGAAACTAGAAAGATCATTATATCTGACTCCATAAAAATTGGTGTCATCTCTAAAAGTGAATAGGCAAGTTGCACTAAGAATACTGTTATTGACACCAACTACTTGTACAGTGTTGCTCCTTACCCATGTCTTTGTGTCGCCATAAATTTCAAAATAATAGTCTCCTTCTGGAACAGTGTCAGCTAAAGTTACTTCTGCATAATAATTAAATGTAACTACAGATGCCGTATTTGTAAAATTATTCTTATTTAAAGTCGCCACATTGCTATTTGTAACAGCGCCATTGCTGGCTTTTACAAGCCTTAATTTAATATTGGTGTCATTTATCCAAACAGTGCCAAGCTCTACATTAATATAAAAACGCATTGACTCTGCGTGTTTAATTACAGGCTTATATCCACATCTTGACGAATCTCTTATATAGGCATTTGGCAAATCAGAAGTTACATCAGCTGGACCATTTCCGAGATCGTCCCAACGCAAAAAGTTATATGGGTTAATTATTCTGCTCATAATTTACTATTTATCTTTTCTGCCTTTTTATTCAAATAGGCAATTTTAGAGTAAAATTCAAATGTGCTCAAGTCCTTTGGATTCATTATTCCACTGTCTTCCATGCCTGCACAAACTTCTTCAAAGGTCTTATCGTTCACAACCAAAATACAGTTCTCTTCATATGGATTAAACACCCAAGGGCTTTGCTTTTCAATAAAGTAGTTCTCGACTGCCTTTATTTGCTTTGTCACCTCTTCGCCAAGGGCTTGTCTTATCAAAAGTGAGTTGTACTCTCTAATCCTATCCAAGTGGTTTAAATCCGGTCCAAATTGCGTTGGAAAGAAGATGGCTAATTCGGTATCAACTTTTTTTTTACATCTTCGAACCAGTCTTCTAACTGCTGCATACTTACTCCCAGCTTCTCAATAACATCAACAGTATTTTTAAGCCCTTCATCTGATATGTCTTTTTGTTCCAAACCGTTAATCTTCCAAACGAAACAAGCAAATGCCTTTGATTTGTAACTGATTTTATTCAGCATGGAAAAAAAGGTATAACGCATGTTCATTGCTTCTTCTTTTGCCTCTTGATTTTTTTCATTAGTAACAAATAAAATCAACCTTTGAAGCCTTTCATCCACAGCTGCCATGTCTGCTCCTATACCTGAATCCTGGATAAGTAATGACTGCAATAAACGATACCTTGTAATTGGCAATTCTTTAATGCTGCCAAAAAGCTCTATAGTATTATTATTTTCAGCTATAGTGATCATTGAATATAGTCGTTTAAAAGTGCTTGATTTACTAGCCAATTGGTTCCAGAAGCTACACAAAAAGGCAGCAACAAAAGTCCAAATGATGGGGCTGAGAAAACAAGTATAAAAGCTTCCACAACACCTAACCAAAACCCAATACATAAAAAACAATCAGCAAGGGGCATCCATTTTTTACGATACGTGTTATAACGCTCTAATAAGCCCCATTTTGAGGCGCAATGAATCAGTGTGGTATTGAGTAGGATAAGCAAAATAATGGTCTCTAGCATGATTCAGGATAGTTTACAGTTAAATCTAAACGGATACCGGCATAAGGATACATCAAGTACTCAGTTTTAAAGTCAGAAGCTTCTAAATCATAGCCTTGAAATACATCTTCAGCTCTTTCATCAAACCATTCAATCAATTCAGTTACAAAATGTATTTTCTTTATTTTACTTTCAATTTCAGCCTTCAAATACTCAGTATAGATGTAATCGATAGCTGCTATTTTCTTCAAATCTGCCCATACAATGATTGATAATTTAGCAGATTTAATGCTGCCAGTATTAGGATCATACAGTTCATAGCTTTCAGAACCTAAAAGCCGAATAAATGAACTAGCGGCTACCCCATCACTAAAAATATTATCGTTGGGAAGTACGTTGACGTATTCTCCATTGTCTTCATACACTTTAGGTACTCGCAAAGTTTTACCAGTTGAAGTATCAACTTCTCGAAAGGTCATTGCTCTACCAAATGACTTAGAGATCCAGGAGATTTCTGCCATGGCCAAACGGATAGCTTCAATAGGTGCATCTATGCCTATTTTTACCTCTGCTCCTTGATTAATATTTGGTGAAGTATAGCTCATTATTGATCGATTAGAATATTTTTTTCTTTACTTACTTCAATTAAATAGTGCCAAGAACAAACAAGTCCTTGCTGCAACTCTAGTAACGGACCGCCATCAACACACAACTTTACCCCTATTAACATAAAAGGCTTTTGATCTGTATCTGTTTTTAAGTAAACGATATCACCAAAATTATAATCTGGTATGTCAAGAGTTACAATCATTGATTCAATAATTTAGTTTTAACCTTTACGCCTAAAGGATCTTTAATAATTGCTGCAACATTGTCTTTCACATTGCTAGAAATACCGAATATGTCTTTACCATATCGCTTCTCTAGAAAAGTGGATTTTTGATCTTGGGAAAATATCTCAGCAGATTTTTTACCTGGTGCGAGTGTGAACTTCTTTCTAAAGTCTCCAGTCAATAATAAATCCACTGGCTGAAATCTATTCTTATATTTAAAGTTTTTGTACCTACCCAAGCTGTCATCTGTAGCATCTAAGCCTCTATCCAATTGCTGCTTATTGAGATCCATTATTTGTTCGTCTTTCTCCTGCATAGCTTCGCCTATCAATAACTGCATGTCCAGTTTCTTGAACGGGAGCAATAAGAAGTTTTTAATAGTAGTCTCAGCCATGATTAATTACTTTGTTCTTTGTCTAATTCTTGAATCTTTTTGATGTAGGCAATTACACCTTTTTGACCATCTGTGAAATATGCCTTTTTAAGTCTTCGATAATGATTGCAAGCCAATTGAACTGGATAAGTAGCAATTACTTTACCGGCATTTGGACCTTTAGGAATATAAATAAAAGTGGTTGGGTCTGTTTCCGGAAACTGTTCAATAGCCTCCTCTTTAGTAAGTATATGCCTCTCCGTTTTTGCTTGCATTACTACAGGCAAATTACTAGCGATAAGCATAAGCTCTTTTTTAAGTTGACCCTTTTCTTTCATCGGTTAAAAACTGATTTTATTTTTACTCCACTGGCTGCTTTTGCACAAGGCAAACAGATCTTATTTATATCTGATAAATCAAAGGAGACCCCATCAATAGCTTTGTCAAGCTGTGAACGAATTCCCTTCTCATAATTATCCTTATTCTCTAGTGCATAGAAAGCCATTTGAGACACCTTTTGCTTTAATTGGTTGTCTCTCATGCTAAATGCCATTGAATTCAAAATATCGTGAATTAACTGCAATCGAATAGCGTCAATAAAAGCATTCTTGTTTCTGCAAATCATATCAGTTACATCGCAGTGAACCTGGAAGCGGAAATTCATTCCCCAGTTTTGATTGGCAAGCAGAATTTGCTTATCTTCTTCAAACATGGTTTTGTCTTGCTTGACAAAAGTGCTGGCCACATAAATGGGTTGAATCTCGAAGAAATTGGACCAGCGTTGATAAAGCAATGAATTAACAGAATTACAGCTAGAACAACCGTTTTCAAACAATACATTTTCTTTCCAAATTGCTTGACCAGCTAGATCAGATTCATAATAACCAATATAGTAATAACAATTATCATTCAAGCTCTCAGCATTGAAGCGAAGTTTTATTTCTGTGCCTAACTGGTGCCATTCAAATGTAACTACCTTATTGTGCGCTATATCAATCTCATTCAAAGGCTCTAGTGAGCTGCTTTGATACACATATAGCTTGAAATCAGGATTAGCGGTATCAAACTGAAAACCCGCAGCCGATATGATCAATACGGTATCTCTGTACTTTGGTTTTATTCTATAACCAACAAATCTTCCGAGCTTAGTAATCTTATTGGTAAGACTTCCGGTGCCATCATAAAGCGATGTGTCTGTAAGCAATGTTTTAGCTACTTCATGCAACTTTCTTTTTGCAAAGACAGCATTGAATACATTGATAGCAGCTGACTGCTGTACACTACGTAAATAAGCACTTAAAAGGTTAGTTTCAGTCCAATATGTAGGTGCCTCGTTAGGGTATTGGTTAGCTCCTGCTTGTATGCATCTGTACATTGTTGAAGACAACACTACAACATCCCCAACCGCATATTCAATCTCCGCGTCCCAATTTCTTACACTTTCTTTTTTATAGACTTCTGCACATGAGATAATATTCTCGGCAGTAATTAATGGATGACCAGAAGATTGATCAATCAATATGCCTGAGCTAGAGGCAACAATATCTGCGTCTAGCTTATCAAATCCTGCTTGCATAGTCTGCCTAAAGCCGACCAAGCCCGCGAATTTATTTTGGATGGTAGTTGCTGAAAACATAATAATGTAAAATAACTATTTAAAATTCATTTTGCAAAAATTATAGTACAACAAAAAAGCCCCCAAATATTTCAGGAGGCTTTTTTATCTTATCAAATAACCATTTTCTTATGCTTGATCTCTGCGAACAATCTTAATGATTGGGCTTGTAGAATCAGAGCTGTATTCTGTTACAAACGCAAACCATGCACCAATCTGAGCCTTTTGAACGTATGCTCTTGCGTTACCGTTAGTACCGCTTGCATCTACGCAATCTTCGATTTTAAAGATTGACCAGTCAAATCCAAACATTGGATCGCGGAAGGTTCCCCAAGATTTGTTTCCTGCTACTCTGTTGGCACGGCTGTCGCTATCAACCCAGTTGTATATACCGATAGATCCATCAGGGCATATGTAGTGAGCTTCACGATCAGGTAATGGGCTAATTCTGTTGGTTAAGAAGTGCTTGTAATCTCCCATTTGGCTAACCCCATTTGCATTGAAGTAGTTGTTAGCACCAAATGCTTCAATTTTCTTCATTGTTGACTGAGATTCTGAGTTTGCAATGTCATTGTATGGCCCGTTAAGGTCATTGATCATTAACAATCCTGGGATGTTTATAAACATTTCTTCTACGTCTCCAGAGTAAGCATACTGTCCTGCTTCAGTTGCAATACGAGAACCTGCGCTCTCAACTAATGCTGCTGATTTATTTGCCTCCAAAGTAGATACTGCTGAAGTATCAAGGCTTGCAAAAACTGCTTTCCAACCCATGGCCAACTGCTGTGCAAAACCTTCGGTTTCGGTAATGTAGTTGTCTTCAAAATCAGATGGAACAATCTTTGTTTCAAAGCCTACGAATGCCCAGGTTAAGCTTTTGTATGCAGATGTTTGTTCGTTACCTGTAACGTTACAGCTTGGGGCATTCAAAACTGTTGCGCTGTACTTATTCAATACAGGAACTTTCTCTGTTCTGCGAACAGATTTTTTCATATTTACTACTGCGCTCTCAGGTAATAACCTTGGAGCATTTTCTTTAAACGAACGCAATGCGCCGTATTCACTCAAACGATTTTCGAATGAGCCAAACTTACCCTCTTGAACCATCAAGATGGCATCTTGTAAAATTGTTGGTGTTAAAGCCATGATTTTGCTTTTTTAAAATGTGGTGAATTACTTTTTATTTTTGCCGTCCCATGGCCTGAACTAATTATGCTGTGATTCCTTGTTCAGTAAGGATTCTTTTGTACTCGTCATTGAAAGCTCTGTCGCCGATTACTAATCCTTTTTTAGATAAGTAGTTAGCTACATCTTCTTTCGTTTTAAGATCAGCTTCAGCTGCATCTGTTCCGCTTCCACCATCACCTTTTCCGCTTCCTGCACCTTTGCCTGGGGCTTTGGTTGGTGTGAAATAAGCACCGTAATGCTGCTCAATCAATTGAGCTTCTGTGATTGGCTTGGCAGTTTTCGTATCAGTCAGCAACTTGTCTCCTTCAAAGAAAGTGAGGTTACCTTCTGCATCTGCTTTTGCAGTGAATCTGCTTAAAAAATCTCCTGCAATAAATCTAGCTTGAGAATCTGCATATTGCTTCTTTGCTGCTTCATCTGTGATGTGCGCAGGAACGGCAATTACATGCTTCCCAATTGCTGCATGAACGCGACCATTTACCTCTTTGGTGAAGTATTGAGATTGTAACTTCTCAAGCTCCGACTTTGGTACATAATCCTTGCGCTCTTCAAGCTGCTTTTGCGCTTGCTCCAACTGTTGACGAAGTACATCGTCACCACCGGTGCCAGCTGCTGCATCCGCTTTCAATTTGGCAAGCACACGTTTATTGAAGTCATACGTCTTCTCGTGTGGCCCTTTTTTAAGCCCCGTTACTTCTTCGATATCCTTATCCAGGCGATCGTAAGTTTCACGAATCTTGTTACCAATTTCAGCTTCTACTTTTGCAGGGATGATTGTTTTTTCGTAGTTATCCAAAAAGCTTTTCTCCTCCTCTTTGGTACGATAAACACCATCTGATTTAAGAACTGTTAGAACGTCTTCCCTTAACGCTCCGATAAGCCCGGACTTTAATTCCGGTTTAGCAGCAATTGCTGCTGTGATTTCTGCTAATTCCATGTCACCTATGGGTTTAGTTTATGTTGTGTGCAGAAACGCTGCACCGTTTAATTTTTTACTTAGGACTTCGTACCAGACCAACAACGTCCAATGTTGCTGCTCCTGATGTATTCAACAAGTAAAACTGATACTTGTAGAACGGTAGCTGTGTAAACTTTCCTGAGTTACTTACATGGTTGAAGTTTGCATAAGCTACTGTAGTGTTGCCTGAGAAGGTTGCACTATCAAGTAACACTCTGCTTCCTACAACAGTGTTGTACCCATACACATAAACCTTACCGGCTTGTGTTCCTGAAGTACGAGTAACTGTCATGGTAAAACTTGCTACAGTGCTGAATGGCATTGTGATAGTACCTGTTGCAGTATCTGTACCTGATACGCTTGTCTTGCTCCAAGATCCTTTTTGGAACTGTGCATTTGCTGTCTGAGCAACAAACACCATTGATAAGATTGCGATTAATGCGAATACTTTTTTCATCTTTTTGAGTTGTATTTTGTTTAAAATTTTAGTTCAACTATTTTTAACAGAATCTTTTACAATTCTGCTTTTCTTTTCTCAGCCGCAGCAACTACACTTACTCTCTCGTCTCCAACAATCAACTGATCTACTTCTTCTGCGCTTAAAGCTTCTTTGATCAATTTAATTACTTCAGTAGCTGGCTTCTTTGCTGCACCGCCTTGTGAGCCTCCTTCTGATCCAGCCGCTTCGCTATCAAGCTCAGGGTTATGCAACACATCAATGTTTAAGCCGATAGCTTGAAACTTTGATTTGCCTTGCTTACCATTCACTTCAGGTTGACGATTCATGTCATTGAAAGTTCTGGTATCATACACTTGAAAACGATTGGTTGTAGGGTCTTCCATTTTCTCTCCATTTCCAAGTTCTACAAAGCCGTAGTGACGAACTACATATTTATCGCCAAGGGTATTTAATTTTGATAGATCATACTTTTGATCCTGATCTAAATTGCCAAATTTAATTGTTGACATAATGGTTTTTTTTAATTGATTGATGTTGTTCCGTATGCTAATAAAACGTTTTTAATACGTTCAATTTTTGTGTTAAAATCGAGTTTACTTCCAAATGCAACTACACTACCAAACTGCGCCTCAAACATCATTATGCGACTGCTAAAATCTGCTTTCAATTTGTAGGCCTGTGGATCTGAAATATCTAATCCAACTTCCTTTGCTTCTTTTAGCGACAGATCAACAAATGGCTCTAACTGTTCTAGTATTTGAAGCTTTTGTTCATCCGATGGATTGCCTTTTGTATTGGCACTATCTACTTGCTTACGTTTGTAGGCTAACAAATAAACAGGTACACTTGACTCTTTGGCTTCCTTGTACTCTTTCTGTGCTTCACTTGCAGTTCTTAAATAAAACTGTGTTCCGTAATTGATAGAAGCTTTTACAAATGCTGATCCGTACTTTAACCTGGCAATAGTCTCAACGGCAAATTGGTGTGATCTTTCAAGGTTCTTCTTTAATTTCATCAACACATTTTGCTTCGATTCAAAATTGCCTCTTACCTGGTCTTTATTGATTGCCTGAGTCATTGTATCTCCGCCTGATCCAACAATGTCATAAAATATCTCATCCCATAACTCTGCTGTTCTTTTGGTCCAGTAATCCAATGATTCTGTTTCAGCAGGAATCTGCTTAACCATGTCAAGATTGTTAGGCTCATCCTTAGTAGATGGTGGATCAATTTGCATGTGCGTGCCTGGTCCAATCAACTTATTCTTTTCACATGCAGGGCACTTGGTTGGCTCTGAATCCGGAATCATTAAGTAACCGCTTTCACAATCATATCTTCGTCCGTCGACTTCCTTGTAATAAGTACAATCTTCTGCAAATGACACCGTAATAGGGAATGCTGCGTAAGACTCTAAGCATCTTCTTGCTGTCTCCGAATAAACTAAATAATCCAGGTTATTCAATGACGGTGTAAAAGGACTTGTCTTGACAATTGGCTGCTTCTTTTTGATGTTATCAGACCAGAAAAAACATGCTGGGCAATATCCAAGATCATGAAAGTTTTCACTTTCAAAAGTATATTCCGTTCCCTCCGATTGCTTTTTAAAGCTAGCATATCGCGTTTCATCAATTAGAAATAGCCTGTCATCTTCTTTGAAGATTAAAGCAGCAATCTTGTCTCCTTCGCCCAAATCAATATCAACTACTGAACTGATAGAAAGGAAATGAAAATAAGGCTTTGTTTCATCTGCATTTTGCGGCATGTCTAACACAACAATGGAGTTGATTTTTGCTCTTATGCCTTCTTGCGCTTCTTCTTGCCACTTAGCCCAAAAGTCAATCTCAGATAAATAAGCCCCAAACTCTGCAATCTGTTGATCACTTGTAAACTCGTATGTAAAAGAACTATTGTTGCTACTAAATACTTTATTCAATTCATCCAGTATGGCTTCTACTAATTCCGTTGTGTAAACCGGAAAAGCCAACATCTGCTGAAAGAATCTATACTTATCAGAAGGTAGCAGTTGTTCGACCCATTTTAAAAAGTCGTTCAAATAAGGGCTACAATCATTTGACGTCAGGCACTCTTCTGCATGAAAGCTCAGTCGCTGCTCATGCTGAATCGCCTTTGTGATCTGCTGCTTTCGCAACGGAGTCTTCAGCCTTTCCAGTACTTGCGGGTTCGATAGAGCCATCTTCTTTTAGTATAAATTTTTTATCAACTAGCTGCCAATCACCTCCGTGAATTTTTTGAGAAGCAATAATCTTCTCTGCGTGACCTATTTTAAAGTCGCGCTCCTCGTTGAGTGATTGGCTTGCTAGTTTAACTAAAGTTTCTTTTGCCATTTTTTTTCTTAGCTGTTAGCTACTGTTAATGGGTTCCAATCTGTTGGGGTAAGAACCTTGAAAGTCTTAGACCACAATGGTTCTAAATCGAATGAACACTTGAAGGTGTTATCCTTACCCAAGCCTTCAGTACCTACATCGCTTACCGCAAAATTGTAAGCCTTAAACCCAATAGCAACGGTGCTAGATGGGTTATCAACTACTATTCTTCCATCTTTCAAGAAGAAGATTACCTCTAGATTGGTTGTTCCTGGAACACTGTTAGCACTCTCTGATGCTAAAGCTCTCATTGCTTGAGCTGTTGCAGCCTCCACATTACGCAACTCAAAAGGCACATTTGCAAAACCAAATCCGTTTAGTTTTGGAATACCGTTGATAGTTGTGTTATCGTTGCCCCCCTCTTTCAATGGCTCACTGTTAGGGATTTTAAAATCCGCTAACCATGGACTGATCAACAACTTTGTGTCATCTGTTGCAGATAACAACGGTGTAATTGTCGCCGCAAGTAATGCGGTTGCTGTGGTGAGGGTTGCTCTGCCGCCGATACGTCTAATACCAATCTTTTGGATTTGGTCAAAACGCACTGGGCATGATGGATTTGGAGCTGCTGCTAATACTGTCGGCAAAGGACATGTAAATAAATCGTTCATTTTTATGATTTTGATTTTTATTTTACTGCCGTCCCTTGGCTTGGTGGTACGAATGTAATGACTTTTTGGATAATCCAAATATTTTTTGAATTATTTTTTTTAATTCACCCTTCTTGGTCGAGAACGCTTACTTCTTGAACGGTAATTTTCGAAGGCTTCTTTAAGCACTGTGATGATAAAATATCGTTTGCTATCAGAGATATGGCCGTGTTGTTCGTAAGTAACCCCAGTTTCTTTGTCTTTCACTTTTAATTTTTGCATCTTACCCTCTTCATCTTCTTTCACAACAATGTAATCTTCAATTGAGCTGTAGCAATGATCTGCAATAGTGATGGTCCACCCATCTTGATTGTGTTCGTAAATAGCATTGATGAAAGCAGCGGATAAAGCAATTGCTGGAGCTGACCTACCTACTCGGTTGATAACAGAATAGCCAGCTGCTTTTAACTCAGCAATGTACTTATCAAAAAAGCTTGCATTATTCTCGTCAATAGTGCTGCGTTTTGCACCTGATGGATCTCCGTACACATAGACCACATTTGAATAATTCAGTGATTGCAAGTACTCGATAAATTGCTTTGCAGCTTTAGGAGCATTATTGTTCGGGGACTTAGAGCATATCTCGTGGACCTGCTTGATATGCTTTTCGCTTGAATTAATTTGCCAAATTGTTTGAGTCACATAAGGGTTTACGTTTTCATCCAAGCTCACATGCACAGTGGACGATCTGTCAAACACTACAGGTTTAACGTGTTTTTCTTCATCAAAGAATTTCCAGAACTCACTGCCTGTTCTAATCACACCCATTACACCAGCTGCAATAGCTGCTAATACTGATGCACTGCCACCAGATGCAATTTTTAACTTCTCTAGGTAGTCTTCCTGGTTAATGAAATAATTGTCTTTGTAGGTGCTCAGTAGCTTAAAACATTTATTCTCAAAATCCCCTTCAAAAAAGGTTCTTCTTATCCAATGCCCTTTGAATAAACGGTCGGTGTTAAATGACCCATAGAACTGAGTTACGGCTTTCTCTGTCCGCAAACGTGTGTAGATGAATCTGAAATCAAGCAAGGAAAACTGATCAAACTCTTCGCAAAAAAAGTGACTAGGATCTTTGATTGATTTTAAGCTGTCAGGATTATTGGCACCGAACGGGATAAATTCATTGCCGTTTTCTTTACAGACGATGTTCATTGACCCGTTTGGTGCATCCGAGAAATTGAATAAATGCGCAAGATTGCGCTCTTTGATTCGATCAGTAATTGTTTTGAAAACAGATCCCCTAACAGAATCGAAAATCTTACGACCAAAATAGCATCGAAAGTATTTATCTTCAATAGCGTGTGTGATAAATCTGTCAACAATAAAAATTGATTTTCCAGAACCGTAAGAACCGTAAAGCAAATTGATTTTATTGCGGTTATCCCAAAGAGGTAAAAAAATATCGTTGACAGGTAACGCCCCAGATTGAACCATGGCTGTTTGCATCTCGGAAGGGAGCAACTTAAACAGTGAAGCTTCTACTGTTGCCGTTTTCACGCTTTTGCTTTTGAACGTAAAGCTTTAATTACTTTTTCAACCTGGTCATTCGACATTGGCTGAATAACATCTGATTTCTTCTGGCCATTGTCTTTTTCGAATAATCCTAAGTGTTTAGCTAGACTATCAAGTGCTGCAATTTTACTAGCTAATTTGACTTTAACGGTATAACCTGTATGCTTTCTGTCTTCACCATAACCTTCAAAAATTTCATCTGCTTCAATACCCGCTACACAAGCAGCTGAGTCATCATCCATTTCGTTGACCGGTTTTAGTGAATTAGTCTCGGAATAGATTTTGCGCACATCAAAAAAAGCTATGCGGGCGTATTCTTTTAGCACCCGATCTTGTGTAATGTCAAGCCTCTTTTGGATTTCAGCCTGTTTTAGCTTGATAAATTCTTGAATATTGCTCTTTGCTAACAATCTTGAAGCTTGTTCGTTAGCAGAATTTGCAGCATAACCCGCACGAATAGCTGCTTGAGTGCCATTTAGGTCGACTAAATATTCTTCACAAAATCGTTGCTGTCTTGGGGGAATTGCCATTGGTTTACTTTATTTTTTGCCTTTTCACTAATTAAAATTAGTTATTTTTTACAGAAAAATTAAAAATCCTATCCCCGATACTTCTTAATCCTAGCTTTTACAGCTGATAAAAGTGCCTCCTGATTGCCTTCTTTTGCTGCCAAAGACAATAAAACATCTTCATCCATTGTGCCTTTTGTAACCAGTAAATTATTGATAACTGGACGAATAATGCCTGGGCGATGGAGTCGTTTATTAGATTGTTGAAATATCTCTAAATCCCAAGTATTACCAAACCATGCAGATATACTTCCACCATATTGAAGATTCAAACCATGCCCCGCACTGGCTGGATGAGCCAACATAAACGGCGCACGTCCTTGATTCCAATCAACTATGTCTTGGGGTTTTTTCAATTCTCTGGGCCCATAAGATTTTAAATGTTTTTTGATTCGTTCTAAATCAGATTGGTACCAATAAAAAACTAAAACCGATTGCCCGTTGGCACTTTCCAAAATATCTTCTAATGCATCAATCTTTGCATTATGAACTTCGTAATAGTTTTTCTTCTCGTCATAGTAAACTGCCCCGTTGGCAAATTGTAAAAGCTTATTGGTAAGCCCAGCTGCATTTATCGCTGAAAGGGAAACATCATCATTCATCGCCAATACCTGGTCTCTTTCAAACCCCAAGTACTGCCCCATAATTTCAGGGCTCAAAATAACTGGAACCTCAACATCCATCCTAGGGGGTAAGTCGATATAATCTTCTGACTTCATGCTAAAGCAGATGTCACTTATTTTCTCATAAATTTCTTGTTGCGCTAGATCTTCACCGAGAATATCTCCAAGTCCTTTTTCATATCCCTTTTTCCCTTTTAACTCATAAGACAAAACCATTTCTCCCATTCTTGCTGAAGGAGTAAAGTATTTTCTCCGGTAACCAGTGAATGTTTCACCTAACCTTTCGCCACGGTCCAAAAGATACATTTGCGGCCAAAGCTGCAACAGGCCATTAGGTGTTGGCGTACCGGTCAAATTCACTACCCTTTTAATTTTTGGTCGGATGCGTTTTAATGCTTTGAACCTTGCTGATTTTACATTTTTGAAACTGGATGATTCATCAATCACAACCATGTCAAAAGGAAAAGCAGTGCCATATTGCCCAACAAGCCAAACCACATTTTCACGATTGATTACCCAAATATCTGCTTGAGTCATCAAAGCTTTTTTACGCTGCGCTTCAGTCCCGAGAACCAATGAAAATTTCAAATGGT
The DNA here is from genome assembly GCA_037143275.1 of Chitinophagia bacterium. Classification (GTDB taxonomy): domain Bacteria; phylum Bacteroidota; class Bacteroidia; order Chitinophagales; family Chitinophagaceae; genus Sediminibacterium. Next base: position 22,250 of record JBAWZB010000008.1, read on the forward strand.
TAAAGCAATCCCATTTTTCACCTTCTTGTTTCCAAACACTTTCAGCTACTTTTTTTGGCGCAATTACCAAAATCTTTTTGGCCCCCCCATTTTTCAATAATTGATCAATAGCCGCAAGTGCGGCAGCGCTCTTGCCTAAGCCCATATCGAGCATTGGCGAACAATAGGGGTTTTTAACAATAAAATCACTAGTGAAACCTTGATAAGTTCTTGGTGTATAAATCATTTCTGTTGGTTTTTTAATAAAAGCTTGTGGTGCGCAGCATGCTCAGCTTGAGAAGCAAAAAGCATCAAATTTGAAGGGTTATTGTTTCGTTTATCTTCATCAATGTGATGTACAACTTCCCCAGGTAACAATTTTCGACCAATCATTTCTTCCATAACAATTCGGTGTGTATGACGGCCAAAAGTCTTTTCATAAGATTTGCCTTCACCTTTCCCAAGTTTTGATTCTCGTATTTTCCCTCTGATTTCATCACTCATCAAAAAATCATTTGCGGCTAAATTTCTTTTTCTGAATCGCTCGCTATTAAATTTTCCGCCACAAGCACGACTGCAACAATTCACCTCTTTGACTTTTCCAACAGTCAGCCTAATTTCCTTTTTACACATAAAACAATTCACAATTACTTTTTTGGATCCCATTAAACAGTCCGTCCCGCAAAAAATTCTTTTACCTGTTTTGTCGGATCTGCGTTTAAGTTCTTTGCCGCATTGTTGGCAGTTTACGATGACTATCATTTTTGAATGTGTTTTAAAAATTCTTGCAATAATTCTGGAGTATCAATTACCCAAACTTCGAATCCTAATTTTTGAAGCATCTGATGTACAATTCTCTGTCTGGGGCTAGGGGTCCCCCCTGTTGATTTTAGTTCTACAAAAAATAGCTTGCCTCCTTCCATCAAAACAATTCTATCTGGCATTCCAGTATAAAAAACAGAAGAGAATTTTAAAGCGATACCGCCTAATGATTTTACAGCTTCTCTCAGTTTTCGTTCTAGTATTTTTTCGTTCATGGTTTTAAATTTGATTTTGAAGGTGTCATAAGTGTCATATCGATTTCCCTTACGCGCTCGGATTAGGCGTGTTTGGGTGAATGTGCCTATTTTATTCCCTCTAATTAATACTATTACTCTTTTAGTACTTTTTAGTTATGACACTTATGACACCCTTGTTAAAATATTGATACTCATATGCTTTATGTGTCAATTCTTTGTTATGACACTGTTTTGACACTGTTATGACGTTTCTGTCATAACAATTCAGTTATGACACTTAAAAAATAAGTGTTCTGACGCCCATAATGTTTAAATCTTGTTTGCTTTTTAGAGTACTCCCAACCGCCAATACTTTGCAAAGTCTGGTGTATAACTTTAGTGTTTTGCGTTGTCATATCCTTCACTGTTCCGCCCAATAATTCACACCAAATCTCGGCTACACAAACCCTAGTTCTTTGCTTTGTACCTTTCGCTGTAAGCTCGTCCGCATCGTCTAAATTTTGCAAATAAGCCCTTCTTTCATAGATGGATAAATCTTCCCAATTTGAAGGCAATGGAGTCTCTAAATAACGCTGTATAGCTCCTGCACGATCATCTTTTTCAGTGTGTGCTTGTTGTACATTTCTTGCTGCTTCTTCCAATTCCTTATCAAGAAATAGTGTTTCCCCCGCCTTATATAACTTAACAGCTTCAGCCCAAATTTGGCTTATTTCGTACTCGTCCAAATCAGTAAAAACACTTTTTGTTGCAGGAATTTGATTGATCTCTACTGGCCAAAAACGACGGTTCCCATTTGCCTCACGCAAAAACTGCGGATTATTTGTGGACCCAAAAAATACACACTGGCGCCTAAAAGTTGTTGTATTACGACCATAAGCCACACGGAAAGTATCTTCACGCTTTGAGATAAATTGCTTTGCTGCTTCTACATCTGCTTTGCGAAGACCCACTAATTCACCAATTTCCACGAGCCAAACACCCTGGATCTGTTCATAAGATTCTTTACTGTGAAGCATGGAAAAATTAAATGAATCGGAGAACCATTCACCACCAAGCTTACCTACTAAAGAACTTTTTCCTAAACCTTCTTTACCTACAAGGGTAAGCACATAATCAAATTTAATACCTGGTTGATAAACCCTTGCTACAGCTGCAACTAAGGTTTTGCGTGTAACTGTTCTAATGTATTCATTATCATTTGCCCCCATGTAGTCAATAAATAAACTATCAATTCTAGACTCTCCATCCCAAGCCAACTCTTTCAGATAATCACGCACCGGATGAAATGCATTAGCAGCGATACTGGTATCGAGCACTTCTTTGGTATTGGCGCGGTTTAAAATACCATAAACAGTGGATAGATAAATAACTAAATTCTGTTCGTCTTCATCACATAAATACCTTGAGAAATGCTGCACTTTACGCCAAGGTAAATTCCTGAGTACTACTTTGCGCGCTCTGAATTCATCAAAGCCAAAGCATCCTTTTAATCTAGGATCATTATCCAAAATGATTTTAATATTATTATGGCTTGCATAGATATTTCCTTTGCGATCAAGGTCTAGTTGAGCCAACCATTCATCATTGGTTTCGGTATTTTCAACAGGATCCATTTCAAAGTCAAAATCATTCTTTGCTTCACTCATGCGTTCTGCTGCTAATTGCTTACGGACCAACACATCTTTGGTTGCAGCTTCAACCATTTCTAGGTAAGAAGGCAATCGATTACTTGGGCAATCTTCGCGAGCGTCTTCATCTTTCAAACCATATTTGTGCAGGCGAACAAGGTCAAATGCGTTACAAAGCTTTCCACTTGTTGGGTCTGTGCCATGATGCGAATAAGCATACTTATCGTCGTATACAACAAGCCCAGCTGCTGTGCTTCCATGCTTATAAGTGAATCGACCTTCTACATCACAAGTCTCATATACGTCAGATAAATATGTTTCAATCACTTCAGCAATTCCATAGGTACGACAGAATGCACCAATAACACCAGGCTTTTCTAATGGGTCGCCTTGCTTCATAATACTGCGCTGAATGATCTTATCAACCTTTACACTTACTGGCCACTCACTAGAGTCTGTCCAATCACGATAATACCCAAGAATTTTATCAGCACTTAAAAAAGCACCATCTTGGAATTCAAACAAGAATTCACCATCTTTTGAGGTTGATGGCCAGTACATCAATCTTTCAGCCTGAAACGTAGTAGGATCAAATAATTCAATATCGAGCATGCCAGCTATTTTGCGAGCAATGGCTTGATATTCATCTGTAAATACCGGACGATCTAAAGGTACAATGAGCCTTAGCCTGGGCGATTCAGGAGAATGCTTGTGCGTGCTATACATCACAGCTGCACAAGTAAAGGTTAGTTGAAAATCATTCCAGAAATCAGTATTGGCAAAGTCTAGATCAAGTGTAACAAGTTGACGGTGCAAAACTGACCCAGCTTTTCTTCTACCCCCAGTTAGATAACCACCGACAAAACCACCACAGTCTTTGATTTCATCCTGTCTAGATTTTTTAGCGGAAATATACTCCCCATGAGTTTCGCTAGTCCTATGCGTTTCACTTACTTTTTGGACAAAATCTGTCCAAAGCATTTCTTTGTTTTTCCAGTTTTTTTCCTGGCGATTGCGTCCTGTGGCAATGTCTAATTTGCTGTCAAATTTAATTTCCATAGAGGGGGTATTTAAGCTATTTTAAGTTTTTTAATAAGGTTTCGGCTGTTGCAATGTTTAGCCCATCCCATATAAGCAGCAATAACTGGCTGACCAGCTTTACGGGCAACGGCATGTGCAAACCGCTTCTTGATGGATTTACGTAAAAGTGTATGTGTAGGAAAGAATTTATAACCAACAAAATCAATCCCTCTAACTGTTACTGGAAATATTTGATAATTCTCCTTTACAACAAGCTTTAGTTCTTGATCTAAGTATTTAGTGATTTCAGCTAGTATTTTGTGCAAGAAAACTTTGCTACGACTTAAAATAACCATGTCATCGGCATACCTGAAATAATACTTTACTCCTAGGTTTTCTTTCACATAATGATCAAAGTAAGTCAAGTAGAAATTGGCAAAATATTGACTCAAATAATTGCCAATTGGTAGCCCAGGTGCACTGTCAATAATACTATCCAAAAGAGAGATTAATTGCTGGTCCTTAATTTTTCTTTTAAGCAATTGTTTTAAGGTCGTATTATCAACCGAAGGGTAGAATTTCTTGATATCTAACTTCAAACAGTACGTTGTATTGTCGCAGTCTGTAAGGGCTTTTTTAACGGCATTCGCTGCTGTATGAATCCCTCTTTCCTTTATGCAGCTGTAAGTGTCTTTAGTGAAAAAAGAAACAAATAAAGGCTCTAAAACATTCATCACAGCATGATGCACGATTCTATCAGGATAAAACGGAAGGCTTGAAATTTCTCTTTCTTTGGGGTCGTAAATGGTAAAAGTGCTGTAGGCAGAAGTTATAAAATTGCCTGCTAAAAGTGTTTCTCTAAGATTGTAAAGGTTAGTATCTCTATTGCGAAAATGTTCCTGGACTCCTTTTTGGAAAGCCTTTCCTTTAGCTGCTTTTTGGTCAGCTAATTGTAAATTTTCGAGGCTTGTAATTTGTTCAAATAAATTATTCCATCTTTTCATTGTGCCTTTGCTTTAGGCCCCGTGTTCGCCGTAACTACCAACGGAGCTTGTTTTAATCAGTTATTTTTTACCATGTGGGTAAGGCCCGCACTAAATAATATTTAAAAGCATAAGTGGGAACCAACATTCGTGTTCGTGTTCCAGTTGTTGACATTGTTGAACACAAGCCCAGAACCAAGAGCCAAGAACGTTGGCTGCTTAATGCGCAGCCTATATAATTAATCCAAATTCATAAATGTTGAATACACTTTTGGGAATTGAGTCGCCGCATACTTAGCTAAATCAGCATTTTTGAAGCAAAGGCGGGAACCAACACGCGTGTCCGAGCGCCAGCGGTAGACAGTGACGAACACAAGCCCAGAACCTTTTTTATTCTCAAACCAGATGTACCATTTAGCTTCTTTGCTGTTATTCCAATCAGGTTTCCAGCCCTCATTTAATACCTCAGTAATAGCTTTCATGGTTTTGTACGCAACTTCATCTGGCGTGTCACCATTTGCTTCACAAGCTGCAAGAAAGTTATTGTAATCAAGACATTTTGCTTCGAAGACATCTTCTAAGGTCTTGATGCGATCAGTGATCTTTGTAATAAATGTTTGTGTACCAAACAGATTTTCAAGCAGATTTTTGCCAACGGCATCTGTTTTTGCGTATGCTTTTAAAGCATTTGATTTTTCGATTGATAGAGTTTCCATTTTTGATTTATTTATTGGTTAATTATAAAATTGATTCGTCAGCACTTTGGTGCATTTGGTCCATGTGTTTAAGCCCTGTATCATAGCCTTTATTAAAAATCAGGTCAATAAGCTTGCGACAATCCAGGTCTAAATCGATTCGCCCTCCACTAATAACTTTTACCGCCTGAGTCCTAATTATTTTTGTCATCATAGAGGTATAAAATGCATAATCAATTGACTCGTTTTTTGCTTTTAAAGGCAACTTAAACTTTGGCTTTTCTGCAAGTATGTGTTCAATTGATCGCATAGGTCTCTAGAATAGTATGTTATTGCATTGATCATTAAAATGCGGGTAAATTTCTGTCTCCAAAAATTGTATGACTTTGTCTCTAGCCTCTTGAGAATCCACTTTAACGCTTACAAAATTTGGATTTGCAGAGTGTACATGGTCTAATAAAACATCATTGTCAATTAAAGTAAGAAGCCTACCCGATTCAATTTCTTCAGCTCCTAAATTTTGTAGATTATCAAACAATTCATCAAATCCAAGTTCTTCATCGCTCTCAACTTGCGGCAAAGCATCGACAGATGATTTCAGGTTATTGATTGAGGCCTCCAGTTCAATTTTTACCCCATCATCTAAAAGGGATAGCAGATGGTCGTAACTATCTAATATGGCTTTTACAGTAGCCCTGTGCTTTTCTATACAAGCAAAAACATCAGAAGCCAAGAGCTGTATTTCTGTGTCTGCTAAAACTGGGTTTTCAATTAATTTTGACATTTGCAGCGTTTTTTGAAGTCGTTAAATAAATCTAGATTGTTTCTTATTTGCCATTTAAAATCTCTACTTAGTTTCCCTCTTTTCTTATACGTCTTAAAAACTACAGAGTGATATATATATATATATTAAGTCGTCATTTTTTATTAATGAAAAAACACTAGCAGATAATCTCATGTCTTTTATTTTAACAGATTTGTTGATAAAATTGTATCTACTTTCCACCCACCTTCTGTGATATTGTTTGTTATGTCACAAACTTTTTTCGCTCCTTTCTCTGATTTAAAAGTTAGTAACTTTAACCCCTTTTGTGGCGTTGACAGGCTTTGCCTGTAATAGCGTTTTCTACCGATTGATGGAGAATAAAAAATCCCTAGTAAATCTGACATACCAAGACTTTTTCCTTTTGCATCAAACTGTTCTATTGGTTCTAGAGTAATAATATAGGTGTTCATTTTCTTTTACTTTAATTATTTTAAAATAACCTTTGCAGCCGAACCCATTCCCGAACTGCAAAGGGTAGTAAGCGCATTTGTTCCCCCACTTACAATAGGTGTTAATTTTTTTTAGAATAATCCCATTATTACAAATCCAACAGTAAAGCCCTGGATATTTGAATAGGCTATAAGTCCGCCAACTGTGGCAAAGCTGTTACCGTTAGGAGCAGCATACACTCGATAACTTGTTTCTATATAGTTATTTCCTCCAGCTGTAATCCCAACAGCATGTACCAGTTTACTATCGTAACCATTAAATCTGTGCTTAAAAAGCATTGTTGCAGTAGGAATTACAAACACTTCCGAGTTGGCGGTTGCAGTTCTTTGTGTAAGATCCGCATCGTAGATTCTAAGTCCCCCGAGTAATGAGATTCGATTGTATTTTTCACCAACCTGGTTAAACCCGGACACGCCAATATTCACTGAAGCGTTGAGCCTTGTAACAGCGACATTTGACTGGAAAGTGAAATCTGCTGTGAAAGCTGTGGAGCGATCGCATTTGCTTTGTGCCGATGCAAATACCGGGATCAAAAGCAGTAATAATAATTTTTTCATAAGACTTAATTTTGCTTATTTGAATAGTTTTTTAACACAATCATTTTATAGTCGTTGTACTTTTCTTCCACTCCTTTTTTCTTGGAGAATAGCTGTATAATTGACTTGAATAAATTTTTCATAAGGCTATTTTTCTAAAAGTTTGTTGCCTCGAATAAAATCACTTTCTTCTCCTCCCATCAGCTCTAAATAATCGACTTCGACTTTAGCAGATTCAATAATTACAGATCCAACTTCTTTTATTGCTTTTGCACGTTGGATTTCTGTTTCTAAATCCAATTCCGGATCTTTTAATCTTTCTATTGTTTCGAACAAATGATTTCTTAAATCACTGATTTTGTTTTTCATCCTTATTAATTTTTCTAGTTATCACACCAATCAATCGTATTGATGATTTTATTTCTTCAGGGTAACGGTGTAATGAGTTTCGTCTCATGTTTTCTTCCCTCGTTATACACTCAAAATTTTCAAGAACCACATTCATGGTATTTTTATCCTTGAATACAATTATGTGTCCTTTTGGTACTGGACCATAAGCTTGCTCCCACATATATACATGTAACATTTTCCAGTTACGTTTAGATAATCGAATCCATTTATAAGGTGGTGAGTTTCTATTTATATGGCTGTGTCGAATTACAATGTCACCATCTTTAAATCCAACAGCGTTATGAGGTAGTTGTCCTTTTTTGAATCGAGTGGCTTTTGTAAGCTCAATCATTTCAGTACTCATATAATCGGATTGCTTAAGCCCTTTATTAAATGAAACACTACCTTTTTTTATATAGCTGTCAAGCTTTCTTTGTTCAATAATTTCATTCGGAATTTCTAAGCCTAATTTTTCTAATCGAGTAATGACGAATGTATGAGAGCGACCAATTTTTGCTGCTAAAGCTTTAACCGGAATATTCAAATATTCGGCTTTTATGATTTCATCTTCCGGATGAATAATCGAATCCAAGCGTTTATTATTTGCCTTAGTGCGGAATGTTAAAGCGACCTCATGAGGAACAGAAAGCCCATTCCTACTTAAATATCTAAGCACAACACCTTTACCAACACCAAATGTTTTAGCCATGTCAGCAGCACTGATACTTAGTCTATTTTCTTCAATGAAGGTTTTTTGCGCTATAGTAAGAGATGGCCTCATTTCTTAATCTTTTTTATAGTAAAGGGTTTCGTAACTTTCTGCTTTAAGGGGCAAACCTTTTGCCCAGGGTATTGGTCGCCCCATGATTTCATTGACTTCATCTAAGCGGCCAAATCCGTCTGGCACTTCTAACACATTTTCATCATGCACATGCATCGCTATCTTGTAGCCAACTTCGTAAAGTCTTAGCATTGACTCAGCGAGGCAATCTCTTGCAATAGCTTGAACAATGTTCTCGACTAGTTTTCCTCCATAAGTGTCTTGACGGCACCACTGTTTTGTAGTTTGATCCATACCTTCATATGAAATCAATTGCTTATCATATTTACCCATTGTAAGCTTTGGGTTTTGATACATTAACTTTCTTCCGCTAGGTAATTGAATAGCTAAAAGCCCATTCTCTAAAGAAAATTTAATACCATGTTGAATTACTGTTGGAAAACCCTCAAGAGCTTCAATTGCTGCTTGTTCAACAGTATTCCAAAGAGTTACTATTGCAGGGTTTGCATTGCGCCACATTTTAACCAGTTTGGGTAATTCATCTTCAGCAATACCCATCTTTAAAGCCCCCATTTTTATAAGGGCATTTGGTCCACCTTGATAGCCAAGTGCTAATTCAGAAACTTTACCTTTTTGGCGCAGATCACTACCTTTTGTAACACTCTCAATGGGTATTTTAAACATCTGAGCAGCTGAGGCTTCATAGATTTTTCCATGAGTAGCAAACACTTGCATTCTCCAACGCTCATTTGCTAGCCAAGCAATTACACGAGCTTCAATAGCTGAGAAGTCAGCCACAATAAAGCGATGTCCTTTAGGGGCAACAAATGCCGTTCTAATGAGTTGAGATAGTGTATCTGGAACATTACCAAAAAGTAATTCCAATAGGTCTAAATCATTTGATGCAACACATTTTCTAGCTAGGTCAAGATCTTCCAAATGATTTTGCGGTAAATTTTGCACTTGTACTAATCTGCCTGCCCAACGGCCAGTCCTGTTAGCACCATAGTATTGGAGTAAACCTCTGATTCGTCCATCAGCGCAAACAGCTTTAGCCATGGCTTCATATTTCTTCACAGAAGTTTTAGACATTTCTTGTCGAAGCACAAGCACTCTTTTTACTACTTCACAATCTGCATCTTTGATAAGCGTAGGAATAGCTTCTTTGGTAAGTGAAGTCACGGACTCTCCTATTTCTTCAGTTAACCATTCTTTCAACTGCGCAGCACTATTTGGATTATCAAGCTTTGTCAGCTCAATTGCTTCTTTAGTTAGCCTTTCTTTATTTTCAATATCCTGGGCAATTGCATTATTGACAAATGCTAGATCCACTAATACACCAGTATCATTGATAATTTGATCTATTTTCCAAAGCTTCTTTTCAAATGGAGTAGCCTCAAAAAAAGCTATTTTAGAACGAATCGCCTTTTCAACTTGTACGTCTTTAATACAGTAGTCTTTGAACTGCTGCCATTTTTCGCTATCATGAACCGGTAGATTCCTGGTACGTTGGTTATTCTTATTAGTGGGCTTGCAAGGGATTGAAAAAAAGCGAATCAAAGCTTTACCAGCTGCATCTTTTTTCTCTTCTAATTTCAGCACTTTGGAAACAGCATCTAACGACATAGGCAAGCCAAGCATTGCAGCTTTTACCATTGTGCATTCCCACTCGCCAGGAGGCAATATCATTTTAAATTGCTTTGATATACAAGTCCTTTCGAAATTGGCATTATGCGCCGTTTTTAGGACCGCAGAATTCTGTAAAGCACTTTCTACCAATTCAGGTAAAACTTCGCCACTAGCTAGGTCTACAATTTGAACTGGAGCATCATTGAATGAATAAGCTAACAGTAATATTTCAAAATCAGGAGCCTCAACGTATTTGTAAACGCCTGACTTCGCAAGATCTGCTGAAGAGTAAGTTTCAATATCGATAGAAAGTGTTTGCAAGAAAGCTTAGTTTAAAAAGTCAGTATAGATGTCAATAAATTGCGTTGCTGCGTAACGAGCAATATCTCTACTCACGAAGCAAAGGCGGGAACCAACATCCGTGCGCGCGAACCAGTCGTCGACATAGAGGAACACAAGCCCAGTGTTATCGTCATTTGCTTCGAAATAAGGAGTGTATTTGTACTGATTATAATCTGACCAATCAGGAGTCCAACCCTCATTTAATACTTGAGCAATCATGCGAAGTTTGATCGTAGCAATTGCAGCTTTGATGTGCTTCACAAAAGGATCATCTTCATCTGACTCTTCTGTAGGTGTAACTAAACCGATTTTAGCAAGTCCTTCATTGAAAGCTGCTTCGGTTGTTCCGAGTTCAACGCATACATCGTTGAAGTTTTTTACCCTCTCGGTAATAGGTAGTTTTTTCTTTGCCATTTGATTTATTGTTTGGGTGATTGATTTAATATCTAACTTTTGATTTGTCAGCTTCTTGCTTCAACCCTTCTAGATTCGAAAGGATGTATTGCTTAACTCCTGCGTGACTACAACCTTCATTCAAGAGCCATAAAAAATAAGGAGCTGGAATATTAGCCATTGCTTTACCCTTATGTTTTCCAAAAGGCATTGGCGTGTTGTCAGTAAATGTTTGGTTATTTTCAGTAGACATCTGAGGGTTGTATTTACCTATTATTGAATGGCCGTGTAACACAGCTTGTTGAATTTTAAATTTTTCTTCCATCACAAGACCATCGATTGATTGAGCGTATTTAAAGGCTTTATCTTGTACTGGATCCCCAATTGGTTTTCTTTGCAATCCGACTAAAGAAAGTCCATGCATCACTGCTTTGTACACTCTTATTTTCCCTTCATGGGATAATGAAGAGCCAAAACTTTTTACATATGCCTCAGCAAGTGGGTGAACTGTCATAAAATGGGATTGAAAAGAAAAGCGACAAGGTTTTACCCTTGCCGCTAATCAAGGGATGGAGGTAACTATTCTACATTAAATCACCAACTTCTAAAGCTTCAGCAAAATCGTCTTCAGCTCTACTCTTACCGGCTAATGCTTCACCGTCTTTAATCTTCTGCACATTGTTTAAACCGGCAGCAATTCCTTTATTGCCTTTGGCATCAAATGGATAGAAATTGATTGATACACGACCAAAACAACCGCTATAAACCTCGTCCTGATCTAACACAGGCTGCAAGTCCTTATCAACAACGCCCGGCTTAGTTTTGCTAGAGGCATTGATAAAGAAGTGACCAGCATACGCGTCATCATCTGGACGGTCTTCGTCTCCATCACGCAAGGGCAATTTGAATCCTTTAACAGGAATCTTTCCGCCCCATTTTGGTTTTCCAGCTTCTTTGGCTGCTTCAATTGCAGCTTCGATTTTCTTAATCGTTTCTTTGTCCGTTTTAGGAATCAGAATTGATACGGAGTATTTTTTATCCCCGCCTTCTTCAACACTTGTAGGAACGAACAGATTGGCATAACTCAGTCTAACTAGACCAGTTACCAATTTTGTTGTTTGTGCATTTTCAGTGCTCATTTGTTTTGATTTTATTTGATAAAAAAATTTATGAGAAATCAGATACTGCGCTTTCTACCCCCGTAAACTCAGGTCTTTTATCACTGATTGGAGCAAGCGTCGGTTTGCCTTGTGGCTTCATTAAGAATGGCGAAACAATCTCAGCAAATGGTTTTTTGCCGATTTCTTTTTCCATGTTAGTGATTGATAAAAGTTTCTTGGTGAAGATGTTCTCTTCTTTGAATTTGGCTTTAAGCAAAGCAGCTGCTACAGCATCTTGATCGGTGTATTTACGATTGCTGCGTCCTTCAACAACTTTATATCCTGGCCATTTTTTACCATGGTTAACCGCTTGGTCTAATGCATGTTCTTCAACAGCTGCAATCCAATTAGTGAACATGTCAGCGCGAGTAAGAATATCAGCTACTTCACCATCACTCAGAATGTTGGGGTCTTTAAAATCGTGAGCTGCTAACTCAAGATTTTTTTCAGCCAGTGCTTTACATACTGCACGACCTTTACAGAAGTGACAATGGTTTCCTGGTACATATTCACCTTCACCCGCAAAAGCCATTGCAGCTTTTGGCTTAAGTTCTGTTTCAGCCCAGGTCATCAATTCTTGCGTATTGATCAACCAACTTTCAATATTGCCAATCCTTGGTTGATAGATTGTCATTCTGATTTGCTGAATATCATACTGAAAGTCAAAATCACGCAAAGCACCAATAGCATAAAGCATTTGCTGCTTATTTTCAGTAACGGCAACACTAACACCTTTACCGTATTTCAAGTCAATGGTTTCCATTAAACTATCCGCTACAATCACAGCATCGCCAGTTCCAAAACCTTCAGGCACAAACTCAGTCATGTCTAAACGCTGCTCTAAAAACAATTTTGCATCCGGTGTTCTTTCTTGCGCTTCTGCAAATTTTTCAACAACAAAAGTTGCATAGTCATCGCAGTACTCAAGCATAGAATCATCGTACAGCTCATGCGCTTGAATGTCAGCTAAATGCTTTTTGAAGGTTTTTTTGTCATCCCAACCGAGCTTTTCGCGGATCAACAATTCCCCTAATGAATGTGCCAATGTTCCTTCTTCAGCAAAAGAACTGGTCTTGTCAGGAAATTGTTCCTCAAAACGTGCCGATTTTGTACAAACGAGCCACCTTGATGCCCCTGATGGTGAAAGAATAGCATGCGCCATTTTAAATAGTTTTTGTTTTGTATAATCTAGGACGTTGGTTAGTTCTTTGTTCTTTCGCAGTTGCCCAGCGGCAATTGTTTGGTTCATAGTTGCCATTCACGTCTTTACGATCGATTGAGTGATTTTTACTAGGTGCTTCGCCCATATCCGCTAAAAAGTTTTCAAAAGAATCAATCCATCTATCGCAAACTTTTATCCCGCGGCCACCATAGTCTTTATAGCTAATATTTTTAGGATTCTCACATCTTTGTTTCATTGAATCCCAAGTCTTAAATTCTTTAGTATGGGTTTTTCCGTGCGTAAGATTTAATTTAGAAACCCTTTCAACAATAAGACAGCCGCAACTTCTAGTTGTCTTTTTTAGGTTATTAGACTGTACTACTTTTTGATTGCCACAACTGCATTGACACAACCAACGAGAATGCCCGTCTTCTGCATTTTCAGCACGAGCTAGTACGGTTAATTGACCGAATACTTGCCCTGTTAAATCGTTACACACTTTAAAAATTCCCATAATTAAAGGGCGTTTAGTTCTTCATTAAATTCAGCATACTTTGCTTTGTCAAGCTTTGATACATTCTCAGCACCGAACCTTGTAAGCAATGCTTTTACTTCGCTGCGCTTGTTTTTACCTACTTTCTCAGTAACTAATTCACGCAATGACTCTACAGTGATAGGCTTATCGTCTTTCACTACTGGACTACTTGCAGTGGTTGCAGTGGTTGCAACAACTGGAGCTGCTTTAGTAATTTCTTTTACATGTGCAGGGGTAATGTCATCAGCCTTTACTGGTGTTTGCCCGATAGATTGTAAAAATGCCAACAGTTCTGGGGTGTAGGCGACTTCTTCAATTGTGATGGTTAATTTCATTTTGATGTTTTTTAATGAATAAAAAGTTTATTAATCAACTGCCATAACAGCTTCTTTGCTTATCATTTCACCTCTTAATTCGTCTGCTAGTTTACTTGAGTCTGCACCAAAATGACTCTCGAATAAAGAGATCATATTGTTTGCTGTTTCTAATTGCCAATGGCCGTTGCAGCTGCGGATACATTTAAGCCCCCATTCAAAGGATTCTTGCATATTTTTTATTTAAAGTGAATGTGTTGCGAGGGGTGGATTCGAACCACCGACCTTCGGGTTATGAGCCCAACGAGCTACCACTGCTCTACCTCGCCTATTGAGTTCCCACTTAGATAAGCAGGAACTTGATTAACGATTGCCATATGAAAACTTTTTAATTCAATCTTCCTCTGATACAGCTGCACCTCTGTAAGCCAGGTATAGTCCAAACAGGTAGATTGCTAAAACTGCGTAGGGTAACATTTGATTTCTTTTTAAGATTATATAATTGCGCCCTCAAAAAACTTCTCTGCTTATCGCTTTTTGAATCTTGCATAAGCATTGTGTAGTAAGCGATTTGATGCCCTTTTAATTGGCTGCTATTTGGATTCTCTATTCTCATATGCTTTCAATTCCTTTTTGATGTCTTTTAATAAAATGATCAGTGCTCCGAAAACAATTACCGAAGTAATTAGGCTGCTAATAAGCATTGGAGTAGTGTACTGTCTTAAGGTTTCCATATTGAATTTTTAATGGCTTTTATTGATTCGTCAACAGCTATTTTAGCATCTTGAATTTTATCGTAAGGCTTATTATTCCACCACCATTTTCCACGGTTAAACATGATAAGCGCACCGTTGTAGCGATGTTGATTATGCGACATCACCTTTTCCAATAAATCAAGCATTGCTCTTATTTTTAATAATGTATACTTCTGGAATGCTTTCCAATAAATACCCTTTTTGGCGATCAAATACTACTAAACCATTAGCCCTAGCCCAACGAAGCTTTTCTCTACCCTCCCATCCCGTCAAATCAGTCACCACAGACAATCCAACCCATGTTTGCTTTGTTTCCTTGTTTATAAGGATTTCTACCCTTTTGCGGAGTATTCCTAAGTCTCTATCTATGGTTTCAAGTGTTGGCATGGCTTATTTTGCTTCTACGCTTTGTAATAACTTTTCATCAGAAAAGCCAGTCTCTTGCTTGATAACCTTCATTGCAGCGGCTTTCGTTAAGTTGTCATGGTTATCGGTTATATACCTGATAATCGTTTGTTCGGTCACATCAAGCGCAAGGGCCAAACTCAATCGGGTCCTTTGGTTGTTTATGGCCTTTAAAGCGGTTTTAGTAAGATTCATTTTGATAGTTCGTTTTTATTATTAACTTTGATAGGACAAATATATATCAATATGGACAATATATCCAAATATTTTATCCATATTATTTATCCACATGATGTTCACATATTACTAACATGAGTAAACCTGTTGAGAATAAAACCAAATCTGAGTTGGCTAAACGCTTAGATGCTGTCATGACTTTTTTTGACATAGATAGCATCAGAAGCCTTGCCCTATCGATTGGTATGGATGTTAGCCAGTTAAATAAGGCCTATCGCGGTGAGTTAGGATTGCCATCAAAATGGTCAATGAAAATTTCTACTAAGTTTGGAGTAAGTCTAGATTGGTTATTAACCGGTGTTGGACAAATGTTAAGGACAGAAGATTTGGACAAATTAATTATTAAAGAACCTGATACTAATTATCTAGCTGAAAGGCTTCAAAAGAAAAACACCAAAGAAAGAACACTAGAATACTACGAAATAGGCGCAAATGCAGCAACTAAAAGCACTGGAGAGATATTACCTATATCAAAATCAGTAGGAAAGCTTCATTTGAATGAACTTTTTAAAGGGTCTCAATTTGCAATTAGGGTTTCAGGCAATAGTATGACGCCAAACTATCCTAGCGGATGTATTATAGGCATTCGATTGATTGAAGATTTTATGATCAATCCAGGGAGTGTTTATGTAATTGAGACAGGGAACGATCTTTGGATTAAAAGATTATACTATTTGAATAATGATAGAAGTACTGAAACAATAGTTCTAATGTCCGATAATAAAATGAAAGAAGAGTCAGGCGAAAGACAAGGACAGTATTGTTATCCATCATTCACCCTTCACAAATCGGAGATCAAAAATATATTTAGAGTTACTGGAGTATTCAAATCAAACACACTTACAATTATTGAAAACTAATATTTATGAAAAAATACTTTTTATTATTTTTTTTGTTTTGGGCTGCAAATGCCTCTGCACAAGATATAGTCACTGTAGTCAAAGACACTGTTGATCAGAAAAAAGATGGTCTAATCTTATCAAATGGGGTTATTATTTGGGAAGGAAGTCAAATCAAATGTGGACGAGGAACTTTACCCAATGGAGATTTTAAGTATATACACACCTCTCCCACCTCCTGGGTAAGCATGGCCTCAATGAGTCCAAGTCCTAACAATAGCGCGTATACGCCAATAGGCAGGCAATATAGCGGATTGAATTTAGATGTAAAGAAGATAGATAAAATGGGCAGCAAAAAGAGAGGGTATAAGTACTATTTAAAAGTAGGCGGCGGAAATATTGTTAACTACCAATGCGAATTAGAAGATGCTATTGCTGTTGGTGAAATTATATTCAAATGAAAAAGAAAACTCCAAAAGCTCCAATTTACACCCAGCGTGTAATACAATTAATTGATGAATACAGGGCTGAGTATAGCCGTAATTATGAAGAAGTGTATTCAATGATTGGGGCTACAAAAAACAATCATTCCAATTACAAAAAGGGGATAACTGCATTTACTGTGCCGCAGATCATTAAATGCGCACAACAAATGAATGTATCAACCGATTGGATCTGTGGCCTTACTGATGACAGAACAATTCATAGAGAAGTGCCGCCGATCATTAAATTGAAGCAAGCAGTAAAAGAGCTGGAGCAATTAATAAACAAATCATAGCCCTTTCCAGGATAGTAGTGTTTCTTTATCAATTTTACGTTGGGAAACTTTGTAGTAGTTCTCAATACATGTGCTAATTGTTATACCCATTAATTCAGCACATGTTTCGCTACTTATACCTCTATCCGCACAAAGAGTAACAGCAAATGTATGTCTACCGGTATGTGAAGTGATTCTCTTTTTAATGTCAAGCTTTGTGGCTATAACCTTTAATTTTTCATTGATCGTCTGTTCTTCAATACTAAGCTTCACTGCTTTCATGCGTGGAATATTACGCTTTAAAATGGCGTTAATTGGCATCGTAACCCATTCTCCATTTTTCTTTGCGCGGACCAGTACTTTTCCATCTTTAATATGCTGCACTATTGAGAATTGAAACCAGTCCGATATCCTGAGTCCGGTTGAAATACCCAATAAAAAATAAACGGCCGTCTGCTTTAATATTGGGTCTTTGGTCTCAATAGTAAATTGCTCAATCAGTTTAATTTCAGAAAGGGTTAAATAGTCCTTAACTGGTGCTGTATAGATTGGATTTTCATATCGACTAAATGGGTAGTCTGTAATAATCTTTTTCTTAATGGCCGCATTGAAAATAAGTTTGAGTGTTTTGAATAATGCATGCACATAATTATTGGATAACTCCTCAGCTCTGAGAGCTGTTTCATAACCACCTAACCACTCAGGAGTTATCTGTTCAAAGTTTAAATTTTTACCCCCATTATACAGCTCGAGTTTTAAAAGGTGTTTTGTGTAATTTTCTAGTGTACCAGCTTCACGCTTATGCTTTACCTCCTTTATGAATAGGTCTGTAAATTCAAAAATATTGTGCATATCAGCTCCAGAGAACTGCTGTTTGATCTGCTTTGCTGTAATTGGCTTATTCTCCAATTGGCTGTCTGTAATGCGCCTTAAAACGCGAGATTTCAGGTCCTGTATTTGGGCATTAATATCTACTGCATCTTTAACTCCTTTTACTTGTTCATCTTTATCTGACCATTGTGATTTTGCAACAAATTTGCCAGTAGCCAGGTAAGCTCTTTCCCGATCAATTGTTATGCGTAGATAAATAGGGAAACGATTATCAATATTCGAGTCATGGGTCCACAGTATTAATTTAAGCGTATACTTGATCATATGGCTAACACATTACTAACACAAAGTAAGGTTTTTTAATACACAATCTTGCACCATGTTGCACAATTAAGAACTTTGTAAACCTTTACAGTATTGACTAAAACAGCAAAACCCTCTATTAGTGAGGGTTTTACTTAATTGTGTATCGAGGTCCCGAGCGGATTTACATTATATTTTTAAGATATTGATTTACAAGTATTTAAACCAACATTTTAAAAACGTCTAACACAAATCTAACCAAAAAGCCTTTTATAAGTTTTGTAAAGTACGAAGATACAAGAGAAAATGAGATGAGCCGAATAAATACGGTAAATCGGCTCAATAATTACTGCATAGTTAGGTTTATAGATAAAATCCTAACAAAAAAAACCACCCATAGAAATGGGCGGTCATCAATCTACCTTTATGAAACAACAACTTTATTCTTTTTTAAAATACAGCTTATCCTTTCCGGCATAATACCAACTTGGCATGTATAATTTAAAACCCTTTTTTATTAAGCTATTGGCGCTTGCGGGATTGTCGATCGTAGTGTAAGTAATAGAAATTAACCCTTTTGACTTAGCAGACTGTAATCGAATACTGATCAGTTTTTTTTGTATCCCTTTACCTCGATGTTTTGGATGTACCCAGGCTCTATTGAATAAACAAAAAGTATCCGTATATAAACATCCGCAATAAGCTACTATTTTGCCATTTTCAATCCCTACCCACCAATCTCTGTTTTCCTTGAATTCATTGCCGCAACCCCTGAAATCAGGCAATATGTCTAGGTCAAGATTCATTAATCTAGTATATAGAATTTCATCTATAACTATTCCTTCATTGAAAACTTTGATTAGTCTCACCGTTTTTGTCTTTTAATGTGTTTGGTTCTTCAATTTTATTCTTATCAGCTTGTACTGATTTACGACGCCAAAAATCACCTAACGCATAATGTTTTTGCATTTCGCGAATTGCGAACGAATGTTGATCTGATTTATTCATCGAGTAGAATTCTTTTGGTATGATTTCTGACATTTTATACTATTCATTTTAAATCAATTGATTTTACATATATTCAGTTAATCTTGCTACTTGCCCATAATCGTGATGATGAACAAACGCTTCAATTGCTTTAGGGGCGTGCTGATAACCATTCCTATGGTGCCAACTATCCGTACCACTTGGACTCCTAAAGCTTTCCACATTTACACTCATATAATCTTTTGAAAACTTATGATGGATATGTTCGGTGTACATATATCTGAAAGGGCAGTCAACCCAAAAGCCACTTTCGTGTGCCATCAATAAAGCTAAATCGGTGTGCTTTGCCCCATCGCCATGAGTTGTTCCTATTAGATTTTTCCCATAATTAAAATACTTTCGATGAGACGGAGAAACATTAAAAGTAATATGCTTATTATTTCTGAACCATGCTTCGACTGATTGTGCCAACATAAAGCCTGAGACATAATCGTGATTGGAAGGGCTGTAATTAATATGCACTGGAGCCACCGCTAACATCGTTTCAATAGTTTCTATGTATAATTTAAAAGCAAAATTGAAAGCATCATACCACATCATATTTGTGTCTTGGAAAGTTCCTGAAGTAGTTGTGCTTTTTGCGTTGTCAACGTGTAAAATATCTGCTCCTATAACTGTGAGTATTTTATCAACCCCGAAAAGTTTTGATTTTTCTGTCAGGGCATTTACTCCTTTGATTACTCTTTCCCTGGCAATATTCTCGTTATAAGTATCTCCAGTCTCATAAGCCGAACAAAGCTTTCCGATATGAACGTCAGCAGGATTGATCACCATTAAATGATTCCCTTTCTTGTAAGGTTTAATTGGCTTGTACTTTGGAGCATAAGCCTTCATTTCATTGATGATTTGGTCTGCAATATCAAGTAAGGATACTTTTTGATTTCTTACATGGATACTGAAATGCTCTCCTTTATACCAATAGTTTGAAACATCTTCAAGTGGAAGTCCAACCTTTTCACATTCATCTTTAACGGCAAGACGGTGTGCCTGGTTAGGGTCTTGTTTTGCTAAGAGACCTTTTGCTATTAATTTATTACGACAGGCTTTAACTGCAACCTCGGTTTTGCCAAGATGCTTTGCAGCAGCTTTCAAAGATGCATTTGGAAACTCTTTGTAAAACTGTTCAACTCTTTCAAGTTCTGTCATGGTCTTGATTTGCTAGATTAAATTAAAAAACTATACTACATTCAAAGTTTTACTCTTCAACTGTCCTTCGAACCCACCCCTTTAAAAATTTATCCTGACTTGGGTTTTTCATGCAAATTCTTACATAGAATCTAACTTTATTCAGCTTATAATTCGCTCTGAATAGTTTGAACCTCAACGAATCATTTTGCTTTAATGAAAGCTTTAATTCGTTATTGGTAGAATCAAATGTTTTGAGAATTACTTGTACCAAAGAATCGTACTTTTTTTCCGCTACTAACAGTTTATAAGAACTGCTATCCTTAGCTACTGATTGAATCTTAACTTCCTCTTTTTTAGTTTCAACTTTTGATTGACAAGAAAAAAGTAGTAATACAAAAATTATTTTTTTCATGGTAAATTATTTATTGCTCTTAATGTATCATCATCCATTTTCCCCGTTTCTGTTATTCCCAACGTTCTTTGAGCCAAAACAATTGATCTGTAAGGCCCCATATTAACAGCTGAATCGTAGATATCATTGGCAATATCCTGGTCTATTATTTCATCGCCTTTGATCAGACCCCAATAGTGTTGTTTGTAAATAGCTTCTGCAACTTCATCACTAAGGTTTTTCATTTCATCTACAGTTGGGGTTCTGCCTAAATAATCTTTAAGCCTCCAAGCTGTGATACCCTTGTTGGTACCGATCAATACACCTATGCCACGTTTTGCGCCTGTCCAATTGCCGTTATCTTCCGGCATATCTACATAACCCCCTTCCCAGGATAGTGTATTTTTATGCGCTAGTTTAAAGTTTGCCATTGTTTTCTTCTTTATTAGGTAAAATTGCCTGGCTGCGTTTGTAGGCTAGAAAAAAGAATATACCAACAATTAAAACTATTCCCCCAGAAACCATTAGCCCCGTACTTACCCTGGTGCTTTGCTTGTTTGTTTCTTTAACCTTTTCTTTTCGTGAAACTTCAACCGAACCGCCTTTATTAAATTGCAAGTCTTTCTGTGAATTATCAACCTTCTTCAAATTGGATGAATCTTTGCCTTTCTCCCTGATGGTGATTTTTTTGATTTTCCCTTTCACTTTTATTTGGCCATCTTCATAGCCAATAACAGGATAAACATACAACGAACTGTCTGCAAAAAAAGTTCTGTTTCCTTCAATGCTTGGAGTGTTAGGCAAAGGCACCGAATTGGGGTAAGAATTAAAATATCCTTGTACGCCCCTTGTGGCATTGTTAAAGAATTCAATGACTGTTTCCTTATCCCAAGTCTTTAAACTGCTAGAATCAACGCTAATAGCCTTCTTCTCCACTACATTGCTATCAATATTAACCTTGCTACTTGAATCAACTTTATTGATCTGAATGTCGGTTGATTTCTTAACTGAATTGCAGGAGCATAAGCCAATTAATAATATTCCAATTAGCAATAAAAGAAGTGGCAAAGGGCTGGGTATTCTGAATGTTTTCATAGGTTTTGATTTAATTATTTACCGTCTATATAATCTGAAAGTTTTTCTTTTGCATTAGCCAGCATCACTACTATATCAGTTAGCTTGGGATCAACACCAACTTTTTCAACTTCTTGGATTGCATCATAGATAGCTTTTTCCGCTTCTGTGTTTAGATACAATTGGTTTCTGCGAGGTATTTCGTTATCCATTTGATTATTGTTTGTTATTAAAAATGTTTTTTAAGCCGCCAATTGATTTTTATACTCTTGTAGTTTTAATACTGCATATCTGTAGCTCCCTAATGCTGTATTCAATGGGATATTCAATAAACTTGCAATTTCACCAAACTTCTTTCCCTTGAATCTTTCCTTCACTACTTGCTTTTGTCTGCCTTCCAAAACCTGATCACACAATTCAATTAAAATATTAATCTGACTTTCATCATAAATTGTATAAGGTTGATCGGTAAACTGATTTGTTAGTGTTTCTGGATTTCTTTTCTTTCCTCTCCAAAAATCAAGCAACTGTGATTTAACTGCTAACTTTATATACTTTCTTCTTTCGAATATTGGTCTGCCAGCTAATTTCTCATCATAACTATTCCTTAGAAACTTTTCAAATACCAATTGAAGCACATCATCTGCATCATGCTCACATCTTAGCTTATTCACTAAGAATTGCCTATGAGAATAAATTAACTGTATGTCCTCTTTCTCTAACATTTATTGATAAATTTTCAATAACAATACCACAACAAAAATTACTCCGCAAGCAATCAGAATTATATTTGGCCACTTATTAGATGGCGGTTCAGGATTGAAATAATTTTGATAAGTTGACATGGTTACTGTTTTTTCAATCCAATGCTTTCATCATTTGGGTTGAGATATTTAATGATTACAGGCAATGCCGCTACCATTGCAGCATCTAAGGAACCAAGCCAATTAAAGCCTATAATTCCTTTATTGGCAATGATCAGGGTAAGCAATGACATTAAGAAATATTTGAAAAATGTTACGCCTGCTACTTTTACTTGTTGCATAAACTATGATTTTTTTGTTTTAAATATTTTATCCCAAATGAACTTTACTAAAAGTCCAACAAGTGCACCAACAGCAGCTTTCCAACACACCTGAAAAGTTTCGGCCCAATCAATTGCATAAGAGTAATGGGCTGGTGCTTGTAGCATTTTTACAATATCTGCGTAGGCTCCAAAAAAAGCTCCGCCAAATGCTGCAATAACGCTGTTAGATGTGTTGTGTTCCACTTGCTATATTTTTTTTTGGTTATTGGTTTTTTATTTTTGCTTCTAATGCTTCAATTCGTAATAAAAGCTGATCTATTATTGCCTGTTGCTCTTTCATCCCTTTCACCAATGCAACATATATTGCATCTGGCTCAAGCCCTAGTTTTGAATTTGGATCTTTTGGATCTAACTTTCTAACGGCATCTGGCATTATCCCCCTTACCTCTTGCGCTAAAAATCCATATTTCAAACTGCTTTTAGCAGTATCAGAAT
>JBAWZB010000009.1:0-44055 GCA_037143275.1 Chitinophagia bacterium
TAGTATATTTTCTCTTTATCTTTTGTGAAAAACGAAACACCTTTTTGATCATCTAACTTTGCTTAAAACAATCGCTATGGAATAGTATATTTTCTCTTTATCTTTTGTGAAAAACGAAACACCTTTTTGATCATCTAGCTTTGCTCAAACGACCGCTACGGAATAGTATATTTTCTTTTTTATATTTTTAGCTTGCGTATTAAAACTAATAGCCTTTCGCAGGCACTAAATAATTAGCAACGTAGTCATTTACACCTTCTTCTAAACTTGAGAAAGGTTTGTCGTATCCTGCGGCGCGTAGCTTGTTCATATTTGCTTCTGTAAAGTATTGATACTTGTCTCTGATATCTTCTGGCATATCTACAAATTCAATATTAGGCTCTAGGCCTTGAGCTATAAAAGTATTGGCAGCTAAATCATAAAAAGACCTAGCTTTTCCGGTGCCTAAATTATACAATCCATTTTTAGATGCCACCCATTCATTCGACAACATTTGGTGCATCATCCAATCAATCACTGATACTAAATCCTTTACATAAATAAAGTCTCGTAATTGTTCCCCGTCTTTAAATGCTGGTTTGTGACTTTTAAATAACTTAACAACCCCCGAAGATTTTATTTGATTAAAGGAATGGAATATGACACTCGCCATGCGTCCTTTATGTGCTTCGTTGGGACCGTATACATTAAAGAATTTTAAACCAGTCCAAAAGGGCGGTGTAGTAGTTTGAGTGGTAGCCCATTTATCAAATTCATTTTTACTAATTCCGTATGGATTGAGTGGTTGAAGTTGAATTAATATGGCATGACTATCTTCATAACCATGTTCTCCTGCGCCATAAGTTGCTGCAGAAGAGGCATAGATCATTGGAATTTTTTTTGCAGTGGCATAATCCCAAAGTGATTTTGAGTATTCCAAATTCAATTCCTCGTGAATGGCATAGTTAAATTCAGTGGTATCTGTTCTTGCACCTAAATGCACAATCAAATCAATTTCAAATGCATCAGCTTCTAACTGCGCTAAAAAAGCCTGGCGCTCAATGGCCTTGATACAATTTTTTGTTTCCCAGTTGCCTCTTTTTGCTTCTACCCCAAAATCATCCACCAATAATAATTGATTCAACCCTTGTTCATTTAAATATTGAACAAAAACAGAACCAATAAATCCAGCGGCTCCTGTAACAACAATGGTTGGTTGTTTTGACATGGGTTATTTTATTTGCAACTTAAAAGACCTTATAATTTATTTTCAATCGCAGTATCGTATTCATGTTTCCAATTGGTAATAGCACCCCAATTTTCATTGTCTACAATCACTTCTCCATTGGTGACTGTACCAATGCTTGCAACATGAATGCCAAATGATTTAGCCAAGTTTTCAATATCCGCTACTTGACCAGCAGCACAAGAAACAACGACTCTACTTTGTGCTTCGCCCAACCAATATGCATCTTTACGTAAGTCGCTATTGTTTGAACTTACATTGAACCCTTTGTGATTAAAGAATGCAGATTCTAATAGTGTAATCATTAATCCACCTTCACTAATATCGTGTGCAGATTTGATGGCGCGTTTTGTAATTAAATTGGCCACCAATTGTTGTAATTGAAATTCTTCCTCCAAATCAAAATAAGGTGCTGGAGAGTAGGCAACACCTTTTAATTTATTCAAGTATTCAGAAGATCCAATGTCGTTTCTTTGTTGACCTAACAACACAATCACATCTCCCTCATTTTTAAAATCCAACGTCATTCGATTGTTCATGTCTTCGATAATACCTACCATACCAATTGTTGGGGTTGGGAAAACAGGACCATCCGGATTTTGATTGTAAAAACTCACGTTACCACCAGTGACTGGGGTGTTGAATTTTCTACAAGCAGCACCCATCCCCTCAACTGATTTTACAAACTGATAATACACTTCTGGATCGTATGGATTACCAAAATTTAAACAGTTAGTGACACCAATTGGCTCACCACCAGAACAAACAATATTTCTTGCTGCTTCTGACACCGCTATCATGGCACCCACTTCTGGATTTGCATAAACATATTTACTATTACAATCTACCGTCATCGCAAGTGCCTTACCAGTTCCTTTTGCCAAAACAATAGCTGCATCACTTGGCGCATTGGTTGATGTATTTGCAGCACCTACCATGCTATCGTATTGTGTGTATACCCAACGCTTCGATGCGATATTAGGAAGCTGCACCATGGCTTTCACCGTCTCTTGTAAATTAGTGGTATCAGCAATAGCATGGATATCAAACGCATTCACTTTCTCTAAATAAGCAGGCGCTTTATATTCACGAGTGTACTGAGGCGCACCACCACCTAATACTAATTCATAGGCTGGTAAAGAAGCTTCGAGTGCACCATGCATGTAAAAATTCAATAAGCCATCCTCTGTCACTTCGCCAATATTGCTACAAGACAAATCCCACTTTTCAAATACCGCTAATACTTGTGCTTCTTTTCCTTTTTCAACTACCATCAACATACGCTCTTGGCTCTCACTTAATAATAATTCCCAAGCTTTCATATTTTGTTGACGCGTTGGCACTTTATCTAAATCAATGCGCATCCCTACGCCACCTTTCGCACTCATCTCGGCAGTAGAACAAATAATACCTGCAGCACCCATATCTTGCATACCCACTACACCACCTGTTTCAATGACTTCTAAACAAGCTTCTAATAATTTCTTTTCTTGGAATGGATCACCCACTTGCACTGCTGGTAATTCTTCTACGCTATCAGCCGTGATTTCTGCAGATGCAAAACTTGCACCACCAATGCCATCTTTACCTGTTGCACTTCCAACAAAGAAAACAGGATTCCCTTTTCCAAGAGCAATCGCACTCACAGTTTTTCCTGCTTTAACAATACCCACACTCATCGCATTGACTAAAGGATTGGTGTGGTAACAATCTTCAAAATACAATTCACCACCTACAGTAGGTACACCAAAACAGTTGCCATAATGACCAATGCCATGAACGACTCCAGCCAATAATCTTTTTGTTTTAGCATCTTCTAATTTTCCAAAACGTAAACTATTTAAAGATGCAATTGGACGCGCACCCATGGTGAAAATATCTCTTTGAATTCCACCTACTCCTGTGGCAGCACCCTGAAAAGGCTCCAAAGCACTTGGGTGATTATGTGATTCAATTTTAAATACCACCCCATAATCATTGCCAATATCCATTAAGCCCGCATTTTCTTCACCTGCGGCCACCAACATTCTTCCACCATCGCGAGGCAAAGTCTTCAACCATTTAATAGAATTCTTATAACTACAATGCTCGCTCCACATGCCACTAAAAGCACATAGCTCAGTGAAATTTGGGGTACGTCCTAGTTTTTCTTTAATAAGTTCGAACTCTTGCTCTGTAAGTCTTAATTGTTGGGCTGTTTTGACAGTAATTTCCATGATGTTGGCTTATGCTTAAATAGATTTGGCGAAGGTACAAAACGAGTGACTTAACGCATCATGGATTTACCAACATTCATAGGTCGAACTGTTAGTAGTGCAATATAGATTTGACATGATTATCAATAGTTTGTATTTTTATTTATATTATAATATTTGTTAATATTTATATTTTATGCACATTTTACAATTTTTTTATGTTTGTTTACTAGAATTTATAATAATACTGGCTATCTTTGAACTAATAATTTATATTTTAAAATAATAATATATGTCATTAAGAACCGACGCAGTCAACCATGTAAGTCATTTTAAACCAACATCACCAGATATTAAGAGTGCAAAAATCACTGGTGTATTTGGAGAAAGTGTTTTCACTACAAAAACAGCAAGAGAATACCTAAGTGATGAAGCTTATAAGAGTTTAATTACTAGTATCAAAGGCGGTAAAAAAATAGATCGTACCGTGGCTGGTCAAATTGCTTCAGGTATGCGCGCTTGGGCAGAGAGCAAAGGTGTAACTCACTTTACACACTGGTTCCAACCATTGACAGGTGCGACTGCCGAAAAGCATGATTCTTTCTTTACTTTAAAAGGAGATGGCACTGCAATCGAAGAATTTGATGGCGCTACTTTAATACAACAAGAACCAGATGCCTCTTCTTTCCCAAATGGTGGATTGAGAGCGACATTTGAAGCTAGAGGCTATACCGCATGGGATCCATCTTCTCCCCCATTCATCATTGAAATTGGCAACGGAAAAACATTGTGTATTCCTACCATCTTCATTGCTTACACTGGAGAATCTTTGGACTACAAAGCGCCTTTGATGAAAGCAGTGGATGCAGTGAATAAAGCTGCAGTGACTGTTTGTAATTATTTTGACAAGAACGTCAATAAAGTCATCCCTACTTTAGGATGGGAACAAGAATATTTTGTGATTGACGAGGCCTTGGTAAATGCAAGACCAGATTTATTACAATGCGGCAGAACAGTTTTTGGTTTCACACCTGCAAAAGGCCAACAATTAGAAGACCATTACTTTGGATCTATTCCAGAAAGAGTGTATGCGTTCATGCGTGACTTTGAAAATGAATCTTATAAATTAGGTATTCCTTTAAGAACAAGACATAATGAAGTTGCACCCGCTCAGTTTGAGTGTGCGCCTATTTTTGAAGAAGTGAATATTGCAGTAGATCATAATATTCTATTGATGGATGTGATGACACGTGTGGCAAAAAGACATCGTTTAGTGGTGTTATTACACGAGAAACCATTTGCAGGAATCAATGGTAGTGGTAAGCACAATAACTGGAGTTTAGCAACAGATACAGGCATTAATTTATTAGCACCTGGTAAAACACCTAAGACCAATTTAATGTTCTTGACTTTCTTTGTGAACACGATTAAGGCGGTGCATGATTATGCGGACATCTTAAGAGCTTCTATCGCATCTGCATCCAACGATTTCCGTCTGGGCGCAAACGAAGCACCTCCTGCAATTATCTCTGTATTCATTGGAGATTATTTAACCAAAGTATTGAACGATGTAGAGACGCGTGTGGGTAATAAGTTTGACGAACAAGACGAAGCGATCTTGAAATTAGATTTACACAGAAGTATCCCAGAATTGATGATCGACAACACCGACAGAAATAGAACTTCTCCTTTCGCATTTACAGGAAACAAATTTGAATTCCGTGCGGTGGGATCTACAGCAAACTGTGGACATCCAATGACCGTGTTGAATACCATTATTGCAGACACCTTGAACAAATTTGCTGCCGAAGTAGATGCTTTAATTGCAAAAGGCGAGAAGAAAGAAATTGCCATCATGCAAGTGATTCAAAAGTATATTGTATCAAGTAAGAAAATTTTATTTGAAGGCGATGGTTATAGCGAAGCATGGCATCAAGAAGCAGAAAAAAGAGGCTTACCTAATTTAAAAACAACACCTGTTGCATTAGATGCGATGGTATCTGATAAAGCTAAAAAACTATTTAGTGACAATGGGATTTATACACATGGTGAATTAGAAGCAAGACATGAAATTGAATTAGAGAAGTACATTAAGAAAGTACAGATAGAAGCGCGTTTAATGGGCGACTTAGCAACCAACCATATTATCCCTGCATCTATTAAATACCAAAATGAATTACTTAAAAATGTAAGCCTACTTAAAGAAGCTGCTTTACCAGAAAATTTATACAAAGGTCAAATGACTTTGTTGACTGAAGTGAGTACGCATATTCAAGAAGTTTATGACAATGTGCATGAAATGGTTGAGGCTAGAAAAGTGGCGAATAATATTGAGGACACAAGAGCTAAAGCAATTGCTTATGAAGCCAATGTGAAAGCGCAATACTTTGATAAGATTCGTTACCACGTAGACAAATTAGAAGAATTGGTAGACGATGAATTATGGACTTTACCTAAATACAGAGAATTGTTATTCTTGAGATAATTGAGAAAGTAAATATCAAGGATGAACCCCCAAAGGTGAACCCCCAACAAAAATGCCTCGAATATTCGGGGCATTTTTTATAAGAAACTTTATAAAGCGTAATTCAAAATACTAATTTTTCGCTCACTCTGCGCAGTGCTCGAAAGCTCGCTCAAAATTGTATTTAGTATTATTTCATTGTGAACGTCTCAAGGAACTTAGTTGTGAAATTTCCTTTTCTAAAATCTTCGTTCTGCATTAATTGCAAGTGAAAAGGTATCGTTGTTTTCACACCTTCAATCACATATTCGCTTAAGGCACGATACATGGTATTAATCGCTTCCTCACGGGTTTGTGCCACCGTGATTAATTTTCCAATCATTGAATCATAATAAGGTGGAATCACATAACCTGCGTATACATGGCTATCTACACGAACTCCATGTCCACCTGGGGTATGCAATACAGTGATCTTACCTGGTGAAGGTCTAAAATCATTGTAAGGATCTTCGGCATTGATACGACATTCAATTGCATGCAATTGTGGTTCGTAATTTTTTCCAGAAATCTTTTCGCCAGCGGCAATTTTAATTTGTTCTTTAATTAAGTCATAGCTCACAACTTCTTCCGTCACGCAATGCTCAACTTGGATACGCGTGTTCATTTCCATGAAGTAGAAATTACGATGCTTGTCTACTAAAAATTCTATCGTGCCTACACTTTCATAGTTGATTGCTGAAGCAGCTTTGATTGCAGCTTCTCCCATTCTTTGACGCAGTTCTGGTGTCATAAATGGTGAAGGAGATTCCTCTACTAATTTTTGGTGTCTTCTTTGTATAGAACAATCACGCTCACTCAAATGACACACATTTCCAAATTGATCACCAGCAACTTGAATTTCAATATGTCTTGGTTCTTCTACAAATTTCTCCATGTATAAACCATCATTTTTGAAACTTGCAGCCGCTTCCATCTTGGCGTCGTTGAATGCTTTTTCAATCTCTGATTCATTCCAAACTACACGCATTCCTTTTCCACCACCACCTGCAGTTGCTTTAATGATGACTGGATATACAATTTCTTTCGCTAATTTTTTTGCAGCTTCCACACTCTCTAATAAACCTTCTCCACCTGGTACAACAGGCACACCTGCTTTGATCATTGTTTCTTTTGCAGTGATCTTATCCCCCATTTTATTGATCATGTCTGGGGTTGGGCCAATAAATTTAATACCGTGGTCTGCACAAATTTGAGCAAACTTGGCATTCTCTGCAAGGAAACCATAACCAGGATGCACCGCATCTGCGTTGGTGATTTCACAAGCCGCCATGATATGTGGAATATTCAAATAAGACTCTGCACTCTTTGGACCACCAATGCAAACTGCTTCATCTGCAAATTTTACATGCAAACTATCTTTATCTGCGGTCGAATACACTGCTACCGTTTTGATCCCCATCTCTCTACAGGTTCTTATGATACGCAAAGCAATTTCGCCTCGGTTGGCAATCAATATTTTTTTAAACATCTTTTAGATTTAAGTTAAACAGGTTGGAAAGACTGAATGCAGGACCTTATGCAGGTTGCACTAAAAACAATGGTTGATCAAACTCTACTGGGCTTGCATCTTCCACCAAAATTTTCACAATCGTACCTTTTACTTCGGACTCAATTTCATTGAACAATTTCATTGCCTCAATGATACAAACCACTTTGCCTGCATTGACTTCTGTACCTTCTTCTGCCAATAATGGCTTATCAGGAGAAGCTCTTCTGTAAAAAGTACCAATCATTGGACTCTTGATAGTGATTAAGTTATCGGCAGCTGGGGCAGCAGCAGGAGTAGATGCAACAGGAGCGGCGGCAGATGGCGCAGCTGCGGGTGCAGAAGCATATACTGTTTGTGCAGGTGCTGAGGTAACAGTGATTTTATCTTCTTTTTGCTTTATGGTTACTTTGCCATCTTTATCTTCGATGCTGATTTCTCCAATATTGCTTTTGTTAACTACCTTAATTAAATCGTGAATTTGCTTTAAGTCCATATTTGGTTAATTTGGACAAAAATGGGCTTTTTTTGCCAAAAATCACAAAAAAAGGGCCATTTTTTATTAAAAACGGCCCTTTTTTAAGGAATTTATATAAAGCCTACTTTTAAAAAATAGGCTAAAAAAATTTATTTTACACGTTCTACGTACTCTCCGTTTTTGGTATTGATCTTAATTTTTTCGCCTTCGTTTACAAACAAAGGCACCATTACGATTGCTCCAGATTCTAAGGTAGCTGCTTTTAATGCACGTGTTGCAGTATCCCCTTTCACGCCATTTTCACAATAAGTGATTAGGACATCTAATTTTTCTGGTAATTCAGCACCAATTGGTAATTCAGTTTCAGTATTCATAAATACAAATACTTCAGCGCCTTCAATTAAGTATTGAGGTGCATCAATCATCTCTTCGGCCATTACAATTTGCTCAAATGTTTCATTGTTCATTAAATTGTAACCACTATCATCCTTGTATAAAAACTGAAAAGTTTTTTTCTCAACACGCACTGGATAAACGGTTTCACCGCTATTCCATGTTTTTTCGATTGAGCGCTTATTATCCACCCCTTTTAATTTAGCCCAAATTTTAGCTGCTGCACGAGCTGTTTTATTTTCTCCAAATTCAACTACAGTATATAAACTATTGTCCAATTTTAGGATCATTCCTCTTGTGATGTCTGATGTTGTTGCCATAAGTATGTTTTATTAAAATGACTATGTGAAGCGCAAAAGTAGTACTTGCAAGCCATTTAGAAAAAAACATCAAATTTTTGTTGAAAAATAACAGCGAAAAAAGCGCGTTTAGCCTATTTTTGCGCCATAAATAATAAATAGTAGACTATGTCAGTACTAGTAAATAAGCAATCTAAGATTATTGTACAAGGTTTCACAGGAACAGAAGGTAGTTTTCATGCCACTCAAATGATGGAATATGGAACACAAGTGGTTGGTGGTGTAACCCCTGGTAAAGGTGGAACAACCCATTTAGACCGCCCAGTATTTAACACAGTCGCTGACGCTGTTAAAGCAACTGGTGCAGATGTGAGTATCATCTTTGTACCTCCAGCTTTTGCTGCAGATGCGATTATGGAAGCTGCAGACGCAGGGATTGCATTGGTCGTTTGTATTACAGAAGGTATCCCAGTACAAGATATGGTGAAAGCAAAAAATTTCTTAGCAGGTAAGCATACAAGATTAATTGGACCAAACTGTCCAGGTGTGATTACAGCAGAAGAAGCTAAAGTAGGTATCATGCCTGGTTTTATTTTTAAGAAAGGAACTATAGGAATCGTTTCAAAAAGTGGAACATTAACCTACGAAGCAGCGGATCAAGTGGTGAAAGCTGGATTAGGTATCACCACTGCTATTGGTATTGGTGGCGACCCAATCATTGGTACAACTACAAAAGAAGCGGTTGAATTATTGATGAACGATCCAGCAACAGAAGGTATTATCATGATTGGTGAGATTGGTGGAAGCATGGAAGCAGATGCTGCTAATTGGATCAAAGACAATATGAGAAAACCAGTGGTAGGATTTATTGCAGGTCAAACAGCGCCTCCGGGTCGCCGTATGGGACATGCTGGTGCGATCATTGGTGGAGCAGATGATACTGCAGAAGCAAAGATGAAGATCATGGCTGCATGTGGTATCCACGTTTGTGCAAGTCCTGCAGACATTGGAAAGACCATGGCTGCAGCTTTAAAGAAATAAACGATTAAGTAATCAACCATTAAATTGGATGATTCGCATATCAGTATAAAGGAATCCCTTAGTATCAAATGCTAAGGGATTTTTTATTGTATTTTTGAAACATGAAGATGAATATGAAAACGAACAAGAAGATGAACCTGCACTTTGGATACACTACCCTATTATTATGTTGTGTTTTATTGTCCGCGCAATCCCTAGCACAACAAAAACCACTTAGCATCCATTTTACTGCACCAACACAAATGTATGTAGGTGAATCTATCAAATTAAAAGTGCAAGTAAAACATCAATTGACTAAAGAGCAAACTGGGCATCTTCAATTTGCATTGTACAATACCGAAACAAAAAAATCAGTAGATGGATGGTTCTTAAATTTCTTCCCCTTTCAATATTTCACCACCATATCGAATGAAATTTTTGAAACAGAATTTCCTTTTACTGTACCGAATGATTATAAAGGAAAATTTAGTATTGAATTAGTTGCAAAAGTTGACAGCATACAAGATAGTATCCGCATTGACATCCCCACTTATATTAAGCAATAAAGATTGGAGCAAACCACTTCTCATAAAAAAGTAGACTACCTCATTGTTGGCCAAGGCCTAGTTGGTACCTGGTTAAGTTATTATGCCTTACTAGCTGGAAAAACTTGTATGGTGGTGAATGACAGCCATACTGCGTCAGCATCACAAGTAGCAAGTGGGGTGATTAATCCAGTGACAGGAAGGCGCATTGTTCAAACATGGATGATCGATACTTTTTTACCTTTTGCTTTAAAAGCGTATTCGGAATTAGGTGCTCAATTAAATGCAACCATTGTTCGCGAAGCCCCTGTGGTATTGATTCATCCTTCTTTGCAAATGCAAGAAAGTTTTGACTACCGCTATGAACACGAGAATGTGTATTTACAAAAAAATAATGCTGCCGATTTTGAAGCATTCATGCATACCCCTTTTGGTACAGGACAAATCAATCAAACGGTTTGGATCGATTTAAATTTAATGATAGCAGGTTGGCGTGAACAATTAATGAAGCATGATCAATATATAAATGCGAGATTTGATGTAGCAGATGTACAAATCACCAATGAAGGCGTTATATGGAAAGGCATTCAAGCTAATAGAATTGTATTTTGTGACGGATTAGGCAGTTTGGAAAATCCATATTTTAACATGCTACCATTTGCACCCAATAAAGGGGAAGCCTTGATTGTAGAAATTAAAGATTTGCCGAATCAAGCCATCTACAAACATAATTTATCCATCGTTCCATGGAAGGATCAACTATTTTGGGTGGGCTCCAATTACGAATGGGAGTATGCAGATACTGCACCTAGTAATGCTTTTAGAACAAAGATGGAAGATGCACTTAATCAATTATTAAAAATACCTTTCACGGTGGTGGACCATATTGCAGGCATCCGCCCAGCCAATCAAGAGCGAAGACCCTTTGTGGGATTACATCCTGTCTATCCAGCCATTGGCATTTGCAATGGCATGGGCACCAAGGGTTGTTCACTCGCACCCTATTTTGCGCATCAATTGATTGCGCATTGTGAGCATGGATCACCAATTCATCCCGAAGCAAGTTTGGAGCGTTTTGAACAAATTTTGAAAAAAACAACTTAGTATGAATTAAAAACTTTGATTAATTTTTATCTTTAAATTAAACAATCATTATTTCCTCCTTTTATTCTAATAAAAAATGACAAAAGACCAGCAAGACTATTACAATATTCCCATTGCATACAGAAAGATGGAAAATCTGCATATTGTATTTTGGATTTTTAAAGATATTGGCTGGTGTATGGGATTTGCCTGGTTAGGTATTTCAATGATTGTCCCTACCATGGTTGTATCCATTGTGATTGCTTGGAGAACTAGAAAAATTGTTTCTGAACTATGTCATAATTTGGCTATCACTGTTTGGATTTCAGCCAACTCTTTTTGGATGTGTACCGAATTTTTTGGCATGGACCATCTTTCAATTGGTTATGGACTCACTATAAAACATTTAGCCATGATTCCATTCATCATTGGGGTATTGATTCTAGCGTATTATTATATCTGGTACAAACCAAGACATAAAGGGATCTTCTAAATTTATAAGTACTTTTTTAATCTATACGATTGAATAAAAGTTGCTAAGCCTAAAATAGAGATGGTTAAAAATGCCCATCTTAATCCAAGAGCGCCTGATAAAAATCCAACAATCGGCGGGCCAATTAAAAATCCAAAGAAACCGATAGAAGATACGGAAGCGAGTGCAATACTTGCTTGTCCTGGTTCTGCAGATTTGCCTACACTGCCATAAATAGTTGGGATCACAGAGGATACCCCAAATCCAACCAACATAAATCCAATGGTACTTGTAATAATAGATGGTTGTAAAATAGCAATCACCAATCCTAGCGTCACTAGTAAACCACTAAGCATCAATTGTTTTCTTGGGCCCCAATAATTAATGAGCCTATCTGCAAACATCCTGCCCGTGGTCATACAGCCCATAAAACTAATATACCCAATGGTTCTTTGACTTTCGGTCACTTTCACGACAGATTGAAAGAACACCCCACTCCAATCAAACATCATTCCTTCACAAATCATATTACTCAATGCAATTAATCCAAATTGAAACATCAATGGCGTTGGCTTGGTCCACATTTTTTTGATGGATTGTTTGTTGGATGCACTATGTAACAAATGCTTTTGTGTTGCAAAAAGAAAAATATATCCCAAAACAAGGATCACCATAAATTGCATGATGGGTGTTAAAGACTGTGCAATAAAATAACTCCCTACCAATCCTCCAACAAATCCGGCTAAACTCCAAAATCCATGAAAGGTAGAAATAATACTTTTCTCAAATAATTTTGCCAATTCAACCGCTTGGGTATTCACTGCTACATTGAACAAATTACCAATCATACCAAAAATAAAAAGGGCTAATCCTAAATGCACCACAATGGTATGCGCTGCCCATCCAATATTGACTAAAGCCAATGGATACAATACTGAAGCAATTTTAAGCATGATGTTACTACCGTGCCTGGCAGTTAAGCTTCCAGAAATAGGTATCCCCAAAAAAGATCCCAATGGCAAGAATAAGAGCATCCCTCCAAACTGCGCATCCGTCAAACCTAGGGCCAATTTAATATCGGGGATTCTACTCGCCCAACTAGCAAAACAAATACCAGTATAAAAGAAATAACCCGATAAAATAACACGCCTAGATTGTTTAGATATACTTGTTTCGCTCATGGGCCAAAGATCGGTAATTTATAGGATTTGGGCTATATTTGCAGACCATTCATTATAATAGCAATTTATGTATCGTACGCACCATTGTGGTCAGTTAAATATTCAATTTGTCGGTCAGGAAGTCACCCTTGCAGGTTGGGTACAAACCATTCGTAAATTTGGCGCCATCAATTTTGTGGACCTTAGAGACCGATATGGTATTACACAACTTTTATTAGGTGAAATATTGCAAGCACAATTGGATGCAGCACC
Source organism: Chitinophagia bacterium (assembly GCA_037143275.1). Classification (GTDB taxonomy): domain Bacteria; phylum Bacteroidota; class Bacteroidia; order Chitinophagales; family Chitinophagaceae; genus Sediminibacterium. The sequence goes on from JBAWZB010000009.1 coordinate 13,154, forward strand.
ACTTGGTCGTGAATTTGTGATTCAAGCAAAAGGAAAAGTCATTGAGCGTTCAAGCAAGAATGCCAATATCCCAACTGGTGAAATTGAAATTGAAGTGACTGAATTTAAAATATTAAACGCGTCGATAGTGCCTCCATTCACCATCCAAGATGATACAGATGGCGGAGATGACATTAGAATGAAATACCGTTTCTTGGATTTAAGAAGAAACGCCGTAAAAAAGAATATTGAATTAAGATATAGTGTGAATCGTGCTACCAGAAACTATTTACACGAAAAAGGGTTCATGGATATTGAAACACCATTTTTAATCAAGTCTACCCCAGAAGGTGCCCGTGATTTTGTGGTACCAAGTAGAATGAACCCTGGTGAGTTTTATGCCCTACCCCAGTCTCCACAAACTTTTAAGCAATTGTTAATGGTAAGTGGCTATGATCGTTACTACCAAATTGTAAAATGTTTTAGAGATGAGGATTTAAGAGCCGACCGTCAACCAGAATTTACACAGATTGACTGCGAGATGAGTTTCGTAGAGCAAGAAGATATTTTAAATATGTTCGAAGGTTTAATTAAGAGCATATTTAAAGACGTTAAAAATATCGATTATACCGAAGCAGTGCAACGCATGACTTGGGAAGATGCGATGTGGCATTACGGAAATGATAAACCGGATATTCGTTTTGGTATGGAGGTTTGTAATTTAAAAAAGCCAGAGCATGTATTTTCAGATAAAGCAGATCATGCAAGTTTAATCAATGGCGTTGATTTTAAAGTCTTTGATGAAGCAGAAACCGTGGTGGCCATTGCAGCACCAGGTTGTAGTGAGTTTACGAGAAAGCAAACAGATGATTTAACGGAGTGGGTGAAGCGTCCTCAGATAGGCATGAAAGGCATGGTATTCATTAAATGTAATGCAGATGGCAGTTTCAAGAGTAGTGTAGATAAATTTTATTCTGAGGATAAATTAAAAGCCATCGCAGCTGCAGCAAATGCAAAAGCAGGTGATTTGATATTGATCCTTGCAGGTGCGGAGGAAAGAACACGTAAAGCCATTAGTGAATTAAGACTTTCATTAGGAAAGCAATTAGGCTTTAGAAAAGAGGATGAATTTAAATTATTATGGGTCATGGATTTCCCATTGTTTGAATACGATGAAGAAGGCAATCGTTGGGTCGCTAGACACCATCCATTCACTTCTCCTAAGCCAGATCATATTGATATCATGATCAACAATGCCCCAGAAATTAAAGATGCTGCCAAATATTTAGAACATCCATATGCAAATATCAAAGCCAACGCATACGATATGGTTTTAAATGGCAATGAAATAGGAGGAGGCTCTATTCGTATATTCCAAAGAGCTTTACAAGAGAAAATGTTTGCAGCACTTGGCATGAGTCCAGAAGAAGCACAACATAAATTTGGCTTCTTATTAGGTGCCTTTGAATATGGCGCACCGCCACACGGTGGTATTGCATTTGGCTTTGATCGTCTATGTGCTTTATTAGGTGGTAGTGAAAGTATTAGAGATTTTATTGCATTCCCTAAAAACAATAGTGGCCGCGATGTGATGCTAGATGCACCAAGTAGTATCGATGACAAACAATTTGAAGAATTGCATATCAAACTTAATTTAAAGTAGACCCATGCAACAACCTTCGAAATTATACCTGGTATTGTCTTACATCCTTATTCCTATCGCTTTGTTTTTTGGTTTCATGGATAGTATTTTATTAATTTCTGCGCTCGCTAATCCAAGTGCCATGATCCTAGTGTTTGCAATGGCTTGTATTGTGATTTATAGTTTTACTAGTTTTAAGTTTTTAAAATTCGGGATTGAAAGAGAACAGAATTTAACCACTAAATTAAAAGACTGGATTAAAGTCAATGCTTATGTGAGCTTATTGATGTTTAGTTTGATCTTTTTGAATGCGGTGAGCATCTTACTTTCAAATGATACTACTTTGATCAAATTTATTGACGAATTTTTAGCACAACAATCTGGCTTACCTCCTGAATTGAATAGCCAATTTGTTTTAAAGACCATGCGTGTTGCCGCTTACTTTTTATTTGTAATTGGAGCAGTAGGCATCTTACATATTCGTATGACTTTGAAATTAGTCAGAGACAACGATCACCTTTTTGAATAATCCTAGAAAAGATTTCATAAAAAATAAAGGCCCCAAATTGGGGCCTTTATTTTTATATTTTTAGATAGGTCATCGACTACATATCCATTAACAAACACGTCTATTTAATTGGTGATTTTCTCTGGAACCGCACGACCAACAATACCAGAAGCTGCACCTCTATCTCCACCCTCGTGGTATTCAGCGTCTTCATTCACATCCCATAGGTCAAATAATTCTTTACCTGCTATAATATTTTTAGCTGCTAACATGGCTGTCATCATACTGTGGTCTTGGTTATTGTATTTATGCATGCCATTACGACCCACTAAATACAAGCCTTTGTATGACTTTAATGCTTCACGGATTAGATTTAAATGATCCTTGTATTCATGGTCATATACAGGATAAGCTTTTGGTTGTCTTACTACATAACCATCTACCACTGCAGAAGGTTTTGTTAAACCAATCTGATCAATCTCTTTGGTACCCAATGCAATCAATTCCTCATTGGTACTTGTCCATAATCCATCTCCTTCAAAACAGAAATACTCTAAACCATAACAAGCCATTTCTGGATCTGGCACCATGAATGGACTCCAAGATTTAAAGTTTTGAATACGACCTACTTTCACATTTGGCTCATGAATGTAAATCCAGTTATCGCTAAATGCATCTTGGTCTTTACAAATCAATACCACAGTTAAAAAGTCTCTATATTTTAATTGACTTGCTGCATGTAATACCGGTGCACTAAATGCAGGTGCTACCGCAGGAATCAGTTCGCGCATTGGTGCAGAAGACAAGACATAATCAAAGCCTGCTAATAGGGTGCCATTGGTTGTATGCACATTCCATGTGTCGCCAACTTTTTCAATCTTGTTGACGCCTGTATTCATTTCGATTTTAACACCTAAAGCTTTACTCTTCACCACACATTCCTCCCACATCATTCCTGGGCCACGTTTTGGATAACGGAATGAGTCGATCAAAGTTTTAATCACATCGCCCTTGCTCTTTTTACCAGAAGGCTTAAATAAAGCATTCCATACCGCACTACTCAAAGACAATCCTTTGATACGTTGTGCTGCCCAGTCTGCGGAAATTTCTTTACAAGGAATACCCCATACTTTTTCGGTATAGGTTTTAAAGAAGATATTGAATAAACGTTTTCCAAATTGGTTGGTCACCCAATCTTCAAAGTTTTGTGGATCCTTAATGGGAAATAATTTTGCTTTCAAATAACTCATCACACATAAAAAGCTTTCGAAGATGCCCAATTTTAATAAGGCTTCAAACGCTGCTAGTGGATAAGAGAAAAACTTTTTATTGTAAAATATTCTTGAGCTTCTTGGACGCTCTAATAATTCATCGGATAAAATTTCGGTCCAAAAGTCTTCTACTTCTTTTGACTTTGAAAAAAAACGGTGGCCTCCAATATCAAAATGATACCCCTTGTAAGATTCAGTTCTAGAAATACCCCCTACATAAGTTGGATCTTTCTCAAATACAGTGACATCCTGTGCCGCTTTGCCTAATAAATAAGCAGCAGTTAAACCTGCTGGACCGGCACCTATAATGGCTACTTTTTTGCTCATGGAGGATAATAATTTGAGCAAAATTGCAAAAATATATTGGGATTGTGACGAATATGCTCAAAGAGTTTGATCAAAACCTTAAATTTGTTGCTATGTCAATGAATACCACCATAGAATGGAGCACCAAGCATTTCTCAGAACTCAATGTGGCTGAGCTTTACGCCATTTTAAGACTCAGATCGGAGGTCTTTGTAGTAGAACAAAACTGTGTGTTTTTAGATATGGACAACAACGACCAAATAGCCTACCATACCATGGGTTGGATGGGTGACGAACTCATTGCCAGTACCCGATTATTTGATGTAGACCAAAGCTATCCTGGCTATCAAAGTATCGGTCGTGTGGTAGGATCACCAAGACATCGAGGGATTGGAGCAGGAAAAGCACTCATGCAATTTTCTATTGGGGAGTGTGAAAGATTATTTGGCAAACACCCAATTAAAATTGGTGCGCAATTGTACCTTAAAAGATTTTACGGAGAACTAGGTTGGGAACAAGCAGGAGAGATGTATTATGAAGATGCGATTGAGCATATCCCAATGATCAGAAAATAAAATGCATTACTGCATTTCGATTGCTAAAAATTTAGCGGTATGTGTGGTTGATTTTTTAATCATTTGTTCTGGCGTACCAACAAATTGTACTACACCGCCAGCAGATCCCCCTTCTGGTCCCATGTCAATAATATGATCTGCCATTTTAATCACATCCATATTGTGTTCAATCACCAAAACGGTATTGCCTCTATCCACCAAGCGATTCAATACACCAATTAGCAATTGGATGTCCTGAAAATGTAAACCAGTGGTTGGCTCATCTAAAATATAAAATGTTTTACCAGTATCTTTTTTGCCTAACTCTGTCGCTAATTTAATTCTTTGCGCTTCTCCTCCACTTAATGTCACCGCTGATTGTCCTAAGGTGATATAGCCTAATCCTACTTCTTGTAATACTTTTACTTTTCTATAAATAAAAGGAACTGCTTGGAAAAATTCACACGCTTCTTCGACGGTCATGTTTAACACATCACTGATTGATTTTCCTTTGTATCTAATTTCTAAAGTTTCTCTGTTGTATCTTTTGCCTGCACATTTTTCACAATGTACATACACATCGGGTAAGAAATTCATTTCAATCACACGCATCCCTCCACCTTCACACACTTCACATCTTCCACCTTTCACGTTGAAAGAAAAACGACCTGCTTGATAGCCTCTAATCTTAGCTTCTGGCACTGCGGCAAATAAAGTTCTAATATCTGTAAAGAAGCCGCAGTAAGTGGCAGGATTGCTTCTTGGCGTTCTTCCAATTGGGGATTGGTCAATCTCTATCACCTTATCAATGTTTTCTACACCAGTCACAGATGCATAAGGCATTGGCTTGGTCTTACTATGATAACAGAACTGAGATAAAATTGGATATAAAGTTTCATTGATTAAAGTCGACTTACCCGATCCGCTCACACCAGTCACCAATGTTAAAGTACCTAAAGGAAAACTCGCATTCACTTTCTTTAAAGTATTACCAGTAGCGCCTTTAATTTCAATAGATAGGCCATTGCCTTTTCTACGTTCTGTAGGAATCGCTATTGATTTTTTTCCTGCTAAATACAATGCAGTATCCGATTTTAATTTCAAAAAAGAAGCTGGTGTACCTGCTGCAACTACATGCCCTCCATGAATACCCGCCCTTGGACCAATGTCCACTAAATAGTCCGAAGCCATCATGATATCCTTATCGTGCTCCACCACTAATACTGTATTACCAATATCTCTTAATTGTTTAAGCGCCACAATCAATCTTTGATTGTCCCTTTGATGCAACCCAATAGAAGGCTCGTCTAATATATAGGTGATGCCCTGTAATTGAGAGCCAATTTGAGTCGCTAGTCTTATACGTTGTGACTCTCCGCCACTCAATGATTTTGAAGGCCTACTTAATGATAAATAAGACAAACCCACATTCATTAAAAATTCAATCCGATCATTGATTTCTTTTAATATGCCTGTTGCAATTTGCGTATCCTTCTTATCTAATTTTTTAGGTAAGTCTAAAAACCATTGTTGCAAATCATTTAAATGCATTTCATTTAAAGCTGCAATATTGAGTTCATTCACTTTAAACCAAAGACTTTCTTTTTTTAACCTTGCACCCTTACATGTAGGGCATGTATTTAGCTCCATATAGGATTCCACCCAAGCTTTTAAATTGTCAGTACTTTGAGAGGAGGTAAACCACCTTTTCATCATCGGTACAATTCCTTCATAACTGCCAGTAAATTCATTAGGAATGTTTTCATCATTTAAATCCATGTCCAAGGTGGATGAAATATTTTTATCGCCAAATAAAATTAAATTCATTTGTTCTTTAGATAAATCTTGAACCGCTTTGTCTAAACTAATTTTATGCTTTCTGGCAAATTGCTTTATTTGATTAAAGACACTAGCTTCTCTTGCTTCTCCTAATGGGTGAATCGCACCTCCGTTAATACTTAAGGAATGATCCGGCAAAAGTAAATTCATGTCAATGGCATACACATTCCCTAATCCTTTACAATTAGTACAAGCTCCATAAGGCGAATTAAAAGAAAAACTATTAGGAGAAGGTGTCTCATAACTTAAACCAGTATCAATACACATCAATTGTTTTGAATACTGCACAATTTTTTCTTTCCCCTCCTCCAAAACAAACAATAAATCCTTCCCCATTTTTAAACTCTGTTGCACACTATCTGCTAACCTAGTTTTCATAGTCTCATTTACAGGGATACGATCTACCACAATTTCAATATCATGAATCTTGTAACGGTCTACTTGAAATTTTGGTCTTAATTCAATGATTTCTCCATCCACCCTTGCTTTTACGAAACCTTTTTTTCTGATCTCTTCGAACAGTTCTCTATAATGTCCTTTTCTACCTCTCACAACCGGTGCTAAAAGATTGATTTTTTTATCCTTGAACTTTTTTTGAATATCCTGAATGATTTCGGCCTCAGAAAATTGTACCATCGCCTTGCCCGTCTCATAACTATATGCTTTACCTGCACGCGCATACAATAAACGAAGGAAATCATATAATTCCGTCACCGTTCCTACGGTAGACCTAGGATTTTTATTGGTTGTTTTTTGCTCAATGGCAATCACTGGAGAAAGGCCGGTAATTTGATCCACATCTGGACGCTCCATATCGCCCATAAACTGTCTTGCATAAGCGCTAAAACTCTCCATGTAACGACGTTGCCCTTCGTTGTAGATAGTATCAAAAGCAAGTGAGGATTTACCGCTACCGCTAACTCCAGTAAACACTACCAACTGATTTTTAGGAATAGACAGATCAAAATTCTTCAAATTGTGCTCTCTGGCACCGATTACTTCTATATGGTCGTTGATTTTGCTCATTGGGTGGCGTAAAGTTATAACAACCATTCCTATAATTAGTTGACACGGGGCTGAAACATTTGTAAATTTGCCCTAGCTAAAGCGATTGTATCTATGTTGGATAAAGCACCAAATTTGTATCTCAAGGCAAGAAACCTAAGCATAATGAGTGCTCTGTTGCTTCTTGGAACAAGTGCATATTTTGGCAGGATCCCAGTTTTCCTTTTACTGAATACAGATGGTGGAACATTCTTGGATCAATTTTTTAAATGGGCCACTTGGGGCGCAGAAGGATGGGTATGGATTCCCTACTTATCGGTTGTAGTTATTTTGTTTAAAAAAGACTTAAAATTGATTGTACTTAATTTTATTTTTTCCACGCTTTTAACCCAGATTCCAAAGAATTTTATTTGGGATAAAGTGAGCAGGCCAACTGCAAGTGGGATACCAATCAATGAGATACATACCGTGCCAGGCGTTCTGATGCATTCTATGAATAGTTTTCCATCAGGACATACCGCCACGGCGTTTACTTTATTTTTATTAACAATTTATTTATTTCCTACAAAATGGGTCTTCGCTATTGGTGCTATCTTCGCAATCATCTGTGCGTATTCAAGGGTGTATTTAGGGCAGCATTTTCCAATGGATTTGGGAGGAGGCATATTGGTTGCAGTTATAAGTGTTCAACTGAGTATTGTGCTGCTTCAAAAAATTTCAAAACAAAAAATTAAGATACACAATGAAAAATAAATTCAAGTTATTTTGTGGCCTTAGATCAAGTTTAATGCTATTGCACTTGATGGTGGCAGGCGCTTTGTTTTCCCAAGACACCACAGAACAAATTAATCCTTTGACCAAAAACGATCCTAGTCAATATAAGAAACCTTATGTGATTTTGATTTCAGCAGACGGATTCAGAGCAGACTTCGCAGAAAAATATGAGGCTGGCTTTTTACAAACAATTAGTCAAAATGGAGTGCGTGCAAAATACATGCAACCCTCCTATCCTTCGGTGACTTTCCCAAACCATTATACTATTGTGACTGGATTGTACCCTGCACACCATGGATTGGTGGACAACACTTATATAGATGTAGCTTCTGGTCAACAATATAGTATGGCCAATAAAAAAATGGTAGCCGAAGGTAAATGGTATGGCGGAACCCCTTTATGGGTGTTAGCAGAGCAACAAAAAATGTTATCTGCCAGTTTTTTCTGGGTGGCTTCAGAAGCGGATATTCAAGGTATCAAACCGACCTATCATTATATCTACAATGATAAAACGAATATTGGCACTAGGATACAAGCGGTTAAAAATTGGTTGATGCTTCCAGAAGATAGACGCCCACATATGATTACATTTTATTTTCCTGATGTAGATCATGATGCACATACTTATGGACCGGAAGATCCTAGAGTAAAAAAATCGGTTCAGTTTGTAGATAGCAGTATCAATGCATTGCAGGCAGCTTTAGCGCCTTTGAATTTACCAATCAACTATATTTTCGTATCAGATCATGGTATGACGACTGTAGATGTAGACAATACGATTGCCTTACCTGCTGCAGTGAATAAAAATGAATTTAATGTGCCATGGAGTGATGCCTTATTGCATTTGTACGCAAAAGATACTAGTAAAATTGAAGCGACTTATCAAGCATTAAAGCAAGACAACCGATTCACTGCTTATAAATTAGATGAAACACCAGCTTATTGGCATTATAAAAAAATGGATGATAGATATAATAGATTGGGTGATCTTATTTTGGTGCCAAAGACAATTCATCAAGTGTTTAATCTTGGCACAAGTAAACCAACAAAAGGTAAACACGGTTTTGACAATAAAGAAGTGGATATGAGGGCAAGCTTTATGGCTTGGGGACCTGCATTTAAAAAAGGACGAACGATTGAAGGCTTTGAAAACGTAAATGTGTATCCATTAATCGCACATTTACTTGGCTTAAAGTACAATGCCCAGGCCATTGATGGAAAATTTGAAGTGCTGAAGCCAATTTTAAAAAATAAATAAGTTGATTAAACTAGTTTAAGATATTCGTCTGCTTTTTTATTTCTTAAACTAGTTTAATTTAAAATGATTTTTATTGATATAGGTTTATACTCTAAATGTATAAGCCATGGAACAAAGTAAAATTCTTATTCTACAAGAAACCCTTCAATTAGGTATTAGAGGATTGACCAGAATGGAAAATATCATTCTAGGTTTAATTGCCCAACAAAAAAAGAGTAAAGAGATTGCTGATTTATTGTATGTCTCTGAAAAGACTGTTCGCAATCACCGATATAATATAAAAAAGAAATTGGATCTGCCGAACGAGAACAATAGTTTGTCAAGATGGGCGGTAAGTCGTTTTAAATGTGCTTGAATATATTTAGGATTACCTCACTTCGTTCGGTGATCCTTTTCTTCCCTCAGTGCAAAAGCATAAAATCAAAAAAATGGATTGCCGTAGTTTCACTCCGGCATCCTTTTCACCCTCAGTGCAAAAGCATAAAATCAAAAGCCTAATGAATTACATTCATTAGGCTTTTTGTTATTTAACTCATTCACAAATTCAAGCGAGCTTGATTTGCTCATTCGTTAAATAACAAAGCCTCAACTTTCGTTGAGGCTATTGCTTTCTTTTTTGGTCGGGAAGACAGGATTCGAACCTGCGACCCCTTGGTCCCAAACCAAGTGCGCTACCGGCCTGCGCTACTTCCCGTTCCTATTACAATTTGCATTGTAAATATTATTAACCGGTATAAAATCCAAGATAAGAACTTAAGAGCGGAGAGGAAGGGATTCGAACCCTTGGTACAGTTTAACCCGTACGGCAGTTTAGCAAACTACTGATTTCAGCCACTCATCCACCTCTCCTCCGAAACCTCTTTCGAGGGGTGCAAAAATAAGCACAAGTAAGTTAAAATCCTAAAAAAAGTCCGGAATAAACTAAATAAAGTTCATTCCGGACCAATATCTTATTCGCTTATCTATCAGGAGCTTCGGTCGATTTTAAGCCTACATAGCTGCCAACTGTACTTTCTGTGTCAACTCCATTACATTCTCTCTAAACATAGAGTCTGTATCCATTAAATCCTTCACAGTTTGGCAAGAGTGAATCACTGTTGTGTGATCGCGGCCGCCAAAATGCTCTCCGATTGTTTTTAAAGAATTCTTTGTGAATGCTTTTGCAAGGTACATGGTGATTTGACGTGCTTGTACAATCTCACGCTTACGTGTTTTTTGTAGTAATTTATCGTAAGGCACTTCAAAGAATTCACATACCATTTTTTGAATGGCATCGATCGTGATTTCTTTGCTACTTGTTTTCACAAAGTTGCGTAATACCTTCTTCGCTAATTCAACGTCAATTTCTTTTTTATTTAAAGAAGACTGTGCTAATAATGAAATCAACGCACCTTCTAATTCTCTTACATTCGTATTGATATTGTATGCCACATACTTCACTACTTCCTTTGGCATATCCAAACCATCCGCCTTCATCTTCTTCTCCAATATCTCTATTCTTGTCTCGTAGTCTGGCACTTGAATGTCTGCGCTCAAACCCCAACGGAAACGACTTAATAAACGCTCTTGTAATCCTTCTAAATCCTTTGGTGCTTTATCAGAAGTCAATACCAATTGCTTACCACTTTGATGTAAATGGTTAAAGATGGCAAAGAAGGCGTCTTGAGATTTTTCGGCTCTATTGAAAAACTGAACATCGTCAATGATCAAAACATCTATTAACTGATAAAAATGGATGAAATCGTTAATGGCGTTGTTGCGGCTATGGTCTTGGAACTGATTAATAAATTTCTCAGAACTTACATACAAAACCACTTTGTTTGGATGGATGCGTTTTACATCGTTTCCAATGGCTTGTGCCAAATGTGTTTTTCCTAATCCTACTCCACCATAAATCACCAATGGGTTGAATGAGTTGGCACCTGGCTTTTCTGCCACAGTCTTACCAGCACGGCGCGCCACCCTATTACAATCTCCCTCAATGAATGAATCAAATGTATAATTATGATTTAACTGAGGATCGATTTGCATTTTCTTTAACCCTGGAATTACAAATGGATTTTTCACTGGGCTATCAATTACTAACGGGAAATTCATCTCGTTGTTATTGTAGGTTTTCATGCCACTTGCTGGCAAATCCATTGAGCCTTTATTCTTAGAGCCGTTTGCTCCACTGTCCACCATGATACGGTACTCTAATCTAGCTTCTTTACCAAGCTCGCGCTTTAAGGTTTTAGCTAGTAGGTTCACGTAATGCTCCTCTATGTATTCGTAGAAAAATTGGCTTGGCACCTGGATCATCAACACCTGGTCTTTCAGTTCAACTGGCTGGATAGGCTCGAACCAAGTCTTGAAATGCTGCCATTCAACAATATCCTTGATGATTTTTAAACAATTTGCCCAAATTAAATCTGCACTATTAGCCATTTCTTAAATCTAACCCTTTAAACGTGAATAAGTAATAAAAATTCTCCAGTAGACTAATTTCTAGCGGTCCGGTATGCGAATATGAGCTCTTTCTGTTGAAAAAAAAACTTTTTTTTTTGGTTTTTTTTACACGTGTCTTATACGCCTATACTTTGGGTCTTCTATCCGTTCAGTCAGGCGTTCAAGGTATATTTTTTTTCTTAAAAAAGGGTATTTTATCCACTTATTTTTTTTCAGGATTAGAACAAAAATTAGGACCCAAACAAATGTTGGGAATTGTTTTGATTCAGCATCAAATAGTTAGGTGCATTTATCTTATCTTTATAGCTATAAATCATACTATGAGCTACGAATTAATTGGCAAATTGATTGCTAAATACGAGACAATACAAAGAAAAGAGACGTTTAAAACCAGAGAATTTGTGATTGAGAAGTCGGAAGATATCAATGGCAAAACCATTACAAATTATGTAAAATTTCAATGTGTGCAGGATAGAACAACCATGCCTGACCGATTCAATATTGGAGATACTGTGAAGGTATTATTTAATATCAAGGGTTCTAAGTGGAACAAAGACGGAAAAGACAACTATATAACCAATTTAGATGCTTGGAGAATGGAAGCAGTTGCCCTTGGTGGTGATGTGGCGCCATCTGATGCTGGTGCTTATTTTGATATGCCTGCTGGTGATCCAGGAGATACGAGCGACGACTTGCCTTTCTAATTATAGGCCTATCTATATAGTAAGCCTCCAACAGCATTTTTTAGGATAAACACCTAACCCCATGCAAACAACGATACAACTAAAAATTACACCTTCCGACGCAGCCAATGCGTCGGTTTTATTAGCAACAATAGCGCAAGATCTAGGCCGTTCTATAGACCAGATCAATGGCTACCATATTTTGAAACAATCCATTGACGCAAGGAGCCGTCAACAAGTATGGATGAACCTAACCCTTCAGGTTTTTATAGATGAGCCGGTTTCGGATCGAGCCATTGAACCCTTCCTTTTCCCAATCCTCCCAAAAAATGCGAAAGAAGTCCATATTATTGGCGCTGGACCTGCGGGATTATTCGCAGCCCTGGAATGTATTCAACTAGGCTTAAGACCAATTGTATTAGAAAGAGGTAAAGATGTGCGCAGCAGACGTAGAGACTTAGCTAGATTAAATAAAGAAGGCATCGTAGACCCCGAAAGTAATTATTGCTATGGCGAAGGAGGCGCGGGTACATATAGTGATGGTAAATTATACACTCGAAGCAATAAAAGAGGCAGCATCGAAAAAATTTTAGGTCTATTTTATCAGTTTGGTGCAGACGAGACCGTTTTGTACCAAGCACATCCCCATATTGGCACCAATAAACTTCCACAAATTATTACTGCCATGCGCCATCAAATTGAGGCATCTGGCGGTCAAGTATTATTTGAAAAAAAATTAGTTGATTTTGATATTGAACACGGAGCCATTCGTCGCATTCATTGCGCCGATGGGGACACATTGAATATTGAAGCATTATTATTAGCAACAGGCCATTCGGCTCGAGATATTTTTGAATTGTTTTATAAAAAACAAGTATTAATTGAATCAAAACCTTTTGCCTTAGGTGTGCGCGTGGAGCATCCGCAACAAGTGATTGATCAGATACAATACCATTGCTTAACAAGAGACCCCAACCTTCCTCCAGCGGCATATAGCCTAGTAGAACAAGTAAATGACCGTGGGGTATTTAGTTTTTGTATGTGCCCAGGTGGCATTATTGCACCCGCAGCCACAGCACCAGGTGAAATTGTGGTGAATGGATGGAGTCCAAGTAAAAGAAACAATCCATACGCCAATAGTGGCATGGTGGTACAAATAGATTTGCCTACTGCAGCACAATTTTTAAAACAGGTGCATAAAAAGGATGTGGATTTAAATCACCCGCTTTTATTATTGGAATTTCAACAATACATAGAACAGCAGGCATTTAAAAGTGGTGGTGGTTTGCAAGTGGCCCCTGCTTCAAGATTGGTGAATTTTTGTACGCATAAATTATCCAACGACTTACCAGATGCAAGTTATTTGCCTGGCTTAGTTGCTGCTGACCTAAGTGATGTGTTACCAAAATTTGTGCAGGATACTTTACAGAATGGATTCATTGCATTTGGAAAAAAGATGAAAGGCTACTATACCAACGATGCCATTGTAGTCGCAACAGAAAGTAGAACCTCTTCGCCAGTTAGGATACCAAGAGATGCGGAAAGTTTTCAGCATCCTCAAATTAAAAATTTATACCCATGTGGCGAGGGCGCAGGCTACGCAGGCGGAATCGTAAGCGCCGCAATGGATGGCCAGAAACTAGCACAAAGCATTGCGGCGCAATTGAAATAAAAATTTATTTAATTAATCTTCTGGCTTGTCTTTTTTACTAATCAACAACCCGTCTTGAATTAATTTATTTTGTTTGAAGGAAGCTAGTTCTTTTGCTAAGTTGCCATTGGCATCTCTTGTTAAAGTGAGTTCAGGCTTACCCGCATTCACCCAGGCTGTATACCAAAAATCGGCAATCATATTTGCTGATGCAATTAATTGAACATTCACGGTATTACCTAATGCTTTTGCATAAGCTTCTGCAAATGGCTTTGTGTAGGATTTTACTTCTTTTCCATAACGCATTTGATTGCGGTACTTTGTGTCTGGTGTAAACTCCTTTGTCACTTCTGTTTCGAGCGCTAGCATTTGTGGCACCAACAAGTGTGCCTTACGAATATCTAACCAAAGTGCTTGAGCAGGATTTTTTATATATTTTGCTTGATGCGGATTGTACAACATAAACTGATCTAAATTAATTTCAGGAATAAAAGTCTCCCACAAAGCATGTAATCCTTTTTGTCCAGTCAATTGTCCATCATAGTTCATCGTCGAGTGCAATGGCACATGCAAATCTGCTACATAATGACCAAGGTCTGCAGCATAAAATAAAATACTGTCTTTATTTTTAGATTTAAATGCGGCAGTTAGATGATCTAATTGCATGATCGCGTTATAAGGACCCCATCCCCATTTAATTAAACTATCCTTGCCATATTTTTTTACAGCAGCATCCCATTCAAAAGGCATTTCATTTGCTGCATTTGGACCATAAGCTTCTAAGTCAATAAAGTGTTTGGTATCCTCTGTCTTATCTTTATTTCTTCTAATATCTGGACGTGGGGCATTCGCCACTAAATTATCCATATCACTGTAGAAAAAACTACGCATTGGTTCTGGTAAATTGTACACGGCAATTTGGTGAATGGTGCGGTGTACTAGGAATCCCCAACTAGAAAATCCTATCAAGACAACCAATAAAAAAATGTTTAAAACCGATTTTTTTGAGCACATAATCTAAATATTTGCACGAATATAATCCAATATATCGAGCATACATTCGCTCATCTCCCCCATTTGCCCGTTCAAAATAATTGAGGCCTTAGAATTTATTAAATTAACGTAAATTTAAATCAAATTCAATCCCATGGAGCCATTATTAAGTTTATCCCATTTGGTGAAGCATTATGCGACTCAAAAAGCAGTGGATGATATTAGTTTCGATATTCAAAAAGGCAGCATTTTTGGACTACTTGGTCCCAATGGTGCGGGTAAAACAACCTTATTGAGAATGATTACCGGAATTTTTTATCCGGATAGCGGAACAATTACACTAGATGGTAAACATTTTGACCCATTATTAGATATCCGTGAGATTGGCTACATGCCAGAAGAACGAGGCCTCTATAAAAAAATGAAAATTGGTGAACAAGCTTTGTACTTAGCACAGCTAAGGGGATTGTCCAAAGCCGATGCCATGGTAAAAATCAAATACTGGTTTGAGAAATTTGAAATGCAAAGCTGGTGGAATAAAAAGGTGGAAGATTTAAGTAAAGGGATGAGCCAAAAATTACAATTTGTGATTACGGTGTTGCACGAACCTAAATTGATTATTTTGGATGAACCATTTAGCGGATTGGATCCTTTGAATGCCAACTTAATTAAGGATGAAATTTATGGGCTTGCAAAAAAAGGCGCGACCATAATTTTTAGTACCCATCGTATGGAACAAGTAGAAGAAATTTGTGATCATATTGTACTGGTTAACTTAGGGAAGAAAATTTTAGATGGTTCTGTAGCAGATATCAAACAACAGTTTAAAGCTTCTATTTTTGCTGTTGAAACTAGTCAGCCTGCATGGATCAAAGACAATGCATTGTTCAATGTGCTGGATAAAGCAGACAAAAATCCAAACAAAATTTTAATCAAACTAAGCCAAGGGATTGCATCCAATGAAGTTTTAAAATATTTAATTGAGCAAAATATTCCTGTGATTAGTTATAATGAGGTATTACCTAGCTTAAACGATATTTTTATTCAATTAGTCGAAGACACCCACGCTAAAGCAAGGGCTTTTCAACAAATTTAATTACCATCTTCTTAGATCAATCTAAAAGAATAAACTTAGTTCATACTCAAAAAATATTTTATGCATAAAATTTGGATCATCATACAAAGAGAATATACCAGCAGGGTAAAAAATAAGCGTTTTTTATTAGTGACTTTTTTAGTGCCCTTATTAATGGTTGGATTAATTGTGGGATCTGCCTATTTTTCATTTAAAGGCACCGAAGAACGCAAAATCGCTGTGGTAGATCCCAATGGTTTTTTTAAGAATAAACTAAAAAATAGCAAACAATTAAAATTTGAATTCCCTAATAATGTGGACACAAGCAACTATCAAGAAAAAGGGTATTCTGATATATTACTTATGCCCATTTTTGAAGGCAACAATAAAGCAGACTATATTTTAAGATCTAAAAAATCGATGGGTTTTAATTTACAAGAAACCATTAGCACAAAAATCAATGCGGCGATAGAGGATCAAATGCTAGAAAAAGCAGGCATCCAACAAACAATATTGGATTCAATCCATCAATCTGCACAAATAGCCGAATTAAAGGCTTATGAGGATGAAGGTAAAAAAAGCAAGGAAAGCAATGCAGGCTTAGCCATGGCCATTGGCTATGCGAGTGGCCTATTAATTTATATTACGATGTTTATTTATGGCACCATGGTGTTGCGTGGTGTGATGGAAGAAAAAACAAGTCGTATTGCCGAAGTGATTGTGAGCAGTGTCAAACCATTTGAACTCATGCTTGGTAAAATTATTGGTATTGGTGCTGTTGGATTGACTCAGTTTTTAATGTGGATTATTGTTGTGGTGACACTGACTGGTGTAGGCTTTGGCTTATTACCAGATGATATGCAAAGTCAAGTGCAACAATTACAACAATCTGGAGGACAGATGGGTGCAGCAGGATTGGCACAAGCCAGTGAATCTGCAAAAAATATTTACGCTTTTCAACATGTCATAGCAACAACCAATTGGCCTTTGATTATTGGTTGTTTCTTATTTTATTTCTTAGGTGGCTTCTTATTTTACGCCTCTTTATTTGCAGCTGTTGGTAGCGTAGTGAATGAAGATCCACAAGATGCACAAAGTTTAATGTTCCCTATCACCATGCCAATTATCTTCTCTTATATTATTACCAATGTAGTGATTCAAAATCCAAATACGCCTATGGCTTTTTGGGCGAGTGTGATTCCATTTAGTTCACCAATGGTGATGATGGCAAGAATTTCATATGGCGTGCCCTCCACAGTGCCCTATTGGGAACTAGCATTGAGTATGCTGACATTGATTGGTGGATTCTTATTAACGACTTGGTTGAGTGCTAAAATTTATCGAACAGGCATTTTAATGTATGGTAAAAAAGTCACCTGGCGGGAAATGATCAAATGGGCATTCGCAAAATCTTAAATTTTGTGAAATAAATTTATTTATTTCATAGATTTTGTGAAATAGTTTACTATTTTGAAAACTATGATTTTGTGAAATAAATTTATTTATTTCATAGATTAAAGTGCAATACGGACGTTCACCCCTGCTCTTGTATTGGTAATAGGTGGTGAAGAAGAGATATAAGGAGTGGCTTTTCTTTGATCAAAGAAGAACCTTAAATTAATTTTGCTATTCAATACATAATCTATTGAAGGCTGCAATGTAATTTCTTTTTGACCACCCGTGCCGTATGCGTTGGTTTGATCCAATCTACTATTGCTATTGAATATATCGCGCTTTGCTACATCTAACCTAAACGTTAAATCATTGGCTAATTTATTATTATTCATACCTGGAAGATTAAAAGGTAATTTTAATCCTCTTATGCGATAGCTTGTTCCTACCACCCATTCTGTGCTATTGTTTTCACTCAATTGATAATCTACTAGACTCAAAGCCAACAAACGACTCTTCTTATATTCAAAACGGATGGACCATTGTGAAATAGTTGTCAGATTCAACCCTATCAATGGTTCCATTCTTTCACTTATTGTAACATTTGGAATTAAAAAATAAGGTATAAAATTACCACTCACTGTATCTAAGAAGGAAGGTGCACCTAAACGATTGATATCTGCATACAACAATGAACTATTAAAACTATTCATAGATAAACTACCATTGTACCCATGTGTTAAAGAGATATTGGAAAACAAATTAGACAAGCCAGGTATTTTCGCTAAACCATTGTACAATAAATTCCAATTTGGCATTGGAAACATCCCAGAGAATGGATTTGAGCGAATACTTGAATTGGTCTGATTTAGCAATGCTACATTTTTAGGATCCTTGCCTGTGTAAGCTGCAATGAATGAAGGAATCAGCACATCCTGTGCATACTTACCATAACCAATCGCATAACCATTAGGGTCTTTCTTTTGATCCCAATAAGGATTCAAAGCAGCTACCCTATTAGAAATAATTGATCTATAGTTTTGGAAGTTTTTAAACTGCGTTGAAATCATATTTGGATCATGTTTGTCAAAGAAAGTCTTTAACGCTACATAACTAATATTGAATCCCCCAGCAGACAATGGATTATTATGGGTTCGATACCCCTTCATGTTGGTAGTTGTATCCTTGAAAAATTCAGAGTATTCTTTTGTAAATGTTTTATCAAATTTTAAATCAATGATCAGTGTTTTGATTGGCTCAAGCATAACTCTTGCACTCAATCGTTGATCGAAACCTTGTCTAAACAACAGATTAAAATTAGCATCCTTGGTAAATAAACCTTTACGTTCTTGGGTGTTCAACCAATTACTATCGGGTTGCTTACCCAATGCATAATCAAACCCAGGTGCAAGTCCATTAAAATCCTTGTCTATAAATTGTACCCCTGACATAAAACCTGGCAAACGACTATTGTAATTTTCTGCATAATCCAAACTTGCATTTTGTACCATCGTTAATAAACTCACTAATGACTTGATTGGACCAGGAACATTCAAGACCTCATTGGCCTTAAGGACCCTCATGGCAATGCGGTCCTGCTTTCTGGCTTCTTTCCATTTTTTATAAGCAGAGTCTCTTGCTTTGCCTGTCAGTCCATTTAATGCATCTGCTTTCTTTATAACCAATTTGTTAGACAATGGATTGGAGAGACTTGAAGTAGGCCTTGCATTCGTTAAAGCGGATCGAATGAATTTAGATTTATTGTATAAATTATTAAAATTAAACTGAGCATTCACTTGATGTGAAAGGGTATTTTCTATCGTATTCCCCAAAGAAGTTGCTAGTCTGCTTGCACCTACCCAATTGTAATTGGTGGAGATATTGTAACTCGCTAAAATCCAATCAGTGAGTGGAAATTTACTAGTTGGTAAATCATAACGCATGGTAAAGCGTTGATTGTACAATGTATTGCGACCACCTCTTAACAACATTCTTGTTAAAGAATCCTTTTTCTGTTTGGTATCTATTCGTCCATCTGGCTCATCTATTCTTGAATTCAAATTTGCAACTACATCTAAATTTAGAGACCTTGTTACAGGCCAACGCAAATTGAAGATGCGACCCATCGTAAAATATTTATCATAAGTCGTTTCCGCTTTTTCTGTTGTGCCATCAAATGAATTCACCATCCTTGGAGTATACTCCCCAAATTGACGATCAAAAATAGTGCGATAGCTAATCAAACTTGGTGCAGGTGAAAAATTAAAATCTTTGATTAATGATAGCCATGGTGATTTTGTTTTAATCCATTTTGTAAATGGCTGAACAGATTTTCCAGTGTTATTGAAGGTATACCCAATTGACCCGCGTTGTTTTACTACCTGATTCAATTCAATCAAAGGACTCGTTTGTTGTAATTGAGAATAAGAATAGCTAAAATCTAAATTACTAAGACTCAGCATGGTGTTTCTAGCACCAGGCATGAACCTTACGTTGGTAAAATTCAAGGTCTTAATTGAAGTCTCATCTATAGAAGCTTTTTTAATGGAATCTCTTATAGCACCTGATACTGATTTGATTTTATCAGCATAAAGAATGTCTTTATTGAAAGGATCAAACTCAGGATTTTCTTGTGTCTTATTTAGACCTGCAAAAACAGGCAATGAAATCTTTACTTGTTTAGGTAGTAATTTTCCGGCATCTAGATTTGTTGCAATATCTAATTGTGTAAACCCAGTTTTTGCTCTTTCGTTCATTTTTTGTTCAATGCTACCAAAGCCAGAAGTTCTATTGTTAACAGACACAGCAACTGTTCCTAAATCTGCTAATACTAAATCCATACGACCCAATGCAGCCCATGATCCACGCTCGTCTAAGTTAGAAAGTCTTAATTCATTCACCCAAACCTCAGCATCCATAAGGTTTTGGCCAGAAGTGTTTTCAAAAGCAATCAAAATTCCACGGATCTCTCCTAAATTTGGATTTCCCATCACCGAATAAGTGTGGTTATTGGCTTGTACTTGACTAAACTTATTATTAAAATTATAATTCTGCTTATCTCTTTCAATTTTAAGTTTCACTAAATCAGTTAAACTTAAATTCATTTCATTCTCCAAAGGCCACACATCTCTTACTTCTGAAATTGAATAGATTTTTCTTTTAGTGGTCGTTAAGGGAATACGAATTTCGTAATAGTTGTTTTGAAAATCTTGTCCCATACGAAGTACGGCCGTAATCACGCCCTTCTCTGTTACATCGGGTTGATTTTTATTTTCTGCATGCAAGAACATAGATAGACTTCCGTATCGACGAATATCAATATTCATTGTTTTAAATACCCCTCTTGGTGTTGTATTTTTTTGCAATCTGTTTAACTGAACACTCAATGCTTGTTCGTTTTGCAAAAGGTTAATGCCATTGTTACTTAACAATTGAACACGTTCAATACCTGGTGGGACTAGATAGTTCACAGGTGTTCTACTTCCATTTTCCTCTAAACTTACCGCAATCGTATTGACAGTAGCCGTGTTATTTTCAGGTGTAATTAATTTATACTCCCCTGAATTATCTACATCATAAGCAAATTGTCTCCATTGATTACGAACTAAATCCAATTTAGCAAAACGCAATGTAATAGAGTCTTCAAAACCGGTTAAATACATTCTTAAAAAACGGATCGATTTAAAATCACGAATGCCGCCCATTCTATTGGTGAAAGATTTAATTGGCACTCTAAATAAATACCAGTTCTCTATAGATTTTGAACCGTCTGCTAAAGTCACATTCACTGTTTTTGAATCCGTCACATATCGAGTGGTATTCACCCTTCCTTTTTGTAAATCTATCTCGTATTCAAAGTAAGCTTCTGTTTCATTTAAAGTATTATCTCTATTCAGATCTTCATTATCAGGTAACAAAGTGGCTGCACTACTAAATTGACTATTACCAGCCAAGGCAGAGTTCCCTTGTGGATTATTAAAAAATTTATACCTGCTTAAAATATTTGCACCAGCAGCATCATAACTAGCGTCTCGATACCAAACATAGTTATCTGCAGAAGGATCTTTTGTAAATTGTTGCGCAATGGTAGGATTCCCTATTTTATTGATGATATAAGCTTTCTTACTGCGCTCATCCTCATCCCC
The DNA here is from genome assembly GCA_037143275.1 of Chitinophagia bacterium. Lineage (GTDB taxonomy): Bacteria > Bacteroidota > Bacteroidia > Chitinophagales > Chitinophagaceae > Sediminibacterium. The sequence goes on from JBAWZB010000009.1 coordinate 34,677, forward strand.
TAATCCATCGAATCCAACATCTTGGAATTTTCTGTCTTCGGGATTATTACTAAAAGCATTGGTCACCTGAATTGGATTCACTGGCACCCTGCCCCAGGTTGAACTATCAATGCTTGCAGGTATCGTTGGGGTTGGCATGCCGTTTTCATAAAAACGCCTGCCATCTTTCAAAATATCTTCACTTACATTTCCAAGATTCAAATACAATTTACCTTTTGTTGCTCCAGATTTTATAAAAGGATCCTGTACCCAAAATTCAACGTATTCGATAATACCTGTTTCAAAATCTGTTTGATCCAAAGAACGCATAATACCACCCCATTTGTCAGAAGGATTTTTGACCCTACCTGTTGCATCTAAGTCTTTATAATTATAGTTATAGGGGCCTCTATCTTTTGGATAATAACTTAAATCAAAAGTAGGCAATTGTACATCTGTAATATTGGTTGTTCTTTGAGGAAACAATTCGTTGGTGAATACTTGACGAATTCTTGGATCACTTAATGCTGCTGTATTATTTGCCAATGGGTTATTGGAACTGTTACGGTCTTGTAAATTAGGTTCAATGGTATACCAAGCTAGCCTTGCTCTATTTTTATTGTAGTCAATAGAATCTACCAATGCACCTTCTGCAAAACGATCCAAAGGGGTAGAAGCCAATGTCCAAGCCGTGAATGGAAATCTTAAATCGATATTGGTTCTGGTAGATTCAAAGTCGTCTAGGTACACCACACCAGTTCCGCCTTTACCAATTTGTTGCGCATGGCCAGGTTTTAAAATAGCCGCTTCTCCATAAGCCACAATAGATGATTTTGCTTTGGTACTATAAAAAGGAAGCTTATCCAATAGTCTTGTTAAACCAGGTAAGTCTTTTTTATAATTGAAATCAAATCCATACATCGAGTTTTTAATTGGATCAGAACCAAAATTGGTCTTCGTAAAAAATGGTCTTTCATTTAAACGGGAAGACGATAAACCAAAATTAAAATTCTTGCTTGCTAAATAATCAATCCTCAATGCCCTAAATCCACGCTCCTGAAATCCAAAACCTAAATTGTTTTCAAAAGACACATTCACAGGAATATTCGAACTCAAAATACCAGGATTAATAATTCTTACTGTTCCAGATCCGTAGTCAACCATATAATCCACTCCTTCTTTTAAAATTTGTCCGCCAGCGCGCACGCTTACAGATCCCTGCGGTACATTGAAAGCATTTAAACTAATCTCAGAACCGCCCGAACTCCCTTTCACCTGTCCTTCCATCACAAAGCGATTCAGGTTGGCATAGGTTTGCGCCTCGGCCTTGATATTGCGGTATAGTTGATTGTAAATATATTTTTTTGAAATATTTGTGTCTATTCCTGCAAATGCAATGTCTTGTAGGTCTTTACCAAAAGGTTCTAATAAAGGGAAAATGATTCTACCCATATTAGACAACACGGTATACCCTTCCACATAATCAAACACCCCATCTGGTTGTGGGTCATTGCGATTATTCAAACGATCCAATTGCAATATTTTAATCAAAGACTTTCCTTCGTTTGCTTTATTGGTAACAGGTAAATATCTTTTTAAACCAGCACTTGGCGCTTCATACAATACATTCAGTTGAAAATCCTGTTGTTGAATCGCCCCGAATAAATCCAATGAATATACGTTTTTCATCATCAAATTCCAAATAGGTAAATCTGTTCTTTGTGTGGTTGCTTTTAATAATTTTAAAAATAAAATTTGTTGTACCCCGTTTTTTGGATCCAAGGCAACGCCTTCAGAAAATTCACCCACTTGATATACTTTTCCGTTATAAGTGTATTGAAAAGCAACAGCCAAAACTTCATCTGCTTGAAGCGGAATATTTAAAGACAAGAATCCAACTTGTCCATTGAAAAAATATTCGTTCTCTGTTAATTTTCTTGCAAAAGTGCGTTCATAGTCTTCTGCTGATCTTAAATTAGCACCAGCCAACACCGATGCCACTCCAGATGGAATTCTAGCACTTGGATTACCGATGATTTTTGAATACAAACCATTTGCATTATTATCTGGAAATTGATTATTAGGATTGGTCTCTAAACTTTTTCGTTCCGTTCTTAAGACTGGCTCACCAATATCTGTCAAACCGACTACATCTCTTGCGTTGGTTGTTTGACCATTGCGATTGGTCACCCAAACTTCAATACGCTTAATTTGAATTTGAGAATTAATCACTGGCAAAGTGCTCATTGCCTTATTGTAATTATTCCTAAAATATTGTGCCAATAAAAAGTGTCTATTTTCTTCGTAGTCGTCTAATCTTTTTTGGAATCTTTGAGTGGAGGATCCTCCCTGCAAGGCCATCGACTGACGTTGAGATTTTTGATTGGCAATGGCACCAGTCACAAATAATTTTCCAAATTGTAATTGCGCCTTCACCCCAAATAAATTTTGCGTGCTTGGTATCAAAGTACTTCGAGAAATATAATTGATATTACCTGCTTCAATGTATTTAACAACCTCATCTTTCTTTCCCTTATAATTTAGTTTTATCTGATTATCAAATCCAAGGTTGGACAATGAATTTAAATTGATGGGGAACTTCAACTTGTCTCCAATACTTGCATTCATACTAAAATTGGTATTGGCATCAAAATCAAATCCGCCATTTTTACGTGCACGCTCTGGCAAGGTTGGGTTTTTTACATTCTGTCCTTGGTACCCCGCTTTAATATTGATTTCTCCAACAGGTTTGATATCAATTTTTAAATTCGATCCTGTCTTTCCAAATAATCGATCAAAATAACTATCAAATACTTTTGTTTTAGGCCTTGTAATTTTTCGATTCAACACCCCTAATGAATTAGCGCGTTGCATAAAATAGGCTTGCTCATCCTTCCGCGTTTTTAATTTCCAAAATTCATCAAAACTTAAGGTCGAAGGAAAACGATTGTAGCCTGTTCCTAGTTTTTCGGTAATGTAATATTGCTTCGTGGTTGGATCATAATCTACTTTTCTTTTAAGTACACTTGAATCTCTAATATCAAATGGATTATTACTTGGCTGAGATAAAAAATCTGCCCTTTTATCTGAGATTGGATACCTTAATTTACCAACCAATGTATCTGAAGTCTTTTTTTTGATGGTATCTTTAAACGGGATTTTTAATTGACTCGTATCTTGCGCATGACTTGTCTGCTTCATAAAAAGAAGACTAGACAATAGCATGACAGTGTTAAAAAATCTCAAGAATAAAGCATTAAAGATGACTGATTAACAATTTTTGAGGGCTTGTTTAATTAAAATTTCTAGAGAGACATCCGCCCCTTCTGATTGTATCGCCTTATCAATTGCTTTTTCAGCAACAGCCTTTTGAATCCCCAATGAAACCAATGCTTGAATAGCGTCTTGATGCGGTGTGGATTTACTAAAAGTGGAACCACCTGATAGTTGCATCGGTAGTTTTGCCAATTTATCTTTCAATTCTAATACCAAGCGCTCTGCTGATTTTTTTCCGATCCCTTTGATTTGTTCCAATTGTCTTGCATCACCTTGCACGATTGCACGGATAATTTCTTCTGGACGCATCCCCGATAACATCATCCTTGCAGTGCTTGCGCCAACACCTGATACACTGATGAGCTGCATGAAAAGTTCTTTTTCATCCTGGCCAAAAAAGCCAAACAATACTTGGGAATTTTCTGTCAAGTGCAGATAGGTATGCAATAACCCTTTCTCCTTTCCTGAGATGGATTCATAAGTGTTCAAACTGATGTTCACTTCATAGCCTACGCCTCCAACATCCACTATCAGTTTAGCTGGGGTCAATTGGACAAAATTTCCTTGTAAAAATGCAATCATAATGGTTTCAAAAATAACACTTAAGCAATGAAATATGGCGATTTTACGTTATTCTTAAGCATTTTTTAAGATATTTGTAGCCCAAACAAACTAACGCATTATGGCCCAAAAGCTGAAAGCAGCAATCACCTCGGTTGGAGGCTATGTCCCAGAGACTAAATTGACCAATTTTGACTTAGAAAAGCTTGTTGATACTAACGATGAGTGGATTAGAACTAGAACTGGAATTTCTGAGCGAAGAATCTTAAGAGAACCAGGTAAAGCAAGTTCTGATATGGCGGTAAAAGCCATCGAAGAAATTCTTAGAAAAAAACATTTAGACCCTTTAGAAATAGACTGTATTATATGTGCCACAGTGACTCCTGACATGGTATTCCCTGCAACAGCAAATATCATTGGGGATAAAATTGGTGCTAAAAATGCATTTGGATTTGACCTTGGCGCAGCGTGTAGTGGTTTCTTATTCGCCTTAACGACCGGTGCTAGTTTTGTAGAAACAGGCAGGTATAAAAAAGTGCTTGTAGTTGGCGTGGATAAAATGAGTTCTATCATTGATTATACAGATAGAGCAACATGCATCATTTTTGGTGATGGTGCTGGAGCAGTATTGTTAGAGCCAAGTGTTGACGAGGACGGATTTCAGGATTCAATTTTAAAAAGTGATGGAAGCGGAAGGGAATACTTGCACCTTAAAGCAGGTGGTAGTTTGAAACCCGCATCTGTGGAGACTGTGATGGCAGGAGAACATTATGCTTTTCAGGACGGACAACCCGTTTTTAAATTTGCCGTAAAAGGGATGGCAGATGTGAGTGCCGAACTATTAGAAAAACACCATTTAACCGGAGAAGATATTGCATGGTTGGTACCACACCAAGCGAACTTAAGAATCATTGATGCTACAGCAGACCGAATGGGTTTGCCAAAAGAAAAAGTAATGATTAATATCCAAAAATTTGGCAATACCACAGCAGCCACTATCCCATTGTGTTTATGGGAATGGGAGTCACAACTAAATAAAGGAGATAATTTAATATTGGCAGCATTTGGAGGTGGATTTACATGGGGTGCAGCATGGGTGAAATGGGCCTATTAAAACTGGATGTTTGGTTGTATATTGAGTAGGAATAATTTTAGTGAAAATAATTTCACAATTTAAAAAATGCATTATGAGTCAAAAGAAATTTGTAGGAATCAGTACTGTTACATTACATACTGCTGGGCATAAAAATGATAATTTTTCTCATACCACGCCTATCTATGCGACTTCTACTTTTACTTTTGATTCTGCAGAAGAAGGGATGGAGCGTTTTGCAGGAAATGATAAAACTAGATTGTATACAAGATGGGGCAATCCTACTTTTACAGCAGCAGAAGAAACCATTGCAGCTTTGGAAGCACATAGTTTAACAAATGAACAAGGTGCACCTTTAGAATTAAAAGCTTTGTTACATTCAAGTGGACAAGCTGCTATGACCACCTTATTTTTTAGCAACCTAAGTGCGGGTGATACCTTGATCTCGCATTATTCATTATACGGTGGCTCTCAAGAATTGATGCAAAAAGTTTTGGTAGAAGCTGGAGTGAAAATTATTTTAATTGATATTCATGATGAAGCTCTTTTAATTGAGACCATTAAAGCCAATCCAAGCACTAAACTAATTCATCTAGAAACGCCTGCGAATCCTACATTACAATGTGTAGATATTCAAGCAATTTGTACCATTGCAAAAGCACATGGGATAAAAGTATCAGTGGACAATACCGTTGCTACACCTTATTTACAGCAACCCTTTGCTTTAGGCGCAGATTTTGTGTTTCATTCTGCTACTAAATTTTTAAACGGACATGGATCTGCATTGCATGGTGTAATGTTAGGAAAGGATTTGGAATTTATGAATAAGAAAGCTTGGAAATGGCATGCCTTAATGGGTGGCAATAGCAATGCCTTCGATGCCTACTTATTAATACAAGGCATGAAGACTTTAGAAGTAAGAATGGAAAGACATTGTAGCAATACAGCAAAAGTGGCTCATTTTTTAGCGGCACATCCTGCCATTGCAAAAGTGAATTATACAGGATTAACTTCACATCCACAACACGAGATTGCGAAAAAACAAATGAAACAACACGCACCCTTAATTAGTTTTGAACTAAAAGGTGGTATTGAAGCAGGTAAGAAATTCATCAACGCGGTGGAAGTTTGCACGCGTGCTGTGTCCTTAGGTACAGTGGATACTTTGGTGTCACATCCTGCAAGCATGACGCATATGTCTATTCCAAAAGAAGAAAGAATCAAGTATGGCATTACGGATGGCTTAATTAGAATGAGTGTGGGTATTGAAAATATAGAAGACTTAGAAGCAGATTTAGCACAGGCCTTGGATAAAGCGACTTTATAGTTTAATAATATTTTCTTTTACATTTTTTTACTTCTAAGTATAAAAATAATCATAACGCTATAATTACTTCTTATGGAAATTAAAATTCGCAAAGCTGTTCGAAAAGATTGTGTCCGCATGATGGAATTGATCCAAGAACTGGCTACCTACGAAAAAGCCCCAGACGAAGTCACTGTATCCCTCTCCCATTTTGAGAAAAGCGGATTTGGTGCTAATCCAGTGTGGTGGGCATTTGTAGCCGAGGCGAATGGCGTTGTAATTGGGATGGCTTTATATTATATCCGCTACTCGACTTGGAAAGGACAAAGAATGTACCTGGAAGATATTTTAGTCACAGAGGATATGCGTGGACAAAAAATTGGAAGTCAATTAATGGATGCTTTAATAGAAGAAGCAAATGAAAAAGGATTCAACGGCATCAATTGGCAAGTATTAGAATGGAACGTGCCAGCTATCAATTTCTATAAAAAATATAACGCCAATTTTGATCCTGAATGGGTGAACTGTTCGATTGTTTTTTAATCGAAAAAGTTTAATCAAATAAAGTACGCATTAATTCCTGCTTGCGTTTGCCAAAAGATTTTGACAAAGTCAATTCAAAACTATTCGACCTGATACCAGCAGCAGATAAGCCATTGTTGTTGATGTCATAACTCATTCCAAAAATATAATTATCCATCATGATATTGACAGATGGCACTATGGCACTTTTCAAACGATAATAACAACCTAGATACAATCTCCTATCGTGGTCAAATTTCCATAATATTGGTAAAGAAAAACTAGCGCCAGCAACATATCTATTTTCTTTATTTCTACTACTAAATGCCCCATGAATCAAATAAGTATAGTCTTCGCTAAAATACTTTTCTACATTCAAAAATAAAGTAGAACGCATGCCAGGTGCTTCATTGTATGGAGAATTTGTGACATCTGGCTTTGCAAAAAAGAAACCGTTGGCACTCAATTGCAAAAAAGTATTCCGGGAGTGTCTAGTATAAAGCAAGCCAGTATTGGCTGATAGCCTTCCTGGATTCGATAAAAATATTTCTGCACTAGGGTTGCCAGATAAATTTCCTGATGGATCATACATATCACCAAACCTTAATTTAGAGCGATCCAAATTGGTTTGAGCATACGTCACGCCTAATCCAATAGCGATATTAGAATACTCATCCCCATCTAAAAATAAATGATACGCCGAATTGACTGTGATGAAATTCGTATTCAATAAACCGTTCATTAACTGCTCTGAAATAATTTGACCACCAATTCCTAAATAATTAGATTGGTCTTGTGCACTTCGGTTGTACTTTCTGTCCCATCCAACTACAATGGTTTTTGCAAAATTTAAACCACCAATGGATTGGCTTCTAAAATTTGATTGGATGCGTTGATCAAACACGCCATTACCAACAGATGCAGGACTTAAAAATTGGGCAGCAGCAAAAGGCTGTGATAAGACAATCTCTTGTGCTTTTACATTAAGCAAAACAAGTAAAAAAAGAAATGATATGTATACTTTAAATTTCAAATTATTTTAACAAGAGGACTGTCCCAGTTTTAGAATTAGTTTGATTGTTTCTATCTACGTATGAAGCAGTCCAATAATATACATCAGTTGGAAGCATATTTCCATTGAATCTTCCATCCCATCCTTTTGATACATCTCTAGACTCAAAAACCAGATTACCCGATCTACTAAATATTTTAAAACTACTCAAAGAAAGCACGCCTGCATTGCTTATGATTTTTAACTCATCGTTCATGCCATCTCCATTGGGTGTAAATGCATTAGGTATTTCAAAGATGATGATTGCTAGTGCTGTAATACTTGCATTTGTTGTTGCCATATTATTGGTTAAACTATAATTACCAGCATCAATGCCTCCAATACTAATACCACTTACTGTAACTAATTTATTGTTCCCAACTTCCGGGGTGTCAAATTCTGCCAAAATTTTAGATATAGTAATTTGGTCACCTCCAAATAAACCGTTTGATGATAAAGTAACGGTAGCGTTTTTATTTCCATCATATAGTTTATCATTTGCAATTGCAGTTATTATGATACTCTTTACAGTTATACTTGCAGTTCCTGTAGCACTTGAAATTGTCAAACTATAATTACCAGCATCTATTCCAGTAAGTGTAATACCAGTTATAGTAAATGGTTTACCAACACCAATATTCTTATTATTGAATTGTGCTCCAGCTTTATTTACAGTTAAAAGATCTCCAGATACTCGATTATCTATAAAGGCAACTAATGCAGTAGTATTACCATCGTAAATTTTATCAGAAGCAGTTACGCTGACTATCAAACTCTTTACAGTTATACTAGCTGTGCCGGTAGCTGTTGTACTTGTTAATGTATAGTTCCCCGCATCTGTCCCTGTTAAGGTGATTCCAGCAATAGTAACAGTTTTATTTGTGCCAATATTCTTATTGTTAAATGTTGCTCCTGTTTTATTTACCGTTAAAACATCCCCTAGTAGTCTATTATCTGTTAAGGTTGCATTTGCAGTGGTATTGCCATCATAAACTTTATCAGAAGCAGTAGCGGTGATTGTTAAACTCTTTACAGTTATACTAGCTGTGCCGGTAGCTGTTGCACTTGTTAATGTATAGTTCCCCGCATCTGTCCCAGTTAAAGTGATTCCAGCAACAGTAACAGTTTTATTTGTACCAATATTCTTATTGTTAAATGTTGCCCCGGCTTTATTTACAGTTAAAACATCACCTGATACTCTATTATCTGTTAAGGTTGCATTTGCAGTCGTATTGCCATCGTATTCTTTATCTAATGCAGTAGCACTGATTGTTAAACTCTTTACAGTTATACTAGCTGTGCCGGTAGCTGTTGCACTTGTTAATGTATAGTTCCCCGCATCTGTCCCAGTTAAAGTGATTCCAGCAACAGTAACAGTTTTATTTGTACCAATATTCTTATTGTTAAATGTTGCCCCGGCTTTATTTACAGTTAAAACATCACCTGATACTCTATTATCTGTTAAGGTTGCATTTGCAGTCGTATTGCCATCGTATTCTTTATCTGTTGCAGTCACACTAACTGTTAATTCTTTTTTTGTTACTGATAATGTACCGCTAACATATCCAATGGTATAATTCGGATCCGATGC
>JBAWZB010000010.1:0-24653 GCA_037143275.1 Chitinophagia bacterium
TAGCATACGGGTCTCCAAAACCTTTGATCTGGGTTCGAATCCTAGTGCCCGTGCGAAGAAAATTTGCTATCTTTAGCGAAATCTCTCGGCGAATAAACAGAAATATTATGAACAAAATAGGTAACTACTTTAAAGAAAGCTATTTAGAATTACAAGAAAAAGTGACTTGGCCAACTTGGGCTAATTTACAGCAAAGTACGGTGATTGTATTAGTGGCTACGGTAATCATTACCGCTTTGGTATGGGCAATGGATTTTTCAAGTAACCAATTATTAAAATTGATTTACTCTTTATTTAAGTAAACATGGAAACAGAAATACAAGCAATAGAAGCACCAATTACAGCTGCACCAGCAGGTCCAGAGACAAAATGGTATGTATTGCGTGTGGTGAGTGGCAAAGAAAAAAAGATTAAGGAATACCTTGATAAGGATATTATTAGAAACGGTTGGACCAACGTGATCAAGCAAGTTTTCCTACCAATGGAGAAAGTGTATAAGGTGCAAAACGGTAAAAAAGTAATGCGCGAAAAAAACTACTTTCCTGGCTATGTCATGATGGAAGTGGTTGATAATAAAGCGACTATTGCAGATGACATTGTAATGCATATCAGCAACATCACCAATGTGATGCACTTTTTGACAGATGGTAAGGGGTCAAAAGGAAATATTATTTCTTTAAGAAAGTCGGAAGTAAACAAAATGTTAGGTAAGGTAGATGAGATGAACGACATGGGCGGATCTATCAGCGAGCCATTCATTTTGGGAGAAACGATCAAAATAATTGAGGGACCTTTCAATGACTTCAATGGTGTCATAGAAGAGGTGAATGAAGAAAAGAAGAAATTGAAAGTGACCGTAAAAATATTCGGTCGATCTACTCCTGTGGAGTTAAACTACATGCAAGTAGAGAAACTGAGTTAGAAGGAAAAAGGTAAAGAGTCCCTCCATGAAAATGGGGGGATTTTTTTTGGCCAAATGCCAATGGATACCTATCTTTGCCGTCCAATTCACAGTTTTCGAATTGTGGGTATTTGGGAGTCGAGGCCATATTGGTCCGACGCTTAACCAAAAAAACATAACAAAATGGCTAAAGAAATCTCTGGCTACGTTAAGTTGCAAGTGAAGGGCGGTGCTGCCAATCCAGCTCCTCCAGTAGGTCCAGCACTTGGTTCTAAGGGTGTTAACATCATGGAGTTTTGTAAGCAATTCAATGCTAGAACTCAAGACAAACAAGGAAAAGTTGTTCCTGTTTTAATTACAGTTTATACAGACAAGTCTTTCGACTTCGTTATTAAAACTGCACCAGCTCCAGTTCAATTAATGGAAGCTGCGAAAATCCAAAAAGGTTCAAAAGAAAGTAACCGTGACAAAGTAGGTAAAGTAACTTGGGATCAAGTTGAAGCTATCGCAAAAGATAAGATGGAAGACTTGAATGCATTTACTGTAAACAGCGCTATGAAAATGGTTGCTGGTACTGCACGTTCTATGGGTATTACTGTTGACGGAAAAGCACCTTGGGAAAACTAATTTTATTCACCTTAAATATTAATGAACATGTCATTGACTAAAAAAAGAAAAGACGCTGCAGCAAAGGTGGATAAGAATAAATTTTATTCCCTTAAAGAAGCTTCACAATTAGTAAAAGAAATTAACTGTACAAAGTTTGATAGCTCTGTAGATTTACACATTCGTTTAGGAGTAGATCCTAAAAAAGCAGACCAACAAGTTCGTGGTACTGTTTCTTTACCGCATGGTACTGGTCGTACAAAAAAAGTATTGGTACTTTGTACTCCAGATAAAGAAGCAGCAGCAAGAGAAGCAGGTGCCGACTATGTAGGTTTAGATGAGTTTGTAACAAAAATTGAAGGCGGTTGGGTAGATATGGATGTCATCATCGCAACTCCAGCTGTCATGCCAAAGATTGGTAAATTAGGTAAGGTTTTAGGACCACGTAACTTAATGCCAAACCCAAAAACTGGTACTGTAACAAATGATGTTGCAGCAGCAGTAAATGAAGTGAAAGGCGGTAAGATTGCATTTAAAGTAGACAAAGCAGGTATCGTACACGCATCTATTGGTCGTATTTCTTTCACTCCAGAAAAAATTGCTGAGAACAGTGCTGAGTTAATTAATGCGATCGTTAAGTTAAAACCATCTGCAGCAAAAGGTACTTATGTAAAAGGTGTTAGCATGGCTTCAACAATGAGCCCTGGTATCACTTTAGAAACAAAATCATTAATCAACTAGTCCTGGTGATCCGCAAGGAAATGACCTGGGTAAAAAAATAATTTAGTTATGACCAAAGATCAAAAAAATGAAGTGATTGAAATCCTAAAAGGAAAATTCAGTCAGTATAATAACTTCTATATCACAGATACAGAATCTTTGAGCGTTGAACAAATTTCTAATTTACGTCGTTCTTGTTTTAACAAGGAAGTAGAAATGAAAGTGGCTAAAAATACTTTGATTCGTAAAGCATTAGAAAGTTTGGATACCGAGAAGTATGCTGGTCTATTCGATTCGTTAAATAATGTGACTGCATTGATGTTCTCTGAAAATCCTAAAGATCCAGCTGTGATTTTAAGTGCATTCAGAAAAGAAAATGCTGGTGACAGACCAACATTGAAAGCAGCTTTTATTAATGGAGATATTTTTGTAGGTGACAACTCATTGGTTGCATTAACAAATATCAAAACTAAGAATGAGTTGATCGGTGAAGTGCTTGGATTGTTACAATCTCCTGCGAAGCGTGTAATCGCTGCTTTATTAAACCATGCTGAAAACGGTTCAACTGCTTCAGAAACAGAAGTAGTAGCAGCAGCGGTAGAAGTAGCAGTTGCGGAAACTCCAGCAGAGACTCCAACAGAAACTCCAGCAGTTGAATCAGCAGCTCCAGTAGCTGAGGCACCGGTTGAAGCAGCAGCACCAGAAGCGCCAGCGGCAGAAGCGGCTCCTGAAGCAGCTCCTGAGGCTTAATGCAAACCTCATGATGGGAGAGGAAATTTCCATCAAAAAATAGTTAATTTCAGAAGACTCGAATGAGTTTCTGTTTTTATATTGTTACATAATTTTTTTAAACCTTCCGCTGGAGCAATTGCTTTGAAAGCGGAAAAAATTGAAACAACATGGCAGACGTAAAAAAACTAGCTGAAGAATTAGTAAGCTTAACAGTAAAGCAAGTACAAGAATTAGCTGATGTATTAAAAGCTGATTACGGTATTGAACCAGCAGCAGCAGCAGTAGTCGTTGCAGCAGGTGGTGGTGGTGCAGAAGCAGCAGCAGAAAAGACAGCATTTGATGTTATCTTAGTAAGTGGTGGTCCTAGCAAATTAAACGTAGTTAAAATCGTTAAAGACTTAACTGGTCTTGGCTTGAAAGAAGCTAAAGATTTAGTTGACGGTGCTCCAAAAGCAGTTAAAGAAGGCGTATCAAAAGCAGAAGCTGATGAAGTAGCTGGTAAATTGAAAGAAGCAGGTGCTGAAGTTGAAGTAAAGTAATTTACTCAACCAAGGTCGCTTTAAAATATAGCCTCGGACTTGATCCGGGGCTTTTTTTTGCCAATATTTTCTAAAGCCTGAATGCCTTTTTTATTAAAGCAAAGAACTTCGATAATATACCGAAATCTTTTCTTCACGCTCGCAAGCTCGAACGCTCAGCCAAGATTTGTATATTTTCGAAGTCTTTAACATTTCTTGTAAATTCTAGAACTTAGAAAGAAATACAAATATTCATCGACCTTTCGAGCCTGCGAGCAGGGAGAGGGATATTTCGGTATTTTTTCTAATGTTCTAAATCAACGAAGAAGTTAATAATTTTCTAAATTTTGTCAAACTTGGAAAAATAGGGTATTACATAGTAAATTAATATAATATTATGTATATTTTATATGAACACTTTAAATATATAAATAAATTATATTTAAAAATTTGACCGTTTTTGGCATTTTTTTCAAAAAAACTTTCAAAATCAAGGTTTTTGGTACAAAATTTGTTTTTATGTCTGCCCTACTTTACTTAACTTTGCCATCCTTTATTTTGGGCATGTAGCCTATTGTAATAATTGACGATGCCTCGTCTATTTCACAGTAGGAAACACTTAAGCACAATGCTACCAAAAATTTAATTCGCATTAAAACTGGTTTATACCGTATGTCTACAACAATCTTGAACAACAGAGTCAACTTTGGTAAGATAAAACACATTGCCGAAGCACCAGACTTACTTGACATTCAGTTAGAATCTTTCAAAGAATTCTTTCAGTTAGAAACAACACCAGACCGCAGAGATGTGGAAGGTTTGTTCCGTGTATTCAAGGAAAATTTTCCTATCACTGATACGCGTAACATTTTCGTGTTAGAATTTTTGGATTATTTTATCGATCCGCCACGCTACACGATTGATGAGTGTATGGAGCGTGGATTAACGTATGCAGTTCCATTAAAAGCAAAACTACGTTTGAGCTGTAATGATGAGGAGCACGTTGATTTCCAAACCATCGTACAGGATGTATTCTTAGGAAACATTCCTTATATGACTCCAAGAGGAACCTTTGTGATTAATGGTGCTGAGCGTGTTGTTGTATCTCAGTTACACCGTTCACCAGGTGTATTCTTTGGTCAGTCAATTCATCCAAACGGAACAAAGATTTATTCTGCTCGTGTGATTCCTTTTAAAGGCGCATGGATGGAATTTGCTACAGATATTAACAACGTGATGTATGCGTACATCGATCGTAAGAAAAAATTCCCTGTAACAACTTTATTACGTTCCATTGGTTTTGAAACAGATAAAGATATCTTGGAATTATTCGGCATGGCGGATGAAGTTAAAGCAGATAAAAAATCTTTAGCAAATCAAGTAGGTCGCAAATTAGCTGCACGTGTTTTAAGAACATGGGTAGAAGATTTTGTAGATGAAGATACTGGTGAAGTAGTAAGCATTGAGCGTAACGAAATCGTTATGGAGCGTGATACTGTTTTAGACGAAGACGCAATCAATCTAATTATTGAAATGGGCGCAAAAAGCGTATTCATTCAAAAAGAAGATGTAGGTGGTGACTATGCAATTATCTACAACACATTAAACAAGGATACTTCTAATTCTGAATTAGAAGCTGTTCAACATATTTACCGTCAATTACGTGGCGCTGATGCACCAGATAATGAAACGGCTCGTGGTATCATTGACAAATTATTTTTCTCTGACAAGCGATATGATTTAGGTGAAGTTGGTCGTTATAAAATCAACAAGAAACTAGGTCATGACTTAACGCAAGAGAAAAAAGTATTGACTAAAAATGATATCATTGAAATCATTAAGTACTTAGTACGTTTAACCAACGCGAAAGCAGAGATTGATGACATCGATCATTTAAGCAATCGTCGTATTCGTACTGTAGGAGAGCAATTGTATGCGCAGTTCGGAGTTGGTTTAGCGCGTATGGCGCGTACCATCCGTGAGCGTATGAACGTGCGTGATAACGAGGTATTCACTCCAGTTGATTTGATCAACGCAAGAACATTATCTTCTGTTATTAATTCTTTCTTCGGAACTTCTCAGTTATCTCAATTCTTAGACCAAACCAATCCTTTGAGTGAAATCACGCATAAGCGTCGTGTTTCCGCATTAGGACCCGGCGGTTTAAGTAGAGAGCGTGCTGGTTTCGAGGTTCGTGATGTACACTATTCTCACTACGGTCGTCTTTGTACTATTGAAACACCAGAAGGACCAAACATTGGTTTGATTTCTACTTTGTGTGTACACGCAAAGATCAACGATATGGGATTCATTGAAACACCATACCGTAAAGTAGAAAATGGCAAAGTCAATTTAAAGACACTCACTTATTTAAGTGCGGAAGAAGAAGACACAGCAAGAATTGCACAGTCTAATACGCCGTTAACTGAAAAAGGTGAATTTGCAGAAGACAAAGTTGTTTCTCGTGAAACAGGTGACTTCCCAATTTTAGATAAAGCAGATGTGCAATATATGGATGTGGCGCCAAACCAAATCGTTGGATTGAGCGCATCATTAATTCCATTCTTAGAGCATGATGATGCAAACCGTGCGTTGATGGGATCAAACATGCAACGTCAAGCTGTACCATTGATTCGCCCAGAAGTACCTATCGTAGGAACTGGTTTAGAAGGTAAGGCAGCACGTGATGCAAGAATTCAAATTCACGCAGACGGTGATGGTGTCATTGAATTTGTAGATGCCAATGAAATCCACGTTCGTTACAACAGAAACGATCTTGATCGTTTAGTAAGTTTCAACGAAGATTTAATGGTGTATAAATTAACCAAGTTCATTAAAACGAACCAATCAACTTGTATCAACTTACGTCCTGCTGTAAAGAAGGGACAGAAGGTGAAGAAAGGCGATTTCTTAACAGAAGGTTATGCCACTAAAGACGGTGAAATTGCTTTAGGTAGAAACTTGCAAGTGGCATTCATGCCATGGAAAGGTTACAACTTTGAGGATGCGATTGTAATTAGTGAAAGAGTTGTACGCGAAGATTTATTTACGTCTATTCACATCGATGAATATGAATTAGAAGTGCGTGATACAAAATTAGGAGAAGAAGAATTGACTTCTGATATTCCAAACGTATCTGAAGAAGCAACAAAAGATTTAGATGAACACGGTATTATCAGAATAGGTGCTGCAGTAAAAGAGGGAGATATCTTAATTGGTAAGATCACACCAAAAGGTGAATCTGATCCAACTCCTGAAGAAAAATTATTGCGTGCGATCTTTGGTGATAAAGCTGGTGACGCTAAAGATGCTTCTTTGAAAGCTTCTAACGGAACTGAAGGTGTGGTGATTGACAAAAAATTATTCCAACGTGCTAAGAAAGACAAGAGCGGTAAAGTACGTGAGAAAGCAATGTTGGATAAAGTTGAAAAAGACCACGAGCAGAAGTCTACTATGATTAAAGAGTTGTTAATTGAAAAATTACAAACTTTATTAAAAGACCATACGACTCCAGGTGTGGTGAATAATTTTGGAGAAACTTTGATTCCAAAGGGAAGCAAATTCAGTGCGAAGAATTTATCGACCATTGATTTCCAAAATGTGAACCCATTAGGGTGGACTGGTGACAAGAAAACAGATGATTTCTTAAACACATTATTACACAACTACAGCATTAAGTACAACGAAGAGTTAGGTCGTTACAAGCGTGAGAAATTCAATATCTCTATCGGAGATGAATTACCAGCGGGTGTATTGAAATTAGCGAAAGTATACTTAGCAGTAAAGCGTAAGTTGAAAGTGGGTGATAAGATGGCAGGACGTCACGGTAACAAAGGTATCGTTGCTAAGATTGTTCGTGCAGAAGATATGCCATTCATGGAAGACGGAACGCCAGTAGATATCGTATTGAATCCATTGGGTGTACCTTCTCGTATGAACTTAGGTCAGATCTATGAAACAATTTTAGGATGGACTGGTAAGAAATTAGGCGTGAAGTTTGCAACCCCAATTTTTGATGGTGCAAGCACACAACAAATTGAAGACCTATGTGACGAAGCAGGCATCCCTAACAATGGTCATACTTATTTATATGATGGCGAAACAGGAGAAAAATTCGATCAGAAAACTTCTGTGGGTGTGATCTATATGATTAAGTTACACCACATGGTAGACGATAAGATGCACGCACGTTCTATCGGACCATACAGTTTGATTACACAACAACCATTGGGTGGTAAAGCTCAGTTTGGTGGTCAACGTTTTGGTGAGATGGAGGTATGGGCATTAGAAGCATATGGTGCATCTAATATCTTACAAGAGTTATTGACACTTAAATCAGATGATATCATCGGTAGAGCCAAGACATATGAAGCCATTGTAAAAGGCGAGAATATTCCTAAAGCTGGTATTCCTGAATCATTCAATGTATTAGTACATGAATTGAGAGGTTTAGGTCTTGATTTAAAATTTGATTAATCATCAAATAACACACCAAATTCTTAAATAGGTTTCGGTATAAAAGCCGCAACTAAAATGAATAAATAATATGGCATTCAAAAAAGAGAATAGACAACGTCCCGCATTTTCTCAAATCACGATTAGTTTGGCATCCCCAGACAATATCTTAGAGAGAAGTTTTGGAGAAGTGTTGAAACCAGAGACAATCAACTACCGTACTTACAAGCCGGAGCGTGATGGACTTTTCTGTGAGCGTATTTTTGGTCCAGTAAAGGATTACGAATGTGCTTGTGGAAAGTATAAAAGAATTCGTTACAAAGGCATCGTTTGTGATCGTTGTGGCGTGGAAGTAACAGAAAAGAAAGTACGTCGTGAGCGTATGGGCCACATCAAATTGGTGGTGCCTGTAGTGCATATCTGGTACTTTAAATCTTTACCTAACAAAATCGGTTACCTGTTAGGAATGAGCTCTAAGAAATTAGAAACAATCATTTACTATGAGCGTTATGTGGTGATTCAGCCAGGTATCAAAGACAATTTGAAAGTGGCAGATTTATTAACTGAGGAAGAGTATTTAGATTTATTAGATACTTTGCCAAAAGAAAATCAACACTTATCTGACGATGATCCTCAAAAATTCATCGCTAAGATGGGTGCGGATGCAGTACATGATTTGTTAGGATTATTAGATTTGGATACTTTAAGTTTCACATTACGTGATGCTGCTGCTAACGAAACATCTCAACAAAGAAAAGCAGATGCTTTAAAGCGTTTGAGTGTAGTTGAATCTTTCCGTGAGGCTAAGACGCATATTACCAACCAACCAGAGTGGATGGTCATGAAATATATTCCTGTTATTCCTCCAGAATTACGTCCATTGGTGCCATTAGATGGTGGCCGTTTTGCGTCTTCTGATTTGAATGACTTATACCGTCGAGTGATTATCCGTAACAACCGTCTAAAGCGTTTGTTAGAGATTAAAGCACCAGAAGTGATCTTGCGTAACGAGAAGCGTATGTTACAAGAGGCCATCGATTCTTTATTCGATAACTCTCGTAAGTCTAACGCCGTTAAAGCAGAAGGTGGACGTGCTTTGAAATCTTTATCGGATGTATTAAAAGGTAAGCAAGGTCGTTTCCGTCAAAACTTATTAGGTAAGCGTGTGGATTATTCTGGTCGTTCTGTAATCGTTGTAGGACCTGAATTGAAAATGCACGAGTGCGGATTGCCAAAGGATATGGCTGCGGAATTATTTAAGCCATTTATTATTCGTAAATTAATTGAAAGAGGTATCGTAAAAACAGTGAAGTCAGCTAAGAAATTAGTAGACAAAAAAGAAGCTGTGATTTGGGATATCTTAGAAAACATATTGAAAGGACATCCAGTGATGTTAAACCGTGCCCCAACATTGCACCGCTTATCTATCCAAGCTTTCCAACCTAAAATGGTAGAAGGTAAAGCAATTCAACTTCACCCTTTAGTGACCGCGTCATTCAATGCCGATTTCGATGGTGACCAAATGGCGGTGCACGTTCCATTAAGCCACGCGGCAATTTTGGAAGCACAGTTGTTGATGTTGTCTTCTCACAATATCTTGAACCCACAGAATGGTACACCAATCACCCTTCCTTCTCAGGACATGGTGTTAGGTTTATACTATATCACAAAGGGTAAAAAATCTATGGGTGACTTAGTCGTAAGAGGTGAAGGCAAAGCTTTCTACAGCTTAGTCGAGGTCATCATTGCATACAATGAAAATAAAATCGATCTACACGCAAACATAAGAGTGAAAACCAATGTGCGTGAAGGTGGTGTATTAGTAAACAAATTAATTGAAACAACAGTAGGTCGTGTGTTATTTAACCAACATACGCCAAAGCCAGTTGGATTCGTGAATCAATTGTTGACTAAGAAAAGTTTAAGAGATATCATTGGTGATATCATTAAAATCACTGACGTTCCTACCACAGCAAAATTCTTGGATGATATTAAAACATTAGGTTTCAGAATGGCATTCCGTGGAGGTTTATCATTCAACGTGAACGACTTAGTTGTTCCTGAAACTAGACATGCATTATTAGAAGCTGCGAAAGTTGAAGTAGAAGAAGTTTGGGAAAACTATAACATGGGTCTTATTACGAATAACGAGCGTTACAACCAGGTCATTGATATCTGGGGTCGTGTTGATACACGTATCACTGATACTTTAATTCGTGAAATGGCTACCGATAAGCAAGGTTTCAACTCTGTATACATGATGTTGGATTCTGGAGCAAGAGGTAGTAAAACACAGGTAAAGCAGTTGGTAGGTATTCGTGGATTGATGGCGAAACCTCGTAAGAGTGGTAGCACTGGATCTGAGGTTATTGAAAATCCAATCTTATCTAACTTTAAAGGTGGATTGAACGTATTGGATTATTTTATTTCTACGCACGGTGCGCGTAAGGGTCTTGCGGATACTGCCTTAAAGACAGCGGATGCGGGATACTTAACACGTCGTTTAGTGGATGTATCTCAGGATGTGGTGATCTCTGAAGAAGATTGCGGCACATTAAGAGGTATTGCTACAAGTGCATTGAAAGACAACGAAGATGTCATTGAACAATTAGCAGATAGAATTGAAGGTCGTACTTCTGCTCAAGATGTATTTAACCCAATTACCAACGAATTAATCGTTGCAGCTGGCGAAGAAATTTCAATTGATGCAGCTCGTTTAATCGAAGATGCAGCGATCGAAACAGTAGAGATTCGCTCTGTATTAACTTGTGAGAGCAAGCGTGGTGTTTGTGTAAAGTGTTATGGTAGAAACTTAGCGACTGGATATATCACTCAAATAGGTGATGCAGTAGGTATTATTGCAGCACAATCCATTGGTGAGCCGGGTACACAGTTGACATTACGTACATTCCACGTGGGTGGTGTTGCTGGATCTTCTTCTGTTGAATCTAGCTTGAACGCTAAGTTTGATGGTACAATCCAGTTTGATGGTCTACGTACAGTAGAAACGATCAACAACGATGGTAACAAAGTAAAAGTTGTTATCGGACGTACTGGTGAAGTAAGAATTATGGATGTGAAGAATGATCGCTTAATGATTACAAACAACGTTCCTTACGGTGCTATCCTTGCAGTAAAAGATGGCGCTACAGTGAAGAAAGGGGATGTGATTTGTACATGGGATCCTTTCAACAACGTGATTGTTGCTGAGCAAAATGGTAAGATTGAATTTGAAAATATATTAGAAGGATTTACGTATCGTGACGAAGCAGATGAGCAAACTGGTCACCGTGAAAAAGTGGTGATTGAATCTAAGGATAAAACAAAGATTCCAACCATCATCTTAGCAGGTACCAAAGACAATAAGATGTACAACTTGCCAGTAGGTTCACACATTGTTATTGAAGAAGGTGTGGAAGTGAAAGCTGGACATATCTTGGTGAAAATTCCAAGAGTCTTAGGTAAGTTAAGAGATATCACGGGAGGTCTTCCACGTGTAACTGAATTATTCGAGGCAAGAAATCCAGGTAACCCTGCGATTGTTTGTGAGATCGATGGTATCGTTACATTTGGTAATATCAAACGTGGTAATAGAGAAATCATTGTGGAGTCTAAAGATGGTATGGTGAAGAAGTATTTAGTGCCATTAACGCGTCAGATCTTGGTTCAAGATAGTGACTTTGTTAAAGCTGGTTCTCCTTTATCAGATGGTCAAATAGCACCAGCAGATATCTTAGCTATCAGAGGTCCTTATGCTGTTCAAGAATACGTGGTAAATGAAATCCAAGAGGTGTATCGTTTACAGGGTGTGAAAATCAATGATAAGCACATCGAAGTCATCGTTCGTCAAATGATGAAGAAAGTAGAAATTGTAGATGCAGGAGATACGAAGTTCTTAGAAGAAGATTTAGAAGATCGTTTTGACTTTATCGAAGAAAATGATCGTATTTATGATAAGAAAGTAGTAACTGACGGTGGTGAAAGTGCTAAATTTAAAGCTGGTCAAATTGTAACTGTTCGTGAATTAAGAGAAGAGAATTCTATCTTAAAGCGTGCAGACAAGAAAGTAGTAGAAGTGCGCGATGCGAAACCTGCTACAGCTCGTCCAGTCTTATTAGGTATCACTAAAGCATCATTGGGTGTACAAAGCTGGATCTCAGCTGCGTCATTCCAAGAGACTACAAAAGTGTTGAGTCAGGCTGCTATTCAAGGGAAGGTTGATTTAATGCTTGGATTGAAAGAGAACGTAATCACAGGTCACTTAATTCCTGCAGGTACTGGTCAAAAAGATTTTGATAAATTGATCGTAGGAAGTAAGGAAGAATATGAAGTGTTGGCTACAACTCGCGAAGCAATGAGCTTTGATGAGGAAGAATAAGCACTTTAATTGATTTTGTTAAAAAGCAGGAAATACTAGTATTTCCTGCTTTTTTTATATCGTAAATACAAGGTTGATTTATTTATTTTACTTATTTTTATAGGGTAGGGCGACCTGCCTTCAATCAAATAAATTATAATTCAAAATGAAGTCAATTAATTGGGTGGTGAATGGCGTTTTAGCTTTGGCAATTGTTATTTTGTATGTATTGCATTTTAGTGATAATACAGCTACAAGCAAACAAGCTACTGTGCAAACAGCAGGTGGAACCAAAGTAGCTTATTTTGAAATTGATTCTATTCAAAATAACTATGTCTTTTTTAAAGATGTCAAAGACGCGTTACAATTAAGAGATATGGAAAATGCAAAGCAACTAACAGCGCTTAAAAATGCATTTACGACTAAGTATCAAGAGCTTCAAAAAAATGGCAAGTATTTATCTCAAGGAGAAGTTGTTGCAAGACAACAGGAATTACAACAGTTAGAAAAAAATTATGCAAGTACAGAACAGCAATTGTCTCAAGCATTACAAGAGGAGAGTTATAGAAAATTACAAGAAGTAAAAAAGAAAATTGAAGCTTATATTTTAAAATATAATAAAGACAAGCAATTTGCTTATGTATTTTCTAGTAATGCAGATTTAATGTATTACAAGGACACCACTTATGATATCACTTCTGATATCGTAAAAGGGCTTAACGCGGAATATAAAAAATAATGTCAAATATAAAAACCGAGTTTAAACCAAGCTTATCTGCATTTGATGCAACAATGATTGTTGCAGGAAGCATGATTGGTTCTGGCATATTTATTGTGAGTGCAGACATTACCAGAAACGTGGGTTCTGCCGGATGGTTAGTGGCTGTGTGGTTATTAACTGGATTCATGACGTTGACTGCTGCATTAAGTTATGGCGAGTTGAGTGCGATGTTTCCAAAAGCGGGTGGACAGTATGTATACTTAAAAGAGTCTTATAATCCATTGTTAGGATTTTTATATGGATGGAGTTTTTTTGCTGTAATACAAACAGGGACGATTGCTGCTGTGGGGGTTGCTTTTAGTAAATTTGCAGGCTACTTTTTTCCTTCTTTAGAAATGACCGATGCAAATATTTTAATGCAAATAGGTTTCTTAAAAATATATCCTGCACAAATTTTATCCATTGTAACCATCATCCTGTTAACCTACATCAATACCAAGGGTGTGCAAAGTGGTAAGATGATCCAATCAACTTTTACCATTACTAAATTAGCTTCCTTATTTGGGCTGATTGGATTTGGTTTTTTATTGGCTTCAAAAGCAAGTATTTGGAATGCCAATTGGGCCAACGCTTGGGAAATGAAAACAATCGCATCCGATAGTAGCTCAACCCCAATTTTTGGTGTGGCCATTTTAGGTGCTATTGCTGCTTCTATGGTAGGCTCTATTTTTAGTAGTGATGCATGGAATAATGTGACCTTTATTGCGGGAGAAATTAAAAATCCAAAACGCAATATTGGGTTGAGTCTTTTTTTAGGTACTTTGATTGTCACCTTGATTTATATTTCAGCGAACCTGATGTATTTAAGTGTGCTTCCTTTAAATGAGATTGCCAATGCACCGGCAGATCGTGTAGCGGTGGCTGCATCCAATGTTATTTTTGGCAATATCGGTACTTATGTGATTGCAGTGATGATCATGATTTCTACATTTGGTTGTAACAATGGGTTGATCCTTGCAGGTGCAAGGGTGTATTACACCATGGCACAAGATGGCTTGTTCTTTAAAAAAGCAGGCACTTTAAATAAACATGCAGTTCCTGCTTGGGCACTTTGGGCACAATGTATTGTAGCAGGTTTACTTTGTTTGAGTGGCAGATATGGAGACTTATTGGATATGGTATCCTTTATCGTAGTGATCTTTTACATCCTTACAATTATAGGCATCTTTATTCTTCGCAAAAAAAGACCAGAAATAGAAAGACCTTATAAAGCATTTGGCTATCCAGTGTTACCAGCCATTTATATTTTAATGGGTACTTGTTTTTGTGTCTTGTTAATCATTTACAAGCCTAATTTTACTTGGCCTGGTTTAATCATTACTTTATTAGGAGTGCCATTGTATTATTTGGCATTGCGTAATCAAAAAACGATATCCTAAATGATGGACATCAATCAATTCAATCAATTATTTGATGGTTTTGAGACTACCAAAATTGGCGTAGTAGGTGATATTATGTTGGACACTTATTGGTGGGGTGGTGTAGACCGTATTTCACCAGAAGCACCAGTGCCCATTGTTTCACTTCAACGTAAGGAGACAAGGGTAGGCGGGGCAGCCAATGTAGCATTGAATTTAAGGGCTTTAGGCGCACCTACAACATTGTTTGCTGTTGTGGGTATGGATGCTGAGGCAAAGGAATTAAATGCGCTCTTAAAAGCAGAGGGCATCGATACACAATACATTCATTCAAGTGCATCTAGGGTGACAACCAATAAAGTGAGGATCATGGGGCGCAATCAGCAAATGATGCGCTTAGACCATGAAAATACCCACGACATCGACGAGGCAGAGTCCAAAGCATTATTAGACAATTTTTATGCTTACGTCGAAAAAGAACAACCGGCATTGATTATATTAGAGGATTACAATAAAGGTGTTTTAACACCAGCAATCATTCAATCCATTATTGCTTATTGCAATCAAAAAGGCATACCAACCTCTGTGGATCCTAAGCATAAGAATTTCTTAGCCTATCAAAACTGTACCATTTTTAAGCCCAACTTAAAAGAAGTCAAAGAGGGCTTGAAAATGGAGATTCCAACAGTGGATCTTGCAAATATGCAAAAAGTGCATCAAGCTTTACAAGCAGCATTGCATCATAGCGTTTCATTTATTACTTTGTCTGAACATGGTGTATTTTATGCACAAGAAAATCAGCAGCAACTGATTCCAACCCATATCCGCAATATTGCAGATGTAAGTGGTGCAGGAGATACTGTGATAGCTGTGGCTTCATTGGTGTATGCCTATTCAAAAGATATGGGTTTGGCTGCAGAAATGGCCAATATAGCAGGAGGATTGGTTTGTGAATTAGTGGGTACGGCACCAATCAATAAAAATGTATTGGCCGCCGAAGTAAAAAAAATATTAGTGACATCCCATTCTTAAAAAGCGCATGAAAAAAACAGCTATCATTGTAGCCGGCGGAACTGGACAAAGAATGGGTACTTCCATACCTAAGCAATTTTTGTCCATTGAAGGGAAATCTATTTTATTACATACGGTAAATCAATTTGTAGCTGCGTTTTGGGATATCAATTTTGTAATTGTATTACCAGCAGATTATATTCATGAGGGACAAAATTTAATTACATCAAGTGGATTAACTCAACATATACAATTTACGGAAGGAGGCGAAACGCGTTTTCA
Source organism: Chitinophagia bacterium (assembly GCA_037143275.1). Classification (GTDB taxonomy): domain Bacteria; phylum Bacteroidota; class Bacteroidia; order Chitinophagales; family Chitinophagaceae; genus Sediminibacterium. Next base: position 15,722 of record JBAWZB010000010.1, read on the forward strand.
ATCTGTTAAAAACGGATTGGCGCATGTAGACCATGATGCCATCATATTTGTGCATGATGCAGTACGTTGTTTGATTACACCAGATTTAATTCAAAGATGTTACGACCAAGCTTTAGCAAAAGGATCGGCGATACCTGCAGTTGCATCAACAGATACCATTAGAATCGTTGAAGGGGCAAGGCACCATGTAGTAGACAGGGCAAATGTGATGATGGTACAAACCCCACAAACTTTCAATGCGGCATTGTTAATTAAAGCTTTTGAACAAGCCTATCAACCCGCTTTTACAGACGAGGCCAATGTGCTAGAAGCAAGTGGCACGGAAGTTTATTTGATTGAAGGGGAGTATGAAAACATCAAAATCACAAGGCCATTGGATTTGGCTATTGCTGAATATATTTTAGCAAAAAGAACATCGAATTAAATTACACTGCTGATTGATTCACTACCGAAGTAGATTTACTGATTTTATCTAAAATTTGATGTGCCACTTCCATCGCTAAATAGCCATCAATTTCATTGACCACAGTAGGTCCATCATTTTCTATCGCTTCAACAAAACTAGTCAACTCGCTTAAAATAGCATTGCCTTCTTCAACCACTGGGTTAGAAATAGAAATGGTTTTAGTGCCTTGGTGTGTTTCAATATCAAATGAGAAAGCGTCTGTTTCGTCTGGCAGTTTTAATTTAATGATCTCTGTATTTTTTTCTAGAAAATCAATACCGATATAAGCATCTTTTTGGAAGAGTCTAATTTTACGCATTTTTTTCATACTGATTCTACTGCTTGTAAGATTCGCCACACAACCGTTGTTGAATTCTATTCTTACGTTGGCAATATCTGGTGTATCAGTTAAGACTGCCACACCACTTGCAGAAATATTTTTAACATCACTCTTTACAATACTTAAAATAATATCAATATCATGGATCATTAAATCTAGTATCACACTCACTTCTGTTCCTCTTGGATTGAACTGTGCCAAGCGATGCACTTCGATAAATAGAGGCTTTAAAGTTTCATTTTTCAATGCAGTAAATGCTGGATTGAACCTTTCCACATGACCCACCTGTAATTTGACATTGGCCTCTTTGACCATTTCCATGATCTTTTTACCTTCTTCGATAGTGTTCGCCATGGGTTTTTCTACAAACACATGCTTCCCCATTTTAATGGCCATTTCACACACTGGAAAATGTAAATGGGTAGGGGTAACTACATCAATGGCATCCACAGCATCAATGAGTTCGGACTCGTCCATATATCTTTTGATCCCGTAGGTTTTTTCTACTTCAGCAGCCTGTTCATCGTTGGGGTCAAAAAAACCAACCAATGCTACAGAGGGAATCTGTTTCCAGTTGTTTAAATGAAATTTCCCTAAATGCCCCACACCAAAAACACCTACTTTAAGCATACATAATAATTATGCCTCAAAGTTAAGTGGATTAGCGGGTATAAATGATTGACTTACAAGAGTGTGAAAAACTTTTGACTAGTTTGATTTAAGCTAGGTCTTTAGTATCTTTAGTAGGATAAAAACATCCATCCAATGCATCAAAATATCCAAAATTTAGTAGAGGTAGCTTCAAAGCCAGAACGCATGGTGATTGGTCTAATGAGTGGTACTTCTATGGACGGATTAGATATTGCATTGTGTTTGATTAAGGGCTCAGGAAGGGATACTAAATTTGAATTAAAAGGGTTTACAACAATCGACTATACCAACGATTTTAAAGACAAAATTTTAAGCATCTTTTCAAAAGAAATGGTTGCTTTAGAAACACTGTGTTTACTCAATGCATGGGTTGGACGTCAACATGGCAAAATGGTTTTAGATGCATTGGCTTCTTGGAATATCGCTCCTGAAAAAGTGGATATCATTGCAAGCCATGGACAATCTATCTACCACGCACCTAAATCGCTACATCCAAATTCAGAATATGATCCTGCTACATTACAAATTGGGGATGGGGACCATATTGCAGTCACCACAGGTATTTTAACCTTGAGTGATTTTAGACAAAAACATGTTGCTGCAGGAGGAGAGGGTGCACCATTAGCAGTTTATGGAGATTATCTTTTATGTAGTCATCCAACCGAAAATAGATTGTTGTTAAATATGGGGGGTATTGCCAATTTCACTTATTTGGCAGCAGGATGTAGTTTAGACCAAGTTTTTTCAACCGATACAGGCACAGGGAATACCTTAATGGATGCTTATATTAGAAAGCATATTGCGCCACTAGCTTATGATAAAGATGGTGCAATCGCAGCTTCTGGAAAAATCAATACAACCTTATTATCTGAATTAAAAGCGCACTCATTTTTTGGTTTAACGTTGCCAAAAACTATTGGGCCAGAATTATTTAATGTAGAATTTTTAGCGAAGGCACAAGCAGTAAGTCAAACTTTGGAATTATCACCAGAAGATGTGATGGCTACTTTGAATCGTTTTTCTGCAGAAACCATTGCAGATTGTATTAATTCAAGTATTACAGCAGGAACAACATTCAATATGTATAGTAGTGGAGGCGGGATGCACAATCCGGTGCTAATGGCACATTTAAAATCATTACTACCTAATGCCAATTTATATTCTTCAGAAGTTTTAGGCATTCATCCAGATGCCAAGGAAGCCATTTTATTTGCATTATTAGCCAATGAAGCAGTTGCTGGAACGCCTTTATTTGCTGGAGGGCATGCAACTAAAATTCCTATTACAATGGGGAAGATCAGCTTTCCATTATAAGACCAATTTATTTTGAATGATAAGCCTCAATGGATTTTTTGACAGATCCATGTAAGCTTAAGAGTTCAGCAGCTTTTGTTACATCAATTGTGTTTAATTCATCCATGATCATTTTAACACCACGATCAAATAATTTTTGATTCGTTAATTGCATATTGACCATTTTGTTTCCTTTGATGCGACCAAGCTTTACCATAACAGCAGTAGAAATCATATTGAGTACCATTTTTTGTGCGGTACCACTTTTCATCCTTGTACTTCCGGTAATAAATTCAGGACCCACCACTACTTCTATAGGGAAGTCGGCATGGCCAGACACTGGACTATTTAAATTACAGCTAATACTACCAGTGGTAATTTGATGTTGTCTACAAGCTTGAAGTCCACCAATCACATAAGGGGTGGTTCCACTTGCAGCAATCCCTATTACCACATCTAGGTTGCTGATATTATACTCCAATAAATCTTTCCAAGCTTGATCCAATTTATCCTCTGCATTTTCAACAGCCATAAACATGGCTTCATGTCCTCCTGCTATGACACCAATCACTAAGTCATTGGGTACCCCAAAAGTGGGAGGGCATTCACTTGCATCTACTAAACCTAGTCTGCCACTCGTTCCTGCACCAACATAAAATAATCGGCCTCCATTTAATAATTTTTCCGTAACAGCATTTACCAAAACCTCAATTGTTGGAATAACTGCTTCAACAGCATGAGCCACTTTTTTGTCCTCAGCATTGATATTTTTTAAAATCTCAGCAGTACTGAAATTTTCAATATGATCATAGTTTGAATCTGATTCTGTAATACGTATGAAATTTGAACTCATAATAGTCTTAAAGTGTTAATGCTCAATGTAGAATATGACTTAAAGGTATAAAATTTCTTGCAGTTCGTTGTAAGGCATTAAACAAAACATAGGTAAAGCCAATAAGAAATCTTCAATTTGACTTAAATATGGGTCAACATTCAATTAATAATTGTCTTTTTTTTAAATTTACAAAGGTAAAAGAATTGTTAAGACAAGGATTTTATTTTTATGAAACAGTTATTTATTTTAAGTATAACTTTTTTTTGGTTCGGAGGCTTTTTGCATCTAGATGCACAAAAACTTGAAATTGATTTAAGGTCAGACACTTCTAACAAAAAGTATGTTTTAGGATTAGCAATCAGGGATGATAGTTTCACAGGCCATGCTTTTGTTGTCTTGTATCAACAAGAGAAAAAGGATACCGAAAAAAAAGACATCAAGGTATATGGGTATTATCCTAAAAGAATTGGTAATATTCCAATACCAATTGGGGTCGTCAAAAATGATTCAAATTCTTTAAAACACATCCCTCCAAATGGGGACATCTATTTTATAGTAGATGAAGCAGCCTATAATGATGCAAAAAAGGTGGTAGAAAAATGGACAGCAGATCCTCCTATGTTTACATTATTATTGAATTGCATAGACATGTTAGATGAAGTGGCGTTGTCAATAGGTGTGCACTTGCCATCTAGGTATAATACCATTCCATCTTTGGTACCTGAATATTATATGAAGTACCTTTATAAGAAGTTAAATACTCCAAAAGGGATTGTGTACAATAAAAAGTATCGATTGAGACTAGTAGCTAGTGACTCAACAGAGCTGATTGCAAACAAACCAATAAAAATAATTGGACAGTTTATGCCAGAAACCCCAAATTCAAAATGGATTTTGCAGACTTTAAAATAATTCTTACCACACATGTCCTTGCTTTTTGAACCAGAAAACCTATTACCAAAAGATGGAATTGCCATCTACCACGGAGTCGTCTTTAATGACATGGAGGCTTCAAGAATTTGTAAGGAATTGTTAGATACCATTCCCTTTAAGCAAGATGAAGTGGTGATGTTTGGTAAAAAAATTACCACAAAAAGAAAAGTCGCTTGGTATGCTGATGCGGGCATTAGTTATACTTATGCTGGGGTTAAAAAATCAGGACTACAATGGACCAAAACCTTACTCAAGATCAAACAAAAAGTAGAAGGCATTACAGGAGCTTGTTACAACGCCTGTTTGCTCAATTTATACCATGAAGGCGAGGAGGGGATGGGATGGCACCGAGACAATGAAAAAGAAATTGTAACGGAATCCTCCATTGCTTCTTTGAGTTTTGGAGCTATTCGTAATTTTGCCTTTAAACATGCCACCACCAATGAACGTTTAAACATTGAACTAGAAAATGGCTCTTTGTTAGATATGAAAGGGTCCATCCAGCAACATTGGTACCATGCCTTGCCTAAAACAACGCGCATAAAGCAATTACGTATCAATTTGACATTTAGGTTGATGCATTCGTAACCCTTTTTGTTCCTATTCTACTATCGGGAACATATTTACAGGTGAAGTAGCTTACATTTATTAATTTTTTATTAATTTATATTTCATTTAAAATAGTGTCTTCTTTTATGGCCTCTAAAATATTTTTTAGTATCAAAAAGATATTTATATTTATAACATAAAAAATAAACAAATGAAAAAAACTATCCTAGTAGCAATGCTTGCTACAACTATTTTTGCTTGTTCAACACCAGCTGAAAAAACTGCTTCAACTGAAACTGCTACTTCAACATCTAGTTGTGTAAAAGAAGGTCCAGAAGTAGAATTAATGAAAAAAGCTATTACGGCTTACAGTAATGGTGATTTTGCAACATGGGCTTCTTGTTTTAGTGATACAGCAAAATCATGGCATAATGGAGACACGGTTGGCATGAGTGTAGCTGAAAGAGTTGAAATGTTTAAAAAGCAAAGAGCAACATTTGAAAGTGTTGATGCTGGCTCACCAAATTATGAGGTTGTCACTGTTGCTACGAATGACGAGCGCTACAAAGGGTTTAAGTGGGGTCATGCCTGGGTTAGATTTACAGCTAAAACAAAGACTGGCGAAACTATGAAAACATTAACTTTTGGAGCTTTCGCTATTAAAGACGGAAAAATTCATTGGGAGCAAGTAATTTATGATGCTAAATAAAAAACAAATCTATGAAAAAAATAATTTTGGTAATGGCAACTGCCATTTCATTATTTTCTTGTACAACACCAGTTGAAAAAACTGCAGCAACTCAATCAGATGATGTAATAATGGCTGAATTTAAAGAAAATGCAAAAGTAACTACAGCTGTATTTGAAGCATTTGCAAATAAAGATTTACAAACTTGGAGTTCATACGTATCTGATACCCTTAAAGCCCATGGAGCTGGATATGGCTTAGAAGCTACTATTGGTAAAGAAGAGTTGAGAAAAAGACTTGAAGGTTTACATAGTATAGTGAATAATATTAAAGCGAATGATATTCAACTATATCCAGGTCTAGACTCTGTGACTTTTAAGCCAAATGGCGATGTAAGAGCTTATGTTAGATGGACTGATGATGGAATCAATGGTGCAAAGATTGAACATAAATATTATGGCGTATTCAAATTCAATAAAGACCATAAGATGATCGATACGGATGAATTTATGGATATAAGTGGCGTAATTAAAGCTGCTACTGAACCAAAGAAATAAAGTTTAAGTGTATAAAAAATACGAAGAAGGGCCCTTAGCAATAAGGGTCTTTTTTTTGAGGTTATTTAAACGAAAAAGCCCCTAACTCATTGAAAGTTAAGGGCTTTTGCGGACCGGACGGTGAGTTCTAACTTAACTCAAACTCACCTCAAAACATCTAATTCATCAGATATAAAGGAGTTATAATTATACTTTTCTTATAATAACAGCCTCAAATAGGGTTAAATAGGGGGTAGTAGCTAGGGATTCTGCTACAGGTTGATAATTGATAATTTGTCTAATCTTATCCTACTTTAAACTTATTTAGATTAACAAACAATAACTTATTGATATTTATCAATGTTTTAAAAATCTATTATCAAATAAATTTCTAGAATTAGATCTATTTTCATCCCTAAATTTTAATAATGGATAGTTTTTTTAGGTTTAATGCATTCATTTTGTCTTACACTAATTTTACAAATGAGGAGCTAAAGACATTTAATGATATGTGTGAACTCCAATCTTTCAAAAAGGGTGTGGTAATGATTCAAAAAAACGAAGTATGTTCAAAATTGTATTTCCTTACAAAAGGGATAGTGAAGTATTGGCTAATTAATCAAAATGGAGAGGAAGTGATTTATAATTTTAGGCAAGAAAATATGTCGTTGACTGCGTATTCGTTTTATAACCATAATATAGCAATGTTTAATGTAGAGTGTTTAGAAGACTGCAATGTAATATCTATTCCTTTTGAAGCATTAGGGTATGTCACTCAAAATTTTAAAAACGGTCCCATACTTAGAAGTTTTTTAGCAGAAGCGCATGTTTTAGAATTGGTTAATTTATTAACTGACAAGGATACCAAAAGTATCATTGAAAGGTATAATAAAATTGACAATCAATTTCCAGGGATTCAACAACGTATTTCTCAAAACACTTTAGCCAATTATCTTGGTGTTTCTCAAGAACATCTATCTAGATTGAAAAAGGCTCGTATTGATAAAAATCAATAATAATTGAATCCCGTTGTGTTCTATTAAAAATGTAGGCTATTAGTACTTAATTTTATATTAATTACTCTCCCCTAAAATTTTATCAAACAATAGAACAAGTATATAAATTCAATGAGAAAGAAAATATATTTCTTGTCCGTTATTTTTTTATTTAACAAGTCATCTGCTCAAAATATCACTCCCTCAATTCTAAACAATGGTGGTGGGGTTGGTGCTAATTTGGAATGGAGTATGAATGAGTCTGTTTCTATTGCTAGTTTCAATGCTTCCTCTTATTTTTTAAACACGGGCGTTTTACAACCTACTGTAAATATTTTCAAATATAATAATGAAAATGCTCGTTTGCTTAGTTTGATTACAGTTGGGCCCAATCCAATTCTTAACTTTTTAAATCTAAAATTTAAATATTCAGAAATTGGTGATCTTTCAATACAACTTATAAATGTGAAGGGGGATATCATTCTAACTGAAAAGCCTGTTACACTTTATACTTCCTATGCAAAAAGTATTTCAATGGAACAATTTCCATCAGCCCCTTATTTTATAAAAATATATTTTAAGCCTTTAAATCAAATTGCTAAAATGGTAGTTTATAAAATCATCAAACTTTAATAAAGATCTTCAAGATACGCTATAATATTCAATGACTAAATATAAATTACAAATTTTCATTTTTTTCGTTCTACTAATATTTTTCACAAATATTGGTCATACACAAGTTGGGTTAAATTTTCAAGGGGTAGCCAGAAAAAATGATAACTCCATCATCTCATCTCAACTAATTAGTATTAAGTTGAGTATTCTTCAAGGAGCATTTGAAAGTAATATGGAGTATAGTGAGGTAAGAAGTGTAATGACAAATGCACAAGGGTTATTTGTAGTGGTCATTGGAGATACAGGAGCTAAAAGTACACTGGGAAATTTTAATAATATTAATTGGAAACAATCCCCCAGATTTTTAAAAATTGAAATGGATCCTGAAGGTGGTGATAATTTTATTACCATGGGAACTACTCAGTTTCAATATGTAGCTTATGCAAAATTTGCTAGTAGTGTAGATGCTGAAAATATTATCGGTACCATACCTGTTAAATCTGGAGGCACAGGATATACTAGTTTATTGGATCTTAAAAAGGCATTGGTTCTTGATAAACTAAATAACACGGCTGATTTAGAAAAACCAATTAGTACTTTAACAAAGTCCGCTCTTGATTTAAAATTCAACTTAACAGACTCTATAAAATTTGTCAAAAAAACATATACCGATTCTTTACTTCTAACAAAATTAAATTTATCAGACACCTCTAAAATGATAAGTAATAGAATAGCAAAGGACACTTTAAATTTATCTAATAGAATTAATTTTAAAGAGGATCTTGCTAATAAATCTACAGATATTAATTTAGGAGGTTCAACACCAAGTGATACATTATATCCAACTCAAAAAGCAGTTAAATCTTATATAACAACAAACACTGCAGGAATAGTAACCGAAATAACAAGAGCTACTAATGCGGAGAATGCTTTAGATACAAGAATTGCATCAAATACAGCAAGTATAACAACAGAAATTGCAAGGGCTACTATTTCTGAGAATGCTTTAGATACAAGAATTGCATCAAATACAGCAAGTATAACAACAGAAA
>JBAWZB010000011.1:0-20050 GCA_037143275.1 Chitinophagia bacterium
AGTAAGATAACTGCGAAGAGGATGCGACCAAAGGGAGCAATCCACTTTGAGTAAGGCCAATGCGCAAGGAAAAGCGAGGATAAAATTCGAGCTAATCCGCAGGGCTTTGGGCACGACCAATGCGAAGAGGATGTTGCGAAGCAACCATCCAAGTAAAAATACCCTCCTCCATTTCAAATAATTTCCTACATTTGTAAAAGTAATTACATTGTAATAACATTTATATGAAGGCGAAAATCATTAAAATAGGCAATTCTAAGGGCATCCGACTCCCCAATGAATTAATAAAGGAATATAAGCTTGACGAAGAAGTAACACTAGAACTTCGTGAGGACTGTATTGTCATTAAACCTGTAGAGGTAGATCCAAGAGCAGGATGGGAGGCAATCTATCAGAAAATGGATCACACCCTTACACAAGAAGATAAGGATTGGATGGCTTTTGAAAATGAATTTGATGAGGAGGATTGGACATGGTAGTTTTAAAAAACGAAGTTTGGATGACCAAACTTGAGCCAACACTAGGTAGTGAAATTAATAAAACAAGGCCTTGCATTATTATTTCACCAGATGTAGCAAACAATAATAAAAAGAGTGTAGTGATTATCCCCCTTACCTCTAAATTAAAAGACTTTCCTTCTAGGGTTAATTGTACATTTCAAAACAAAAATGGACAAATTGTGATAGATCAAATTAGAACTATAGATAAAATTAGACTTGTTAAAAAACTTGGTTCCATTGACGATGCCACCAGTAAAAAAGTATATGAAATGATTAAAATTTATTTTAAATAAAATGAAACTCTCCATTTTCTCCGTTGGCAAAGCCAACGAATCTTATATCAAAGAAGGCGTAGAACAATTCACTAAAAGAATTGGGCATTACTACCCTATCGACTGGCAATTGATTGTCCCATCCAAACTAACAGAACCAGTACAAATCAAAAAAGCAGAAGCGGCGAGTATCTTAAAAGCAATCACGCCAACAGATGTATTAATTCTATTAGACGAAAAAGGTAAAATGCTAAGTTCCCCTGGACTTGCCAATTTAATCCAACAAAAAGCCAATCAAAGCGCACAGAAAATCATTTTCTTAATTGGTGGAGCGTATGGTGTGGATGAAACAATTCAACAAAGAGCCAATTTCACCTGGAGCATATCTGAACTCGTTTTCCCACATATGCTCGTTCGACTCATTCTTGCCGAACAAATCTACCGCGCTTGTAGTATCTTAGCCAACGAAAAATACCACCACGAATAATGAGCATTACTTTATATATCACCGTAGTCACCGTCATTGTATCCGTCTTAGCATTTTACAATGCAGAGATCATGGATAAATTAATTTTCCACCCTTATTCTGTGAGTCGAGACAATGAATGGTACCGTTTTATTAGTTGTGGATTCATCCATGCGGATTTTATGCACTTAGCATTTAATATGTTCTCCTTTTATATGTTCGGAGATTATGTGGAGCAATATTTTAATATGCTCTTTGGTCAAAATGGAAAACTGCTTTATTTATTTTTATATTTATCTGCTTTAGCGGTTTGTTTAATTCCAACTTACCTTCAACAAAAAGATAGGTATAATTACAACAGCTTAGGTGCTTCAGGTGCCGTATCTGCCATTGTATTTGCGGGTATCTTTTTAATGCCGACCATTCAAATTGGCTTTTTCATTATCCCTCCTATTATTCCTGGATTTATTTTTGGGCCAATTTATTTAGGCATTACTGCCTACTTGTCTAAGCAAGGAAGAGGCGGCATCAACCACAGTGCGCATTTATGGGGATCGCTATATGGTGTTATATTCTTAATTGTTGCTGCTTACTTTATTGCACAATTTAATATTGTCGCCAGCTTTATAGAGCAGATTAGGATTTACTTAGGAATGTAATTTTAACAATGCGTTTTGTATTTGGTGTAATTTTAAAACGGTCGTCAATTCTTTGTCCTACCACCCATGCAATTTTACTATCAGAGCAAAGCACAGTTGTCCTTGACTTAATTGCTGGACTTAATTTTAAGTTTCCTAAAAAATGATTGAGTTTCTTTTTCTTGCGCAGCCCTAATGGATAAAAATAATCTGTCGCAACCCAAGAACGATTTAACAACGGCCAACTTAATTCTTCCGCATCCAAATAAGCCATGTTAGCACTCGTGTCTAATTTTAGTTCCTCCATATAGTCCATCCATTCTAATTGAAATTTTCCAAATAAAGTATCTACCACCAATTGATCTTTTGAAATGGTCTCATAGACTTTGTCATCTTGATTGGATACAATTTGAATTTGGTTGTCCCATTGAATCAATCGATGGGTAGCAGATGCAATAAAAGCACCCTTAGCTGCTCCAGCTATTTTATGGATCTCTTTTAATTGGGTGGCTTTAAATCCATAAGCCTGCACCAATCCCCAGATATAGGTGGTATTGCCTTTGAGTTGATTCCATTTGGCTACTTCTATTGTTGGAATCCCTTTTGGAAAACTGATATGTTTTTTCCAATAAGCTGAAACCGTTGCCTCTACAATGGCTTCTGCTTCTTTTAATCTCGAAATCGTATCAAGTACTTGTTGATTCACATTTGGATAAATGGTCTCCATCTGTGGAATCAACTGATTGCGAATTAAATTTCTGGTATAATCATTTTTTAAATTAGAACTGTCTTCTACATAGTCCAATTCATTTGCTTTTGCAAAATCTTTAATATTGACTTTACTAAATGGCAGCAATGGTCTAATTAAATGAATATGATCTGTAGCAAGTGGATTTTGTTGGTGCGTTCTAATTGCTGGGATCCCAGTCAACCCATGCAAGCCAGTACCTCTAAAAAATTGCATGAGCACCGTCTCCACTTGATCATCTGCATGGTGTGCTGTAAGTAAAACAATTTTTGAAGTTGCGGACACTTCCATTTCTTTTATTAAACTTTCAAACCAAGCATAGCGTATTTCCCTAGCAGCTTGTTGGATGCCCATTTTATATTTTTCTGCAAAGGCCAATGTGTCAAATCGTTTTGTTAAAAAAGGCATACCCATTTTTGTGGCAAAATTTTGTACAAAACTTTCGTCCCTGTTACTTTCATCTCCTCTTAATTGGAAATTGGCATGTGCTATCGAACAATTCGCACCCATTTGTTGCATCAATGCTGCAAGCACAATACTATCTACCCCGCCACTCACTGCAATAATAAAATGCGTATTGTGGGTAGTGATACCTGGAAAAGTAGTTGCCCAATGGCTTTTAAATTGTTCCAAGTCCAGTAACATGATTGCTGTTTGAATTATTTCTTTTGTTCCTTCGCCCAAGTGTCTTTAAGGGTCACTGTTCGATTGAATACCAACTTGTCTTTTGTACTATTGGTGTCTTGATAAAAATAACCCTTTCTTAAAAACTGGAAACGATCTTCTAATGCATCATTTAACAAAGCTGGTTCTCCCCAAGCTGTCGTGACTGTATGCAATGAATGTGGATTGATATAAGATTTAAAATCGCCTTCTGCACTACTTGGGTCTTCCACATTGAATAAACGATCATACTCGTTCAATTCAAATGGGATAGCATGCTTTACACTAACCCAATGTAATGTACCTTTAACATGAATTCCAGATGTATCTGATCCTGATTTAGAATTTGGAAAATATTTTGCATAGACGGTGGTAACTTTCCCGTTGGCGTCTTTATCAAAACCTTCACACTCGATAATGTAAGCGCTCTTTAATCTTACGGACAATCCTGGGCCTAATCTAAAATATTTTTTAGTTGGTTCTTCCATAAAATCATCTGCCTGAATCCATAACTCTTTGCTAAATGGAACAGGTCTTGTGCCGCCATTCGGATCTTCTGGATTGTTTTCTGAATCTAAAATTTCTTCGGTCTGTTCATAATTGGTAATGACCAATTTAATTGGATCAGTCACCACCATTCTTCTTTGTGCAATTTTATTCAAATGCTCACGAACACAAAATTCTAGTAAACTAAAGTCAATGATATTTTCTCTTTTAGCAATCCCTATACGATCACAGAAATCACGAATACTTTCTGCAGTATAGCCTCTTCTGCGCATACCACTAATGGTAGGCATTCTTGGATCATCCCAGCTTTGCACATGTCCTTCTTGCACCAACTGTAATAATTTACGCTTACTCATAACCGTATAAGTCATATTTAAACGTGCAAATTCATATTGATGCGATGGGAAGATGCCTAACTGTTCGATACACCAATCATACAAAGCCCTGTGTGGGATAAATTCAAGGGTACAAATTGAATGGGTGATATTTTCGATAGAATCACTTTGACCATGGGCAAAATCATACATTGGATAGATGCACCACTTGTCCCCAGTGCGGTGATGATGCGCTTTTTTAATGCGATACAACAAAGGATCGCGCATATGCATATTCGGACTTGCTAAATCTATTTTAGCGCGCAATACTTTTTCGCCATCGTTGTACTTACCTGCTTTCATTGCAGCAAATAATTCTAAATTCTCTTGTATACTTCTATTTCTAAAAATATTTCCTGTTCCAGGCTGGGTAGGTGTTCCTTTTTGTTGTGCAATTTCCTCTGCAGTACTGTCATCTACATAAGCCAGTCCTTTTTCGATTAATTGAACAGCAAAAGCATACAATTGATCAAAATAATCCGAAGCATAACATTCTTTAATCCAATTGAAACCCAACCATTTTAAATCGGCTTTGATACTATCTACATATTCCGTCTCTTCTGTTACTGGGTTGGTATCATCAAATCTTAAATTCGTTGCACCTCCAAAAGTTGCTGCAAGACCGAAATTTAAACAAATACTTTTTGCATGACCAATATGTAAATACCCATTCGGCTCTGGAGGGAACCTTGTCAATATACTTTTATGCTTCCCAGCTGCAAGATCTTGGGAAATAATTTCTTCAATAAAATTTAAACTTTTTTCTTCGCTCATAGGATAGGATCTATTAGGGTAAAGGTACAAAAACCTGCCCCAAAAACCTATCCCAATTTAGCTTGGCCTTTTAGCCTTTGGCGCCGTATATTTTTTGTACTTCAACCACTATTTTTTCAATCTCCTGGTCTTCGCCATTTGGGCTATAGGGTTGCTTTAAACTACTTCCAAAAACAAATGCAACTGTTTGCCAAATACCTGCATTAAAACCACCTTTATATTCCTTGATTAACTGGTAACAATTGTTTCCTGTCTCACGATTGATTAATTTCATAAGGACCTTACCTTGATAGACCGATAAATTGGTCACCTTATCTGCGAAATCCCTTTTCAATTCTTTTTCTCTAGATTTAATAATCTGTTTTCTTAATTTTTCATCCTGCACATTAGCCAATTGTGCATTCACTGATTGAATCACTTTACTAGCCGTTCTTGCATATGGATAAGTGACATAAACCGCATTGCGTAATCTTGTCCAGTTGTTCCAATAGTTTTTTAATGCACGAGTTTGAACAGCTGAAACCATCACAGTAGGCAACCAAGATTGAGGAATGGTATCTCCCTCTGGAGTAATATAGGCTTCCACCCTAATTGTATCGTTCTGGCTATTTTGGGCAATAAGCTGCTTTGGCAAACTTGTTGTCATTAAAAATAGCAGTATACAATAGACAGTTCTCATATGCATTGATACACTAATATACAAAAAGTAACCCTATTTCTTAAAACGATAATAGGCCCCCATCATAAAACCAATGGTAGTGACAATCACTCCAAGCCACACTAAATTGATCCAAGGGAATTCATATACTTTTAAAGTAATAAGGTTCGTTAAAGACTTTGACTCCTTTAGCCCTATTTCTAAAATACCTTTTTCTTGGTTCACGACTTTATTAAAACTCATTACTAAGTTTTGTGCCTTAATTGTATCCAGTTTTGAAGTTAGATTCATCCCTTCCAAAAGTATCCCTGGTTCGGCTACATATCTTAATCCTTCTTTAGAAACCACATTCATTTGTAATCTCAATTCATTCACACCTGCTGGTCTCTCTCCTGGAGGATTGACATTCACTTTCTCCAATTTGATATAGCCATTGCTGTAAAAAATGGAATCACCTACCGTAATATTGATTGGATTAAACCTTGTGGTATCTTCTTCTGTATGGTCTTGGAAAGAAGTCACGTACACAAAAATATCTTTGTGTAAATAATGCTTTGAAGATGGATTAGCAGAGAAGCCTTCCATCCCCTTATTGTTTTTTAATACATCTGGATATAATTTAAATGCCTCTCCTGTTTTCTTTTCTTTAAAACTCAATTCGAAATATCTTTTTCCTATAGCATCAAATGTATCTCTTTCATAAGTTACATTGTATTTGCCCATATCTGTTTCAATGGTCTCAAATAAAGTCAAGTTCTCTCTAGGGTCACCCACTGGACTTTTTTTCTGAGTGGAGTCTACTCTTAAAGGGCTTATCCCTGTTGTGTTGTAGCTTAATGTGGTTTTATTGGCAGAAGAAATAAATATACCTGTTAAAACCAAACCAAATCCAATATGTCCAATAGATGAACTCGCAGATTTTAATTTTCCTTTTAAAACTACAGACCAGTATGCAATATTTCCAACAATTGCAAACACAGAAGTCACAATCGCAATGTAGATAGCGACTAAAAATCCAGCGCCTTTGTTGTCATAAGCTACCCCAACAAAAACAAAAATGACAATGCTAATAAGGATGGTAATTATTACTGGCCACAACATTTGTTTTTTGAAATTAGCCATTGGGGTGGTTTTGTATTTCAAAAACTGTCCAATCGCTGTTAATGAACCAATGATGATGGCTACAAAAATTTGTACCTGATTGTATGCAAATTCAGGATCTTCTGGAGGTGCTATCTTTGTTCCAAATATTTTATTAAATACAGGTGTAGAAGTCTTGAGTATAATCACCACCGCAGCAAGTACAAGTACCAAAGAACCAATTAGCATCCAAAATTCCCTGCTATCAAGTGCATCTTCCTTTAAAGGCTCATGCATGTGTTTGTAACGCACAAAATATAATATAAAGAAAGGAATCACAAAGATGGATAAGAAAAATAGCAACTGTCCATTCATTCCTAAATCGGTAAATGCATGGACTGAAGTATCTCCTAAAATGCCACTTCTGGTTAAGAAAGTAGAATACGCAATTAATAAGAAACTAATACCAAGGAATAAATAAGTGGCTTTTAAACTTGCACCAGTTCTATTGTAAATCATGGCTGTATGAATCCCTGCAACCAAAGTCAACCAAGGCACCAATGATGCATTCTCCACTGGATCCCATGCCCAGTAACCACCAAAAGTTAAACTCTCATAGGCCCATGCAGCACCCATCATAATGCCTAAGCCCAAAATGCCAGCAGAAAAACTAGCCCAAGGCAAAGCTGATTTCACCCAATGATGTTCTTTCTTTAATAAACCTGCTACTGCATAGGCAAATGGCACGATGGTACTAGCAAATCCTAAAAATAAAATGGGTGGATGTATGACCATCCAGTAGTTCTGTAATAAAGTATTTAAGCCAGTGCCATCTTTGATTAATTGTAGGTAATCTGGTCTGGCTAAAATTGGCCAGTTCATTTCATGTCTTAATAAAATAAATGGACTAGACCCTATTTTTACATCCAATACAAACACCCCAATGACCATGGTGGCAAGTATGACTTGTGCGAAACTAATCACCATCATAACACCTGCTTCATAAGCTTTGGCTTTCTTAATTAAAATCAAACCCAACACGGAGTGCCAAAAACTCCATAATAAAAAGCTGCCTTCCTGCCCTTCCCAAAAACAGCTTAATAAATATTCAAATGGTAAATTTTTATCACTGTGGGTGTAGGCATATTTATATTCAAATAAGTGATTGTAAATCACATAAAACAAGACTGCAAAACTTCCTACTACAGTTAAAGCCTCAATCACAAATGCAGTTCTAGCTAATTTTTTCCAACTCGCTTCTACCAATATCTCTTTTGCATAAAATGCTTTGGCAAAAGAAAATGTGGCCACTAAAGAAGCTACAAAAGATAAGATGGATAAAAAATAACCTATTTGTCCGGGTAACAAATGTTCCCCAATAAACTGAGTTGGCTGCATGTTGTAATTTTGATTAGTTGGTAATGGTTACCGGTTGCGCTTTCATTGCATTTGGATTGTCCTTGTATTTAGAAGGACATTTCATCACAATTTGGCTACATTCAAATGCATCCCCCTGAACGCGTCCTTTCAATACCAATCGTTCTGACTTTTCCATATCGGTGGGCATGGTATTGCGATACACTACGGCAATTTTACTTCCCAAGCTATCTTCTACATTAAACTTTAAAAGATTAGGATCTTTCACTGGATCGTACTGAACAGGTACAGATTTATCCATTCTTACGATCAAATTCACAAATTTTCCTTCTTTTTGCTTTGCAGAAGCCACTGTTTCATAGCTACTTAAATCGCCTGTATAGCTTACTAACACTACAATTGCTGCTGCAATTAAGACCAATAAAATAAGATGTGTTTTCTTCATACCGCAAAGTTAACCAAATGGCCTTAAATTGCACCAAAATTTACGCATCTCATAAACTTCAATTATGCGCCTTTTTGACTATATCATTGTTTGCAAAAGCCCCGATTTTAAGAACGTTGACCGTATCAGCCAATTGATGCTTTTCATTACAATTATGGCGCTATCCTATTCCCTATATGCAGGTTTATACCCAAAGCCTGCTTTATTAATTGCGATTATGACATCGGTGGCTAGTTGGTGGATTTTTTGTGTGTACCAAAAAATCAAAGGTGGAGCTCCTTATTACCGATTAGGTTTGGTCTTTGCTTCTTGGGGCTGGTTTTTATTACCCAATGCTTTATTGATAGCTGGGGTATACTTAATTGCAGCCTTATTTGAGCGTCAAGTGAAATTTCCTTATGAATTAGCGGTAGACCCAGCTGGCGTCTTGGTCAATACCTTTCCTAAAAAGTTATACCCATGGGCCGAAATCAATAATATGCTGATTAAAGACGATTATATTACAATCGATTTCAAGAACAATCAATTGATCCAAAAACAGATCAATGAACCAGTGACCGAAGCAATCAAAAACGAATTCAATGCTTTTTGCGCAGAGCATCTAGCTAAAAATAACTAACTATGGCATTAACAGACTCTCCTTATTTATTGTATTCAGATGGCGAAGGCAACATCTTTGAAGATGAGACCTTGTTTGTGGTTGGCAGAGCTGGATGGGACGCCTATCCTATTCCAGAGGAAGATTGGATTCCCTTGCCTGAGGGCGGAAGTTTATATGAATTACCAGGCCGAAGAGGCATTGGTATTGATGTAGATAGTGGTGAAATGCGTTTATGTGAAAAAGGATGGGCAGTTGCTGCTTTCATACCCCCAGCGCATACTGGATTGTATATCGCAGCTTATGAGTCTTTGCCAGAAGCACCATTGTTACCTTTATTTTGTTATACCGCTGTGGGTTGGTTAGATGGTGTAAACTATGTACCTGCTGTTAGAATTGAACAAGATATACGCCAGGATGCTGAGGGCTATGATCAAGAAACAATTGAATATGGTACAGCACATTTATTAAAAACATACAATGAAAATAGATTGGTGCAACACCTGATGCAAAACTGTTGTATGACCTATCATTGTCCTGCTGCAAGAAATTTTGCGATGGGTAGATGGGAATGTCCCATTCCTATTTCACCTGCTTGTAATGCCAATTGCATTGGTTGTATTTCGTTCCAACCAATTGAGGAAGAAATTGTTTCTAACCAAGAACGTTTATCATTTAAACCTACCGCAGCCGAAGTGGTGGAATACACTGTGCCACATTTGATGTCGGCCCCATTTCCAATTGTAAGTTTTGGACAAGGTTGCGAGGGCGAACCTTTATTAATGTGGGAGACCATTAAGGAAGCTATTATAGAAATCAGAAAACATACAGATAAAGGCAGTATCAATATCAATTCAAATGGCTCTAATCCAAAAGCAGTTGCCGAATTAGTTGCTGTTGGTTTGGATAGTTTAAGGGTCAGCACCAATTCTGCCAGACCCGAAATTTACAATGCCTACTACCGACCTAATAATTACACTTTCCAAGATATTGTTGAAAGTATAAAAGTGATGACTGCTGCAGGCAAATGGACAAGCATCAATTATTTTGTTTTCCCTGGTATGACAGATACCGTAGCTGAATATGAAGCGCTTAGACAATTGATTAAAGACACTGGATTAAAAATGATTCAATGGCGTAATTTCAATATCGACCCAGATTGGTATCTAGGAAAAATTGGGGTAACAGAACCCGGAGAGATTATGGGTGTGAAACAAATGATGGAATTAATTAGAGAAGAATTTCCTAATTTGAAGTTTGGTTATTTTAATCCGCCAATCGAACGTATTAAAGGAGATTATGCAAATGATTTTGCACATCATTAATCTAGTTCAATAGTGAAAAGACAATATAATAAACAAGTTCAACTTGGAACCTTATTGGCGATTGTTGCTTGCGTTATTTGGTCTGGTAATTTTATTGCCTCAAGGTATGCTTATCAATTAGCTGGTCCAATTAGTCTTGCTTTTTTTAGATGGACCATCGCCACTATAACAATACTACCCTTCGCACTCAAGAATTTTAAAAAAGAAAAACAATTGTTCAAAGACAATTTTAGTTACTTTTTTTGGATGGCATTGTTGGGGGTAGCAGTTTATAACACAATGATTTATCAAGCAGGTCATTCTACCACTGCCATCAATATGGCACTTTTTGGTTCAACTGTGCATCCAATTGTTGCTACATTACTTGCAGCATGGGTAGTTCAAGAAAAGTTAAATTGGAAAAGTATCACAGGTATCTTTTTGGGTATTTTTGGTGTCATCATTTTATTAAGCAAAGGCGACATACATACCTTATTACAATTTAAATTTTCAACTGGTGATTTATGGATGATCGGTTCTGGATTATGCTTTGGAACTTATAATGTTTTTGTTCGTAAAAAGCCAGTAGGCATTTCAAACAATAGTTTTCTACTTGTACTTTTCGCTATTGGCACTATTGTATTGAGCCCTTTTGCGGTATATGAAATGAACTATGTGCAGCCTGTTCATTTTAGTAAAGAGTTGTTAATTGTTGTGCTCTACATAGCTATTGGGAATTCAACGATTGCTTATTTGTTATGGAATATGGCCATTCATCGTCTTGGCTCTGCAAAGACTGCCTTATTTGGTACTTTAATTCCATTCTTAAGTTCCATCGAAGCATTGTTTATTTTGAATGAGCAGTTTACAATTTTTCAAATGATTAGTGGTTTAATTATTATTTCTGGTATAGTCATCAATACCTGGCCATCAAAAATGAAACATGGCGCTTAGTACCATCCTAATTTTATGTTTGATTGCATTTTTAGCAGGCTATGTGGATGCTGTGGTAGGCGGTGGTGGATTGATACAAGTGCCAGCTGGACTAATTTTAATGCCAACAAAAGCAGTTTCAACAGTCATTGGCACCCTTAAAGTACCTTCATTTATTGGAACCTGTTTTGCCACTTACCAATATTTGCAAAGGGTTAAAATTCCATTTTTTAGAATACTCCTATTTACTAGCATTGCATTTACTGCAGCTTTTTCTGGTTCTTATTTATTAACTAGAATGAGTAGTACGTTTATGAAACCAGTCATCTTTTTTGTATTGCTACTTTTAGCAATTTATACTTTTACTAAAAAAGAACTTGGACAATCCGTACAGAAAGAAGACATAAAATCTCCCATATTAAAAGGCATCCTAATTTGCTTAGTCATTGGTTTTTATGATGGATTTATTGGGCCTGGTGCTGGAAGTTTATTTGTACTTGCATTCATTGCTATTTTAGGATATGATTTTATGCAAGCAAGTGCACACGCAAAAATTGTAAACCTTTCTACGAATCTTGGCTCCTTGATCTTATTCATTGGCAAGGGCGTTATTCTTTGGCCAGTTGCCATACCGATGTCTTTTTGTAATGCTACAGGTGGCTTTTTTGGTTCAAGGATGGCTTTAAAAAAAGGCAACCAATTTATTCGTAAAATTTTCTTAATTGTGATTGTAGCCACTTTGTTAAGATTGGGTTATGACGTTTTTTTGCATTAATTTTAAACTATGCAATTGAGTTTTGAACAAGAAAAGAATATTAAAGCGGGTGTCTATACCGGACTTATCTGTATAGCACTTTCACTCGTCTTTTTTGTTTCAAAATTTCAGGAACCTTCCCCTACAGTAGTCCCACCTTTACCAGAATATATGGAGGTCAACTTGGGCAATAGCAATACTGGTGCTGGCACAATTCCTCCAATGTCAAAAGCAGCGCCAGCTCCAGAGAAAGGTGCTACATCCACTAAAACTAAAGCGGCTTCTGCTGTAGCTTCAAAAATAAATGCAGTCTCCAATGATGCAAATGATCCAAATGATGAAGCAATACGTTCTAGCAAAGTAAAAACGATTGCAAAAAATAATCCAGCTCCTGTTCCAGCTAAGCCAAAAGCTTTAATGGGTAAATATGCAGGCGGCAATGGATCAGGTGGTAATAATCAAGATAGTTATAGTGAGGTAAAAGATCAAGGCATTGCTGGTGGTAAAGGAGATCAAGGTGTTGCAAATGGTTCCATCAACGGACAATCCTATACTGGCACTGGCGGTCCCTTTGTAACTAAAGGCGACCGTAGAGTTACTAAGACCTATTCATTTAATGGTGATGTCCCTCCAGCAACCATTTATGCAGAGATTGAAGTAAATCCAAATGGGGTTGGAAGGTTTATTCAAATAACTAGAGGCTCCTCATCTAATGATGCTAAATATAAAAGAGCGATTGTGGATTACTTGACAAAAATTAATTTCAATACTGCCGATCATAGTTCAACGGTCACTGTGAAATTCAAATTCGATCTTCAATAAGCCACCCCTATTCGTATGCGGTATCAAGAAACGATTGACTATTTATACACTAGACTGCCTATGTTTAGTCGGATTGGTGCTGCTGCAATCAAACCGAATTTAGACAATACCATTGCTATTTGTGCATTCCTTGGACATCCAGAAAAGAAAATAAAAACCATACATATAGCGGGCACCAATGGGAAAGGTTCAACGAGTCATATGCTCGCCTCCATTTTTCAAGAAGCGGGATACAAAACTGGATTATATACTTCGCCACATTTATATGATTTTAGAGAGCGTATCAAAGTCAATGGTAAAATGTGTAGTCAAGATTTTGTAATTGACTTTACCAATAAAATAAAACCTTGTATTGAAAAAATTGAACCCTCTTTTTTTGAAATTACAGTAGGTATGGCTTTCGAATATTTTGCACAAGAAAAAGTAGATATCGCCATTATTGAAACAGGTTTAGGTGGCAGATTAGATAGCACGAATGTGATTACGCCCGAACTATCTATCATTACCAATATTGGATTCGATCATATGGCTTTACTTGGAAATACTTTAGAAGCCATTGCATCCGAAAAAGCTGGTATTATAAAAAAGGAGACGCCTGTGGTGATAGGTGCAACTGATGCTGCCACAAAAAAAGTATTTGAGGAGCAAGCAAACAAAAAAAATGCACCCATTTATTTTGCCGAAGATTTCATTGAATTTAAATCCTTTCAAAACAATTGGCAAAATGCTTTCTTTGAATTCTATCAACCCCTTATTCATTTATTAGGCGCACCTTTATTTCCGAAAAACTTTACCATTGAATGTGATCTTCCTGCAAAATACCAGGCTAAAAATTTAAAAGCAGTTTTAGTGGCTGCTCAATTACTGTCTACCATGGGTTGGAAGCTCACTGCGAATAAAGTGACAAAAGCATTGTCACAAGTTAAAAAAAACAATGGCTTAATGGGCCGATGGGAATGCATTCAAGACAGCCCAAGAGTTATATTGGATGTGGCTCACAACGAACATGGTGTAAACGCATTATTAGAACAATTGGCTTCCTTGCAATACCAACAATTACATATTGTGACTGGGATGGTGAAGGACAAAGATGTGCAATCCGTATTAAAATTACTTCCAAAAAACGCCAAATATTATTTCACTCAATCTCATATACCAAGGGCATTGCCTGTGAATGAATTAGCAGATCAAGCCGCAGTCATTGGATTAAATGGCAATGCATTTGAAGATGTCAATATTGCTTTACAGGATGCTATAAAAAATGCCAACCACAATGATTTAATTCTTGTGATTGGCAGTGTATTTTTAGTAGCCGAGGTGGACAGAACTTAATTTTTATAAAATTACCACCCTTTATTTGCTCTTAAAGTGGTGATATGCGCTACATGATGTTTACCATGCCATGCATAGATGGCAAATAAATCCCAAAGACTTACCTCTGCGTTTCTACCAGGATGAAATAATTTTCTTTGCCATTGTTCTTCTGTTAAACTCGCTAATAAATTAGCCCATCTTTCGTGCAATGCATGCAATAAAGTCATTGAATAATTAATGGGGGTATCCAAAGCATCTGCCATCGATACCCATTTATTTTCATCATAGGCTTTAATGGTAGGCACTTCCTCTGTCAATCCTAATTTAAATCTTGCAAAAGCATTCATATGACTGTCTGCAATATGATGCACGAGTTGTTGCACCGTCCATCCACCTTCTCTGTAAGGGGTGTCTAAATGTACTTTATCTAAATTCAAAACAGCCATTTCTACATCTTTTGGTAAATGTCTGATGGCATTGATCCATTCATTTTTTGTGGCTTCTGAATAAGGCTTCATTTCATACTTGCCAATAGGATACTTTGGGTCTGTTGTCATATTTTAATATTTAAGCTTCTCTTAATTGTTTACCTGTCATATGGATAAAAACATCTTCCAAATTGGCCATTTTCACTTCTTTTTCTTTTTCAAATCCAGATGCCACCAATTCGTCTATCAATTGATTCGGTGAATTGATGCCAATGATTTTACCACTATCAATGATCGCCACTCTATCGCAAAGCACTTCAGCTTCATCCATATAATGTGTTGTAATAATCACAGTGGTGCCATTGTTTCTAATCTCTTGAATCAAATCCCAAAGATTGCGTCTTGCTTGGGGATCTAGACCTGTAGTAGGCTCATCTAAGAAAATGATTTTAGGACGATTGATTAAAGTGGTGGCAATTGAAAATCGTTGCTTCTGTCCCCCACTCAATTCCTTAAACTTAGATTTGGCTTTGTCTACTAAATCTACTTTAGCCAATAGTTCCATTGGATCCATCTCCATTTGGTACAAGCCCACAAACAATTGTACGAGTTCTGTTAAATTTAAATTAGGGTAAAATCCAGCCGTCTGCAATTGCACGCCAATGATTTTCTTAATCCCTTCTGGATCTGTGTCCAAGTCCATGCCATTTACAAGCACTGTTCCCCCAGACTTTTGCCTCAAGGTTTCAATGATTTCTAAAGTGGTTGATTTCCCTGCACCATTCGGTCCTAATAAACCAAAGATCTCTCCTTTATAGACCTCAAAGCTAATGCCTTTAACTGCTTCAAAGTCGCCGTAGGACTTGGTCAAATCCTTCACTTGAATGATGGGTTGTTTCATGTATACTTGTATTAAATCGTTGTTTAGCAAAAATAACCTAACTAACTTATATTTGCTCTATCAAAATTAGAAATATGAAGGTAGGTATTTTAGGCGGAGGACAATTAGGAAGAATGCTTTTACAAGCAGCGGCAAACTATGATTTAACCACCTTTGTGTTAGAAAAAGATGCCAACTGCCCCGCAGCACATTTATGCCACCATTTTACATTAGGAGATATTTTAGATTATGATACGGTGTACCAATTTGGCAAACAATTGGATGCATTGACCATTGAAATTGAAGCTGTTAATGTAGATGCCTTAACACAATTAGAAAAAGAAGGTGTTAAAATTTATCCTACCCCAGCAGCCATTCGTACCATCAAAAATAAAATTGCACAAAAACAATTTTATGCGGATAACGCAATCCCAAGTTCAAATTTTGTCATCACCCAATCGGCAGCAGCGATTCGCGAACACCTAGGACTATTGCCCGGAGTACATAAATTAGCTGAGGGTGGCTATGATGGAAAAGGTGTTCAAGTGATTGAAGACGAAAGCGCCATTGCATTGGGTTTTAATGCACCTGCTGTATTAGAAGAAAAAGTTAAGATTGTCAAAGAACTAGCATTGATTGTAGGCATGAATGTGCATGGAGAAACAGTCATTTTTCCTCCTGCCGAAATGGTTTTTGACCCAGTGTATAATTTGTTAGACTACCAATTAAGTCCTGCAAAAATTGAAGAAAAACAACTTTGGAAAGCCGAAGCCATTGCCAGAAAAGTGGTTATCTCTTTAAAGAGTCCTGGACTTTTTGCCATTGAATTATT
Organism: Chitinophagia bacterium; assembly: GCA_037143275.1. Classification (GTDB taxonomy): domain Bacteria; phylum Bacteroidota; class Bacteroidia; order Chitinophagales; family Chitinophagaceae; genus Sediminibacterium. The sequence continues at coordinate 16,368 of JBAWZB010000011.1, forward strand.
TGTAGATCAAAAAGGTGAAATCCTAGTGAATGAAACTGCTCCAAGAGTGCACAATAGCGGACATCATACCATTGAGGCCAATTATTCTAGTCAGTACGATATGTTACTAAGAATTATATTAGATTATCCTTTAGGCAATCCTGCCCCTATTTTACCAAGTGCTATTGTGAATTTGATTGGCGCCGAAGGCTACCATGGTGATGTGGTGTATGATGGACTAGACGAAGTATTGAAGATGGATAATGTGTTTGTGCATCTTTATGGCAAAACCACCACAAAACCTGGACGCAAAATGGGCCATGTGACCATCATCAGCAATGACTATATGGACTTAACGCATAAAGCCAATAAAATTAAACATACCCTTAAAGTGATTTCCAAATAAGTTTATTATTCGCCATTTGAAATGAGCACTGGTTTTGACTTAGCTATGATCAATTTTTTCTTTACTGTAAGACTTCTAAAATAACCAATACCTATAATACTCTTGGTTTGCAAACCGGGTGATTTTTTAAGTGGTCCAAAGCTTCGAATTTTATCATCATAAATCAAATCTAAACTATAGGTGGCTGAAAAGTTTTTGTTGATTTTGAAGGTAAATAAATTCGTCATGTAAAAATTAACATTCTCTGGTTTATCATAATAATTGGAGAAGAAATCCGCACGACCTTTGTAATTAATATTTGTAGCAATGATTTTGTTATAATTGACTGTAACAAATAAACCAGTTTCTCGCTTTACCATAGACCCTGAATCCACACCATATTTTCCTAAGTTGGATAAATTTTTATTTAAAACCAATGTGGTTCTTGATGTTAATGGAGAAAAGAAAATTGAAAAATTATTATCTGGCTTATAATCCAAACCAGCAGATATAATCATGTAGGCAGGCGCAAAAAATGAAGAGGTAAAAGTGGCTTTGGTGCCACTAAAACTATAACCATCAAAAAGTTGAGAACGAAAATTGAATAAACCAGAAAGATACCATTTGCCCACCGTATCCATTTTATAACCATACTTACTAAGTAAATCCAAACGGTCATCGTTCTTTCTTCCACCCTGAGAGGTGGACTGAACAAATCCTAAATTCACATCGATATTATTATCCCAACTTTGACGCTCTTTTTTATAATAGGCAAAATAATTAAAATAACTATTGAGGGTCATATTGAAATTATCCCCTCCAGCAGCCCAATTGCTTAATGAACTTTGAGCCACATTCAAATTATACAGACCTCCTTTTTTCCAATTCCAATTTGTTGTATCTACATCTTTTTTAATATTTCTTGAAGTCTCTGATCTCAATTTTGCCACGACCAAGTCTTGAGCAAATAGCGTATTTAAACAAAAAACAGTCCATAATAAAATCAATCCTCTAAGCATGCGCTAATTTTTATAAATATACAAACTAGTCAATAATTGATTGATTGATAGGTTGATATAAAATTAATTACCATATATCTTGTCTTATTTTAATCATTTGTATATCAAAGGATTAGGAATTTTGTCTGACAAGTTGACACATAAAAAAAATTTGACTAAGTTTGCAGTTCAAATTAAGTGCATGGATTCAAATTTACTGATAGATAAAACCCAAGACGAAACTAGACAAGGGGAAGCTTATGCAAGCCAAGCTGGTTCAGGGGTCTTTCAAAAGCACTTCTATATCGAATATTACTATCGTCAATTTTAATAGCTAATACATTGATAATCAATATTTTATAAATTTATTGATTATATTTCCACCCATATTCCACCCATATCATTTTTTTTACTAATTTTAAGTAAGTAAAAAGTTATTGAAATGGATACTACTAAACTAAAGAAGAAATATGGTTGGAGTGAGGAATTAGAGGATTTCTTTATTAACTCTAATACCCTACTGAAAACACAGTATCGTGGTTCATTTAGATTAAAAAAACATAACGATTCCTATTTCTGGTATTATCGTTTAGGTTCTGATATTTCTAATCGTGATAAGTATTTATGTTCGGTAGAACCTAAAGAGAAATCAAACAATCAGACATCCTTTCAATATAGTTGTGAGGTACTATTATCAAAACTCCAATCACATTTTACAATCTCAATAAAAGATAAAAGATTCCTTTTTCCCTATGTTCAACAATTCATTGATTTATTAGAAAAAGAGGGACAGAGTTCAATTGGTAGAAACTCTAAAACAACCTCTGGTATGATTGGGGGATTAAGAAACTTTAAAATATGGTGTGAATCTAATCAAATTAAACTCCATATAGTACCAACAAATGAGATGAAATTAGAGTTCAGAAACTATATAACCTACCTACATGATAAAGGTATAACAAGGAGTTCTATTAAAGGGTATGTACAAGATATTAGGTATTGTTTAGAATGGTTAGTTAGGGATAAACTAATGGGTGGTTTGGAACTATTCCCATCCCAACCATTAACCATTGAACTTCAAAATTCTTTATTAGAACAAATATGTGGTAAACCACCCCGTCCAGTTGAAAAGGAATTTAGAAAGGAATATTACGAAAACTGTTATAGGGATTGTTTAACCAAAGTGAGGAGTATCTGGGAAGGATACTGTAAGAATGATGGTGTATTAGAAAGAATTAAAGATAAAAATGGGAAGGTTAATCAACCTCCACATTTCCTTGGTAGAGATATAGTGTATTTCGTTTCCCTATTACAATTAAGAGGTGGTTTTAGAGTTGGAGAGGTTCTTTATTCATATAGAAATATGAGTATCTACAATGAACATCACTTAAAATTTTATCCAAAAGATATGGGTAGTTTTTGGGATAAAACTGAAGATGGTTGGATTCTAAAAATCAGAAATTCAAAAGGGAAAGATAGAGATGTACCAATAAATGATACTATTTGGAGTTGGGTAAAACCACCTAGTTGGATTAAATGTAAAGAGGTAAAAAACGGTAAAAGTGTACATTATGAAACCCCTTTAATTGAAGTAATCTTTGAATTATTTCCAAATTCATTCTACTCCTTTCCTTCCCCAAATCACAATGAAAAACCAAATGGTAAGAGAAGTATTACTTACTATATGAACTCTTTCAAAGATGAATTAGTAACTAAATGTGGATGGGACAAATATGGTGTAGATTCATCTCACAATCTTCGTTCATTCTTTATCTCTTATACTATACGAAGTGAGGATATTACTCCATTCCAAATATGTGAGATAACCGGACACACCCTCAAAGTGATGGAGAAATACTACTTAAGAGAAAACCTACAATCCAAACTTGAAACCTTTAAAAAAGTACCCCAAAGAAGTTTAATTGTTAAGAATAAGGATGTACAGAAGTAAAATAAATGTATTTAATATGTAAAGTTTACTTTACATTTGTGTATTATAAAAATACACATATATGAAATCATTATTCCTTTTACCCAATCGTTTTAAGAAAATAGGATACCTCCTATTCCCTATTGGTTTAATCATTTGGATTTCAATTCAACAAGGTATATTCAAAACAGAATTAAACCATACAATGAAAGTAATTACACTTACCCTATCCTTCTTTAGTTTCCTATTTGGTCTGTATTTCATATCATTCTCTAAAGAACCCATTGAAGATGAATACATTAATAGTGTAAGGTTAAAATCCTTTCAAATCAGTTCTATAACTCAAATGGTATTCTTCCTAATATCATTCATCATAATGTTTCTATTCAAT
>JBAWZB010000012.1:0-6246 GCA_037143275.1 Chitinophagia bacterium
CGGGATTGCCAATGCTTCGCATTGTCTTCCTCGGCATTGCTCCTTACCCAAAGCCTTTCAAAAGCAAACGAAGTTTGCTTTTGGCTTTTTTAACGCTCATCCGCTCAATCAAGCGAGCTTGTTTCGCGTCTTCGCATTAAAAAAGCCTATCACTTTGTGATAGGCTTTGTAGAGCGTACGGGATTCGAACCCGTATTACCTCCGTGAAAGGGAGGTGACCTAACCCTTAGTCGAACGCTCCGTGGTCATCTAGGTTATTAGGGTCGCAAAAATAGGATTCATAGGCTTTACTGCCAAACAATTTGACCTTTTTTTCCTGATTTTAGGAAATTAACTCCAATAAAAAAATTGCTACCGCAAAGGTTTGTGTTTCAAAAAACTTGCTATAGCTGGTATTAAAGCTTGTTTTTAAAGAGTCTTATTCCTTATTTAATATAGATTTAGAACTTTATTTTTAAAAGGATTGTATCTTCGCATCTCTATTAATCAATAAATCGAATACAATGAGTTCAGTAAAAGTAGCAATCAACGGTTTTGGACGAATCGGTCGTTTAGTTTTTCGTCAAATCTACAATACACCAGGCATCGAAGTAGTGGCCATCAACGACCTGACTTCTCCAGCGGTATTGGCTCATTTATTAAAGTATGATAGTGCACAAGGTCGTTTTGATGCAGAAGTAAAATCAACTGAAGATTCAGTATTGGTGAACGGCCATGCTGTGAAAATTTATGCACAAAGAGATCCGGCTCAAATTCCTTGGGGTGCGCATGATGTAGATGTAGTAATTGAGTCTACTGGATTTTTTACAGATAAAGAAAAAGCGGAACTACATATTAAAGCAGGTGCTAAGAGAGTGGTGATTTCTGCTCCAGCAACTGGCGAAATGAAAACAGTGGTATTCAATACCAACCACGAAATTATTGATGGTACTGAAACAGTGATTTCTGGTGCATCTTGTACCACCAACTGTTTAGCGCCTATGGCAAAAGTGTTAGAAGAACAATTTGGTATCGTGACTGGTTTAATGTTAACTGTGCATGCCTATACCAATGATCAAAATACATTGGATGGACCGCATCCAAAAAATGATTTAAGAAGAGCAAGAGCTGCTGCTGCAAACATCGTTCCTAACACAACAGGTGCTGCAAAAGCAATCGGTTTAGTATTGCCTAGTTTAAAAGGTAAATTAGATGGATCTGCACAACGTGTTCCAACCATCACTGGTTCTTTAACTGAATTAACGACTATCTTATCTAAGAAAGTAACAGTAGAAGAAGTGAACGCAGCTATGAAAGCAGCAGCGAATGAATCTTTTGGTTACACCGAAGATGAGATTGTAAGTTCTGATATCATTGGTATCTCATATGGTTCTTTGTTTGATGCGACTCAAACTAAAGTAATGACGCAAGGTGATGTACAATTAGTGAAGACAGTCGCTTGGTACGATAACGAAATGAGCTATGTAAGTCAATTAGTGCGTACAGTGAAATATTTTGCAATCAAAATTAAATAAGTAAATTAAACATATACAATGCCTCCGAAATTCGGGGGCATTTTTATTCAGTTGCTAAGTAGCCAAAAAAATTATAAAAGTATTTAAACATATAATATGAGCAGTTTTCAATCATTTTCTTTCACGGGTAAAAAAGCCCTTGTTCGTGTAGATTTTAATGTGCCCTTAAATGAGCAATTTCAAATTACAGACGACACTCGTATGCGTGCCACTCTAAAAACAATAAACAAAATTGTACAAGACGGAGGAAGTGTTATTTTAATGAGCCATTTGGGTAGACCAAAAGATGGTCCTACCGAAAAATATTCTTTAAAACATGTGGTAGCACATCTGTCTGAATTATTAGGCGGGAAGGAAGTGCAGTTTGCAGAGGATTGCATTGGTGCAGACGCAGTGAGTAAGGCTGCGGCTTTACAAGCAGGTCAGGTCTTGTTATTAGAGAACCTAAGATTTTATAAAGAAGAAGAAAAAGGTGATGCAGCATTTGCAGAAAAACTAGCAAAGCTTGGGGATGTATATGTGAATGACGCTTTTGGAACGGCGCATAGAGCACATGCATCTACAGCGATCATTGCACAATATTTTGCTAAAGAAAACAGAACTTTTGGTTTCTTGATGGAAGCCGAAGTATTAAGTGCAGAGAAAGTATTGCACGAAGCTCAAAAACCATTTACGGCTATCATTGGTGGCGCGAAAGTGTCAGATAAAATTTTAATTATTGAAAACTTATTAGAGCGCGCTACCGATATCATTATTGGTGGCGGGATGGCTTATACTTTCTTTAAAGCGCAGGGCGGTAAAATTGGTACTTCTATTTGTGAAGACGATCGTATGCCACTTGCTTTAGAAATTTTAGCGAAGGCAAAAGCAAAAGGGGTGCAGATTCATTTGCCAATGGACAATATCGTCACCACTGCTTTCTCCAATGATACAGAAAGAAAAAATTGTGAAAGCATGTCTATTCCAGATGGATGGATGGGCTTAGATATTGGCGAAGCGTCAAGAGCGAATTTTAAAGCAGTGATTTTGGCTAGTAAAACCATCTTGTGGAACGGTCCAATGGGGGTGTTTGAAATGTCCAACTTCCAAGGGGGAACAAAAGCAATCGCCGAGGCTGTGGCCGAAGCGACTGAAAAAGGTGCTTTTAGTTTAGTTGGAGGTGGCGACAGTGTGTCAGCTGTGAACCAGTTTGGATTCAATGATAAAGTAAGTTATGTAAGTACAGGCGGCGGCGCTTTATTAGAATATTTTGAAGGTAAAATTTTGCCAGGTATTGCAGCTATAAAAGGAGAAGAAGCGTAATCGACTAATGTAAAAACTAAATTTTATCAGATAATCCTATAAGAACTTGTTAATTATAACCCTTCCCAGCTCGGGAGGGGTTCTTTTTGTCAGGACTTTCCGTCATAAAACAAGTTTGGTACTTGCTTTGCTCTATCTTTATAAACAAATACAAAACTATGTTACGTAAAAATTTAGGACTATTCATTTTTTTAGGAGTACTCGTAATTTTAATAGGCTATGGTTGCAACGGCTATAATGGCTTAGTCAATCAAGACGAGAATGTAAATCAAGCATGGAATAACGTGCAAAGTGATTACCAAAGACGTGCGGATTTGATCCCGAATTTGGTGAACACTGTAAAGGGGGAAGCAAATTTTGAAAAATCTACTTTAGAAAATGTCATCGCTGCTCGTGCAAGCGCTACGCAAATGAAAGTGGATGCAAAGGATTTGACACCAGAAAAATTACAACAGTTCCAAGCGAATCAAGGACAATTGTCTCAGGCTTTGGGTCGTTTATTAGTGGTTTCAGAGAACTATCCTAATTTAAGAGCAAATGATGCCTTCCGTGGCTTACAAGCGCAATTAGAAGGGACTGAAAACAGAATTAAAGTTTCAAGAAACGATTTCAACGCTGCAATCGCAGATTATAATAAAAGAGCAAGATCATTTCCTTTGAACATAGTTGCAGGCGCATTTGGTTTCAAAACCAAAGAAGGATTTAAAGCAGACGAAGGTGCTTCAAAAGCGCCAGAAGTAAAATTCTAAGGCTGTTTTAATCTCCAAACCAACAACACTATGTGGAATCCACTGAATCTATTTAAATCCAAAACGGATAACTTATTGAGCGTCTCGGACAAGCAACAGCTTGTCCAGGCGATTCAAGCTGCTGAACAAAATACAAGCGGCGAGATCCGTGTTTTTGTAGAGACAAGGATTCCTAAAAAGCAGGACGCATTACAACGTGCAACCGAAATATTTTTCAAGAACAAAATGAACGAAACCAAGGACCGTAACGGTGTCTTGGTTTATGTGGCTGTATCGGATAAGAAGTTGGCCATATACGGCGATCAACAAATTCACGAAAAAGTAGGGGTGGAGTTTTGGTACCAACAAGTGCAAGAGATGACAGGACATTTTAAACAAGCCAATTATGTGGATGGTATGGTCGCTGTGATTGGTGAAGTAGGTCAAGCATTGAAAGGTCATTTTCCATATGATCGTGTAACGGATGAAAATGAATTATCTGACGAAATCATGATGGGCAAATGAGAAAAATAAAATTATTTGGCGCGCTGCCTTTTGTTTTAACCATCGTTTTCTTTATGCAGGCAACGCTTTTTGCAAACAATGCGCTCGCACAAAATATCATTGCAAAGCCAAGTCCAGCAACACTTGTGACAGATGTGGCAGGTGTATTAACACCAGAACAAAAGCAAGCTTTAGAAAATAAATTGGTGGCTATTGATGATAGTAGTTCCAATCAAATTGCTGTGGTCATTATTCCAAGTTTAGATGGGTATCCAAAGGAAGAATATGCGACAAAATTATTTAGAGATTGGGGAATAGGTAATAAGAAAACCAATAATGGCGTACTCTTATTAATAGCCATCAACGATCGCGAAATCAGAATCGAAGTAGGATATGGCTTAGAAGGTGCTATTCCAGATATCACTGCATTAAATATCATCGATAACGATATTAAGCCTGCATTTAAAGCAGGTAATTATTACGAAGGCATCAACCAAGCGACAGACGATATTGCGAAAGCTGCTGTAGGAGAATACAAAGTCGCAAGAGCAAAAAAATCAAAATCTAAAGGAAACGGCGGATTGTTTTTGATTATCTTAATCATCATTTTTGTGTTGTTAAGAAATGGCCGAGGCGGTGGATCTAATATTGGTCGTAGCGGATTTAGCGATGTGGCCACAGGCATGTTACTAGGTTCTTTATTAGGTGGCGGTGGTCGCGGCGGCGGCGGATGGGGCGATAGCGGCGGCGGTGGAGGATTCGGCGGCTTTGGAGGCGGAAGCTCTGGCGGCGGTGGGGCAGGTGGGTCCTGGTAAATTCATCACCAAACAATTCGATTTTTCTAATTCATCATCCATGGCAAGGTATTTTATAGAACTAAGTTACGACGGGACATTATTTGGGGGATTTCAAATTCAACAAAACAAGGCCACCGTGCAAGGCGCACTAGAACATGCCATGGAAACCTTATTTAGAACACCCATTGCATTGACAGGCGCATCTAGGACTGATGCAGGGGTACATGGCTATCAAAATTTTTTACATTTTGATACTGAATTAGACATCCTCCCAAAACATGTCTATAATTTAAACGCCATTTTGCCCAATTCGGTTGTCGTAAAAGCCATTTATGAGGTTCCAAACGAGGCACATAGTCGTTTTGATGCCATCAAAAGAGGATATATTTATAGACTACACCAAAGTAAAGACCCATTTTCAGAGGGAAGATCTTGGTATTATCCTTTCCCTGTAGACTTAGATTTAATGCAAGCAGCTGCAAACTCCCTTTTGAATTACACCGATTTTGAAAGTTTTTCTAAAAAAAATACACAGGTCAATACCTTTCAATGCGCCATTACAAAGGCCGATTGGACCATGTCAGGCGCGAATATTCAATTCGAAATCCACTCCAACCGATTCTTAAGAGGCATGATCCGTGGTTTAGTGGGCACCATGGTTCAAGTAGGAAGGGGGCAAATTAGCATCCATGAATGGCACGAAATTGTTGCTTCAAAGGACGAACAAAGGGTCGATTTCTCTACACCAGCATATGGCCTCTATTTATCTGAGATAAGCTATCCAGATTTTTTTAAAAAAATTGGGTAACTAGAATCCTTTCTCCTATTGGGTTTGAGCACATAACTAATAGATTATGAATGCCTTGAACGAAAAAAAAATCAAAATAGTATACAATATATTTGGCTGGATTAAATATCTCCCTATCTTTGCCGCCCGTTAGCGATGAAATATCCTTAACGGGAGTTCTCTGAAGCAATTATATAGCGCATAAAAGTTCAAAAAAACTTTAAAATTAAGTCATCAAAATTTGGTGGCTTAGAAATGTCGCTCTATCTTTGCCCTCCCTCTTCAAAAAAGAGTTTAGTTCTTGAAATTATATCGGCCATATTTTAACAGTTATTTCGAATGCTATTTTAAATAATTATTAATTAAAGTTTGGCTAATAAAAATATTGTGTCTACCTTTGCACCCCGCTATGAATAATGGCGCGCAAAAAAAACACTAAGATCTTTGAAAGTTTGGAAACAATAGTAACTGATTAATTGAAAAAATCAGGTAAAGGTTATAGCATCAACAGAATTATATCAGACCGTTAATTTCGGATTTATTTGAGATTGATAGTCATGATCAAACAACATTTACAATGGAGAGTTTGATCCTGGCTCAGGATGAACGCTAGC
>JBAWZB010000013.1:0-4782 GCA_037143275.1 Chitinophagia bacterium
GCCTGATCTAGTTAGTGCAAAATAATACCAAGTATTATCAGATAACGATGTTGTTCCTAACAGTAAAGGATTAGATTGGTCAGCGTTGTAGCAATAAAATTGTAATTTTCTTACTCCGGATGCGGCATGGCTAGATAAAACTCCCCACGCTCCTGCATTGCCCCAAGCTAATGGATTTGAAACAATTGCGGGATAAGATGAAGACAACCCGGTTTGATAAAACCATCCCTCCATTGTGAAATTACCAGTTCCAAAATTGAAATTTTGTGAGCTTGGTTGTGTTAAATAATCTCCCGTACCATCAAATGCCATACTACCTCCACCAAACTTACTTTGTGTAGTAGAGATTTTGGCATCACCAACTGTTTCCAAGTTGTTCATCATTGCGCCATCAATGATACCTGCGTTGGTGAAGTTTGTCAACAATCTTGTGTTTGTTACCGCGGTCAATGGTGCGGTTGGAATAGTTAATGTTGCACCAGTATAAAGTGCGGTACCTGAAACAATCCTTAAATCTGAAACATACCCAGTTGGAAGTTCACCTCCATCTCCCAATTGTCCAATATACGCTGAAGTTGCTGAAAAATTGTTTGAACTAGTACCAGTAGCATCTTGTATGCCATTTAAATAACCACGCATTGTAGTACCACTTCTTGTGAAAGCACAATGATTCCACGTATTCAATTTCATCGCAGTAGTACCGCGCAAAATCTCAGCACCGGCAGCTGAATATAAAACAATTTGTCCGGCAGCCTGTGTACCAACATTAAGACCTGTTGCACTTCTTGTAGTTGCAAATACTGTTATATAATTGTAAAGTGCTGTTGGGTAGAACCAATATTCAATAGTAAAATCACCCGAGCCAACCCCACCTGTCATTGATAATGTCAAATAATCTCCAGTACCATCAAAGTAAGCCGAACCGCCGATTGTGCTGGTAGAGTAGGCGGCACCGGGACTGAATGGTGAGAAGCGTTGTACAGTTGGTGATCCTGACACAGTTAATGCAAATGCGTTGCTACTGCTATCCTTAAATCTATTAGATTGACAAGTTAGTAATTGTGTATTTGCAATAGCTGTCAATGGTGCTGTAGGAGGAGTAAAGTTAGCAGTGTAAACAGCAGTACCTTTGACCAAACGCACATTACTGATATACATCGGTGCATTATAGTTTGCAACTTGAGGACTAGCAATATTAAATGATTCAACTCCGTAGGTACCAGAGTCGGTTCCAGATCCAACTGATGTTCCATTAAAGTACATAGTTACTGTAGTACTGTTACGTACTAACGCAAGATGAAACCAAGAGTTGATTGGCATTGCAGAACCTGAAGCAGCTACCAGGGTAAACCCAGATCCAGTGCCTACAGCAAAAACTAAAGTACCATTATTATTATAATCACTGAATACAGGAATTCCGGACGCCCACCCACCATTGGTTCTCCAGTCAAATATAGTTGTATATGTACCTAAACTATTTAAATATACCCAGGCCTCGATAGTGAAATTTCCAGCACCCAAAGCTAATGCTGTATTAGTACCAGCATTTATAAAAGTACTACCGGCGCTGGGTATATAATTACTCCAATTATCACCATAAGGAGAGAACGAGCCTTGTGTTGTATTACCTGCACGAGAGATGGCAAAGTTATTTGTTGAACTATCTACAAATGTATTGTTATTTGCATTATTTGTTCCATTGCCACTCAACAACAATGAATTGTAGGCAAAGTAAGGTTCTCCACTAACTGAAATATTCCATGTCACAGTTACGTTGGCTGTTCTTGTTGTACTTGTGGCCGTAGCTGTTAGTAATGTTGTAGTGTTACCTAAAACAGTTGGTGTACCAGTGACCACATTTCCAGAAATGCTCAATCCTGTAGGTAAAGCGTTTGCACTATAAGTGACGGTTTTGCCAGCGGCGCTGACAGCTGTCAATGTTGTGGTACTGGTACTGCCTTGCCCAAGACTAATGGTTGCGCCATTTGCAGGGCTTGACCAAGCAACAGAGTCAGGGTTGACTGTGATGGTGTATGATCGAGTAACATCTTGGTTTTGTCCGTCGCTGGCGTTGACACCAAATGTGTAGGTAGTTGTATTATTTGTTAATACACTGGAGCCTGTAATGATGCCATTGGCATTCAGGGTTGCACCGGTGGGCAGGGATCCTGATGCTATGGTGTAGGTAATTGCACTATCACCTGTGGCTGCCACATTGCTGTTGAATGATGCAGTTTCGTACACAGTGCCTACGGAGCCTGCGGTGGTGTAAAAACTTGGTGTTCCGCTGTAGCTGATACCAGGAACACTGATGGCTGTTGCTCCGTTGGTGTTGACCAAATAAAGTATGTATGTACCAGCTGATAATGCTGGCGCTGTAAATGTAACCTGTGTACTGCTCACAAAAGAAACAACACCCACTGCGGCTCCGTTGATGATGATGGCACAGCCAGAGCTGAACCCGGTGCCAGTCAGCGTGATAGTTTCACCACCGGCCACATCAGTGGCTGTGTTATTGCCCACATAGCCAATTGTGGCAATGGTAGGCACAGTGGTGCCAGTGACAATGCCAGTGAGTTGACTTCCGTTGCCAACAAAATTTGTGGCTGTGACCGTGCCAAATGTGTAGCTGGCATTGGCATCCAAGTTGAAAGGTTGTAATTTTGTTATTGGCATATGAAATTATTTCTGAATGAATGCTGATGTTGGTGGTGTAAAGGTTGTTGTATAACGGGCAAGTCCTTTTGTTATTCTTAGATCATCTAAGTAACCAGTCCAACTCGAATCCCCTGCAACACCACTATTCCCCAAAGTCAGCTGTGAAGCAACGCCGCCATCAACCGAAGCGGAACTCGTAAGACTTGTTTCTAACACACCATTGACAAACATCCTAAATGTATTTCCTGATCTAGTAACTGCAATATGTGTCCAGGTTGAATTATTTGATGCAGATGTTGAAACTAATATATCCGATCCGCCACTATTATAGTTCCAAAAATGCCAAGTAAATTTATTTAGATTACCTGGCGTAGTTGTAGTAAATATCCATTTGTTAGCACCCCAGCTTGCTCCTGCGCCGTTGCCTATAGTCCTATTACCACCGCTACTTTGTGAAGCAGAGTAAACCCACATTTCAATGGTAAAATCTGCCGTTCCAAGAGTTAAACTAGGATTACCCGGTATAGTACAAGTACTGCTACCATTAAAGTATAAACTACTACTACCAAACTTACTTTGTGTGGTAGATATTTGAGCACTACCCACAGTTTCTAAATTGTTCTGCATTGTTGAATCAATGATGCCAGCGTTGGTGTAGTTGAGTAATACTTGAGTATTAGCAATTGCTGTCACCGGGCTTGTTGGTGGAGTGAATGCTGAGGTATATACTGCAGTGCCTATCACCACTCTTAAATTTGAAATATATCCTTTTATATAATAAAACGAGCCTCCGTTATACCTTCCAACACTAATTGTATTGACACCCGAAGGAGTAAAAGAATTTGATCCTACCGAAACCCCATTTATATATGCTGTGGTAGTTGTGCCATTCCTAACAATTGCCGTATGGTTCCATGCACCTATTTTAAAAGTTCCACCAGTAAATAGACCTGAAGCAACTTGTCCATCGTCAACTACTATTTGATTTGACGAGTCCATCCAAATATTAATGCCAGCGACACCACCACTATTAAACGATACAAAAGTTTGTTGTGTTCCCCCTAATGTAGGATACAACCACAATTCTACTGTCCAAGTACCAGACATGCTAGGACACGGTGCAGTCAAATAATCCCCGGTACCATCAAAGTATCCTGACCCACCGATTGTGCTGGTAGAGTAAACTGCACTAGGACCGAAAGGGCTGAAACGTTGTATGGTAGTGTCGCCATTCTTTGTAATAGTAAAGTTGTTTGTTGAGTTATCAATAAATCGATTTGATTGACAGGTCAACAGACTTGTGTTTGTTATTGCTGTTAGAGGTGTTGTGCTTGGTGTAAAATTACCAGTGTATACTGCGGTTCCTTTAACCATTCGTATATTAGATATATAGCCGTTCCATAGCGAGTCCAAGGAGCCGGCCCAAATACCAATGTTAAGTGTAGACGAAAGTGATGGTAAGTTAGGGACTGTGATAGTTGATGCTAGTGCAGTACCATTAACATATACTGTCATTGTTGTACTAGATTTAACAAACGCTACGTGAGTCCACGCATTCAATGGAGAAGTTCCTGCTCGATAATTTGTTACTTCTGCGGCATTGTTTGCATAATTAAAATACCACCCTTGTGTAACATTATATCCACATGCAAAAGAATTTGTACTATTTTGATACTGGGACATTATGTTATGCCACGCAGTAATACTTGTTGCATACACCCAGGCTTCAATAGTAAAGTCTCCGGTTATCTGAAAGGCAGAATTACTTGGAATAGTCAAATAATCTCCACTACCATCAAAGTAATTACTCCAATTTGGTCCATAAGGACTAAACGTACCTTGTGTTGTGTTACCATTACGTGTAACAGTATAGTTGTTTGTACTACTATCTATGAATGTATTGTTATTTGCATTATTTGTTCCGTCGCCACTCAACAACAATGAATTGTATGCGAAGTAAGGATCGTTGCTGACAGCAATATTCCAGACCACAGTTACTGTGGCCGACCTTGTTGTACTTGTGGCATTGGCAGTTAATAGCGTAGTAGTGTTACCCAACACTGTTGGTGTACCTGTGACTGCACTGCCAACAATGCTTAACCCAGTAGGTAGTACGTTTGCAGT
>JBAWZB010000014.1:0-4544 GCA_037143275.1 Chitinophagia bacterium
GGCATGTAAGCCGTGCACGGGGAACGATTCAACATCCGGCAAAAATCCGGATAGGGCACGTTGCCCAAAAAATGCACGCGATCCATGTCCAGCTCGGTCCGAACCTCATTAAGAAACACCTCGCGCCAGCCGGTGGGCGGCTTGCCAGGGCCGGTCCCAGCCGCCTGGGGCGGTAAAGCCCCGTAGCTCACGCCGTCGGCACCCACAATCAGCACCCGCGCCTTGGGCCGGGCTCGCAGAATGGCTGGCAGGGCCCGCATGAAGATGTGATATCCCCGGTAAGGCTCCAGGTTGCGGTTGACAAAGGTGATGACCTCGTCTTGCCGGGTCAAGCGGATTTGGCCTCGGCGCGTACCCAGCACCATCTGCACGGCCTCATTAGGGCGCACCACCGCGGTGTCAATGCCATCGTGCATGACCGTGATGCCGGAGCGAAACGGCTCGGGGAACACCGAGCGCTGCCAGTGCGTGGGTGATAAGCCCGCCTGCGCCATCGGGAAGTGCAGCTGGTAATTAGCGTTTTTAAGGCGTATGCGGCAGGCATCGTCGTCGGTCACGGCCGAGAACTCAGGGTCGAACCCCATGTCCGCGCCCTGGGCATGGTAAAAAAACTCGCAGTAGATGCCCAGCCGGGCCTGCGGCCAGACGTCTTTCAGAAACAGGCTCTCACCCCAGCCGGGATGGGCCACGATCACATCGGGCGTGAAGCCATCGCGGCGCAGTTGCAGCGCAGCGCGGTAAGCCGCCTCACCCCGGAAGACCTTAGCCTCAAGATCATTCAACCAGCGGTGCGTCTTGCCAGACTGCTGGCCCGTCACCGGGTAGCGCAGCATCTGCACACCCGGCAATGGCGCACAGGGGTTGATGTGCATCGCCACCACCCGATGCCCCGGCAACGCGGCCAGTGCCGGGGCCAGATGCTTGAACTGGCCGGGGAAGTTTTGGTGAATGAACAGGACGTTCATGCGAATGGCATGAAACCACCTCAGCGCATTGCGCCGGAATCAGCTGCCGATGGCAGGTGCCGAATTGGCTGCGTCAGGCTTTGCCGGCGCATTGCGGGTCAACACGCCCTGCTCTACCAGCCGGTTCACCGCTTGGTTCATTTGCTCCACCGCCCGTAGAAAACCGGGCAGCGACATGGCCATACTGCCGGACCGCGCAGGCACGGGTTTGTTGTCCGGGCCGGTGCGAAGCTCCACCAGATCAAAGCGCACGATGCCATCCATCAGGGTGATGTTGCCGATACCGTCGGTGAATTGGGGGGTGATGTTCATGGTGAGGGGGAAGTTTACGGACTTTAGAAGGCTCTAGTGTGCCATGTGTCCGGGCGCCGCGTATCCCCCAAATAGGGGATTTACAGGGCGCACCAAGTCAAGTAAAAGGGTGAGCAACTGTAACGTGGCAATACCCGCGACCGAATCGCCAACTCCCAGAACCAAATTAGGACTTTTCCATGGCAACCAGCAGCATCACCGGTACAAGCGGCACTGACACAGTGAATGGCACCAGCAATAACGACACCATTGACGGGCAAGCTGGCGGCGACAGCCTGCTGGGTGACATATGCTAGCGTCGATGAAACAAACGCGCCAAAACCCATATTTAATTATTAAGACATTTTGACCCGCGGAGTAAATTGAAATGGCAGACACAATACCCGGCAACACGACAAGCAATCAATCGCTTGCAATAAATAATTCTGCGACGAGCGCGATAGACTTTCTTGGGGATACTGATTGGTGGAAGGTCAATCTAACATACGGATATGGATATCAAGTTTGGCTAGAGGGATATTTACAGGGTCAGGGTACACTTTATGACCCTTACCTTGCAGTTTACAGTGGAAGTGGCGCTTTTTCATTTGCGAACGATGATGCAAGTTTTCTTAGTTATTATTCTTATGCATACGTCACTCCAACAAACTCAGGCTTTCTCTTTCTCAGTGCAGAGGAAAGTGGAAACAATGCAGTTGGAACCTACACCATTACGATCTGGCAGGACGAACTTGCATCAACCGCTAGCTTAGCGCCAGCTGTCGTCGACTCTGTTAGCAATGCCGGACGCATTGGCTGGCAATCAGATATTTCAGATTGGTTTAAAATTACTCTGACTGCTGGCGTACAGTATCAATTTGACCTAATCGGGTCGGCTGGAGACGGTTCCATATCCAACTTAACCTTAGCAGACCCCTACCTTTGGCTAAGAAATAGTAATGGGATTGCGCTTGTTTCAGATAATGATAGCGGAATTGGTCTCAATTCGAGAATTTACTATACACCAACATCATCCGGAACATATTTTCTCGACGTTCAAGAGTCAGGCGTCGATGCTTACGGCACCTATAAGCTAATTGTCAATTCGATGCCTATTTCTGGAACGCTTGTACTAGGAACAGCGCAAAGTGGCACTATCAACTATGCGGGAGATATCAACCTTTACAGCGTCAATTTGACAGCTGGCGTCACCTACGGATTTTCTATTGACGGCAGCACGCTACTAGATCCATTTTTAGAAATATTAAATAATGCTGGTTCTGTTGTAGACTATGACGACGACAGTGGGCCTGGTTTAAATGCTTTTTCTAGTTACACACCGACCAACAGTGGGACATATTTCTTAGCAGCGCGAGAATCTGGTAATAATGCAACGGGAAATTATAATTTAAAAGCTTGGCAATTACCTGTTTTATCTATCTCCAACGCTTCAGTTCAGGAGGGTGATACCGGCTTTACCAATCTGGTTTTCACTATAACGCTATCAACGGCGAGCCCAGTGGATGTCTCTGTAGTTGCTGCCACAGCAGGCACTGCAACTGCAACTTACTCAAGCGATTACATACCGACTTCGAGCACCATCACGATTGCCGCTGGACAAACAAGCGCAAATTTCACGGTAAAAGTACTGGGTGATACAGCATTCGAGCCAACAGAGTCTTTTCATGTATTGTTATCGAATCCAGTAAATGTGGCACTCGGGCAAACTGACGCTTATGGTCACATAATTGATAACGATGCCCCCTACAGTCTTCCATCAGATCCATTACTGCAATTGCAATGGTATCTTTATCCCAAGTCGGGAATAAATATATTTCCTGTCTGGGATAACTATACTGGTGCAGGTATCAGAGTAGCGGTATTCGATCAAGGCATAGACTCAATGCATGCTGACTTAGATCAAAATTTACTGTTAAATCTGGGACGCACAGCCTCTAGTTTATTATCTGGCGGATCACCAATTTTATCATCAGATAATCATGGAACAATGGTCGCAGGCACCATTGCGGCAGAGCGAAATGGCACAGGAATTGTAGGCGTCGCATATGGCGCGAATCTTGTTAGCATTTATTCTCCTCTGAATCTATCTGGTTTAGCTAGTCAGATCACGAACGCCTATAACTACGCCACAAGTTTCGATATCCTCAATGACAGTTGGGGATTTGCTAATGGTTTTAGTAGCGGTATGACATGGGCATTTTATGACAATTTCAATAGCGTAAATTTTTCAGAGGCTGGTGCAGCCCTTGCAAATTTGGCAGCCACCGGTCGCCAAGGTTTAGGCACGGCAGTGGTTCAATCTGCAGGTAATAGTTTCAACGTAGGCGACGATACCAATTTACATAATTTTCAAAACAGTCAATACATAATTACTGTTGCGGCAACGGATTATTACGGAAACGTAACTAGTTACAGTTCACCAGGCGCGTCTGTTCTCATTTCTGCGCCGGGTGGTGGCGGATCGGACATGTTAAGCGATATTATTACCACCGATCGAGTAGGTGGCTTGGGGACAGATTCCAGCGACTATACCAGTACTGCTGGTACATCGTTTTCTGCTCCAATTGTTTCGGGAATAATTGCATTAATGCTCGAAGCCAATCCCAGTCTAGGCTACCGTGATATACAGGAAATTCTAGCTTATTCTGCAATATTAACTGGAAGTTCTAGCAATGATTGGCGTTACAATGGCTCCACGAATTGGAACGGCGGTGGCCTACATTATGATGCTCTATCACATAATCTTGGTTTTGGGTTGGTGGACGCTCTTGCTGCGGTCCGTTTGGCCGAGACGTGGTCTAGTACGCCTCACACAGCTGCAAATCGGGAGCAGATAACAGCAACGCACAATGTAACTAAAACGATCACGGATGGCGGGGGTATCGGCTCAGTTGCTGGGGCATTTGATTCAATTGCTGTCACAAAGTCAATAGATGTCGAGAGGGTTGAAGTCACCCTGAATGTTACTCATCCATTCATCGGTGATCTATCTGTACTATTGACATCTCCAAGCGGGACGACAAGTTTTTTGCTATGGCGTCCTCAGCAAAATCCCTTGAGTGCGTATGGCTCCAATCAAGACAATATTCACTTTACATTCGATACTGTTCTTAATTGGGGTGAAAATTCATCCGGAACATGGCTGTTAGGTGTTTACGACAACGCGTATGGTGACGTTGGGACCTTCGATTCGTGGACCCTCAATCTGATCGGGAAGCCAGCCTCATCAGATGATATCTATATCTTCACCAATGAGTTTGCCGAAGC
>JBAWZB010000015.1:0-3716 GCA_037143275.1 Chitinophagia bacterium
GCACACGGCGCTGGTGCACGCCGATCCGGCGGGTCCGGAGCTGACCGAGCTGATTCATGAAATGGCGGCGCGCACCGACTCGGGTTACTTGTTTGGCGGCTTGTCGTCGAGCCGCCTGGGCACGGTGCAGTTTGCGGTGGGCGGCAACGGCAACATCCGTGGGCAGGGGGCGGCCAGCGGCGTGTTTCAGGGTGGTTTGAGCGGTGTGGCCTTTGCGGAAGGGGTGAACCTGGTGTCACGTGTCACCCAGGGCTGCCTGCCGCTGGCCGGAGCGCACCGGGTCACTGAGGCCCAGGACAACGTGGCGCTGGCCTTGGGGGAGGAGCCGGCGCTGGATGTGCTCTTGCGCGAGCTCAAGGTGTCATTGGCACAGCCGCAGGCCGCGCTGCAGGCGGTGCGGGCCACGCTGGTCGGTCTGGTTGCGGCCCCTGCCGATGGCAAGCAGGGCGACAGCCTTGCCGTAGGCCGGACCGGCAACTTTGGCAACGACGTGCTGGTACGCCACATCATCGGGCTGGACCCGGGGCGCCGGGGTGTGGTGGTGTCGGACCGCCTGCAGCCCGGCATGCAGCTGGCGTTTTGTCAACGCAATCCGCAGGCGGCGCGGGCAGACCTGATTCGCGTTTGCGCCGAAATCCGGGAGGAACTGGAGCCGATGGAGATGGCGGTGGAAGCGGCCCAGGCGCTGCATGCGTCCGAAGCCGAAGCGGCGCCGCACCCGGCGCGCGGCATTGCGGGCGCCATCTATGTCAGCTGCACCGGGCGTGGTGGCCCGCATTTTGGCGGGGCCAGTGCCGAACTGCAGATCATCCGGCGGGCCCTAGGCGACGTGCCCTTGGTCGGGTTTTTTGCGGCAGGCGAAATTGCACGCGACCACCTGTATGCCTACACCGGCGTGTTGACGGTCTTTACGGGGTCACGCTGAGCTCGCCAGGTTGGTAGATCACGCAGCGGTTGCGGCCGCTGCGCTTGGCGGCGTACATGGCCTGGTCGGCGTGCAGCAGCAGGGTTTGCGGGTCCCGCCCATGGTCAGGAAAAATGGCGACCCCCATGCTGCAGCCGACGTTCACCACGGGTGCGTTAGCGCCCTCGCCCAGCGGGCAGGGCTGGGCAACCTGGTCCAGAATCTTGGGTACTAGGCTTTGTACATGCTGAACCCCATCCAAGTCCTGCAGGAGCAGCACAAATTCGTCGCCACCGAGGCGGCAAACCGTGTCCGAGGCGCGCAGCGCCCCCTGCAGCCGGCGCGCCACGGCCTTGAGCAGCAGATCACCCGCATCATGCCCATAGGTGTCGTTGACGCTCTTGAAATGGTCGAGGTCCAGGAACACCAGGGCAAACAGGCCGCCATGTCGCCCTTGCATCGCGCAGCTGCGCTCCAGCCGGTCGTTCAGCAGCACCCGGTTGGGCAGGCCGGTCAGCGCATCGTGTTCGGCGAAATGGCTGCGCGCGGCGAGTTGTTTTTTCTCGGTCACGTCCTGCACCACGGCCAGGCGCCGCACGGCGCGGCCCTGCGCATCGCTTTCCCAGATGGCCGACACCACCACATCCAGCACAGCGCCGCTGGCGCTCACCATCTGCACTTCGGAGACATCGACCCGGCCTGGCTCGGCCACCTCCAAGGCGATCAGACGCTTGACATAGCGGGCGGATTCGGGCGTTAAAAAATCAGTGGCAGGTCGGCCCAGCACCTCGTGTTCGGCAAATCCCAGAGTTTGCAGCCATTGGCGGCTGACATTGATGATGCGGCCATGGCGGTCCAGCGAGTGCAGCATGGCCGGTGTCCGGGTGTAGAGGGACCGGAGTCTGGCCTCGCTGGCGCCGAGTTGCGCTATCGCCTCGCTGCGGCTGTCCACTGTGGCTGCCAGAAACACCCCCGGCAACAGCGTGACCAGCACGGCAGCGTAGTACAGGCTGTCGCCCCACCAGGCCAATGGGGGTGGCGGGACCAGAATGCCCGATTGGATCAGGAGGCCGACCAGAACTGCCGTCAGCAGGTTGCCGACCGCAGCGACGGAAAAGCTGGTCGATGCACCCAACAGACCAAGCGCCACGGAGATGATGACAAAGGGCTGCGGCAAGGTGGTGGCCGCCAGCAGCGTGAGTGCCATGATCAGCAGCAGCAGGCCTAGAGTCCGCGGCTGTGCCAGCGCCTTGCGCAGGTGTGGCCAGCCCTGCAGCCAGACCGCCAGCGCCAGGGGCAAGACTGCTATCGAGCCGATCAGGCTGCCGGCAAACCAAGTCGTCCAGACCCTGGCGAAGTCGTTGGGCTGACCCTGGGCGACCAAGGCCGCGCCTGCAAGCGCGCTCATGAAGGCGGGGACGACGGCACCGATCGTCAGCAAATAGGCCAGTCGGCCGGGTCTTTGCAGGTCCTTTGTGGTGATGCCGGCGCGTCCCAGCAGCAGCGCGGCCAGAGCCATTTCGGCGCAGTTGCCGGGAACAAAGGCCGCTGCAGCCTGCCATACCGCCACGCCCGCCCCCTGCGAGGGGGCCTGGACCACGACATTGGCCAACAGGTTGGCCAGCCCCAGGCCGAGGAGCATCCAGGGCTTTTGGCGTGCTGGCATGGCCATCAGAGCCACGCTGCCCAAGGCGTTGGCAAACCAAAGCGTGGCGATTTGTCCGGGCTGTTGAGCCAAAAGCAGTGAGCCCAGAGCCAGAAGGCCGTAAGCCAGTGCCGCAGTCACCACCCAGGTGCATGAGCGGCGTTGTGTCCGGACACTGGTGCTCGTCATCGCGCTGGTTTTTTTCGCTGGTAAAGGTAAACACCAGCCAATGCCGCCGCCGCGAGCAACGCCAGCACCAGGCCGGCCCAGCGTAGCCGGGTGCGTCGCACGTCTTCAAAGCGCAGCGTCTCCGGATCGATCCATCGGTCAGTGATGGCTCGGCGCGTGGCCGGGTCAAGCCGTTGCAGGCCCGCCTCGAGTTGGCGACCCAACTGGGGCAGGGTTTTGCGATAGGCAAAACTCAAGGGGTAGTCAAAACCGATGGTCTGTGCCACCTGCACCCCCTTCACCTGCTGCTGGCGCAGCGAATGGCTGACGCTGGCAATATCGGCCACCACTGCCTGGTATTGCCCGGCCATCAGGCCCTGCAGCCCGGTCAGATCATCGGGTACCGCCTGCCAGTCGACCAGCGGGTAGTTCTTGCGGACAAAGGCCTCCACCGCGTAGCCCTTGCCAACGGCCACGCGTTGACCGTTGAGGTCTGACAACTGGGCTGGACTGAGGCTTTGGCGGACCACCAACACAGCGGGAACCTGAACATAGGGCGAAGTAAAGGCGAGGTAGGCGGAGCGCTCGGGTGTGGGCCTCAGGGAGGAGATCAGGTCGACTTCGCCGCGCTGTGCCGCCTCCAGGATGGTGGCCAAAGGTTGTGCCGGCAAGGTGAGGACCGGGGAATCCAGGCCACCCTTGATGGCATCCAACATGTCAATCGACAGGCCCTCGACGCCGCCCGCCGCCGTTTCAGAGACAAATGGTCCATAGTCTTTTTCGGGCGCAAAACGGATCTCGCCTGCCGCACCCGCTGTGGCGATAGTGAAACAGGTCCACAACAGTGTCAGCAGATGCTTCATTGGAAGGGCTCCTGTGTGGGCCGGCGTTGGATGTACTTTACACCCCGCGAGCGCGGTCCGAGTTAAATTGCGTGACCCAGTGGCTCAGATGCCCGGCGTCGAGTGCGGCCCGCACCTCGCGCATGAGGTTGAGGTA
>JBAWZB010000016.1:0-3669 GCA_037143275.1 Chitinophagia bacterium
ATGTTGTTCAACAATACTACCTGCTAATGGTGCCCTGATGGCATGAAGTGAAACCGCCGCGCCTTCACGAATAGGATCCATTCGGTCCACTTCGGTGGCATCGTAACCAAACATCAACAACTGTGCTTTGGCGAGGGATTGAGCCGTTTGCGCTTCACGGAGTTTTTGTTCCGCGGCTCGAATTTGTAGCATGCCCTGATTGCGTGTTTCTTCGCACAATGCGCGGTATACCGACTCAGCCGTTTCATTATCCGCACGGGACTTGATGATGATGGCCTCTGATACCGCGCCTGCTGATTCCGGCCTCGAAACCGATTCGTACTGCGCCTTGGCCTGTAGCCTTTTGCTGTAGGCGCCTATCAATTGCTGCCTCATGTCGCCAATGGGACGATTTTGGAAGGCTCTTTCAATTTCCGGAATGGATTTATTCGCCAGCATGGCATCAACCATGGCTAGAGCGTTTTCCGTGCTTGTTCGGGTACGGTCGTATTGCCCTTGTGTGAATTCCAGGCCCATTCGAACTTTAACCAGTTCTAGCTTGGCCTGACCGACTTCGCGGCAGTCGAGTACCGCGAGCACCTCTCCAGCATTTACCTGCTGGCCTAATCGTGCCTTCACCTCGCGAATGACACCATCGACTACTGGTGAAAGGTGTGCCACATGGCCTTCATCTACAGCCAATCGGCCTGTGCGCCAGTGTCGTTCTACAAATGGAGCGGGAACAATCGATTCGAAGGCAATTCCACTGGGTTTCCAGCGGTCGCTTGCCAATCTCACAGTGTCGTTTGGATGTTCAGCTTCTTTTGGACCATCATTGGTTGCTTCGCCAGCCTGATGCCCGTGGAGTAGCAACCAAGCGAGGATTGCCAACGCTGCTGGCACGCCCACGAGCCACCCTAAGACGTTCATCCATGGGCTGCTTTTGGGATTGGGTGGGGCCATAAATCAATACTCCCGGGAAATCAATCGACTGGCGGGAAGCCCATCATAAACAATCGTGCTTTGGCCCGCTTGTTCATCTGACGAAATTCCGGAGAGGTTTGGCCTGCCTTGACACCGGTTGCCCGAAGTTTCGACGATAGGTGCTGGTATCTGGCAAGACATGGAGGTTGATATGATGTGCGCATGGGTGGCGGCTGGTTTGTTCGTAAGTTGTTTGCTTTCTGCGGACCCAACTGGCCCGCTCGAGGGGTCTTGGGAAATCATTTCCGTCATCGATAATGGCGAGGTCCAGCCATCGCGAGTTGTGTTCGAGAAGTTTGCCGAGGATGGCAGGCTTTCGGTAAAAGGGAATGTCATCCGCTGCAAGAACCCCGGTCACAAGGACTTGCAGGAAATGGCATGTGTGGTGGATACCACCAAAACCCCCAATACGATCGACCTTGCCGGCGCTGAACGCGTCAACACCAAGGGCATTTTTTCGGTTCAGGGAGACATGCTGACCTTGTGCTTCGGTAGCCCGGATGTGGTTACGCGTCCCGATCGTTTTTCCGCAGCGGTAGGTAGCAAGCGCTTGCTGATCATGCTTCACCGGGTTCCTGATCTGACCCCGCCCATGACCCCGATCCTTGTCCAACCATCGACTGTTGTGGCACCTCAACCTGTGCGCCAGCCCCCCCCACCTCAAGTTGCCTTGGTTCCGGTAGTACCTGTGCCCGAACCGGTCATGTTGAATCGGGACAAAATCGTGGGTACTTGGGGGCATCAGGATGAGCAGAAAATCTCGTACACCACCTTCAACCCGGACGGCACGTTCAGCGCGCTGACTACTTACAAAAACGGTTTTCAGAAGGTGTTTCACATCGAAGACAGGCGCAGCGGAACTTGGAATCTGTCCGAGGGCGTTGTTGCTTTGCGCTACACAGCCAGTACCGATAAAAAAGATGTGAATCAGGTATATTCAATGCGTATTCAGCGAGTGGCTGATACGGACATGATTTATCGTGATGCCCAAGGGATGGAGCGCATCGAATGGCGGGTACGCTGATCGCGTTCAGGGCGTGTTCAACGTAATATCGTGGGTGTTCGCTCCGGGCTTGATGTTCAGCCGGAGCGTTGTCTTGTCTTTGGAAAAGGCGTTCTTGAATTGATCTGTCATTTTGCCTTTGGTCATGGCCGCCGGGTCGGCGGCCATGACCGCCACTTTGTAATCTCCAGGAGGTAAAGTGCCTGCTGCTGAAACCGGACTAACCAACCCTTTTATATCGACTCCAAGCATGACAGGGCTTTCGGCGGAATTGTCGGGAAGCAATTGGATTTGCACCATTTGGCCTTCTGATGGAATGAATGGCTTGCCATCCACCATGAGTCTGCCTCTGTAAGTGGTAGCATTTGATCCACAGCCAGCCAGATGGGTCGTTATCAATACCAAGGCAAGTCCCAAGCGCTTCATATGCCGATTCCCTTCAGATCTGAATTGTCAATCAAGGTTGATGGTTTGCGCGTCAGCCCGCGAATGAATGAGCTGGTAATTGCGTTGGGAAATACTGTTGCTGATGAATCGAATGCTTCCATCGGCCAGTGCTGTCTGGACCCCGCCAGAATGCATGCTCTTGGAAGTAACTTGCCAAGATCCGCAACCTGAGCAGCATCCCATTCCCTTGGCGGGGTCGTCTGTGCAACCGAGGATATCGTCGTAGCCACTGAGTCCAACGTTTGGCCCAGGTGTATCTCCCCGTCCACTGGCAGCCGTAATGCTTGCGCCGACCTGACCCAAAGCCCATGTGCCACGCAGGTCGGTGTCTGTGGTGCCCACACGCAATTCATCCACCATCACAGTGTTGCTGGTGCCGTCTGTGATGTCTGTTAAACGTGTACGGCTATTGGCAGACATAACGCCAAGGGAAGAGACGCCATTCATGCCGTAGCTGTAACCGCCAATGGTGGAAGCGGCTTCGACTATGATTCCGCCGGAAACCGTCAGCCCCTGCTCGCCACCGCCGCTGGTCCAGAACATGCCGGTTCCAGAATTGGCACCGTAATTCCCGCGAGCCCAACTGCCACCGATTCGTGAAAACTGAAGAGCGCCATTGGCTTCGGATGGGCATTTGACAGTTTTGATTTCCGTCGATCGGATCGAACGCCATGTTGCATCTCCCGTGCTGGGATAGGCCATCATGCTTGCAGAAGCCGTCTTGTACAGGGCTTCCTGTTCAATGAAAGGCAGAATAAGTGCAATCCAGTTCGGGCCTACATTTTGGTTGTAGTCCGCAGGATTGGTCACGCTGGAATGCATCATTACAGCGGCTGGTAGTCCACCATTGGTGTCGTGGTAGGAATGACAGGCGATGGCGAGTTGCTTGGCGTTGTTGCCGCAACTCATGCGATTGGCGGCTTCGCGCACTTTCTGGACAGCTGGCACCAGTAGGCCAATAAGAACAGCGATGATGGCAATAACCACCAATAGCTCAATCAGGGTAAATCCTGAACGCTTGCGAAGCATGCGGCACCTCTGAATTGAAAAGTAAGAATGATGAAGATCAGGTAGGCATAGCTAGAATCGCCGGTTTTTTAAGTCAAGTCAAGAAATCGGATGTGAACCAGAATGATTTTTCAAGAACCATCCGGCTGAATGGTATGGATTGAAGCGAAATACATCGAGATTGAAGTAAAAGAACTATTCACCAACAGACTCACAACAGCCATTTCCAAGAGTTACCGAGGGACAGG
>JBAWZB010000017.1:0-2468 GCA_037143275.1 Chitinophagia bacterium
GCGCACCGCCAGCCAACCCACCAAGTTGGCTCGCTTCGAGGGAGTGAAGGGAATCAGCAGTACAAATTCTGGCTTGTTTTCGCCCGGCAGCTGCAAGGTTGCGTGATAGGGCTTCATCTTGACAGTTTCAGATCCATAGATCTCAAGGGGGAAAGACCAGGCATCATCGCCGTCATAGAAGCTCTTGACATTTTTAACGTGGTACTGAAGCAATTTCTCGGCTTGAATTTGAAACTGACGCTGGGGCACCTGGATGTGGCTCAGCAGGGGCTTTGGCATGGACGAAAGGGGTTGGAAAAGATTTGGGAAAATCCGTTGCCAAGTGCGCAGGATCGGATCATTTGGATCACTCACATAGAGCCAAATCTTGCCGCTGTAAGCGTCGACAACGGCCTTGACTGGATTGCGTAAATAACGGATTCCAGATGGGCTGGGATCGGAATAGGGGTAGCTACGGCTGCTCGTAAAGCCATCTAAAAACCAATATTGATACTGACCGCGTCTGTAGCCATCACCCTGATTAACCTTGGCGGTGACCAAATAGGGTTGACTTTCAAAATCGAGAAACGGAACTAACGCCTTCAGTCGCTGGTTGACCTGCTGGCGCATCAGCAGAATCGAATCAGGCGTCAGGGACGAAAGAAACAACAACCTAGGCTCACCTAAATAGATGGCGGCCATCATTCGATCAAGCAGACTGTGTAGCTTAATGCCAGGACGCGCCGTCAAACTACTATTAATTTGCCCCAACCCAGCATCGGGATAATCAAACTCAGCAACCTTGCTGGGGGCAATCATATAGGGCTGCTTCATGGTGCCAAAATAAATACGGGGCTGGCCTACTGGCAAGGCCTTCCGTACCGATGGGGCATCGATTCCCAGCCTGGGAATTCCAAGGACCTTAGCACTGCTGCCTATATCTTTAATAAAATAAAGGGGCAAACCATCATCACTGGCAGTGTTTACAGGTGACACCGTAAATCCATAGCCATGGGTGTAAACCATGTGGGTATTGAGCCAAGAGCGTGATTTTTTGGATAAGGCTCTTGAATCAAACTCTCGAGCGGCAATGATCACCTGTTGCGATCCCTTTGTGGCGGCATCCGTGGCCATTGGGTAGCGATCCACCGCTGCTGTTGGGAAGCGATAGTACAGCCGCAGTTGCTGCAATTCTCGATTGGTGCTTAGCAGCGGTTTGGTATCCCAGAGGCGAATATTGGCCAGCGTGCCAGGACTCTTGGCCAGATCCTGGACGGACAGCCGTTCCTTGGGCCGCATGGTCAGATAATTCATACTATCGATTGCAAATGCTGATCTCGTTGCCTTAATGCTGCGGGACAGATAGGGGGTTTCAACCACCAATTCCCGGGGCTGCACCCAGAAGCGCTGCAGCAAGGGCGCCACAATTGCTTGCAGCAGTGGCACGCCAATGGCGGCCCCTACCAGGGGAATCAACACTTTGCGCCGCATCCAGCCCGCCGGCATGGGCAGCAGCAGGCTGAGGCCAATGGCCAACAAGAGCAGGGCCAGGAGCAACAGCATGGGAACGCTGAAGTGGAGATCGACAAAGCCAGCCCCTGCGGCCACACCCGTGCCCTTGACCATCAAATTGAAGGGCGCCAAGCATTGACTGATGGCCGCCACGAAGGCCAACACGGCTAATTGGGGCTGCAGCATCTGCTGCTGGCTGCGAGTCAGGCCGGGGAAGGCCAGATCGCTGAGGCTGTTGCGTTCGGTGAAGGTCAACCACAGGCAACTGGCCAGGCCAACCACCCCCTGGGCAAACACAACACTGAGCAGCAGACGCAAGGCCGGCAGCTGCAGGACGCTGAAGGAGAGGTCCAATCCGGTGACCGGATCGGACTGGCCGAAGGGAACGGCCATGAGGGCAGGCAACCAGAGACTCCAGCCCCGGGCCAGGGCCGTGGCGGAGCCGGCCAGGGCCAGCGCCAGGGTGATGCGCAGGGTGGTGAGGGGCCAGAGCAACAGGGGACCGAGCAACCCCCCGACCAAACCGAGCAATAAACCGGCGGGCAGATCGGCCAGCACGGGAATGCCCGTGATCACGTCACCGCTGAAGGGGGCGACAATCAGGTCCTGGGCCTGGATCATCAGGTAGGTGAGCGCCCCGGCGAGCAAGAGCAACAGGGCCCCGTACAACAACAGCAGCGTCCAGCCGCGGAGGGCGAACAGGGGCGATGGGGGTAGATCGTTGGCGTCGATCACCCGACGTAGGCGCCAGCACCGCTGCAGTTGTTGCCACTGGAGATAGACCCCCAGGCCCATCACCAGCAAGAAGGTCACGATCTGGATCAACCAGCGCTTGAGGGCCACCTCCTGGGCATGAAACTGGCCGAACCACTGCCATTCAATCCCCAGGCGTCCAAGGGCGATGGCCAGGCCGGCCACCAGGGCCATGCCGGCTCCGACGCGCAGTAGGGCAATGGGGCGACGCAAGGGGACGACTG
>JBAWZB010000018.1:0-2277 GCA_037143275.1 Chitinophagia bacterium
CTGTTGTCATTATTTGGTTTGATCGTTTTTGGATTTATTATGTTGAAATCGGAAGTATGGAATGCAAACTGGTCCAATGCATGGCAAATGCAAAAACTATCCAACACTGCTAGTTCCAGTCTCAATTTTGATGCAACTATCATCATACCATTATTAGGTGCTGCTGCAGTTGGTGCTATTGCTGCTTCAATGGTAGGTTCTATTTTTAGTAGCGATGCTTGGAATAATGTCACTTTTATTGCAGGCGAAATAAAAAATCCTCAAAAGAATATTGGATTAAGTTTATTTCTTGGAACATTGATTGTAACGATCATTTATGTGTCGGCTAACTTCATGTATCTTGGAGTACTACCATTAAATGAAATAGCATTTGCAAAATCGGATAGAGTAGCTGTTGCTGCTTCTAATGTTATATTCGGAGAAATAGGTACATATGTTATTGCTGCAATGATTATGATCTCTACGTTTGGATGCAATAATGGATTGATTCTTGCAGGTGCTCGAGTTTATTATACGATGGCGCAAGACGGATTGTTTTTCAAAAAAGCAGGCGTGTTAAATAATAATGGAGTACCGGAATGGGCTTTATGGGCACAATGTATAGTAGCATCTTTGCTATGCTTAAGTGGTAAATATGGTGATCTGCTGGATATGGTTTCATTTATTGTAGTGATATTTTATGTGTTGACTATTATTGGAATTTTTATATTGAGAAAAAAACTGCCCAATGCAGAGAGACCATATAAAGCTATTGGCTATCCTGTTCTTCCTGCTATTTATATTCTTATGGGAATTAGTTTTTGTATTTTATTGATAGTCTATAAACCAGAGTTTACTTGGCCTGGACTTATTATTACTCTAATTGGAATACCACTCTATTTTATTGCTGTTCGTAATTCAAAAAAATAAGTGAATGAATTTTGATCAATTATTTGCAAGCTTCAGTAAATCAAACATATTGATTGTAGGAGATGTTATGTTAGACACTTATTGGTGGGGTCAGGTAGATAGAATTTCACCTGAAGCGCCTGTTCCAATTGTTGCCTTAAATAATAAAGAATTGCGTGTTGGTGGAGCAGCTAATGTTGCATTAAATACAGCATCCTTGGGAGCATCAACTGCAATAATCTCAGTAATTGGTAAAGATGCAGATGGAGATCAATTGCTTTCTATGTTGAAAGCACATCATATTAATGTAGACAATATAATATCTTCTCCAAAAAGATTAACCACCAACAAAATGCGTGTCATGAGTCGTAATCAGCAAATGATGCGATTAGATGCGGAGATAACTTCGGATATTGATATTGAATTAGAAGATCAACTGATCAATTCAATATTAAATTATATCGAGGCCAATAATCCTCAAGTATTGATTTTTGAGGATTACAATAAAGGGGTACTTACCAAAAAAGTAATTGAAGCTGTTACTGCAATTTGTTTGGAAAAGAAAATAATTACTGCAGTTGATCCTAAGCGTAAAAATTTTCTTGCTTATAAAAATGTCACTTTGTTTAAGCCGAATTTAAAGGAAGTAAAAGAAGGACTACATATTTTAATTGATCAAATAAATGGCGAAAGTTTAAACGCCATTCACAATGCGTTGAGAAAAGAGTTAAACCACCTTGTTTCATTTATTACTTTATCTGAAAAAGGGGTCTATTATCAGATTGCTGATGAAATGGCTATTATCCCAACCCATATCCGAAATATTGCCGATGTTAGCGGCGCTGGTGATACAGTTATTGCCGTGGCTTCCTTGGTATATGCAAGCACTGGAAATATGTTATTGGCTGCTGAAATGGCCAATATTGCTGGTGGTTTGGTTTGCGAAGAAGTTGGAACGGCCGCTATTAACAAGCATAAACTATTGACTGAGTGCAAATTACTCTTGTCGAATAAAGTATAATGAATGCTTTCGAACCTTTTGACTATTCAATTCAAACCTTTCTAATGAAATGGCTTTTATATTCGAATTTTTTCGGGCATAAAATTTTTACTTTCGTAGTCTAAAATTTTTTCAATGAGCAATTTTACAATCGCAATTCATGGTGGTGCAGGAACTATCTTAAAAGAAGACATGACGCCCGAATTGGAACAAGCTTATTCTGAAGGCTTGCAGCAAGCTTTGGATATTAGTTATGCTGTTTTAGAACAAGGTGGTACTGCAGTAAATGCGGTGAAAGCTGCATTGGTTGTTTTAGAAGATAATGTATTGTTCAATGCTGGTAGAGGTTCTGTTTTCACTAAAAAAGGTGTTCAAGAAATGGATGCAGC
>JBAWZB010000019.1:0-2270 GCA_037143275.1 Chitinophagia bacterium
CCCCGTTAAGATTTTTGATATCGTGGCTTTGTTTTAAAAATGTAAAAAAGTCTTCATTCATGAGGAGATTTTTTGCATACTCCTTGTTTACAAGTAGTAGGGCCTCGGGGTGATTTTCTGGAGTGCTATCCGATAGAAGATCGGTTGTTGTACTCTTTTTTTCAGTCAATGCAAAGATATTTGCGCTGACTATGAGAAAGTCATCGGGCCGCAGACTGGAGATGCATTTCTTCACTTCTTTGAATTCGACTACATATGATTCGATGAGCATATTACGTACCTTTGTGGAGCAGAAAATAGACAGCTCGTCTCTCTTAATGAATTGATACCAGCCAGCAAAGCGTATTGACCAGTGCCATCTGCTCCGCCGTCTTGCAATTGACATCCATCAGCGCTGGGTTGGCAACCAAAATGGCTAAAGACTTGGCGCGCGAAACGGCTACGTTAAGCCTGTTCTTGCTAAACAGAAATTCGATATCCCTGGGTAAATCATCACCGCTAGACGTAGCCATCGAGATGATCACAACCTCAGCTTCCTGCCCTTGAAACTTGTCGACCGTTCCCACACGCGCATCAGCGGGAAGTGCGGCGGCGAGTTTGTTCACCTGCATGTTGTAGGGCGAGACCACCAAAATGTTCTTTGCTGTCATGGGGTGCACGACTCCGTGCTCATCGGTGTAGGACTGGGTCAGCAGACTTTGGAACAAAGCATTGACCTCGCGCACTTCCTCCGCGCTGTGTTGGGTGCAAGCGGCATGGATCACCGGTACAAATCGGATGCCGGCCGTCCGCAGCGCGGGATGAGCGTCCGGGGTGAGCGCCAACTCGCGCTTTACGTTTCTACTCTGAGGAAGTAGCCTGCCGTCGTAGACCGCATCCGAGATGAATTGGCAGACCTTGGGATGCATCCTCCAGGTAGTGCCCAGAAAAATCCCCTTATCCGCTGCGATCGTGGCCTGGCCCTGGAGCAAAAAGTCCAGCACCGATAACCCGGATTCACCGGGGTGCACGCCTTTGGTGGGCTGGCTCAGCTGCATCTGGTCGCCCAGCAGCACAATGTTTCTGGCGCTGGTTGCAGCTGGGACAAGATGTCCCAGTGACATTTGCCCGGCCTCGTCCACGAACAGATAGTCCAGCGCCTGGTCCAGGGCAGCGTGCGCCATGGCCCAGGCGGTACCGGCTATCAACTGCGCGCGGGAGTTATTAAATTTGGTCGTATCCGTAAAGTCTTTTATCAGCGCGCCTCGGATCTGGTCGGACGGATCGGAAGAGGATTTCTTGGCCCCGGTAAAGCTGAAATTACTAGCCTTGGCCTCTTTTTCAACGGCTTGCAGCAGGTTGATGATGGCTTTATGGCTGTTGGAGGTCACGCCCACACGCTTGCCTGCTTTCAGCAGGGCCAGGATGACGTGTGATCCCGTATAGGTCTTACCTGCGCCGGGTGGCCCTTGGATAAAAAGGTAGCTGTGATCCATAGCGGATACAACGCCTGCAATCTGGTCGACCGTTGCCTGATCGGGCGCTAAGGGCGTGCCCAAGGTGTGCGCGGTGACCTGGGGCGCTGAGCGCTGTAGCAGAGCGTCAATCGCGGTGTACTTACCGTCGCCTGCAATCGCCGAATCTGCGTAACGGTACAAACCATTGACCAGCACATCGGTATTGACGATCTTGCTAGTCGAAATATCGGTCTGTCCGGCCTCAACGAACGAGGTATCGGTAATCTTGAAGCTGACCGTTTGCTCTTCTTCATTGATTTGAAGGCCATTGATGGGTTTGAGCGAGTCGGCAAGAATTGCGCCATCACCCGTTTTGAGTTTGAGCTCTTGGTCAGGATAGCGGAAGGTGTAACGCATGGAATTTGCATCTCGAACCGCTTTACCGATTTGTTCCGTCAAACCGGCTATGCATTCCGGGTTCTCAAGCCGCTCCTCAAGGCTCATGGCCTGACGATCAAAAACCCCCCACCATTCAGGCTTGGCAGTGCGTCGATGGAAATCAAGCAGGTGAGATATCAAAACTCGATGCTGCTGAGCAGTGGTCCACAACTTCGCATCTTCAGGGATATTGGACAGCAGCTGCTTGCTGTAATTCTCCAAACACTCCTGGATTGCTTTGGCTTTCTCAGAGCGGTCCTGCGCATCTTCAGGCTTATCGGGTTCGGCATAGCTCACCCAAGGCATGTCTTTTGGACGCAGTTTTAGCAGCCAATTTCGCAACTCTAATGTGGAGCGAACATCCTGCTCGTTGTAGTCGGCGATGTCTTGCAGCAG
>JBAWZB010000020.1:0-2207 GCA_037143275.1 Chitinophagia bacterium
CCACACGGAAAAGGCACGTTCGGGCAACCACACCTGGGCCGTGGCACTGCTGCCTGGTTCGGCGGTGGGCTTGGCGAAACCGCGCAACTCGCGCAACGGCCGACGCGGCGCATCGGAGGGTGCCTCCACGTACACCTGCACCACGGTGGAACCCACACGGCCGCCGGTGTTGGGGACCGGTACCTCGACCGTGACGCCGGAGGCGATGTCGCCCGACACGGTGCCCGCAGCGAAGTCCCACGATGTGTACCCGAGCCCGTGGCCGAAGGGGAACTCGGGCTCGATGTCGCGTGCGTCGTACCAGCGGTAGCCGATGAACAATCCCTCGTCGTATCGCGCCACTCCGTTCTGACCGGGATGCGACAGGTAGGCCGGGGTGTCGGCCATCCGCTTCGGCAGGGTGACCGGAAGCCGTCCGCCTGGCTCGGCGACACCCTGCAGCAGATCGGCAACCACGTTGCCCACCTCTTCGCCCGGGAACCAGATCTGCATCACGGCCGCCACCTGGTGGAGCCAGGGCATGGTGACAGGGGAGCCGGCGTTCACGATGACGATGGTGTTCGGGTTCGCTGCGGCAACGCGAGCCACGAGTTCGTCTTGTGTCCCGGGCAGGGCCATGGTGCGGCGATCTTCACCCTCGGTCTCCCAGTCGTCGTTGGTGCCCACCACCACGACGGCAACATCGGCAACAGCGGCGGCGGCAACAGCGAGTTCGATGCCATTGTCGACGCGCGGTGCCTCGGCACCGACGATGAGGCCACGCAAGTTGGCGAACTCGAGGAACGGGTAGTCCACTTCCACCGTGGCCGCCACGCCGGCTTCGAGGGGTGCCGTACCGCGCACCTCGGGGCTGCCCATACCGAAGAACGCGCCGCCGGTGCGCGGCGTCGACAGGTCGACCACTACGTCGCCATTCACTTTCAACACCGCAGCACCCACCGCGGTGAGACCGAACGTCCAGTCGCCGGTGAACTGGGGAACGAACGTGCCGGTGATCGATGCACCGAAGGCCGACTGGCTGATGCCCGGCGCAGCCGAACTCATCCAGATGAACTGCGTGCGGTCGAACGGTGCCGTGGCGGTCTCACCGTTGGGGCCGTGGTACACCACCGTGAAGTCGCCGCGCAGATACGGCAACCGCTTGTCGATGGAGCATCCCTTCTCGTAGGTCACGTCGACCCCACGCTCGCGCAAGGTGGCGAGCACACCGACCGGCCGGTTGGCGCGCACCTGCGCCGAGCCGCCGCCCTGAATGTGCCCTCGCTCGGCGTTGGGCCCGATGAGGGCCACCTTCGCCGTGGGGGCGATGGGCAGGGCACCGTCGTTGGTGAGCAGTACCGCCGCGGCAGTGGCGGCCCGTCGGATGACCTCGCGCGTCGCCGGTGAATCATCGGTGGTTTCGGGCGCGCTGCGACCGTTGTAGTCGGCATCGAGCCCACACCACTCGAACAGTTGCAGCAGGCGCAGCACCGATTCGTCGACCCGCGCCTCGGCCACCTCACCGGCGCGCACCGCGGCCAGCAACTTCTCACCGCGAGCTCGCGTGGGCCCGGGCATCTCGAGATCGAGACCCGCTTCGAGCGACTCAGCGGCGGTGTGGCAGCCGAACCAGTCGCTCACCACCACGCCGTCGAAACCCCACTCATCGCGCAGCACACCACGCAGCAGCGGCACGTTGTCGGCGGCATAGGTGCCGTTGATGCGGTTGTAACTACTCATGATGGAGCGCACGTTGGCGCCACCTTCATCGACCGGGCGCACGGCAGCTTCGAAGGGCACCAGGTACAACTCGCGCAGCGTGCGCTCATCGACCTCGCTGGAAATGGTCATCCGCTCGAACTCGGTGTCGTTGGCCACATAGTGCTTGATGCAGCAGGCCACGCCCTCGGCCTGTACGCCACGCACATAGGCGGTGCCGATATGGGCGGTGAGCGTGGGGTCTTCACTCATGCACTCGAAGTTGCGGCCACCCACTGGCGTGCGATGCAGGTTCACCGTGGGTGCCAGCAGCAGGTGCGCACCCTTCGAGCGCGCCTCACGACCAAGGGCGTGGCCCACTTCTTCGATGAGTTCGGGGTCGAAGGTGGCCCCCAGCGCCGTGCCACATGGGAACGATGCCGAGTGCGGGCCGGTGAACGCGGTACCGCGCACCCCTGCCGGCCCATCGCTACAACGCAGCACTGGCACACCGGGCACTGCCACGGTGT
>JBAWZB010000021.1:0-2194 GCA_037143275.1 Chitinophagia bacterium
CAGCATCTGCACCCATTTTGAAATTCGGGGACAAGTTTCAGATGGCACAAACTGCACCCGAGCAGCAAACCCGAATCTTCATTTACCGCCAGGCAATCACAGAGCACCCGAACCCCGTCAATATCTATCTCGAAAGCCGTTTTCACACCGCATTACTCGGTGGCGGCTATTCTGAATTTTGCGCTGCGCCGGGTTCAATCGCCATTCAAACAGGGTACGACGATGCGAAGAAAAGGCATCTCACCAAAGAAACACCCGGTCAATTTTGGACACTTACCGCAGGTCAGTCGCTTTACTTGCGTGTTAACGAAGACAACCCTGCCAACATGCGCTTAGTCGAAGTCGCACCGGATACCGCGCAAAAACAACTCCCACATACCGCTCTTCAAACCCATGTAGTTTCACGCGCACCTGCTGCCCAATTGTGTGCGCCGGTTCAAACGGCAGCCCCGGTACTTTCCCTAGCCACTACGCCCGGCTTAACTGCAAAAGTACCAGCCCCTGCTGAAGCTCCGGGCTTGGCCGCGGCCGTCCCAAGCCCAGCCGTGGCGCACAAGCCAGGGCCTTCCCGTGCCTATGCGCTCCAAAGTGATGCACTTTTTGAATTTGGCAAAACCGAGTTAAAAGCTTCTGGCTACAACACCATAGAAATTATGGCCCAACAACTCATTCGCGACTTCCAACACGTGGAACGGATACGGGTCGTGGGCCATAGCGACTCCATTGGAAAGCCAAAAACAAATCGCGCGCTGTCATTAGCCAGAGCGCAAGTGGTGGCACGCCAACTCCAAGAGCGCGGTGTAAAGACGCTCAAGGGTTTTCAAATGGAAGGCCAAGGTGCGGATTCCCTACTCAAAATCCATTGCCCTAACCGGCCGACCCCTGCCAACAAACTGTGCCACGCACCGAATCGGCGCGTTGAAATCATTGTTTACGGCGCCCGAATTTAAACACTTTGCACATCGCTTCTCACCATGAAAAAGTCATACAAAGTTAAGATACTTCCGAGCAAAGGGGCCGCCACGATCGTCGACCTTAGCCCGTCGCTGGCATGGGGTCCTACTACGCTCAATGCCCAGCCAGATTCCCGCGTCCAACTCATAGACAGCGTGACCGGCCTGGCGCCTGACACCATCCGCGTCAACCGTAAGGGCAGGGATTTGCTGGTCAGCTTTGATGGCCAAGAACAAGCCGATCTCATCATTACGGACTTCTACAACGCAAGCGGTGCATCGCAAAATGTTTTGGTCGGCGAATCAACTATAGGGGTGTACCACGCCTACATTCCCGAGTCAGGGGATTGGTCACGCAGCCTGGAGGAGATGGGGGATGGCGCCCCCCTGATTGGCATGGCCTTGGGCGCAGCCCAAATCCCCATCGACGAAGCTAGAGAGTCTGCCGCAGGCGGTGGCTTTGTGCCTCTTGCTGGCTTTGCCCCTTTGTTGGCAGCGCCCTTATTGCTATTAGGTGCACTTGCTGGCGGCGACAAAAAAGACCCTGCTGTAACAAAACCCGAAATCAGTCCCGCGTCGATAGCTCTAACGCGGGCCGAGCTCTACCGCGCCGACGACACGGGTCAAAGCGATACCGATGGCATTACCAGCAATAGGCAGCCACGTATTTCGGGAACCACCGAACCCAATGCAAACGTCAAAATCACCATTGGCGGCCATGTATATGAAGGCAAGGCCAATGCGCAAGGCGAATTCCTGATCCCCATCACCGACGCGCTGGTCGGTGATATGCAGAACTACAAAGTGACCATCAGCAATGCCACAGGCGCCAGCGCAACAGTGGACGGCAAACCCTTCATTCTGGATACCAGCAACCAAAGTTCCAGTCAGAACGTGGGCGTGAATATAGAGACAATCAGCCAGGACACGGGGTTTGACGCTGCAGACTTTCTGACGGGAGACAACACCCTCAATTGGAGCGGCACACTGAACACAAGCAGTGCCGCCTTCAATCCTGAGGATTGGATACAAATACAACTGCTTGATGCAACCACGGCCTCACGGGCTAGTCAATACATCAAACCGGTCCAATCCGCGGGCACTTGGCGTTGGACCTGGTTGGGTGATACACAGGCACTGGCGGACGGGCAATACACCCTGAAAGCGCAGTTGGTGGATACCGCCGGGAACATGCTCTCTGCGACGCCATGGACGCGCCAGGTAACTATCGATACGCAGCC
>JBAWZB010000022.1:0-1832 GCA_037143275.1 Chitinophagia bacterium
GCCAACCTTGGGAACCAATATATCCAGTTGTCCCTTGAACTCCTGGATTTTTCCCTTGAAACCCTTGTAATCCTTGTATACCTATTTTACCTAAATAATCTTTTCCTTGCTTTCCTTGATATCCTTGTACTCCTTGTGATTCAATATATATTATTAAATCTGTTGATAATGTATTATATGTTATACTTGAATCTATTAAATTCACTGTATCGACTGCAATCAATAATTTGGGTTGTGTTATACTATTACTAATGAAATTATCTGTATTTACAGAATTCGTAGATAATTTTAAATATGTTACTGCTCCATCTATAATTTTTAAAGTTGATACACTATCATTTGCTAATGATGTCGATCCAACACTATTATCTACAAATTTGTCTTTTAACACAGATTTATAACCAATTTTTCCATATATTATTGATGAATCTACTAAATTACTTGAATCAACACTACTATTTGCTAATTTTATATTTGTAATAATATCATCATTCATTTGAGTTGTTCCAATTGATGATTCACCTAATTGTGTAGTTGTTATTGAGAATCTGCTAATTTGGATGTTGTTAATACTCCAAACGGTGTATTAAAATCAATTTTTGATAATTCACATATCACATATGTATTTCCGGCATTCTTTGTTATTTCAAATAATATGACATCTCCTGAAACAAAATCTTGATAATTATCTGTATATGTTTGTCCATACTCAAATTTAAATTGTTCTCCAACCAAATCAAAATATAGTGTCGGTATATTTAAAGATGCCGTCGCACCATATGATAATTGTATCATATAATAAGCACCACTAAAATTTGAATAAGACGAATAAGTTAAATAAGTCGTTCCTATAGGTAAAGATGGTGATTGTATTCCATCATAATATATATTATGTTCATTAATTATACTATAAATTTGATTTACCCAATCTGCCGTTTCTCCATTTGTATATTCTTTTGAAAAACCATATGTATATGACGATATTGGTAATAACGATATATCTATTTTACCGGTTGCACTATCCGTATTCGCTAAATATGTTGTTGTTCCTGTCTCCCCTGTTGTCAAATAACTTATTGATGATGATGATTTTGATATAAATGCATTTCCTAAATTAATAGTATTTCCTGATAAATAAGCATCACGCCATCTCGCCCCTTGACTTCCAATATTATAAGTAATTGGCGCGTTTGGCATTACATTGTTATAAACAAATACAGCAGGTCTCCATGTATTATATGTTATACCTCCATAATATGTTATACCACTATAATATGTACTTCCTATTATATTATTTAAACAAAATCTTTCAATTGGTATTATTGTCGAACCAATATTTACATCTTGTGCTATTATGGTTATACTTGCATCTAATATAGTATCACCACCCAAATCTATATTTTTTCCTGTAATTCCTTGTAATCCTTGGGGTCCTTTATATCCTTGTCTTCCTTTATATCCTGTAACTCCTTTATATCCTGTAAATCCTTGAAATCCATATCCTAAATCTCCTTGAAATCCATCTATTACACTTATACTACCTGTATCTCCTTGAAATCCCCTCTCATTTATTAATGGGTTTATTATTGATATACTTCCTTGAAAACCAATTTCACCTTGAATACCAATATTATCATCTCCTTGAAATCCTCTAAAACCTGTAGATGGTATAGTAGTATTCTGAATACCACTTACTGTTCTATTTAAATTTGTTAAAACCGAATTGATTCGCATTTTATTTTATATAATAAATAAATAAAAGATTTTATAAATCATTTTTACAAAATAACCATCATTCTATTCACATTTACAAAAACAACCATATTGACAAA
>JBAWZB010000023.1:0-1792 GCA_037143275.1 Chitinophagia bacterium
ACGTCGAGGACGCGCTGTTGGGCGCGCAGTGCGCTGAGAGGCGTATTGAACGACGAAATGCTGGTCACGATCAGACCGTCCGATCCAGGCGCAACGCCGAAACGGTGAGCGGCGCGGTGTACCCACGCGGGTTGTAGACGTCGACACTGTGGTCGCCGAGGCTGGCGATGATTTCACGCGAGCGCATCAGGCCACGGCGTGCGAGTTCCTGGTTGGCGCT
Organism: Chitinophagia bacterium; assembly: GCA_037143275.1. Taxonomy (GTDB): domain Bacteria; phylum Bacteroidota; class Bacteroidia; order Chitinophagales; family Chitinophagaceae; genus Sediminibacterium. Next base: position 221 of record JBAWZB010000023.1, read on the forward strand.
CGACACGTCTTCGATCTCGCTCTGCAGCGAACGGAGTTGCAACCGGTGTTGCGCCAACAACTGGCCCCACGGGTGCTCGACGTACTGGAGCAGGTCGGTGAGGCTCACGGTGGGGGGCAAGCCGTACTTCCGTGCCAACCGAGCAGACGCCTGGCCACGAGCAGCATCGACGGCGTTCACTGCCTCCATCAACGTCTCGATCTCGCCGTTGAGCGTTGGCATCCAGCGGGTACGCCCGGCAGCCAGAAGCAAGCCCTGCATTTCGAGCTTGTAGACCATCTGCTCGAGTAACTCGCGCATTGTCCAGAGTTGTTGCGACAGGTCTTCAGCCGGCTCCACGACATTGACAGTCCGGAGTCGCGTCGAAACCGCAGGTAGCCCCGCCCGATAACGCCTCACATTCCTACTGCCTGGAGATGGTGCGCAGCCAGCACCACAGAAGCTCGGGTGATCGACCGGGCGATGGTGGGGTGATGGCCCGAGCGATGGGGGTGAGGGATGCCACAGGGGATCACATGGTTGCGCGAAGTGTTCGACTCGGCACTATCGGTGACAAGCGACCGTCACTACCGGTCCGCATGCGATCGAGGAGTACCCCCATGATCCGCCTGACGCGGCTCCGCCAAACCGACCCGTTGTACATCAACCCCGACCACATCGAGCGACTCGATCGTCATCACGAAACGGTCGTGCACCTGCTCAACGGCACGGAATACATCGTCATCGAGTCGCCCGAGGAAATTCTCGAGCAGGTCACCCGGCTGCGAGCCAGCGTCATCGCCATGGCTGCCCGGATGGTGACCGAGCAGAACGTCTCGAGCGAGGTCGCAACGTTGGCCGATGTGCAGGCGGCTGCTGCGTCACCGGGCATCCCCACCATCGAGGAGCTGTAAGCCATGCCGGCAACACTCGTAGGGCTGATCGTTGCGATGGTCGGTGTGTTCGTGGGTGCCGTCACCCACGGCGTGAGCCCGGTCTTCCTCGTATCGAATGTCACGGCGTTGCTGATCGTGTTCCTCGGCGCGCTCGGCGCCACCATGGCGTCGTTCGAGCTGCCGGCAACCACTGGCGTCTTCAAGGCGATCATGATTGCAATGTTCCCCAAAACCGGTGGAACACCCACCGCCACCATCAGCAAGCTGGTGGAGTTCGCTCGCAAGGCTCGCCATGAAGGTCTGCTGGCGCTGGAGTCGGAGGTGGGCACGCTCGAAGACGTCTTCATGAAGCGCGGCCTGCAACTGGCCATCGACGGTAGCGACCCCGAGGCCGTTGCCCAGGTGATGAAGACCGACATCAAGGCCATGAAGGCACGCCACAAGGTGGCCGCCGACTGGTGTATGACCCTCGGCATCTTCGCCCCGACGTTCGGCATCATCGGTGCCGTGATCGGCCTCATCGCCACGATGGCCGAACTCGACAACCCGGCCAAACTGGGCGAGGGCATTTCTGGCGCGTTCTGCGCCACATTTTTGGGTGTGTACCTGGCCAACGGCGTGATGCTGCCACTGTCGAACCGTTTGAAGCGCCTTTCCACTCAGGAAGCGGCCAGCCGAGAAATGGTGATGGAGGGGG
>JBAWZB010000024.1:0-1678 GCA_037143275.1 Chitinophagia bacterium
GGTCGGCGGTTCGTGGAGCGCGGGTACCGATGTCGGAGCGGCGATCACTGATTACGGGGTGGAGTACTCGGTGAATGATCTCGACTGGACGACATTCACGCATACCGCTTCGGCTGAAACCTCGATTGTGCTTAGCGGATTAGACCGAAGTTCCTCTTACCGATTCCGAATCTCCGCTGTAAATGATGTCGGCATCGGTCGAAGAGTTGAATATCCAAATCGTGAGAACATTTCCCAAGTGAGTAGTGGGGGTGGACACACTTGCGCGTAATTGGAGAACGGAAACATCCGTTGCTGGGGTGACTATTCATCGAGTCAACTTGGCAATGGGACCTTAGTGAGTTCAAACCTGCCTGTCGACGTAATTGGTATTCCGAATGCGATTCAGATTTCGGCTGGGGCGGATAGCACTTGTGCTTTGCTCGATTCCGGCGGAGTGAAGTGCTGGGGGTACGGGCTACAGGGGCAATTGGGAAATGGATCTTTCGGATCTAGTTCGCTTCCCGTTGATGTCAGCGGAATAGCGACTGCGGTGCAGATCAGTTCATCAGTTCAGCGACAGTGGGTAACGGGAGGTAGTTCACATACTTGCGCCGTATTGGGAAGTGGGAAGGTTCGCTGCTGGGGAAACAACGTGAGTTACGCGCTTGGAAACGATCTGGGATCGTCGTCGGCCTACCCGGTTGAGGTTGCTGGTGTGACATCGGCTCGTTCCGTCTCGTCGGGTGTGTACAACTCTTGTGCAGTGCTTGATGGCGGTGATGTCGTGTGCTGGGGCTCTGGAGGGCGGTTGAGTCCAGCACTCGCTTATGACACTCCCGCTCCGGTTCAGGTTCCAGGTCTTTCAAACGTGCTGTCTGTCGAAATCGGGCAGTCTTCGATTTGCGTCGTTGTGCAGGGTGGATCGTCGAAGTGCTGGGGGTCCAATTACGAAGGGAGACTCGGCAATGGGAGTGAGGTTGATTCAGATATTCCCGTCGCTGTTTTGGGTGCCAGCGGAGTTGCGGAGGTTGATCTCGGAAGCTCACACGCGTGTACTCGTATTCTCAGCAGCGGAGTCCAGTGCTGGGGTTACAACGGACAAGGCCAAATTGGTGCACTCGGACTCCACCACTCTTCGACCCCTCTTTCTGTTTCGCTGATTGATCCGGATTCAGAGTCCTTGCTGACTGTCAGCGATATCAGCACGGGGGATCTCAACTCGTGCGCCATCGTCGACCTCGTCAATGTTGAATGTTGGGGATGGGTTGCTGGTGTTGATGGTTTGAAGATCTTGATCCCATATCTTCAGACAAATGGGATCAAAATTGCCTCGGCACCCGGTGCGGTGTCTGGTCTTCGGTACGAGTCGAATACGAATGATTCAGTGACGGTTTCGTGGAGCGCGGGTACCGATGGTGGTTCAGCGATCACTGACTATTTGGTTGAGTATTCGGCATCCGGGGGATCGTGGATTCGGTTTGATGATGGGGTTTCGAGTGCGACGTCGGTGACAGTGACAGGTCTTGTGGCTGATCCGGCGTACAAGGTGCGAGTCGCTGCGGTGAACGCAGTGGGTGCCGGACCCTGGGCGTTTCCTGACGAGTTGATTCAGGTCGCATCAGGCCCCGAAGAGTCGTGCGCTCTGGTCCACGGCGGCTCGGTCGTGTGTTGGGGTCGCAATGAACATGGTGAGTTA
>JBAWZB010000025.1:0-1538 GCA_037143275.1 Chitinophagia bacterium
TTTGTCTCATCCTAAAATAGGTTTACACATTTAAAGTGTAAACAAAATGAAAAAAACAGGAAAAACCGCTCAAGAAAAGGAGGCAATTATAACCGAATATTTACTGGGTAAAAAAAGTTATCGCCAATTAGGAGCCCAGTATAATATTGATTTTAGATTGATACATTCGTGGGTAAGAAAATTTCAAGGTAAATCAGTGCCAAAATCAAAACCAAAAACACTAATCCAACCAATTTCAGCAGAGCCCTTACCAACTGATGTAAAAACTTTGCAGGAAGAATTGCGTAAAGCAAAACTTTACAACGAGCTGCTCAACACAATGATTGATATTGCCGAAGATCAACTTAAAATTGACATCAGAAAAAAGTCTGGCACCAAGCGGTAGAAACAGTTGGGCAAAGGAAGCCTCGTTGCATAAACGACCTTTGTTTGCTGCTTGGTTATAGTAGGCAAAGCTACTATCAAGGCATAAAATTTATTCAGCAAAAAGCATACGAAGCAGATATTGTCATTAATGAAGTGTTGCGTTATCGAAAGTATCAGAAGCGATTAGGCACCCGAAAACTATTGCATGAAATGCAAGGATTTTTAGAATCTCATAATTTTCAAATAGGAAGAGATGCAATGTTTAATCTATTGGCAGAACGAGGCATGTTGATTACAAAACGAAAGCGCAGAGGATGTATAACCACACTTTCCAAACATCGTTTTAAAAAACACCCAAACATCATTAAAGGCTTTATACCAATTGCACCTAATCAGCTTTGGGTAAGTGATATAACCTATATTCATTTATCGGATGACTTTGCTTATTTATAACTTATAACCGATGCATATAGCCATAAAATTGTTGGCTTTTATTTGAGTGAAGATTTATCTGCAAAAGGTCCCTTAAAGGCCTTGAAAATGGCTTTGACAGGTAATCCCAATTGTAAAAATCTAATTCATCACAGTGATAGAGGAGTGCAATACTGCTGCGATGAATATGTAAAGTTATTACAAAATAATACCATTAAAATTTCAATGACAGAAAATGGAGACCCCTTGGAAAACCCGCTTGCAGAAAGAGTAAACGGTATTTTAAAATCTGAACTTTTAGAAGAGGTATTTGTCGATTTTAAAATAGCACAGCAAGCAATAGCTTTAGCTTGTAGCACTTACAATCATTTAAGACCGCATGGGAGCATTGATAATCTTAAACCCATTGAAGCACACCAAAGAACCGGAGAACTCAACAAAAGATGGAAAAATTATTATCAAATCAATAAACAAAAAAGGAAGGAGGTAGCTATGGAATAGGTTTTATTAGGCATGCCAGAAGTGCATATATAAAGCAAATCCATTATCAAGTGTAAACCTAATAACGGATTTATATGCTCATCTGACCGGATTATTCCTGGCGAGTTGCTCCTCAGCAGAGCTCGCTTCCGCTTTATCCGATAAAACAAATGTAAACGGTATCTAGGATTTAAAAAAATGTGTAAACTTGTAACAGGATTATTAAACAATAAGTGTAAACTTTTTTCAGGACGAGACAC
>JBAWZB010000026.1:0-1511 GCA_037143275.1 Chitinophagia bacterium
CATACGGTGGCGCGGGGTTGGCGGCGCCGAGCGTGCGGCCGCGTTACCGCGGCATCGAGCAGGCCGACAGCTTCATCGTCGACCCGCACAAGTGGTTGTTCGCCCCGTTCGACTGCTGCGCGCTTGTATATCGCGAACCGCTCGAAGCGCGCCGCGCGCACACGCAGCACGCCGAATACCTCGACGTGCTGCACAGCGACGACGCAGACGAGTGGAACCCCAGCGACTTCGCGCATCACCTGTCGCGCCGCGCCCGTGGCTTGCCATTCTGGTTCAGCCTGGCCACATACGGCACCGACGCGTATCGCGATGCGGTGGAACGCACGCTCGACGTGGCGCGCGAAAGTGCTGCGCTGGTGGCTGCCGCGCCGCACCTCGAGCTGATCATGGAGCCCGAACTGAGCGTGGTGATGTTCCGCCGGGTGGGCTGGACACCCGAGCAGTATCAGGCGTGGAGCGATCGCATGCTCGACGAGCAGGTTGCGTTCGTGGTGCCCAGTAGTTGGCAGGGAAGCACCATCTTGCGGTACTGCATCGTGAACCCGCGCACCACTGTTGCCGACATCGCCCTCATCATCGACTCACTCGCCTGAACGGAGCCCACCATGGCCGATCTGCTCATCCGCAATGCTCGCCTGCTGGCCACCATGGATGCCGATCGCCGTGAGCTGGCAGGTGGTTGGGTGGCCATCACCGGTGGTTTCGTCGAGGCGGTGGGTGCATCCGCGGACCCTGAGCCGGCAGCCACACAGGTCATCGACGCCACCGACTGCCTGGTCACGCCGGGCCTAGTGAACACGCACCACCACATCTACCAGAACCTCACCCGCGCCTATCCGCCGATGACCGACAAGCCGCTGTTCGGCTGGCTGCAGAGCCTGTACCCGCTGTGGGCGGCCATCGATGAAGAGGCGGTGTACGCATCGGCGTTCGTGGGTCTCGCCGAGTTGGCGCTCAGCGGGTGCACCACCTCCACCGATCACCTGTATCTGCATCCTCGCCATGGGGGCGATCTGTTGAGCGCCGAAATCGCGGCGGCTCGCGACCTGGGTATGCGCTTCCATCCCACCCGCGGGTCGATGAGTCTGTCGCAGAAAGACGGCGGCCTGCCCCCCGACGATGTGGTGCAAGACGACGACGAGATCCTTGCCGCCAGCGAGGCTGCCGTGGCCCGCCACCACGATCGCTCGCACGGTGCCATGGTGCGCATCGCGCTGGCGCCGTGCAGCCCGTTCAGTGTGACCGAGGAGTTGATGGTGCGCTCGGCCGAGTTGGCCGAGCGGCTCGATGTGCGCCTGCACACGCACTTCGCCGAGAACGCTGAGGACGACGATTTCTCCATCGCCACGTTCGGGTGCCGGCCGATGGACTACCTCGAACGAACCGGCTGGTGCAGCGACCGCACCTGGGTGGCGCACTGTGTGATGCCCAACCCCGATGAGGTGCGGCGGCTCGGTGCGGCCGGCATCGGCGTGGCGCACTGCCCCAGCAGCAACCTCATCTTGGCGTCG